>JAZOUS010000048.1:0-30759 GCA_045658265.1 Alistipes sp.
TAGTTATAAAAATAAAAATGAGGAGAAATCCGAAAATTTCTCCTCAAAATTAAGATTGTGCGGATAAAGGGACTCGAACCCCCACGCCTCTCGGCATCAGATCCTAAGTCTGACGTGGCTACCAATTACACCATATCCGCAGGCCGTGTGCAAAAGAGCTCGTTGCGGGGCTCAAATGCAGTGCAAAGGTAACAAAATAATCGATAAACAACACCAAACCAGAGAGAAAATACTCTTTTTTTAGCGATTTGCCATTTTTTTGCTAATTTTGCGCATATAATAGCGACTTTTATGCCCATTACAACTACACTGCAACTCACTCCCAAGCAGTCGGCCGATGCCGAACTCTACACTTCGCTTGCCGCACGCCAGGTGGGTGTGCTGCGTAGCAATGTGGCTATGTCGAGGGTTATTAAACGCTCCATCGACGCACGTCGCAGCCCCGTCAAGGTCAACCTCACCTTAGAGCTATTCATCGACAACGAGCCGCAGCCCGCACCCGTACACTTCGACTATCCCGACGTGAGTCACTCAACCGAGGTGGTTGTGGTGGGTTCAGGCCCTGCGGGTTTGTTCGCCTCGCTCCGACTCATCGAGTTGGGCTACCGCCCCATCCTGTTGGAGCGCGGCAAGGAGGTACTGCCCCGCAAGCAGGATATAGCTCTGATTAACCGCAATCTCGACATCAACCCCGATTCGAACTACGCCTTTGGCGCAGGTGGTGCGGGTACATTCTCCGACGGCAAGCTATTCACACGCAGCAAGAAGCGCGGCAACTACAACAAAGCCCTGCAGACGCTCGTGCATCACGGTGCCACACCCGAGATTCTCTACGAGGCACATCCCCACATCGGCACCGACAAGCTGCCACGCATCATCAGCAACATCTGCGAGACCATCACCCGCAGCGGCGGCGAGATACACTTCAACAGCCGCGTTACGGGCTTCGATGTTCGTGGCCAGCGACTCGCAGGAGTGTGGGTGGGCGACACGCTCATCGAGGGCGCAGCCGTTGTGTTGGCCACAGGCCACTCGGCAAAAGATATCTACCACACGCTGCACCGCGACGGTGTGAGGCTCGAGGCCAAAGCGTTGGCTATGGGTGTGCGTATCGAGCACCCTCAGCGATTGATTGACTCTATACA
This sequence comes from Alistipes sp., assembly GCA_045658265.1. Classification (GTDB taxonomy): domain Bacteria; phylum Bacteroidota; class Bacteroidia; order Bacteroidales; family Rikenellaceae; genus Alistipes. The sequence continues at coordinate 1,146 of JAZOUS010000048.1, forward strand.
ATACCATATGCCCGAGAGGGGCGACTATCTGCCTGCGGCCTCATATTCGTTGGTGAATCAGATTGACGGCCGAGGAGTCTATTCATTCTGTATGTGCCCCGGAGGCTTTATCGTGCCTGCTATGACCGACTCGGCGCAGTCGGTGGTGAACGGTATGTCGCCAAGTTCGCGCAACTCGCGCTGGGCCAATTCGGGCCTTGTGACCGAGGTGCGCCCCGAGGATTACGCCTTCCTGCAGGCCGAGCACGGCCCATTGGCGGGATTGGTCTTCCAGCAGCAGTTAGAGGAGGCGGCACGCCAGAATGGTGGCGACAAGCAGATTGCTCCCGCACAGCGAGTGTCGGACTTTGTGGCAGGGCGAGCATCGTCATCGCTCCCATCAAGCTCCTATATCCCTGGCCTCTGCTGCTCACGATTAGACAAGTGGATGCCCAGCTTTATGGCCTCGGCACTGCGCAAGGGTATCGCCTCGTTCGACCGCAAGATGCGTGGCTATGTGACGCCCGACGCTATTGTGGTGGGTGTGGAGTCGCGCACATCAACGCCTGTGCGTATCCCTCGCGACAGCGAGACACTTATGCACCCCGAAATTGAGGGTTTGTTCCCTGCGGGTGAGGGTGCTGGCTATGCTGGAGGTATCATCTCAGCCGCTCTCGATGGCGAGCGCATAGCCGAGGCAGTGGCTCAATACCTCAAATAGGCGTAGGCAACAAACGGAAAGTAAATGAGATATCATAGAAAAAGAGTAGGCCTCGGCCTACTCTTTCTGTCTCATACTCTAATGTGCTTCGAGCCAATTCTGCCCCACGCCCATCTCGGAGATGAGAGGTACTCTGAGCTGAGCAACACCCTCCATAGATTCACGAACTATGCGTTCGACAGCCTCACGCTCGGCGGCTATCAAATCGACAATCACCTCATCGTGCACCTGCAAAATCATCTTCGACTGCAAGCCCTCGGCTCTCAGGCGGCGGCGAATCTCAATCATCGCCAACTTCATTATGTCGGCTGCGCTACCCTGAATGGGGGCGTTGATGGCGTTGCGCTCGGCCACACCTCGTGCTACGGCGTTGCGTGAAGCTATATCACGCAGGGCGCGGCGGCGACCAAAGGCGGTCTCAACAAAGCCCTTCTCACGCGCATCGGCAATGGCGTTATCCATATACTCCTTCACCTTTGGATAGGTTGCGAAGTAGCCATCAATCAACTCCTTAGCCTCCTTGCGGGGGATATCGAGTCGCTGGCTCAGGCCAAAGGCCGAGATGCCATATATGATACCGAAATTGGCGGTCTTGGCACGGCGACGCTCCTCGGATGTGACCTCGCTGATGCTCTTGTGGAAGAGCTTGGCGGCAGTCGAGGAGTGGATATCCTCGCCCTGCGCAAAGGCCTCGATAAGCGACTCATCGCCACTCAGGTGCGCCATCAATCGCAGCTCCACCTGACTATAGTCGGCCGAGAGCAGAACGTGGTCGGCATCGGCTGGCACAAAGGCCTCGCGGATGCGGCGGCCAAGCTCATCTCGCACGGGGATATTCTGCAAATTTGGATTTGTCGATGACAAGCGGCCTGTGGCGGTAACTGCCTGATTGAACGATGTATGAATGCGCCCCGTAGAGCGATTTACAAGTAGTGGCAGAGCCTCGACATAGGTCGAGAGCAGCTTCTTCACACCACGATATTGCAGGATGAGTTCCACGATGCGATGCTCGCGAGCAAAGCCCTGAAGGTACTCCTCGTCGGTGCTGTATTGGCGTGTCTTGGTCATCTTGGGTTTGTCGGTGATGCGCAACTTGGCGAACAACACTTCGCCGAGCTGACGTGCCGAGTTGACGTTGAGTGTCGGCTCGTCGGCAATTTGGCGAATCTCACGCTCCAAATCCAAGAGCATAGCGTTCAGTTCAACGGCATAGTCGGCCAGTATCTGCGTGTCGATTTTCACGCCCGCAAGCTCCATATCGACCAGCACATCTATCATCGGCTCCTCCACCTTCAAATATAGCTCCTCCAAACCCTGAGCCACCACCTCGGGCCAAAGCACACCCTTGAGCTGCATCGTAACGTCGGCATCCTCGGCGGCATACTCCTTGACACTCATCACATTTACTTGGTCCATAGTAAGCTGTCGAGCACCCTTTCCGATGAGTGTCTCGATGGCTATGGGCGAGTAACCCAAGTATCGCTCGGCCAGATAGTTCATATTGTGGCGCGACTCGGCATCCAAAAGATAGTGCAGAATCATAGTGTCGATTTTACGACCACGCACCTCGATACCCAGGCGCGAGAGCACCATCATATCAAACTTAATATTCTGCGCCACCTTCGCAATGCGGGCGCACTCGAAGAGCGGGCGCACCACATCGGCAAAGGTTGCACTATTCTCGGGCGTGAAGCTCACATACCACGCCTCGTGAGGCTCCACAGCAAACGACATACCCACAATGCGGTCGTTGAAGATATCGAAGCCCGTAGTCTCGGTGTCGAAGCAGAACTCATCGCACTGCATCAGCCTATCGACCAAAGCCTGCAACTCGACCTCGCAGGTTATAAGATGGTAATTATGAGCCACATCGGCCGCCGTACGCATTGCTCGTGGCGCACCTTCGGCCTCGGCAACCGCCTCAGCTTCTGCAACCACTCCCGACTGCTCAACAAGCGGTGCAGATGCAGCGGTTGTGGCCGTTGTGGCGGTAATCGAGCCGTCGCAGATTGTAGGACGGGCAGAGACTGCGGGGGCTTCGGCAGGGGCATCGAACATAGCAAACAGATCGCCCTGACCAGCCATCGACTGACGCTTTTTATCGGCCGATTTTACCTGTGCCATATCCGAAAGCTCACGCTGCGGAGCCTGCTGAGGTACCTGCTGAGGTGCAGCGACCTGCTCGGCGGGAGCGAGGTTGCGGATATCTCTTAGAAACGACGTGAAATCGAGCTCTGCATAGAGGGCCTGCAACTCGTCGTAGTTGGGCGGGCAGATGGCCAAATCTTCGGGCTTGAACTCCACAGGCACATCGGTACAGATGGTGGTGAGTCGCTTCGAGAGCAACAGATTATCGCCCCAAGCGGCAATCTTCTCGCCCTGCTTGCCTTTGATATTCTGCACGTTGGCGAGGATATTCTCCACCTCGCCCCACTCGCCCACCAACTTGCAAGCGCCCTTCTCGCCTATGCCTGGCACGCCAGGAATATTATCCGAAGCATCGCCCCAGATGGCCAAAATATCGCGCACCAACAATGGCTCCTTAATGCCATACTTCGCGCAGATAGCCTCCGCATCGACTATCTCCACGCCATCGCCCTTCTGCTTGTAGAGCTTGCGGTTGGGGCCCACAAGCTGACCGTAATCCTTGTCGGGCGTAACCATATAGACATCGTAGCCAGCCTCCGAGCCACGAAAAGCGAGTGTGCCGATAACATCGTCGGCCTCGTAGCCCGCAATCTCATAGACGGGAATACGCATAGCCTTCAGCAGACGGCACAGATAGGGAATCGAGGCTATGATATCCTCGGGAGTCTCGGGGCGGTTGGCCTTGTAGTCCGAGAAGAGCTGACTGCGGAATGAGCCACCCTTTGGATCGAGAGCCACACCCAGCAAATCGGGCGATTCGCGCTTCTGGATATCACGCAGAAACTTCGTGAAGCCAAACAGTATGGATGTATTCATCCCCTGACGGTTGCGCATAGGTCGCCCCATAAAGGCGTAGTAGTATTTGAAGACGAGCGCGTAGGCGTCAATCAGAAATAGTCGTTTCAATGTAGCGGGGTTTATGGGTTACAAATTATCCTCGGCAAACCACTCGGCATAGGATGTGGCCGTTTCGTGCAGACGCAACGAGTAGAGCTCCACCTCGTCGGGCAACGACTCAAGCAGACGCTCGGCAAAGTCGGCCAGCAGATTCTCGCAAGTGGGCTGGTAATCCACCATCACGATATTGTTGTAGTTATCCGAGAGCATACTCTTCAAAGCGAGCCCCTGCTGAGTGCGGCGCACCACAAACGAGTGGTCGAACTGCGATACAATCTGCTCGTTCACTATTCGCTTGAGCAGACCGAAATCCATCACCATACCCTGCTTGGGATCGTAGCTATCCTGCGATGGCTCGCCCTTGATTGTCACCATCAGACGATATGAGTGGCCGTGAATCTCGCGGCACGCACCGTCGTAACCCTCAAGAAAGTGGGCCGCCTCGAATGTAAACTCTTTGGTAAGTCGAATTGTAGCCATATATGGAATATGTTTTGTGTTTGCTAATTGGTTTTATGGCCACTATTGCCATAGCAACAATAGGCCAGTTACAAAGTTAATATTTTTTGCCTTTCCGAGAAACAGTTTGGCAAAAAAGATACCTCAACTAACAAACGATAGGGAGTTTAAGGAGTTTAGCGAATTTAAGGAAAAGCTCCTTAATTTCCCTAAATTCCCTAAATTCCCTACAAACAAAAAAATGGTTGTCCAACAAGTGCGTCGGACAACCATATTTCGTTAGAAGTTGTATAGCAAGAGCTATTTTGAAGCTGCTCGCAGACCGAGAAACCGCAGTTTACTTGGCGTAAATGAGGATTTTGAGGTCAAGGCAGATGCCAAAAGAGCCTTGCTATACGGCTTCTACTACTTCTTAGAGATCGAAAGCTCCTTCATAATATGCTGGCAGTTCGCAAACTTATCAACTACGAAAAGTACATAGCGGATATCAACTGCGATACAACGCTGCAACTCGTGCTCGAAGGCGATATCGCCCGACATAGCCTCCCAGTTGCCGTCGAATGCCAAACCAATCAAGCGGCCCTTGCCATCCAAAACTGGAGAACCTGAGTTACCGCCAGTGATGTCGAGGTTGCAGAGGAAACCAACGTGCAACTTGCCATCCTTGTCGGCATACTGACCGTAATCCTTCTTAGCATAGAGCTCCTTGAGCTTCTCCTCAACGGTGAACTCCAATGGGTTGGTCTTATCCTCCTTTGCAATCACACCCTCCAGAGTTGTGAAGTAGTTATAGGTGATGGCATCGGCAGGGTTGTAGGGCAGGATGTTACCATAGGTAAGGCGGATTGTGAAGTTGGCATCCGATGCCCACGCCTTGTTAGGCTTCTGGCGCATCAAACCAGCGATGTAGAGGCGGTGTCCCTCGTTGTAGAGTGGGCGCAGCTTCTGAATCTCAGGCGAGTAGCTGACCATCTTTGTCACTACAGAGTGAGCCAACACATAGGCTGGATCGGCATTGCGCACCTGCTTGCTTGCGGCCTTTGCTGTTGCGGCCGATGAGAATACTGTGTTGTCGTAGAGCCAATCAACATAAGCCTCGATGTTGCCGCCAAACTTGGCATCGATAACCTCGGTGTAGATTGATGGCAAATCCTCTTTGCGCATATTCTCACGAGCGATTGTGAGCATACGCTTAGCCACCTTGCGGTCGAGAGCCACGTCGTAGTCCTTGTAGAAGCTATCGTAACGCTCCTCGTCCATACGAGCCACCTGGATAATCTCAACGGCACGGATAAATGCCTCGTTCAGATACTGTGTAGCACCCTCCAAAGCTGTGAGCTTCTCGGTGGCCTCCTTAATCTTTGGAAGAGCGTCGATAAAGCCCTCCTCGGGGAGTGTGTTCTCGTTGGCCCACTTCTGATACTCCTGCTCCTGAGCCTGCTTCAAAGCCTTGATGTTGAGCTTCTTCAAGCCACGAGACATACCGATTGAGTTCTTCCAGTAGTTTGACGAGCCAGCATACTTCGATGCGTACTTGATGCGAATCTCGTCGCTGGCCTCCATAGCCTCCCACAAAATCTTCTGACGCTCACCACGAATATAGATACGCTGTGGATTCTCAACCTCCAACATCTGGTCAATCTCGTATGATGTCATATAACGCTCAGTAGAGCCAGGGAAACCCATCACCATCGAGAAGTCGCCCGCCTTGTAACCTGCGAGTGAGATCTCCAAGTGACGCTCGGCACGATATGGCTGATTATCCTTTGAGTAGGCCGCAGGCTTGTTATCCTTGTCGGCATATACGCGGAAGATTGAGAAGTCGCCTGTGTGGCGTGGCCACATCCAGTTGTCGGTCTCACCGCCAAACTTACCGATTGACGATGGAGGTGTACCCACCAAACGGACGTCGGTATATACCTCATAGGCAAATGCGAAGTACTGATTGCCACCAAAGAAAGGCACAATCTGCACGCTCTTGCCCTCATACTTCTTGCTAAGCTCGGCCGACACACCCTTCATATTCTCGCGGATGGCAGCCTGACGCTCCTGCTCACCTGCGATAGATGGGATGTTGCCCACCAACTGAGCTGTAACATCCTCGATAGCGCGAACAAAACGCACCGAGAGGCCTGGAACTGGAAGCTCCTCCTCGAAAGAGTTGGCCCAGAAACCATACTTCAGGTAGTCGTGCTCAACCGATGAGAGCTGCTGGATAGAGCCGTAACCGCAGTGGTGGTTGGTGAAAACCAAACCCTTGTCCGACACAATCTCACCTGTGCAGCCGCCACCGAAGATAACGATAGCGTCCTTGAGTGAGGTCTGGTTGATTGAGTAGATATCCTCAGCCGAGAGCTTGCAGCCCTTAGCCTTCATATCCTTGATGTTCATCTTCTGAAGGTAGGGCAAGAGCCACATACCCTCATCTGCCGCAGCCGAAAAAGCAATCATTGCCGCCGCAAGTGTAAAAAGTACTTTTTTCATAATCTTATTTTTAGTTTGAATTTTTTATCCTAAAAGGGTTACCTCAGCCGCCTACTTATCACTACCATCCTTGAGCGTGAAGTTGGCCGAGTTGATAATGGCGCTGCCCACAGCGTTACCCACCAGCGCAATGAGCGTGATACGCAGAGCATCTATGCCCCACTCGCCCGCCAGCGAGAGGTAGAACATATTGGCTATCGAGTGCTCCAAGCCGCTGAGGATGAAGACCACGATGGGCATCACCACAAACAGCCACGACTTCGACTTGCGATAGGAATCAACCGCCAGATACATCATCGCACCGCAACCAATCGAGAGAAGGAAGATACTCAGCGACGAATCGGCGAGCTTGGGTGCCACCACCGATGCGATATCCACCGAGTGGCGTGTAAGGCGGAAGCCCATAGCCACCAGTCCCGTACCCACGAAGTTACCTACGATGGTCGTAAGGATGCTCACCAAACCATACTGGCGGAAATATCCAATACGGCCCGTATAGAGTGCGAAGCCCTGACAAATAATCGTAAGCAGACCAAACGAGAAGAGCACAGCTCCCACCATCTTGTTGGGGCACATCAGATAGATTACGCCGCCAAAACCAATCATCAAACCTGCCAGCACCGCCAGCACAAATGTGTTGTAAAGTTCCTTAAATCTCATATTCCGACAGATATAATAAGTGACAAAGATACAAATATTAACGTAAAATAGGGTTGTTTGACAAATAAATTTCGCCAAAAGCACTTCTGTCACATTTTTTTGTTATATTTGTGAGTACTATGCGTAGAATCGCCAACTGAATATCAAACAAATACAAAACTAATAAATGATGAAAAGTTTAAGAAATCTAACATTTGCCATTATGGCAGCCGCAACCATCATCGGTTGCCAGGAGTATGTGCCTGTTGAGACATTTGCCGAGGCTGAGGATCCCGTAGCTCTCACCCCAGAGCAGCAGGCAGCGTGGACAGGCGTGAGCGGTAAGCTCAACGCAGCGTGGGGTTGCCCCGAGAGCCAGTATGCCCGCAGCATCGTACCTGAGAAGGTATCGGGCGAGCCTTTCCGCATCACAGCGTGGAAGGGTGAGCGTGCATCAGCACAGATTGTTTTGTGGAGCTCGAAGGCCATCAACGGAATCGAGTGCAAGGTGAGCGATTTCACCTCAGAGGTTGGCACAATGCCCGCCTCTATCGCCGAGGCTCGCTTCGTGCGCTACACTTTGGCCGATGAGCAGACCTACCGCTTCAAGAAGGGCGGCCCAGCCGTTATCGCTCCCGATATGCTCGACACTCTCTCTCGCTTCGATATGGCGGCTTGCACAGCACGCCCAGTGTGGGTTAGCCTCGAGATTCCTCGCGAGGTGGAGGCTGGCATCTACAAGGCCGAGGTTGTGGTTAGCCACAACGGCTTTGGCAAGACCAAGCTCCCATTGGAGGTAGAGGTGTTGAACCACACCTTGAAGCACGCTAAGGAGTGGCGTTTCCACCTCGACTTGTGGCAGCACCCATCATCGGTGGCCTATGCACAGGGCTTGGAGTTGTGGAGCGATGCTCACTTCGAGGCAATGAAGCCTTTGATGGAGCGCCTGCGCGATGCTGGCCAGAAGGTTATCACCGCCACTCTGAACAAAGACCCCTGGAACCACCAGTGCTACCACGCCTACGAGCCTATGATTAAGTGGACAAAGCACAAGGATGGCTCTTGGAGCTACGACTATAAGGTGTTTGACCGCTGGGTAGAGTTTATGCTCGGCATCGGCATCAACAAGTATATCAACTGCTACTCTATGGTTCCCTGGAACTGCGAGCTTGAGTACTTCGACGAGAAGGAGGGCAAGATGATTACAGTTAAGGCCGAGCCTAACACCCCAATCTTCCCAGTTATCTGGAAGCCATTCTTGAAGGATTTCAAGAAGCACCTCGAGGCTAAGGGTTGGCTCAAGATTACCAATATCGCTATGGACGAGCGCTCGCCAGAGGCTATGCAGGCAGCAGCTAAGGTGTTGATGGATTGTGCTCCCGAGATGGGCTTCGCTCTGGCCGACAACCACCGCTCATACGAGAAGTTCACTATGATGCGCGATGTGTGTGCCGCTATGCGTCACCAGACCGTAACACCAGAGGATATCGCTATGCGTCGTGCTCAGGGCTATACCACAACATTCTATGTGTGCTGCAGCCCTGCCTACCCCAACACATTCACCACTTCGCAGCCTTACGAGGCCGAGCTTTTGGGTTGGAAGAACATCGCTCACGACTACGACGGCTTCTTGCGTTGGGCCTACAACTCTTGGGCTGAGAATCCACAGTATGACTCTCGCTTCGGCGGCTGGATGTCGGGCGATACATACTTCGTATATCCTTACAACCGCTCATCAATCCGTTTCGAGCGTTTGATTGACGGTATCGAGGTGTCGGAGAAGGTTCGCGCATTGCGTGCTGCTGGCGCCGATATGAGTGCCGTAGATGCAGTGTTGGAGAAGGTTCGCACAGTGGAGATTACCGACTACAAGCAGCCCTGGTTGGAGATTATGACCGAGGCTCGCAAGGCACTCGACGAGGCTGCCCGCAAGTAATCTCTCCCGAAAACATAGACTTTACAAAGAGGCTGCACAACAGAGAAGAGTTAGCAGCCTCTTTGTGTATAGAGTTTAGAACAACAGACGATTCGGGGGCGTTCCTGCCGTATCGCGATAACTTATTAAAGTATATTTACTATGAAATTCAACAATTTACTAATTGCGTGCATAGCTCTTATGATGGGCCTTGTGGCACCAGGCTGTTGCGACGAATCAGGTGGCGATGGCTACTCGGTTAAAGATGGCATAATTGTTTTTGATGAGCCTGAGCGTGCTCCAGGTCAGGAGTCGATGCTGGCCTTTGCGGCCGAGCCTATTCCTACCGTAAGAGTGGGATTTGTGGGAATCGGAATGCGCGGAAGTGCTGCTGTCAAGCGCTTCACCCACTTAGAGGGTGTCGAGGTGAAGGGCCTCTGCGATTTGGTGCAGGAGAATATCGACAAGTGCCAGCAGATGCTCACCGATGCCCAGATGCCAAAGGCCGATGAATACACAGGCGAGGAGGACTACAAGAAGTTGTGTGAGAGAGACGATATCGACCTTATCTACATCTCTACCCCCTGCACTATGCACGTCAGCGTGGCTCTCTACGCTATGGAGCACGGCAAGCACGTCGCTGTCGAGGTGCCTGCCGCCATTACTCTCGACGAGTGCTGGCAGTTGGTTGACACTTCGGAGCGCACGCGCCGCCACTGCATTATGCTCGAGAACTGCATCTACGACTTCTTTGAGCTTACCACTATGAATATGGCTCATCAGGGCGTATTTGGCGAGATCGTACACGCCGAGGGTGCCTACATCCACAATCTCGGCCCATACTGGGAGGGTAGCTACAAGAACTGGCGCGTGAAGTTTAATATGTCGAATCGTGGCGACTTGTACCCAACACACGGCTTTGGCCCTATCTGTATGGCTCTCAACATCCACCGAGGCAACAAGCTCAACTATTTAGTGTCGATGGATACCAAGCCAGCCAACAGCGCCGAGGTAGGTAAGAAGTATGGCGGCTTCGAGGAGTGCAAGAGTGGCGACCACACCGTAACACTCATCAAGACCGAGAAGGAGCAGACTATCGAGGTGCACTACAACGTCTATTCGCCACGCCCCTACAGCCGTATGTATCAGCTTACTGGCACAAAGGGCTTTGCCAACAAATACCCTGTGAGCGGCTACACATTCACCGAGGGCACACTCAAGGAGGGCATCGTGCCCGAGGGTACGAAGCTCGACGAGCACGGCTTCGCATCGCAGGAGGTTATGGCGGCCGCTATGGAGGCCTATAAGCACCCTATCCACCGCGAGATTGAGGAGCAGGCCAAGAAGGTGGGTGGTCACGGAGGTATGGACTTTGTGATGGACTACCGACTGATTTACTGCCTGCGCAACGGCTTGCCACTTGATCAGGATGTTTACGACGCAGCCGAGTGGTCATCGCTTATCTCGCTCTCGGCCGCATCGCTTGAGCACGGCAGTATGCCTGTTGCTATACCAGACTTCACACGCGGCGATTGGAACAAATTGCAGGGCGTAACATTCTACACCAAATAGCCTGAGCCGCAGCAAACGATAAACCTGTCTAACAAATAGTTAGGCAGGTTTTTTTAATTCAAAATTGGGTTTTACAACCCTTTTATGATTGAGTTTGAGAGAAAAGAAATTAGGGAATTTAGGGAATATAAGGAAAACTCTCCCTAATCTCCTTAATTTCACTAATCTCCCTAATTTTGAATTTTGAATTATGAATTATGAATTACAAAAATAGGCCTGCCGACAGATGTCAGACAGGCCACAACCTATTTAATTATGTATGAAACAATTTCTTAACGAGTCCAGTTTTTGGGCATTCCCGAATGCTCGAGGAAGTAGCGCTGTGCCTTCAGCAGGTTACGTGCCTGGAGCACCATAGCCTTCGTCTCGCTCATAATATTGAGGTAGAAGAGGCTCGCCTTGGTGTTACCCTCGCCATTATTGATACGCTTCAACTCCGACTTTGTGGTAGCGGCAATGCGCTCGAAGAGTTCGTCACGCATTGTGAGCACTGTGTCAATATCGCGGAAGTCATTCTCGGCAATCATACGGTTGATGCTGCCGTAAATCTCGGCCACGTCGTCGTTGATATGCTTCAAATCAACGGTCTGCTCCTCCGAGAGTCCCTTGTGGTTGTTGTCGATATGGTCAAACGCAGGGCGTGTGATGTGTACCAACGCCTTAGCCATCTCGTTCAGGTAGTCCACCACCTGAATATAGTAGAGCGAGAGCTCCAATCCCGAACCCTTCATCTTGCGCAGGGCTGGCATCAGGCTGTACTTGATTTTGTGACACTTGTCGTACATCTCGTTCGCCTCGCGCACAAGCTCCTTCAGAGACTTTCTATCCTCCTTGAATACGGCCACCAACGTACGGTCATAAATCTGAGTCGAGACCTTCATCATATGGCAAACCTCGCCTACAACCGAATCCACCTGATTGTTCTCAGCGGTGCTCTCACCCTTATTCTCGGCCTTCTTCTTGGCATCGATGAAGTTACTCTTGATGAGCATATAGGCGCAAGCCACAGTCACACAGACAAAGGCGATAGTACCACCCCAGATGAGCAACAAGCCCACACCGATAGCGATGATAAATGCGCCGATACCCGTCACGAACCAACCCATCACTACGGTCATAACGCCCGAGATGCGGTGTACGGCCGACTCTCTACCCCACGCCTTATCCGCGAGCGACGAACCCATCGCCACCATAAAGCAGACGTAAGTTGTCGAGAGTGGCAACTTGAGCGATGTACCCACCGAAATCAGAAGCGCAGCGGTTGTGAGGTTCACAACGGCACGAATCTTATCGTAAGGAGCGCCATTCTTCTCCACATCCTCATACTCAAAACGCTTTGAGACGAAACCCTTTACCGACTCGGGGAATACTCTGTCGAAGAAGTTTGAGATGCCGAGTGACGCACGCACGATAGAGCGCGAGAAGACATTTGAATCCATCTCACCCGAAATCATATCGTCACCCTGACCTGCGAGCGAAATCTCGGTCTGCGACACGTTCATCGACTTTGTTGATGTCCAGAGTGTAGCAATCATCACCACGCCCGAGAGAATCATCCATATAAACTGCGCTGGCAAATTCTCCTTCAAGCCCTCCATAAGGATTGTTGTCGAGCCAGCCTCCTTAGCGATGTTGAAGGCATCCAGACCAGCCAAAGGCACACCGATAAAGTTCACAAGGTCGTTACCCGCAAAGGCCAAAGCCAAAGCAAACGTACCCGAAAGGATATTGATACGCAGGATGTTGATGCGGAACATCTGCATAAATTTCAACACTATTGAGCAGAAAATCCAGCATACAATCAGCGAGATAAGCAGATTATCGCTAATCCACATATACATTGCCGTACCCGACAGCACGCCCTTCAGAGCCTTGAAGATGGCGAAGTAGGCGATAGCCGTAAACGACGCACCACACCACACAGCACCAAACTTCTTGAAGATGCCCAGATAGCGGAACGAGAAGATGAAACGTGAAATCCACATCACCAGCGTACCAAAGATAAAGGCGATGATCACCGACATCAGGATAGCCGAGATAACACCCATAGCACGAGTGGTGTTGATAAATCCACCGAGGCTGCCGAGCGAGAGTGATGGATCGCCCGAAATCTTATAAAGCGACACCGCAATAGCCGCACCCAACAAACTGAAAACCAATGCAACAGTAGTTGAAGTGGGCAGGCCAAGCGAGTTGTAGATATCCAGCAAAATCACATTTGCAAACATCACACTCACATAGAGAATCATCACCTCGTGGAAGGTGAACAACCCTGGGTTGAACATTCCGCTTCGTGCCACCTCCATCATACCTGTCGAGGTCAACACACCGATAATAATTCCCACCGAAGCAACCGCCAGAATGGTACGCATCTTGGCAACCTTCGAGCCGATGGCTGCGTTCAGGAAGTTCACAGCATCGTTAGTCACTCCGACATAAAGTCCCGAGATGGCCAAAATGGCCAACACGGCAAGCATAACTGTATAAATTGCGCTCATAAAAGATGTTTTCGGCCCAACAAAATAGCACATCGGGCACATTTCTTGGCTCAAAGATAGTAATCATATAGCATATTTCAGCAAGCCACAGCCATCTTTAACGAAAACTTAACAATCCCAACAAGTTAAATCAAAGCCTCGTTCCACCTCCCGAAGATTGGCCGCCGCACCATTCTCCACCCTCGACATAGCCGCCACCACCGGCACCATATCCTCGCGGCAGCGGGTGTTGAGCCGCTCATCGGGAGCTATGCCCGTCACGTCGCACACAGCGTCGATGTAGAGCGCCGTATGATTCTCCTCGGGCGGGGCGTAGCGCGAAATCATCTCACGCAAAGTGCAAAGTCCATACCTCACACGATAGGTATCGAGCAGCACAAACATCGCTCTATAGCCCCACTCCATCGACTCAAACTGTTTGAAATCCTTATCCTGCGAGGGGTGCACCTCGCCCTTGTAGCTCACCCTCGAACGGCGTATGTTGCCAGGGTTGCAGTTGTCTATTCCTCTACTCATCTCCTCTTCACCTCCTCTCTTACTCTTTGACGTACAAATCTTCTTATATGGCGCAGTAGCGGAGCATCGCTTATGCGGCAGCCGTTCTCGACAAACGACCACATCTCCACACCGCACACAAATCCTGCAAACAGACGTGTGAGGTTGAGATTCAAAAAGTCCAGCACCACCACATCTATCACATAGGTCATACAGAGCGTCACCACCGTAAACCCCAGCTTCTCCACCGTGCGCCACGCCTCGCGACTCTCGAAGTACCACTCCTGACCAATGCGTCGGGCATCGGCTCGCGAGGCCAGCACACCCGTTGCAAAGTCGAAGCCAATGAACCCCACCACGCTCCACACTAACGGCACGATGGGCGTGAACAGGGCTACAAGCCCTGCCACGCATCCGTTAACAAATCTGCACAAAGCCTCCATAACATCTGCAACGGTTTAATACATTCTCTTTGGGATCATACTCCACAATCTTGTCGGCGTTGGCCTCAAGATAGTCCGACATCTCTATCCTCAGCGCTGTGGCACGCCTCAGAAGCGAGCGAAGAAGCTCTCGGCGAGCCGCCTCGTCGGCCGCCTTGTGGTAGCTACCCACAGGCATAGCCAAACCCGCCTGCCCCGTTACGGCATTGAGTCGGGGCTGCACCACGCATCTCACATATGAGGCGATGGTGGGCTTGAGGTACTTTTCGGCAAACTCGCCATACTCTCCATCCTCCACCGCACACAACAGAGCTTGGCCCACAACGGGCTTAATCCACTTGCTCACCACAGCTTTTATATCGGCCACCCCAATCACATCGGGTGAGAGATACTCTCCATCGGAAAAGGCCAAAGCCACCACTTCGGCCTGCGAAATCAACTCACTCATAACTCTCTGCTAATTTATTTTGGTTACATTATACTTGGTTATCTCCGACAGATAGCACTGCTGGCGCTCATCCTCCGAATCATACTCCAGACCGTCGGCCTTGCGGGCCTCCCACACCTTCATATATATTGGCTTCGAGCGGGTTGGAGGTCGGTTGATAATCTCCAACGATGAGGCATCGACACCCACCACCTCGCGCAGCACGCTCTTGATGGGCGAGAGCAACTCCTCCTGCTCGGCAAGGATTACGGTGTTGAGTGCCACCTCATATTCGTGGAGAATTCGCTCGGCACTGAAGCCCGACGAGTAGTCTAAACCACTGAGCGAACGGAACCACGAGTGGGCAATCACTATATCGCCCGTCGCCTGGTCGTGGAGCTTGCTCCAGTCGCCCTCGTTATGCGACTCGATGGGGATAAAGCGCGAGTTGTCGTTCTCGGCACCCTCACGGATTACGAACATCACCTGCCCGGGATTACCCGCAAAGCGGCTCTCGGCAGCACGCACAATGCGCTCGGCTTCGGCCTCGTTCTCGGCCGAGGCGTCGAGCATCATCACACCCGATAGCTGGAACGAATTATCCAATCGCGAGATGTTCCAACAATCTGTCTTATAGGCTATTGCCGAGACTCCCATACCCGCTATATACTTCGGCACTCCATAGTGCGAGAACATAGGCTCATACTCCTTGTAGTGCACCACCGAGCGCAGCGAGCCATCGGCCTGCTTCTCGAAGAGCGGGTAGAGCGGCAACACGCAGGCATCCGAGGGGTTGAACGAGCACCAGTCGTGATGAATCATAACGTGCTGTGAGTCGCGGGCTATGCGGCAACGCGAAGCATCCTGATGATATAGCGAGAGGAACGAGTGCTGCTCGTCGGTCACAATCTCCAGAAAGGCGTTGCCCATCAATGCCTTGTCGAATGCCAAGCGACTGATTACCTCGCGCAGCGACTCGCCCTCGCCGTTGGCACTTCTCACGATTAAGGCGAGCAGCACCTCGCTCTCGTTGTAGGAAAAACCCTTGCCTGCAATGTAGTCGGCCTTGTCGTTGATGATGCGGCGGTGGGTGGTCGAACGGCGCGACATAAGCGACAGGGCATAGGGCATCATATTATCGTCGCCCCAACGCCAGAACTTATCGCTCTGCACCACTCCCCCGCCTAATCCGAACAGCGGCTCAGGCGTGCGGTTACCCACCGCCACAAGGCTCTTTGTCTTTGAAAGTTTGTTATTGTTGTCCATAATTTTCTACTCTTTTATTTCAGGGCCGATGTAACGTCGCGGCAACTGAGCGAGAGCGTCACTCGGGGCGAGTCGTTCAGGCCCTTGCCCGAATCAAACTCTAAGGAGTGGAGTCGCAGGCTCTGCTCGAGGCCCATACGACTGCACCACCCCACCGTTATCTGCTCGCCCGTTGCCAGCTCCACCTTCGCCACCACGCCATCGGCAGCCACACGGCGAAGAAACTCGCCATCAAACCACGCTCCCGCCTGATTGCGGTCGGAGCAGAGGGTGAGCGTGTGCAACACGCTCACCTGACGGTTGTCGGCCGAAAATTGCTCGGTATAACTCGAAGCATCGTCCACCAACCCCACCTCCACTCCCCCTCCCCATCTCAACTGCTCGACAGAATCGACCTGAGATGAGTGAAAGAGCTCGGCACGCACCAACCCGCCGACGGGCTTGTAAAACTTATTTTCGGTCATCTCTGCTCTGAGGGTTAGGCTGTTACGTTGGTGTAGGCGCAGACAAGCTCATCGTCGAGAATCTCGCAACCGATGGCAAATACCGCACGCTGACGATTCTCCATCTGGTCGGGGTTGTACCACATACGCACCTCCGAGCCTGGAGTGTCGGCCGTATTTACAGCCATCACCAGATTGCGACGGTCGGTAAAGAAGCAGAAGTTCTCCGAGAGCTTTGAAGATGAGATCGCTGGATCGAGGTTGATCTCGATTACGGGGAAGCCGTGATACATCAACTGGCGGCGACCAGTCTGCGTGTCGTTGTAGGCCGCAGTGCCGAAGTTGTTGTCGAGGAACATCTCATAGAGGTTGTAGATTGTTGGCGACACGAAGAACGCCACCTGTCCCTCGCCATAGAGGCCCTTCAGACGTGGCGAAGCCTTGCGAATCATCATATCGAAAATCTCCTGCACCGAGTAGTCGCTGAGCTGCGAATCCAAATCGTTCTCGGCATAGTAGAAGTGGCCACCCTTCACACGGTCGTTGATAATCTTCAACAAGCCGTCGAAGCTGGTGTAGCCAGTCTGCAACGCGCCGCTCTTGTCGCCAAGCCACAAGTTCATACGGATACTCTCGGCAATGGCACGACGGAACAACTCGGTCTCGGCCACCTCCAGCTCGGTGCCTGTCAAATCCTCCATATTCACGTCGGGGCGGTTGGTGATAAGCTCGAATATTGTCGAGAAGTAGTCACTTGCCGAGAAAGCATTTTCGGCCTTTACGCGCGACATTGGGATAGTCTTCTGGTAGTGGGTAGTCTTGGTGCCGCCGCTCCACGCCGAAGCCTCATCCAGTGGCGAGAGCACGTTGCCCGTATGGTCCCACATCTGCACCACCGTAGGCATAGGCATATTGTAGAGGATGCGGATACCGAGCGACTCGGCAGATGGGCCCGAAAGCAATGGGCGGAAGAAGATTGACTCAAGTTCGTGACCTGTGTAGTTCTTTGGGTTTACAATGATGTTTGACATAATTTTGTTTGTTTTAGGGTTAATGTTTTTTTATAAAATTTATTGGATTACTCCTGTTTAATAGAAGTTGTACAACAAGAGTTTTGTTATCTGAATGTACCGAAGGCTTTGGCATCATCGGCGTAGGCTTTCTCGTTTGAGGCTACTCGAATCCTATTCATCGACGGATCTTCGATGGGCTTCACCTCGCTGCGGCGGTAACTGCGCTGGCCGCTGTCGAATGCCACCACCGAACGCTCTGCACGAGCCTGTGGCAAAGCATCGGCCGCTGGCTGAGCAGGTGCAGGTGCGGGGGTAGCCGCTGGCTGAGCGGGAGTTGCACCATCTTTTGCACTGCTTGGCTGAGCCTTGTCGGCCTTTCTCTCGCGCTTCTCGCGCCAGCTATCCACCCACTTCTCCCAGCGATAGGCGAAGCGGCGCATCAGGAAGCGCACCAGCGCCGATGCAGCCGTATCGACAGCTTTAGCTATATCCTTGCGAGAGATATCCTGCGGCATATCGCTCTTGGCCGTCACCGCACCCTGCTCGGCAGGGATTGACTCAGCGGAAGTTGGTTCGGCAGGGGTTGGCTCTGCAGGCTGAGCCTCAGCCGTCTGCTCACCATCGGGGATAAGCGAACCCACTATCAGGCCGTCGATAATCTTGTCGGCCAAGCCTGCGGCAATGGTCTCCTCGGCCGAGAGCCAACGCCCCTCGCCACCATTCTCGGCCATCAAAGCCTTGAACTCCTCGGCTGGTCGGCCTGAGTGGAGCGAGTAGAGATGAGATAATCGCTCATCGGTCTTGCGCAACAACTCGGCACGAGCCTCCAACGACGAGGCGTTACCCTCGATGGCACAGCAGGAGTTGTGGATAAGGTAGAGCGCATTGCTCGAAATCTCACGACACCCCACATTTGCCGCCTGGGCGATGATGGTTGCAGCCGAGGCTGTGTAGCCATAGCATCGTGTGGTGATGCGGGCATCGAGCCCCTGCAGAGCATCATAGATGAGCAAGGCATCGTTCACGTCGCCACCCGTCGAACGGATATTTACCACCACCGAAGTTGCCGCCACACGCTTGATGCGCTCCACCTCCTGACAGAATGTTTCATAGGTGGCAACCCTCGAATCGGCATTGTCGAACTGGCTCTGCTCGGATATGCCTATCACACCCTCGATGTCGATGTAGCAGGTTTGAGCTTCGTTTCTGATTGTGATTTTGGTTTGCATAGTCTGTTTGTCTAATTGTTTTGTTTTCAGGTTATTACTTTCTTAAATATGGGCCGCGCTATGAGTCGCTCAGGCAGCGGCGGAAACGGCAGCGAGCCACCGCCCTTCTCTCATCATAGCTCTCCACCGCCTGTAACTCATACACAGCCCGACTGCCCCACGTCGAGAAGAGGAAGCGCGAGCCCACATTGGGATTCTGCGAGCCGTAATCCCTCAGCGAGGCCAGCTCGTGGGAGCAGAGCAGCAGCGAAAGCGAGAGCGTGCGGCGACGCTCATCACGCAGCCACTCATTGTCGTAATAGCGGTGAAGCCCCTCAGCCGAATCCCTATCCTCGAAGCAGAGCGTGAATTGCTCGGGCAGGTGAAAGGCCGCCAACGGATAGCTTGTGCCATACGACGGGAAGCCCCACCTCTCGCCATCGGGCAGAGGCTGCAACCCCTCATAGCGCACCACCCTGAGAGCCGTATCGGATAGCTCGTCGCCATCTCTGTCGCCCACCTCAAGCAGCAGTGCTGACTGGGCCGTCGCCACAATGCCCGCCACCGAGAGCGAAGGCGAGAAGATGAGTTGCACCTCACGTTTTTCGCCCTGCAGAGCCACCTCGGAGTGGGTTGTGCGACTCCAGCTACCGAGCTTGGTTGACCACTCGCGGTTGAATCGCTCCACCGCACCTCCCGCCTCCGAGTGGTAGGCGAGCGTGCGAATCCTGTGGCAAGCAGAGGCAATATCCTCGGCTTTGGCTGGCTCTGAGCGCAGCACTCGGTCGCTCCAATCAACCAAATCGCCCGTATGAAAATCATCGTAAGGCTCGATATAGACCTTGCGCGAGCGCTCGTCGCTCAGGATTCTGAGGTTGAACATATCGCTTAACGACTCCAGTAGGTCGGCCTGCGTTACATCGTAGGCCACCACGTCGGCAAACGCGAGCTCCGAGCCGAGCGATGGCGAGGCCGAAAAGAGCGTGCGCAAACGGCATCTCTTCGAGAGCTTAAGTCGCTGCCCCTCGGCTGCTCCATAGAGGTAGATGCGGTTGAACTCATAGCGGCTCGATGGACTGAGTCGGCGTGGCTGGGTGCGCACCCTCAGCTCCACTTTCGTAGTACCACGCTCCCCCACAAAGCCGTCGTAGAGGGCCCAGTCGCCGCTATACTTCTGATATACTCCGTCCGAGACCTTCTGCTCCAACTCGCACACTGCACCCGAAGCTGCTGCGGGAATCTCCACGCTCTCGGTGCGGGCCGAAAACTCGGCCAACGTGGTGGTGGTTGAGCCGTAACGGCACACCACACGATAGGTTGCACCCGACGAGTGGTCGAATACCACGCATCTGTAAGAGATATTGGGTTGTAACGAGTCGCGTCGGTCCTTGAACGGATTGACCAACCGAAAATCCATCTGGCAGTCGGTGTCGAAGTAGATACCATCGAATCCCTGCAATCGCTCTCGCGAGAGGATATAGTAGTCGGTGGTGTAACTTAGCTCCAGCTCGAAGCTCACTCCAACGGTTGTGGTGGGCGAGTAGCTGATGCCATCATCGGTAATACTCAGCACCGAGCCGTTGTTGCAAAGCCCCTCGCCATCCACCACCGAGGCGGTATCTACAATGTTACCCACCGAATTGACTAACATCAGCGGTGTGGCATAGACTCTGCCGAAGCTGTCAGCCACAGCCGACACCTCCTCCTTGCGGCCTGCGCAGAAGCCTGTGGTGGCCGCCAGACGCGACTGCGACGTGCCCGATGCGGGGTAGCGGCCGCTGATGTGGAGCTTGCGAAACTCCTCGCTCTGCAGGAATCGGCTCTCCACCTCGTAGCCCGCCTGCGAGAAGGTGCCTTCAACAATGTCGGCCACCCTCACAAACGGAAAGTAGTCATCCACACTCAGCACCCTCTGTGGGGCATACAACGACGAACCATCGTAGGGGGCATCATAGTCGTCGTGATGCACAGGCAGAAACTTCACAAGGCTCTGCTCCTCCCAGCTCTGCTCGATTGCAGGGCCATCGAGCGTGATGAGGTAGTCACCGAACATATCGCTCAGTTTGGTGCGTGCCGCCTGCTCGGCCCACGAGGCTGCGCCAGCAGTAATGCGGATGCGGTAGCTTGGGGTGGCGGCTCGGCCCTTGCTCACCCCACCGCTCTCGACCGAGAGCAGATGCACTACACCACTCATCACCACCACGCCATCCACCACTACCTCGGCACGATGCTCCTCGGCGTTGAAACGCTCGGCCGCAAAGGGATCGGCGGCATAGCCCATCACTCTGTCGTTGCAGGGTGTGGAGGGGAGTAGTAGCGTGATGCTCTGGCCGTTACGCCACCCATTCACGCTCTGTGTCGAGGCCATATCAAAGCATCCCAAACCCTCGATATTGCCCGCATCTCGCGCCAAGTCGCAGTGCTGCGAATCAATCTTCAGCGTAATCATAACACAGCCCCCTCCTTCGTGGCACAAATATCCACCTCAACCATTCCCATCTGGTCGCAGGGGATGGTGAGCACACGCTCGGCACGCAACTCCACACGACTCGGCACACACCCCTCAACCAACCATACACGCTCGGCACTCAACACACCTGCGAGAGCTCTCAACTGCGCCTGCGGCTCATAGGCCGAGAGGAGCTTCAACTCGCCATCGTGCTCGATGGCCGCCGCCTCACGCCCCCACACACTCTCAACGTGGCGACGCACCGACTCCACCAGCACACTCTTGCGCATAGGGAAGGTGTAGAGCTCAGGCGAGCGTGAGGCGTTGAGCCACGCCAAACGTCGTGCACCACGCAGATTCGCCTTCAACTCATACTCCACCTCGGCGGCCACCTCGCCATCGACCTTGAAAGTCACACTCAACTCCTCTGGCCCATCGTCGAAGTCTAAGGCCGTCACGGCCACTGCCGCCTGACCGCCAGTGTAGTGTTCGAGAGTGAGGTATCCATAGCTCTTGCCCCGAGCCTCCACCAAGACCTCGACCACCGCATCGGGCGAGGAGTAGAATGGGATGATGTCGAACTCGTCGCGAGCCATCGTGCGGCGACTTATCTGCTCCGAGAGCAGAGCGAATGGGGTTTTCGAGGTGTCGATTTTGGCGGCGATGAAGTTGCGCACCGACGAACTTACGCCCGCCACCTCCACCTTCACCTTTATCTGCACACCCGTAGTGAGCACCTGGCTATACTCCACCACATCGGGCAATTTCACCTCGGCAGCACGGCGGACGTATGGGGCTATATCCACCTGCCCCTTGCTTACGCCATAGAGTAGCTTGCTACCAATTGTCTGCCCCGTTGTGCTCTCCACGATGCGAACCTCCACGTCGGCTGGCTCGGACTGAGTGTCAAACTCATATATCAGCGGCTCGCTGTACGAGGAGTAAGACTTGGGTATTGATGTAAATTTCATAGTTTAGAATAGGGTTAAAAAGTTGATTAAAAGAATGTTACCACTTCGGCCGTTGCCGTCACCGCCACCTCGCTGTGGTTGGTGAGCGAGGATGAGGTGTGCTGCACCTTCAACTCCTCGACCGCCACCACAAACTCCTGCTCCGATAGCTGGGCGAAGATATCTATCACATCCTGCTCCATATCGGCCCACGCCTGAGTACGCTCATCGGGGCTTAGCTTCAATCCATCACGCAGGGCGTGGAGCTTGACCGAGTAGGTCACTTTTCCGTGACGGCGTCCCTGCACCTGCTCGAGCCGAGGTGGCGCGAGCCAGAGGGCGGGATAGGCGGTAATGTGGCGTGGCATCGAGACCTCGCCATCGGTGTAGAAGTTGTAGCCATCAGCCGTTGAGATGCTTCGGATGGCCGAGGTAAGTTTTGTTCTGTTCATATTAGGGGTGTTAAGGGTTAGGGCTGCACGACAAAAGCCGAGAGCCTGATTAGTGTTGATAAAATTGTTAATTGATGTTAAAGCGTGTTGATATCTCTGTCGGCCAATTTCTCAAATAGCAAGCCTTTAGCCGATTACACGCTTTAGGTAGATGTTGATAACTCTGCGCCTCGCTGAAGCGGTGTTGTTGATAATCGAAGTTTCATATTTTAGGGTTAAAAAATTTATCTTTAGGTTTTTTGCCTACTTGCGCTTCGCCTGCCACCCTTAAATCTGCTCCACGCTGCCATACAGAGCCGATTTTCGGTGTGCGGTTAATCACTTTCGACACTGCAAAGATAATACATCAAATCGCGTTTGTCAAGTGTTTTGACAATAAAAATTCATTTATTTAACTCTCGTACCTCCTTTATGCCGCCATATTTTACTGATTAACAACCACTAACGGCAAGATAAAATTTTTGACTTTTTTCGCTTTTTCTTGCTATGCAAACGCCCCGCACCCTATCAACTCACCCAACCTGCCCACAGCACACGCTCACAATTCCCTCCCTTCGCCACAACTCCGCCCCGCAAAAAAGTCCTACCCAAGAGTCACTGCTGCAACGATTTCGCCCACCCCGAAAAAATCAGCGAAAATTTATCTCGAAAAAATATGAAAGATTTCTCTTAAAAGCCGTATCTTTACACCCAAATATACTTCTTTATAAAAAAGACGAGAAAACAATGTCAAGCGACAACACAACATACCACGTTCCGGTGCTTTTGGAGGAGTCTATCGACCTGCTCGACATCAAGCCCGACGGCACATATTGCGACCTCACGTTTGGCGGAGGTGGCCACTCGCGCCACATCCTCTCGAAATTAGGGCCAAAAGGGCGGCTCTACTCCTTCGATCAGGATCGCGACACGCTGAGCAACGCCCCACAGGATGAGCGTTTCAACTATGTGGAGAGCAACTTCCGTTTCCTGCGTGGCGCAATGCGTCTGCGTGGCGTGACTCAGGTGGATGGCATTTTAGCCGACTTAGGCGTATCATCGCACCACTTCGACGCCACCCACCGAGGCTTCTCGTTCCGAGGCGAAGCTCCGCTCGATATGCGTATGAACCAGCGCGGTGGCCGCACAGCAGCCGATGTGGTGAACTCCTATGATGCCGACTCGCTGGCACGCATACTCAAAGAGTATGGCGAGTTAGACACAACGTGGAAGATTGCCTCGTGCATCGTCCGCGCCCGCGAGCAACAGCCCATCACTACAACAGCCCAACTCGTGGAGGCCGTACGCCCCTGCACGCCCAAGCGCGACGAGAGTAAGTTCCTCACCAAGCTCTTTCAGGCTCTGCGTATCGAGGTCAATGGCGAAATGGAGGCGCTGAAGATGGCTCTCGAGCAGTCGCTCAAGCTGCTGAAGCCAGGGGGCCGACTTGTGGTTATCTCGTACCACTCGCTTGAGGACCGACTTGTAAAGAATTTTATGCGCAGCGGTAACTTCGAGGGCAAGGTGGAGCAGGACTTCTTTGGTCGCATCACCACCCCATTCGAGCTTATCTCTCGCAAAGCCATAGCCCCCTCGGCCGACGAGGTGGCACGCAACTCACGCTCACGCTCGGCCAAGATGCGTGCAGCAATAAAGTTGTAGGCGTGATAGAAAACAGCACACAAAGAACTCTATAAAAAAACATTTCACGATGAGACCTACATCCGATGAATTTGAGCCCTTGACCGAGGAGGAGCTTCGCAGATTGCAGGAGGACGAGGAGTTCCGCCGCAGGGTGCGTCGTGAGGTGTTGCGTATGCAGAGCGGCGAGGCCGACACCGACATCGAGCGCGACCGCGAGGAGCAGAGGGCCGAGCAGAGTGAGCGCACACGCGAGCAGGCCAAGCAACGACTCAAGCGTTCACGCCTATTCTGGCAGCTCTTTTCGGGAAACATCCTGCTCAACCGCTCCGTAAGAGAGCACTACGGCTATCTTATTGCGATTGCCGTAATGTCGCTGATAAGCATCGTGGTGATGTTTGGTGCGCTCTATGCCGACCTGAGATACACTCAGACCGAGCGAGAGTTGCAACTCGTCAGGGAGCGTTCCATCCGATTGCAGGAGCAGCTTCACCGCCGCACCACCCATCAGGCCGTGCGCGACGAGTTAGCCCGCCGAGGCATCAACCTGCAAGATCCGCAGAAACCCAAAGAGGTGGTCGATGATTAACCCCACACTCACCACCCCGCAACAAACCAAAAAGACAAACTTACAAAACAGATAACCCCGTCGCCACCGAGCGACTCAGATTATGGCAAAGCAAAAACGAGAAACAGACGTGAGGGAGGAGATGTTCTTCCGAGCCAAGCTGGTGCACGGCCTCTTTACGGTGGCTGCACTGCTCGTTGTTGTGCGCCTTATCTGGGTGCTGTGGTTCAGTGGCGAGGTGTCGTATAATGCAGGCCGATTGGAGGAGCGCATCTTCGTTGCCGACTCGGTCTATTCGCGTCGTGGCTCAATTTTAGCACGCGATGGCGAGCCGTTGGCTACCTCGATTCTGCGTTACAGAGTCGATTTCGATATGGCCAGCGACGGCTTCGACTCGCTCAACATCTTCCGCGAGCAGGCCGACACACTCGGCAAGCTGCTCTCCAACTTCTTTGGCGACCGCACTGCCGCCGACTATCGCCGCGAGATGGTAAACGCCCACAACAAACACTACCGCGTCATCTACCGCAAGGATACCACGATGCTGCGCAGCGAGGGATTTTTCGCCCGCGTGTGGGATATGCTTCGCAAGGATGAGTACAAGACCGTTAAGCTCTACGACACCATCCGCGACCACCGCCCTGTGGCCATCCTGCCTCGTGCTGTCGATTACAACGAGTGGCAGGAGCTGCGCAAATACCCCATCCTGAACTGGAATCTGGGAATGACCTACAATCTGGTGACGCTCGACCAGCGAGTCTATCCCTATGGCGATTTGGGCCGACGCACGCTGGGCCTTGTGGGTGACAGAGGTAACTATGGCATCGAGGCCTTCTACCGCACCACACTCGAGGGGCAGAATGGCCGTCAGGTGCGCCAGCGCATCGCCCCAGGCTTCTCGACTCTGGTCCACAGCCCCGAGAATATCGACGCCGAGGATGGCTTGGATATTGTAACCACGCTCGATGTGGATATTCAGCATATTGCCGATGCGGCCCTGCGCCGTCAGCTTACGGCACAAAAGGGAATATGGGGTACGTCGATGGTGATGGATGTCGCAACAGGCGACATCTTGGCAATGGTCAACCTCGGCGAGACGAGCGAGCGCAGTGGCACCTACATCGAGAAGGAGAACTACGCCCTGAGCCGCCGTATGGAGCCAGGCTCCACATTCAAGTTAGCCGCTTTGCTGGCTTTGGTAGAGGATTGCGGTATGCCCATCACTCAACGCTACGACACCTTCGAGGGGCGTGCCGTAAGGATTGGCGGCCCGAAAGGCCCGCTGATTCAGGACTCTCATAACATAGGCAAGGATATCGACTTAAAGGATGCTACTGCTCAGTCGTCGAATGCCTATTTTGCCGAGGCCATCTATCAGCACTACAAGGATAACCCCGAGCGCTATGTGAAGTTCCTCAACTCGCTCGGCTTCAACAAGGTGGTGGGCCTCGACCAGATGGGTACAGCCTCGCCACTCTATGAGCAGGAGGTGAAGAAGTGGAGCACTCACACCCTGCCCAACCTCGGCTATGGCTATGCTATCGAGATACCGCCCATCCAGACCATCACGCTCTACAACGCCATCGCCAATCGTGGCCGTATGGTTGCCCCACGACTCATCAGCGAGGTGCGCCGAGGCGACAAGGTGGTTGACCGCTTCCCTACGCGGGTTATCAACGAGCGCATCTGCTCCGACGAGACTCTGCTGGTGGTGCGCGAATGCTTGGAGGAGACCGCCCGTACGGGTACTGCCAAGCAGTACTTCCGCGACACGCTCTCATTCCGTGTGGCGGGCAAGACGGGAACGGCCAAGTTTGCGCAGAGCGGCATAAAATACTCAGACGGATACTATTTGGGTACGATGGTGATTTACTTCCCCGCCGACAACCCTAAATATACGGTTATGACCTCAATCTTCACTCACCGCAGCCGAGGTGCCACCTACTATGGTGCAGGCTTGGCAGGCCCTGTGCAGCGCGAGATAGTGAACTACATCTACTATCGCGACGAGGATTGGCATCAGAACCTCACCCCCTCGAAGAGAGAGAAGTACCCCACCCACGTCAAGGGCGGCAACATTGCCCACATCCGACGTGTGGCCGACAAGTTCTCGCCTCGTGTGAGCTTCACCGACCGCGAGGGCTGGGGCGTGGCCTCGACCGACACTCTGCTGAATGTCGATATCAAGAGCATCGCCGACAGCGATATTATGCCCAATGTGGTGGGTATGGGCCTGCGCGATGCGCTCTACCTGCTGGAGAGCCGAGGCCTAAAGGTACACTTTACAGGCAAGGGTACGGTGCGCTCGCAGAGCATACCTGCGGGGCGCAACATCGGCGAGGGACACTATGTGAGCCTCACACTCAAATAGTAGCAACAAATTTTACTTTACGAAGATGAAACAACTGAGCCAAATATTATCAGCCATCACGCCACGCGCCTTCACAGCAAAGGCCGACTGCGAGATTACAGCCTTGCAATACGACTCACGCAAGGTGGAGGCGGGCAACTGCTTCTTCGCCATTCGAGGCACGCAGAGCGATGGCCACGACTACATCGACAAGGCTATCGAGCAGGGTGCTGCTGCTATCGTCTGCGAGAAGATGCCCGAGAAGCTGACCGATGGAGTGAGCTATATCGAGGTCGAGGACTCCAACGCCGCTATGGCCGACATCGCCGCCGCCTACTACGACAACCCTTCGCGCCAGCTTCAGTTGGTGGGAGTGACAGGCACCAACGGCAAGACCACCATCGCCACGCTGCTCTACGACCTCTACCGAGCAATGGGCTACAAAGCAGGCCTTATCTCTACGGTGGTCTATCGCATAGGTGAGAGAGCTGTTGACTCCACCCACACCACTCCCGATGCCATTCGTCTGAATGCTATGCTTCGCGAGATGGTTGACATTGGTTGCGACTACTGCTTTATGGAGGTGTCGTCGCACTCGGTGGTGCAGGAGCGCATCCGAGGATTGAAGTTCCGAGGTGCAATCTTCACCAACCTCACACACGACCACCTCGACTATCACGGCACCTTTGCCGAATATATCAAGGCCAAGAAGCGTCTGTTCGACTCGCTCGACAAGCGAGCTTTCGCCCTGACGAACTGCGACGATCGCAACGGCGAGGTGATGGTGCAGAACTGCCGTGCCGAGATTAGCCGCTACTCGCTCCGACAGATGGCCGACTTCCGCTGCAAGATTCTTGAGACTCACTTCGACGGTATGTTGCTGAAGATTGAGAACAACGAGGTGTGGGTGAACTTCCTCGGCCGATTCAACGCCTCAAACCTGATGGCGGTCTATGGCGCAGCCCGACTACTCGGTGCCGAGGAGCAGGAGCTATTGCAGGGACTCAGCACGCTCCACTCCGTAAGCGGCCGCTTCGAGCCTGTGCGCTCGGAGGATGGCAAGGTGGCCATTGTTGACTATGCCCACACGCCCGATGCGCTGGAGAATGTGATTTCGACCATCAACGATATTCGTGGCGAGGGGCAGCGACTTATTGTTGTGTGCGGCTGCGGTGGCGACCGCGATGCCACCAAACGCCCCGAGATGGCAGCCATAGCCTCACGCGAGGCCGACATCGCCATCCTCACGTCGGATAACCCCCGCACCGAGAACCCCGAGAAGATTCTCGACCAGATGATGCAAGGCGTGGAGGCGGGAGCGCAGGTGCTTCGCATCACCGACCGCCGCGGGGCCATCCGCACAGCCGTAATGCTCGCACGCAAGGGCGACATCATACTTGTTGCGGGCAAGGGACACGAAACCTACCAAATCATCGGCCGCGAGAAGCTCCACTTCGACGACAGGGAGGAGTTGCGCGCAGCATTCTCCACAAGCAAATAACAGAAATAATAACCAATAAAGAGAAGTAACAAAACCCAAACAAAAATATGCTCTATTCACTTTTTCGCTACATCAACGAACACTACGACCTGCCTGGTGCGGGTGTATTTCAATATATCTCGTTCCGTGCAGGCGCAGCCATCATACTCTCGCTGCTTGTGACCATCATCTTCGGTCGCCGCATCATCCGCCTGCTGCAACGCCACCAGATTGGCGAGGAGATTCGCGACCTCGGCCTTGAGGGGCAGCTCTCGAAGAGGGGCACACCCACAATGGGAGGCGTGTTGATTCTTTTGGCGGTGCTGCTGCCAATATTTTTAGTGGGCCGATTAGACAACATCTACGTTCAGTTGATGATTATCTCGACCATCTGGCTCGGCACGCTCGGCTTTTTGGACGACTACATCAAGACCTTCCGCCACAACAAGGATGGCCTTAAGGGTAAGTTCAAGATTGTGGGCCAAGTGGGATTGGGCGTGATTGTGGGTACTGTGATGTGCTTCTCGCAGGAGGTTGTGATTCGCGAGAAGGTGTCGGCACCCACCGAGACAGTCTATATGAACGAGGATGGCCAGACCATCGTGACGCAGACTCAGCGCACGATTATGAGCCCCACAGGCGAAAAGACCACCAAGACAACCATCCCATTTATCAAGGATAATGAGTTCGATTACAGCCGTTTGGCTCTCGGCAACGAGTGGCTCACCTGGCTCATCTACATCGCCATCGCCATCTTTGTCGTAACGGCCGTATCAAACGGAGCCAACCTGACGGATGGCCTCGATGGCCTGCTCACGTCGGTCAGCATACCGATAACCATCGTGCTGGGTGCTTTGGCCTACCTTTCGGGCCACATCATCTATGCCGACTACCTCAACATTATGTATATCCCCGAATCGGCCGAGTTGGTGGTCTTCGCTGCGGCGTTGTGTGGCGCACTGCTCGGATTCTTGTGGTATAACTCATTCCCTGCCCAGATTTTTATGGGCGATACGGGCTCGCTGGCCATCGGAGGTATCATCGCAGTCTTTGCACTCTGCATCCGCAAGGAGCTTTTGTTGCCGCTGATGTGTGGTCTGTTCCTTGCCGAGTCAAGTCGGAGGCCAAGCTGTCTTAG
>JAZOUS010000049.1:0-29732 GCA_045658265.1 Alistipes sp.
GGTGGGTGCGGGCAAGTCGAGCGGAGCGATGGATGCCGCCAATATCCTCAAACCTGCGCTGGCGCGAGGCGAGCTTCGTACCATCGGAGCCACCACGCTCGATGAGTTCCAGAAATATTTTGAGCAGGACAAGGCTCTGGAGCGTCGTTTCCAGAAGGTGCTGGTCGATGAGCCAACCACCGAAGATGCTATTTCTATTCTGCGTGGTCTGAAGGAGCGATACGAGAATCACCATCAGGTGCGCATCAAGGACGAGGCCATTATCGCCGCCGTTGAGCTTTCGCATCGCTACATCACCTCTCGTTTCCTGCCCGATAAGGCCATCGACCTTGTGGATGAGGCTGCGGCACACCTGCGCTTGGAGATGAACTCTGTGCCCGAGGAGATTGACAACCTCGACCGCCGCATCCGTCAGCTCGAAATCGAGCGTGAGGCCATCCGCCGTGAGAACGACACCAAGCGTGTGGAGGCGCTCACACGCGAGATTGAGGAGCAGCGATCAAAGGAGTCGGCCCTTAGAGCCAAGTGGCAGGGTGAGCGCGATTTGTTGCAGAAGATTCAGCAGAACAAAGACTCTATCGAGCATCTGAAAATCGAGGCCCAGCAGGCGGAGCGTGCTGGCGACTATGGTCGTGTAGCCGAGATTCGCTATGGCAAGATTGTCGAGGCCGAGAAGCAGATTGAGGCTCTGCAGGAGCAGTTGCGTATGACCGCCGCAGGTGGCGATGCTATGATTAAGGAGGAGGTCGATTCGCAGGATATTGCCGAGGTGGTATCTCGCTGGACCGGTATCCCTGTGCAGCGTATGTTGGCCTCGGAGCGCGAGAAACTGCTCAATATGGAGAGCGAGTTGCACCGCCGAGTGGTGGGGCAGCAGCAGGCTATTGAGGTTATCTCCGATGCTGTGCGTCGCTCGCGTGCGGGACTCAGCGATGGCCGTAAGCCAATCGGCTCGTTCATCTTCCTCGGCACAACAGGAGTGGGTAAGACCGAGCTAGCGAAGGCTTTAGCCGAGTTCCTCTTCAACGACGATTCGATGCTTACGCGAATAGATATGAGCGAGTATCAGGAGCGCCACAGCGTATCGCGCTTGGTGGGAGCGCCTCCAGGATATGTGGGCTATGATGAGGGTGGCCAGCTCACCGAGGCTGTGCGCCGCAAGCCCTACTCGGTGGTGTTGCTCGACGAGATTGAGAAGGCGCATCCCGACGTCTTTAACATTCTGTTGCAGGTGTTGGATGATGGCCGCCTTACCGACAACAAGGGCCGCACGGTCGATTTCCGCAACACGATAATTATTATGACCTCGAATATGGGCTCACACATCATTCAGGAGAATTTCTCGCGCTCATTCGATGGCGAACATATCTCCGAGGAGGTGGTTGAGCGCACAAAGGCCGATGTTGTGGAGATGCTCAAGACGCACCTCAAGCCAGAGTTTTTGAATCGTATCGACGAGATTGTGATGTTTGAGCCGCTCACACGAGGCGATATCGAGCAGATTGTCGATATTCAGATGGGCATCATAAAGCGTATGTTGGCGCAGAATGGTATCACGCTGAGCTACACCCCTGCGGCCAAGCAACTCATAGCCCGCTTGGGTTACGATGCTATGTATGGCGCACGCCCTGTGAAGCGAGTTATCCAGCGCGAGGTGGTGAACGACCTTTCGAAGCGAATACTTGCAGGCGAGGTGTCGAGCGAGCGCGAGATTGTTATCGATGCTGACGGCGAACGATTGGTATTCCACAATTAGCAGAACGCATCTAATGGGCTCTTTTGGCATCTGCCTTTGGAATTCAAAATTATGCTAAATATCCTGTCTAACATCGAGTTAGACAGGATATTTTCATATACACGTCATTCCATATTTTTACATCAACCCACGTTCGGAGATAGCATCTGGGGCTATGTGAAAATGTTGGAATCTACCGCTTATTTAAGGCTTTCCATAGAACAGTTCTTTGCCTCAAAGTCTTTCTTGGCAATGTTGCTTCTTATAAGGTAGATTTCTACATTTTTGCAAAGTAGGTTTTCACTTCTCTGACCCTCGTCCTTGCAAAAATGTGAAATGACGTTTTTGTTATTCAATTTTGAATTTTGAATTTTGAATTTTTCTCGCCTTATCGTTTCACCTTTACTGGGCGCACCTTAAATGGCTTCTTGGCGGCGAGCTCGGCGGCACGGCGGCAGTAGGCGGCACACTCGCCCTCGGCCTTCAAGATGCCCTTGTCGTGGATTTCGAGCGTTGAGGTCGAAACCTTCTCGCCATCGAATGGGCGCACCAAAGTCTCATACCACACGCAAGCTGCGGCATAGCGACCTGCGCCGTAGTCGAGGTGGTAGCCGTCGCGAGTGAAATCCTTTGGGGCGTTGTTCACAGGCGAGAGGCGAAGCATACGAATCGCGGTGCCCGATGGGATAAAGTAGTCGAAGCAGTCGAAATCATTGCGGATCTGGAAAACGGCCTGCATAATGGCGGTGTCCATCTTGGGCTGCGAGTTGTCGTAGTGGGGGAAGTGCTGGTGCTTGCTCTCGGTTGAGTAAGACCAAGTGATATGCCACGCAAGGTGGGCCTGAGGCTGTGCCTTCTTCACTACCGCTACCAATCGCTCCAAGTGAGGCTTGATGGTCTCATATTGGCCCGAATAGCCCGAAGCCTGCTGCATAGTGATAATATCCCACTCGCCCATAGCCAAAGCCGACTGGATAGAGCGTTTCTCGGCGTGCTTTACCCACTTATTCTCGCCTGCCTTCGAGGTGTAGAAGGTGTAGGCCTCCTGCTGCTTGTCGAAGAACTGCATATGGCGTTCCACCGAGCAGCCACCCACATAGAGGCGAGCCAACTCAACCTTTTTGATGCCCATATTTTCCAAAAGGGCGGGCAGATGCTCCATACCATCGTCCGAGAAGCTGTTGCCTATGGCCAATATGCGAAGCACTCCATCGCCATTGGCATCGGGATTACGCTTGGCCGAAGCATCGGCAGCGGTGGCACACAAGGCCACGCAGAGAATAAGTGAAAAAAGTCGTTTCATACTAATTTGTATTTAGTGTATCTATAATATCCATATTTTTAGTCTTCGGCAGCGTGGGACTAATCATTGATAGTATCTCTTTGTAGCCAACAGCACCATAGATATCGCACACAAGAGACTGCTTGCCGCTTGTTATAAATATCAGATATTCGTTCAAATCTCTAAGAGCAGTTCTATATATCTCATATTTTACACCATTGGTGGTAAATATTCCAGCTAAATCATATTTGCCTTCCCGAGTGATACCTTTTAATGTGCGAATAGCACCACCGCCTAAACCCGATGTATTATCTTTTACTTTTATTTGATAAATTGAGTTTATCCGTTTTATCAGATTTTGGGTTTTGGAGTCTTCGCTTTTAACCATCATCTGCAACATCTCACCCGTAA
The DNA here is from genome assembly GCA_045658265.1 of Alistipes sp. Classification (GTDB taxonomy): domain Bacteria; phylum Bacteroidota; class Bacteroidia; order Bacteroidales; family Rikenellaceae; genus Alistipes. The sequence goes on from JAZOUS010000049.1 coordinate 3,429, forward strand.
AATAGGTCAATTCCATTGTTCGGGCATATGTTGGGTTAGTTTGCCATTGCAGTAAACGGTTGTATTCATTAAGGAATACCTTTTTCTGCGCCTTACCTTCGTATGCCGAGCCGATGGCTACAAGCATTACAAATATAATAAAAATTCTCTTCATAAGGCGTATATTTTAGAATCCAATACCAATTGTCCACTGCTGAGCTTCGGGGCCACGACCTGTTTTGAAGATTTGGGTGGGCTGATATGAGCAGAATACCGAGAAGTCGCGGAAGCTCACACGGGCCGTTGCACCCGCCTGAATAAAGTTGGTGGGGAAGTTATGCACCTTCTCCTTGTGACCACCGTGATACTTTATTTTGGTGTGGGAGTTCATCACCAAGTCGGCATAGCCACCCACCGAGAATGCAAATCGGCGAGGGTTGCCAAAAGTTAGCTCCATAGGGATATGTAGCGATGCGATGTTGAACTTACTCTTTTTCGATGAGCGACCATTGTAAGGCTCGATGGCGTAGGGCATAATCACGCCGTCCATCTTCTGCCACGATTGACCAGAGTTTAGGCGGTAGTCGTTGGAACGGATACCGAGCGCAGCCGAGAAGCCCACCTTGCGGAGCTTGTTATAGGCGTTGAAGTTGAGCAGATTGACCGTCACCTGCATCGATTTCCACTCGCGAATTTGGAAGAAATTGCCAACCGAAGCGTCAGCGTAGGCGTTGTAGCCCACATTCGAGAGTACATTCCAACCCAGCTCGAGTGTCGGAATCGACGAGATGCCGTTTGTCCATACATAAAGCTTTGTCTTGCTTACATTTATGCAGGGCGTCAGCTTTACGCGAGTGTTGGTATCGTCAGATGCCTCCTCAATGGCCATTTCCGAGAGGGGGACCTCCTTGTCGTTGTATTTGAAGGTCAAACCATCTATGCCCAGCTTGAAATTTTGGGCTTGAGCGAAGTTGCTAATGCCGAGGAGCGAAACGGCAACAAGAGTTAGAAGAAAAATCTTTTTCATAATCCAATTTATATTTTTAAGTTGATTGTTTGTATCGTTTTTTGCGTGATTAGTTCAATTCAAACAGATTCTCTAACGAGTTCATCTGTGGCAACTCGGCCTGTGCCAAGTTGTTGAATATATCCTGTGCGCGGGCCTCGGCCTCGGCAAGCGAGGTGATGGGCTCGCCGTTGTAGTAGCCATAGACGGTGGGTTGCGAGAGCTTGTAAATCGGTATGAGAATAATCGCAACCACCGCTACGGCTGTGGCAAGTTTTATGCGCCACGAAACCCTTTGAGGGGTGTGCAGACGGACAAAGGTGCGCTCGGTGTGGCGCTCATCCGCAACCTCCAACATAGCCTTTACGGCCTGCATCTCGGGGCTAATCGACTCCGAGTCGATGTGCCGCAGGGCATTGCGCAGCACCTGCTCATCGCTGAGCGATGTCTCGCCCGCGAGGTACTGCTCACAAAGTCTCGAAAGTAATCTATTCTCCATTGTTTATGATATTTAATAGTTGTTGTTTCACTTTTTGTCGGGCTCGGCTCAGGGCCACTCTTACGGCCGCCTCGCTCTGGTGAGTTATGGCCGCTATCTCGTCAAACTCCAGCCCCTCGCAATCTCTCAGGTGCATCACCTCGCTCTCTCGCTCGGGCAGGGTGGCTATGAGCCTGCGGGCTATCTGCGCCATTTGGGTTGTTTGGTCGCGGTCGTTGGCGAAATCCGTATAGTTTGGGCTTGGCGGGGATTCCGCCGCAAGCCTCTTGCGTTCTCGGCTGCGGTGTCGAAGCTCATCGAGGCAGATGTTGCGAATCGCCACCAGCACGAGCGAGCGAAATTGCGCCGTGCGGATGAAAAACCTCCTGCGCCATAGCTTCTCGTAGAGGTCCTGCGTGGCATCTTCGGCGGCGGTGCGGTCGTGAAGGAGCTGTGCGGCATAGCGGTATGCCACATCTTTGTACTTCAAAAATTCACTGTTAAACTCCTCTGCGTTCATTTGGGTTTTCGACTCTGTCTTTGCCTTTTCTCTTTGCGTTGCACATATAGTACGGCAGAGAGGTCGTTTTGTAACATCTAAGTTACATAAAATTGTAAAAAAATTGCAACTGCCGAGCGTTTCGAGCAGTTGCAATCTTAGTTTTCAGTTGTTTCGGGCTACTCCATCTCGCGACGGTTGAGTAGCGCGTGGGTGATGGTAAGCTCATCGACATACTCCAACTCGTCGCCAAAGCCGATGCCTCGTGCAATGGTTGTGACCTTCACCGAGGGGTATTTCTTCAGGCGATTCATTATATAAAATAGTGTGGTCTCGCCCTCGACCGAGGTGGAGATGGCAAGGATAACCTCCTTCACGCCCCCTGCGGCAACCTTATCGACCAGCATATCAATCTTCAAATCCGATGGGCCAATGCCCTGCATAGGCGATATAACGCCCCCCAAGACGTGATATATTCCGCGATATTGGCGGGTATTCTCGATCGACATCAAGTCACCCACCTGCTCCACCACACAGATTGTTGAGTGGTCACGCTCAGGATTCTGGCAGATGGGGCAACGCTCCGCATCGGAGAGGTTGTTGCACTCCGAGCAGTGACGTATCTCGTTACGAAATCTCGAGATGGCCTGCGTCATCTGCTCCACCTCTTCGCGCTCCATCTTCAACAGATGCATAGCTAAGCGAAGTGCCGTGCGGCGACCAATGCCTGGCAGGCGCGAGAACTCAGAAACGGTATCTTGAAGTAGTTTCGACATATCAGATGCGCTCTATGCGTTTTTCCCCAATCCAGCCCTTGCGGCCATCGGCAATGCGTACCTCGGCCCAGCCGTCGGTGGTCTCGCCGATTGAGACCTTTGTACCCTCGTGCAGCACGAAAAGCTCGGTTGCCGAGCGGTCGGGAGAGCTCTTAACCGATGCGGCTGTGCTCATCACGATAGCCTCCGAGCGACCTACAAGCTGGTTGCGCTCGCTGATGGCGAAGGCTGAGGTTGCAACAAAGAGTACCACAGCCACAGCCATAGTGTAGAATCCCACCTTGCGGAGCGACATACGTTGTGCCAAGAGATATAGCAGAGCCATAGCGAGTGCAGTGGCCAACATTACAATCGAGAGCAGAGTCCACGCTGTGCAACTCATCGCGCCACGCACCGAGCGAAGCCAAGTGATGAGGAAAAATTCTGGAATCTTCTCGATGCTATCCTTTGTCATCTTCTCGGCGTACTCCTGATTGTGGCGAATATCCTCGTCGCCAGGGGCAATGCGTGAAGCGCGGTTGTAGTTCAAAAGAGCCTTACCCAACTCATCCTGCTTGAAGTAGGCGTTAGCAAGGTTGTAGTAGAGTGCCGCTGAGTGGAGATTCTGCGAGAGAATCTGCTCATAGGTGGCGGCAGCCTTCTCGAAGTTGCCCTCGTTGTAGGCCGAGTTGGCTATCTCCCACAACGCCTCGGCATCGGTTGCGGTGGGCTCGGTTGCGGCTTGCTCGGCTGTTGCCCCGTTGGCAGTAGCCTGTGTGGCGCTCTGTGCAGCACTCTGCTCTGCGCTCTCCTGCGCAAAGGCCGAAACCGATATAAGGAGCGAAAATATAATCGTAAGAAGTCTCATAGCTGCTATCGTTTAATTCTCGATTCAATGTGTGAGATGATATTTACACCGTCGGTATATACATCGCTCATCTGTACCGACTCGGCTGGTGAATACTGAGCCTCGTCGCAACGGGTGATGATGTCGGTGAAGTGCTGTGCCTGAGCAGGTTCGATGCCTCGGCGCTGCAACTCCTCGCGGATGCCCTCCTTCGTAAGGTCGGCAACGGGGATGTTGAGCTTGTCGCCCATATAACCCCACAAGGCACGCAACATCTCCTCGAAGAATGAGTGGCGGTTGCCCTCTTTCATAAACTTCTCGGCTGCGCGGAATCGCTGCACGGCCACCTTGTTAGCTCGGCGGTTACGCACCAATACAGTATTCTTGCTGTTGCGTATTCGCTGGCGAAGCGTGAAGTAGGCCACAATGAACATCACCACAAGCAGTGCCACAACGAGGAAGTATGTACCACTGAGCATCAGCGGTGCTGCTGTGGTGCGCAGTGCAGGACGGCCCAACTTGATAAAGCGGATATCGCTGCCGAGCTGACGCACATCCTCCTTCGATGCGGTTGAGGTTACAACCTGAGGAGTCTGCGTTGCTCCGGCCGATGTGTCGGGTGCAACCTTGATGTTGAGCGGATTGGTCGAGAGCGTCACATAAGCTCCCTTCTCGGGGCTGAAGTATGAGAACTCGACTGGGGCAATGTCGTAGTCGCCCTCTGCGCGAGCAATAAACGGATACTCAAACTGGCGGAAACCAGTCATACCAGCGGTGGTTGAGCGAATTGACTCGCTATTGCGGATATTATACTGCTCAAACGATGTGGGCAGAGGGAGCGATGGCGCCTGAATAAACGAGAAGTTACCCGTACCCGAAATCCTCACTATGTAGGTTGCGGCCGAGTTGGCCTTAAGCTCGGTGGCGGGAGGGGTAGATGAAATCGTAAACGAACCCACAGCACCCTTAAACGATGCGGGAGCACCAGCAGGCAGCTCGTTTACAGTCACATTGATTTTGCCCGTTGAGAGCGCACGTCGCACGTTATAGACCTCGTTGCCTCCTCCGAAGAATGGATCGAAGTTGCGGCTGCTCTGCACCACCACCTGTGCAATGGCCGTCAGGTCGGTTGATTCGATTGTCACCTGACCGCTCTGCTGTGGGTAGAGCAGATACTCCTTGATAATCTGCGAGTTGTAAATCTTGCCGTTCTCGTTTACTCGCTCTGCCTGATAGTTGTCGGTAGGAAGCTCCTGCGACCAGAAGCCGTTGAACGATGGCAACTTTACGTTCTCGAAGCCAGCGATATTGGCGCGGGTGTAGAGCGTAAGCGAAGCGCGAATAGGCTCGCCCTTATAGACCGTTGTGCGTGAGAGATTCATCTTGAGCAGGATGTCATCCTCGGCCAACTGATTCTGCACGGCCGTACCGCGCTGTGTGGCAGCCGCCTCCTGTCGCTGTGTATCCTGCTTCACCACCTCGATAGGTGTGACCTTCGTGCGGAAAGTCTTGCCGTCGGAGATAATCTCCGCAGCTCCGATGGTGATATTACCCTCCTTCTGTGCCACAACGGTATATGAGATACTCATAGTGGTTGTGGTGGTGCGGTTGCCGTTGACAATCTGCACCGAGCGGCCTTTCGATGTAACGGGGCCAGCCAACACGTCGAGGCCTTCGAAGTCGGGGGCTTTGAACGAGTTGTTCTCGGCGTCACCGTTGGTGAGGGTGAACTCCACTCTGAACATCTCGCCTGTGGCCACCATCATAGGGGTATTTACCTCAAACGTGGTGGTACCGTCGGCCAGTGCCGTAGCCCACATAAAGAGGGCGGCAAAGGTGAGTGTGATGTGTTTGAATAAGCTCTCTACTCTTCTCATATCTATCATTTCGTTCTACTCGAATCGTCGCGTATGCGCGCGCAAACGGTTGCGCTATGCTGTAAAACGTAACAAACCTCGCATTTATTTTGCCACGAGGTTGAAAAACAAAATTTTGCGCCCCATTGCGAGGCGCAAAACTCTTTTATTGTAAATTTTGATTAGTGTGCGAAATCTGCGAAGAAGTCGTTACCCTTATCGTCAACAATGATAAAGGCTGGGAAGTTCTCGACATAAATCTTGCGCACGGCCTCCATACCGAGCTCAGGGAAGTCAACCACCTCCACGCTCTTGATAGAGTTCTTTGCAAGTACTGCCGCAGGACCACCGATTGAGCCGAGGTAGAAGCCGCCGTTAGCCTGGCAAGCATCTGTAACGGCCTTCGAGCGGTTACCCTTAGCCACCATAATCATTGAGCCGCCAGCCTTCTGGAACTGGTCAACGTATGAGTCCATACGACCTGCGGTAGTTGGACCGAATGAACCCGAAGCCATACCCTCTGGAGTCTTGGCAGGGCCTGCGTAATATACAGGGTGCTTCTTGAAGTACTCAGGCATTGGCTGTCCCTCGTCGAGCATCTGCTTGATGCGAGCGTGAGCGATGTCGCGAGCCACGATGAGTGTACCCTTCAAGTTCAAGCGAGTCTTGATAGGATACTGAGTGAGAATCTCGCGAACCTTGTCCATACCCTCGTCGAGGTCGATATCAACTGCTGGGTTCATTGCTGGAGCCTGTGCTGGCAAGAAACGTGCTGGGTTCTTCTCCAACTTCTCAACGAAGATACCCTCTGGAGTAATCTTAGCCTTGATGTTACGGTCTGCCGAGCAGCTTACGCCGATGGCAACTGGGCAACTTGCGGCGTGACGAGGTGCGCGGATAACGCGAACATCGTGAACATAATACTTGCCGCCGAACTGAGCACCCATACCCATCTCCTGACACATCTTGGTAATCTTCTCCTCCCACTCCAAATCGCGGAAGCAGCGACCACCCTCGTTGCCTGATGTTGGCAGATGGTCGAGATAACCAGCAGAAGCCTTCTTCACTGTTGACAAACACATCTCAGCCGATGTACCGCCGATGCAGACTGCCAAGTGGTAAGGAGGGCAAGCCGAAGTACCCAAATCCTTCAAGTGCTCCTTGAAGAATGCTGTGAGTGAGTTCTCGTTCAGCAGAGCCTTTGTCTGCTGATAGAGGAATGTCTTGTTAGCCGAGCCACCGCCCTTAGTGATGAAGAGGAACTCATACTCCATTGAGCCTGGGTGGCCAGCATAGATGTCAATCTGAGCTGGGAGGTTGGTGCCAGAGTTCTTCTCGTCGGTCATTGTGAATGGCACAACCTGAGAGTAGCGCAAGTTACGCTCCTTGTAAGTCTCGTAAACGCCCTTTGCGATGCACTCAGCATCGTCAGCACCTGTGTAAACATCCTCGCCCTTGTGGCCGATGCAGATGGCAGTACCTGTATCCTGGCAAGTTGGAAGCTCGCCCTCGGCAGCCACAGCCTGGTTCATAAGCATTGTGTAGGCTACGAACTTGTCGTTGCTCGATGCCTCTGGATCCTCAAGAATGTTTGCGAGCTTCTGCAAGTGGGCAGGGCGCAAATAGAACGAAACGTCGCTGTAGGCGCGCTTTGAAAGAAGTTCAAGACCTTTGGGATCAACCTTCAAAATCTTGCGTCCGTCGCACTCAACAACCTTTACATAGTCGGTCGTAACGAGCTCATACTCGGTGGTGTCCTTCTCGATTGGATAGGGCTCCTGATAGATGAAATCAGCCATAATTGAATCTATTTTATCTGTTTTGTTAAAATTTTCTCTCTGCTTGGCCACTGCCGCAATTTGTTGTAAGCCTTACAGCAGGCCATAATCTCTGCAAATCTAATAAAAAAATGTGAAATCATCAAACAATTAGGGCGTCACAAATTGTTGCAACGCCCTAATTCTATATCTATGATATAAATTTGACTTAAAGCCAATACTATTTGACTATTTTTTATTGCGGATAATCCACTCAGCAATCTGCACAGCGTTGAGCGCCGCACCCTTCTTAATCTGGTCGGCAACACACCAGAACGCCAAGCCGTTCTCGTTGGTGAGATCCTTGCGGATGCGACCAACATAGACAGGATCCTTGCCTGCGATAAACAGAGGCATAGGATACTGCTTTTGCGCTGGCTCGTCCATCAGCACGATGCCCTCGCTTGTCGAAAAGGCCTCGCGAGCCTCCTCGATTGAGATCGGACGCTCGGTCTCCAACCAAATACTCTCAGAGTGAGCACGCATAACCGGCACACGCACGCAAGTAGCCGAAACGGCTATATCGGAGTGCATAATCTTGCGAGTCTCGTTAAACATCTTCATCTCCTCCTTAGTGTAGTCGTTGTCGGTGAATACGTCGATGTGGGGGATTACGTTGTAAGCCAACTGATAAGCAAACTTATTTACGGTAGGCTCCTCGCCCGCCACAAGCTGCTCGTGCTGCTGCTTGAGCTCGGCCATAGCCTGTGCGCCACCGCCACTTGCTGACTGATATGTGGCAACGTGTACACGCTTGATGTGCGAGAGCTTCTCGATAGCGTTCAAAGCCACTACCATCTGGATAGTTGTGCAGTTGGGGTTGGCGATGATTCTGCGAGGTGCATTGAGCGCATCCTCTGGATTCACCTCGGGCACAACCAAAGGCACATCGGCATCCATACGGAAAGCCGATGAGTTGTCAATCATCAATGTGCCGTGCTTGGTGATGGTCTCAGCAAACTCTACCGATGTTGAGCCGCCAGCCGATGTGAGGGCGATATCCACACCCTTGAAGTCGTCGTTGTGCTGCAGGAGCTTCACCTCGATCTGCTTGCCACGAAACTCATATTTTGTACCTGCGCTGCGAGCCGAGCCAAAGAGCAACAACTCGTCAACAGGGAAATCTGTTCTCTCATTAAGAATGGTCAAAAACTCCTGACCAACTGCGCCACTCGCGCCTACAATTGCAATTCTCATATTCTCAATAACCTTTTCTCGGACGTTTCGCCCGAGTGTGTGTAATCTGTTAATTATCTGTTTGTTGAAAAATCCTTAGTCGAAGAATTCGTCGCCTGCCGATGTCTGCTCTATCGCTGTGCCCGCTGCCGACATCTCCTTTGGACAATCATACGACTGCCAGCCTTCGGGGCGAGAGAAACGTGCCTCGCGGTTCATTCCTAACGATGGATCGGCATAGGCCTTTGTGAGGAACTCACCCACGATAGGCAGAGCCATCACACTACCCTCGGCGCTGTATGAGAGGTGTACCGACTGGTCCTCGCCTCCAACCCACGAGCCAGCCACAAGGTGGGGCGTTACGCACATAAACCAAGCGTCGCGGTTCTCGTTTGAAGTACCTGTCTTACCGCCAATCTCCATATCCTTCATTCCGAACTGCCAGCCGAGGCGACCACCAGTACCCATCGTGATTACTCGCTGCAACATAGTGAGCATAGTGTAGGCGGTGTATTTGTTCACCGCGTCGTGTGACTGCGGAACGAAGCTCGAGATAAGGTTGCCTTGTCTATCCTCGATGCGAGTAACGAATATAGGGTCGATGTGTACTCCCTCGTTTACAAATGTCGAGTAGGCGCTCACAAGTTCGTAAACATTCGACTCAAACGCACCCAGGCAGAGGGCATAGGCGGGGTAGATGTAGCTGTTGATACCCATATTGTGCAGGAAGTCGGCCACCGTTTCGGGCTGCTTGGCCTGCTTCATAATCCACGCCGAATAGTTGTTGCGCGAGTTGGCCAATCCCCAGTAGAGTGGGTGCTGCACACCGTCATACTCCACCTTGCCAGCCTCCTTTGGCGACCAGATGCCCGCAGGTGTCTCAATCGAAACGGGGATGTTGGGGGCGTAGGTGCAAGGTGTAAGACCGAGCTGGTCGATTGCAAAGGTGTAGATAAATGGCTTCACAGTCGAGCCAATCTGACGCTTGCCCTGCTTGGCCATATCATACTTGAAGTAGCGGAAGTTTGGACCTCCGACGTATGCCTTGACGTGGCCCGAACGTGGATCCATAGCCACAAACGATGCACGCATAATGCGCTTGTGGTGGAGGATAGAGTCGCGAGGGGTGAGCATAGTATCGCGTTCGCCCTTGAATGTGAAGATGCGCATCTTGCACTTCTTCTCAAACGAGGCGTAGATATCCTTCTCGGCCACGCCATCTCGCTTCATCTCGCGGTAGCGGTCGGAGTTCTTCATTGCGCGCTTGATGATGGCCTCTCTCTCCTCGGGAGTTGTGTCCTGGAAGAGTACGCCGGTTGATTTCACCTGCCTGTCCATACGGGGCTGTATAACGCTCTCCATCTGCTTCTGAATGGCCTGTTCGGCATACTTCTGCATAGCGGGGCTGATGGTGGTGTAGATGCGCAAACCATCTCGATAGATGTTGTATGATGTGCCGTCGGCCTTCTTGTTCTTGTGGCACCAACCCACCAAAGGATTCTCGTCATACTCCTTGATTGCCTGCTCGTAGTCCCAGTCGGTGAGGAACTGGCGGCGCACAGGGCGCTTGGCGTTCATCGTGTTACGCAACATCTCGCGGAAGTAGGTGGCCTCACCGCTGTTGTGGGTGATGGGCTTGTAGTTGAGCGTGATGGGGAGTGCCGAGAGTGAGTCGCACATCTTGCGTGAGATAGCTCCCGCACTGCGCATACGACTCAGCACCACGTTGCGGCGGTTGAGCGAGCTCTCGGGGTTGATGATGGGCGAGTAGCGGGTTGGGGCGTTCACCACGCCAACCAATACTGCTGCCTCCTGAATATTCAACTCGTTGGGCGACTTGCCAAAGAATGTGCTTGCCGCCGATTTTATGCCATAGGCATTTGAGCCGTAACCTACTGTGTTGAGATACATTGCCGCAATCTCGTTCTTGGTGTAGTTGTGCTCGAGCTTGATGGCGGTAATCCACTCCTTGAACTTCGACTGCACGAGTTTTGCCGTACGAGCCACCTTGCCTCGGTTGCGCACGGTGTCGCGAGGAAAGAGGTTCTTGGCGAGCTGCTGGGTGATGGTCGAACCGCCACCCTGTGATGAGTTTCTCAGCGCGATGGTCTTGATACCCACACGGAAAAGCGATGGGATGTCGATACCCGAGTGGCTGCGGAAACGCACATCCTCGGTCGAGATGAGCGCCGCCACGATTGGGGGCACATCCTCGCCGTCGAGTCTGAGGTGGTTGGCAGGATCTTCGGGGAAGAGCTCCTCATACTGAACATATGAGCGGTTCTCGACGAAGAATGTGCCAATAACGTGGCCATTGTCGCCATAAATCTCGGTTGCGAGGTTGCTTTTGGGGTTCTCCAACTCCTCGAACGATGGCATACGGCCAAATACTCCGCAGGCGGCCAGCGCCAGCATAATGAAAATCAGTGCAACGGGGGACATACACACCACCCACATCGCCTTGACCTGATTGTTCTTATCCTTGAAATACTCTTTTATGGTCATACTCTTGAATTTGCGCTTTATTCCAACGTACAAAGGTAGTGAATAATTCAAAATTCAAAATTCAAAATTCAAAATTATTTTGCCTTTGTGACAAGTTTATTCGCCTATGAGCTTCATTGGTGGTCGATTGGAACTTTTTTGTGCGGAAATTTTGTGCCTGCAACACGAAAATAGGAGGCAGGTAGCAAGACTCTTTTTGCGTGATTATGAGCTTAGAATGGCAACTCCAATCCTGCGGCAAAGTAGAATCCACCCTCGCTGGGCTGGTAGAACGAGAGCTTGAGGGCTGTGGTGGCCGATTCGGGCTGACTCAGGAAGTTGACATCGAAAATCAAATCGCCGCCCCACGAATTCAGGTGATGCCAGTCGCGGTAGATTCGGTCGTTGGGGCGGTCAATCACTGTTCGGCGATACTGTGCAATGTCGAATCCGAGGTTCATACGCACACGCTTGAGGAAGAATATGCCTCTGATTCCACCATCGGGGTAGCAGATGGGGAACTGATAGTTGAGCGATGCGGCCATATAGTGGTTATTCTCGATTTGCGACGAGTTGAAACCGCGAAGCAGCAGGTTCGACGATTTGAAGGTGAGAGCCGAGAGGGCATCCTCGCTTTGGAATCCGCCAATCGAGGTCTGGTAGGCCACCGCCAAGTTGAGGCTGTTGTGGGCAAAGAATCCAGGTGTGTAGAACTTGGCATAGAGGGCCAGCAGGTCGCTGAAACTGCCGCTGGCGGGGTTGATGGCATAGTTCACCGTTGCCGCCACGCCCCAGGGTGGTGCAAAGTCGCGATGGGCGCGGCTCACCATATCCTGAAATCCGAGCGAGAACGAAGTGAGGTAGAGTCCCTCTTTGTAGCCTATGGTAGCCACGTTGCTTAAGCTGTCATCGAATTTGAGTCGGCCTGTGTTGGCCACCAATCCATTGGAGTAGTTACCCTGCGCTGCGAGTATCAGGTAGCGGGTGTGATAACCGCGCTGGAAGAGCAGTGGGAAGGTGACATCCAGCCCCAGCGAATAGTATTTGCCTCGTGTGGGCGGGATTGGGAACTCTATCGAGTGCTTCTCGGGGTTATAGACATAGATGGGGTAGATGTTCTGCTTGCCGCCATACGATGCGTTGAAGCTGATGGTTGGGCCAAGACCATAGTAACGCAGCGAGGTCTTGAATATGTGCCCCTCCTTTAAGCCATAGCCATAAGTCACAAAACCTTGCAACGACGAGAGCAGATTCTGCGTCATCAGCGTTGCTCCCGCATTCATTACTATGCTTCCCTCCTCACTCAGCGCAAATGGATCATACGACATAGGGGCCCAACTGTGGAAGTTGAACTGGTGAAGCCCCTTGCGGTAGCGCTTCTCACGACGAGGCAGGTTGGCCTGCGTGGTGTCGATTTGAGCTATGGGTATGGTGTCGAGATTTATCAAACCCCAACTCTGGCTCTTGGGTAGGAGTATATCGCTCGGCAGACGGGAATACTCCACCTCGCGTATCGTGCTCTGGGCGGGCTGAATCGAGGGGTGGTAACCCATCGAATCGTAGGTGGTCATCACCACCTGTCCGTCGCTGGTGGGTGCTGGCGAGAACGAGCCATAGGTCGATTGCGAGAGCTGATACTCCTTGCCGCTCTCGATATCGAAGCAGTGCACTTCGTCGCGTCCCGAAGCTATCGAGCCATAATACAACTTGCCGTCGGCGGCACGCAAATCGCTCAGGGTGATGTATGCTGGGCGTGTAACCTGCTCAAGAGGAGCTGTGATGTCGCCACCTGCTCCACTGCGGGCAATCCACATACCTTCGTCGCCAGTGATGATGCAGTAGTAACGCTCGCTCTTGTTGTCCCACGCCAGCGAGTGTACCTCCTGCCCGAATGGGAGCGAGAGGGTGCGCTCGATGCCGTCGTTGTCACGGTGGTGGAGCGTGTAGATGCCTTTGGGTGAGTATTGCACCCAAGCCAAGCCTCCGCGCTGGTCGGGCGAAGGGTATAGAATATTCTGCTTTCTCGATTTCGCGATGCGTGGGCGAGCCTTGTCGAGCTCCATATAGCAGAGTGCCGACGTTACCTTCTGCTGAAAGAGCGTACTGCGGCGATACTCGGTCCAGTATATCCTGCCCGTTGTGGTGTCGAAAGCGGGGCGTGTGGCAATCAAACCCGTGTAGGCCAATCGCTGCTCGCTACCCGTTGTGGGGTTGAGCACCACAAAGCGCGAGGGCTTGTCGAGGTCCTGCTTGAGCATAACTATCTGGCTGGGCGATATGCTTATGGGGTGGCTGTATGTGGTGTAGCTCTCGGTGGGTGGGGCGGGCAGCATACGGCTGCTGTTCTCCACCTTTGGCAGCGAGTCCCAGTGGTTAGAGAGGTTGTCGAAAGTCGATTTGAAGAGTTGTTGGGTGTTGAAACCAAACAGTGCCTTCATTCGCCAGTTCTCGGATACGATTGTCCAGGGGCGGCGTGGACCGTATGCGGCCATATCGTTGGCCATCACTCGGCCCGTAAGTGAGTTGCCGTGAACCACCATCTGATAGCCGAGCTGGTAGTGGTCGGGGATGTAGTTGCGGTATGAGCCACAGAAGTATTTGTCCATATTGCGGTAGCGGTTCACAACGTCGCCCATAGCGCGAAACTCCAGCGTGAATCGGGGTTGCTTGCCTCGACCAAACGACGAAGCCTCGGTCTCGAACTGCGTGGCATCACCCTCCATCATCCATAGCGGCATATATATCAGGCCGATTGTAGAACTCTGCTGGCCAATCAGATAGCTCAGGAACTTCACGAAGCCCACGTTGAGGTTGTTGTACTGCGTGGCGTGGCGATACTCGTGAGCCACGAGCTGTTTGAGCCAGGGCATCGAATAGCTGTCAACGGCAGGCGACGAGAGGAACTCCACTCGCTTGGGCAGCCACATCACAAGGCCATTCGAGCGCATATTTTCGGGGTGAACAACAAACGGCAGCTCCAGCGGCGGTAGCTTAAAACCATACGAGATGTGGGGCTTTAGCTTGTCGGCATAGTAGAGCGTGGTGAGTCCGATCTGCTCGGTCTGGCGTGGATAGATTACCTTCACCTTGTCGGTCGAGGCCACATTCCACTTGTAGTAGAGCGGATCGGCACCCCAGCTATAATACTGAGCATCGGCTCGTTGCACCATCATCAGCGCAACAAACATAACAAGCAGATATGTGAATAATCGTCGATACATTGCCTCTCGGTGGAAGAATATGCGAGTTTAGCTGCCCGCCTTTTTGCACTTGTAGCCTGAGGCAGTAAGCAGCTCCACCACGCGGTCGCGATGGTCGCCCTGGATGATTATCTCGCCATCTTTGGCCGAGCCACCCACACCACAACGGCTCTTGAGCATACGGCCAAGCTCGGCAAGGTCCTCCTCGCTGCCCACAAAGCCCTTTACCAGAGTCACCTGCTTGCCACCGCGCTGTTTGCGGTCGAGCCACACTCTCAGATTCTGCTGTGCAGGGGGCAGGGTTGCGGCCTGCTCGGGCTCGCTGGTTGTGTACTGAAAATCGGGGTTGGTCGAATAGACCATTCCGAGTCGCTGTTTCCAATCGCTCATAGTAGGTTTCGTTTTCTGACTTCGCTCGGCTCGGCAGGGTGCAATCTTCGGGCTAAAAGGCCCTGAAAGAGCGGAAAATTATGCTCTGCGTAGCAAAACGTCGGTCAATGTTTGGTGCAAATTTACTATTTTATTATATTTACAACAAATTATGAAACGGACAAGAGTCGAAAAATTGAAATTTGAACCCCAGCATCAGCATCGTTGCGACTGCCAGATGTCGATACCTCAGTCGCTGGACGATGGCCGTAGGGTGGTGAGGGTGTTTGTCGAGGGTTACGAAGATGTGGCCTTCTGGCGCGCTATTTTCGACCATTTCGACAATCCGTTTCTGCGTTTCGAAATATCGGTACCCAACCGCGAGGACTTGCCTAAGGGTAAGAAGGTGCTGATGTCGATGATTCCCCAGTCGGGCGAGGATATGCTGCTCTGTGTCGATTCTGATTTCGACTATCTGTTTGGCGATAAGACCGAGCAGTCGGAGATGATCAGCAGCGCCGAGTATATGTTCCACACCTACACCTACGCCACCGAGAACTATCTCTGCTATGCCCCCTCGCTGCACAATGTCTGCGTGAAGGCCACCAAGAACGACTGCAAGATATTCGATTTTGTGGAGTTTATGGCCGAGTATTCGCGCATAATCTACCCTATGTTCCTGTGGTATGCCTACTCGGCCCAGCAGTCGTGCCAGTCGGCTCTGCCTTTGGCCGATTTCAAGAATGCTGTGAGGTTGGGATATCTTGAGGTGGAGAACAACGGTGCCGACACATTGGCGTGGCTCGAACGCAATATTGCCCGCCGACTCAGGCGACTCGAGGAGGATTATCCGCAGATGGCGCAGGGACTCGATGCCTTTGCCGAGGAGCTGCAACAGAAGGGCGTAACACCCGAAAACACCTACCTCTTTATGCACGGCCACACGTTGATGGACAATGTGGTGATGGTGATACTCAACTCGGTGTGCGACAAACTGCGTTCGATGTCGATTGCCAAAATCAACTCGTCGAACAAGACTGGCCTGCCACTCAAGAACGAGATGAGCAACTATGTGAACTCTCTGCGTTCGATTCGCGATGTGCTGCTCGATAACGAGAACTACACCTCGTGTCCGCTCTACACGCTTCTGCAAGCCGATATTCACAAATATCTCGGCCGCACCATAGCGCGTATGCAGCAGCGAGATTCGGAGCAGACCGCAAACTCAGAACAAACCTCAGATTTGGAAGATGAAAATTCAAACAATAAATGATATGAAAAGAAGAGTACTTAAACCAATTTTTATGGTTGTAGCCCTGTTGGCTGCAACTCAGCTAATGGCTCAGGATGCTGTATTAAGCTGGGCCGACAAGCGTGACGGCTGGCTGAAGAAATCCACCGAGTGTATCCCTCAGCTTGCGAAGCAGAATATCAAGCCTGTTGCCATCGTGCGCCCAGTGGCCGACAAAAGTGCATTTCAGGGGTGGCGTATGGAGCCAACTGGCGAATCGGTAGAGGTGCTCTACAAAGAGTCGTTCAAGCCCCGCAAGGAGGTTATCCTCGACTTGGGCAACCACTATACGGGCTACTTCTCGTTCAGGCTCTTCGATATGAATATGCCAACCGATGCCCCTGTGCGTTTCAAACTCACCTTTGCCGAGGTGCCAGGCGAGCTCAACACTCCGTTTGATCCACTGCCTGCGGGTAGCTTGAGCCGTGCGTGGCTGCAGGATGAGATTATTACCGTTATGCGTATGCCTGCCGAGGTGAAGGTGGAGCGCCGATTGGCTTGCCGCTATGTGAAGATTGAGCTTTTGGCCGAATCGTACTACGACTTTGTCTTTGCCGACTTCAATTTTCAGGCTCAGACATCGGCAACAGGCTCGGTGCCCGAGCTGGCCGAGGGTACTGCGCCTATCATCAAGAAGATTAACGATATTGGCCTGAAGACTCTGGCCGAGTGTATGCAGACAGTCTATGAGGATGGCCCGAAGCGCGACCAGCGATTGTGGGTTGGCGACCTCTATCTGGAGGCATTGGCTAATTCCTATTCTTACAAGAATCACACCCTTACACGCCGTTGCCTCTATCTGTTGGCTGGTATGACTCCCGACAATGGCTTCCTGCGTGGTACGGTCTATGAGCATCTGCCCGAGCGTCCCGATATGGGACTCCACGTTATGGACTACAGCCTGCTCTATGGTGTGGCACTCTATGACTATCTAAAGCAGACTGGCGACCGAGAGACTGCCGATGAGTTGTGGCCCGTAGTGAAGCATCAGGTGGAGTTCGCGAGAAGCTACCTTAAAAACAACGTCTTCGACGTGGAGAAGCAGCCTCAGTACTGGCTGGTATTCGACTGGAAGGATGAGCTCAACCGCCACGCGCCTATGCAGGGCCTTATGACATTTGCTATCGAGCAGAGCTATGAGCTGGCCAAGATGCTCGGTCGCGAGGCCGAGGTGGCAGACTGGCCAAAGGTGCTGAAGGATATGCGCAAGGCGTCGCGTGAGACATTCTACGACAAGAAGTTGGGTGTGATGAAGTCAGGCCCCGATGCACAGATTTCATACCTCTCGCAGGTGTGGATGATTCTCTCTGGTACACTCGACAAGAAGGAGGCTGTGAAGGCTTTGGAGTATGTGCTTGCCGACGATACTGCTTGCTACATCGGCTCGCCTTATGCCTACCACTATCTTATCGAGGCTATGATTCAGTGCGGTATGGAGGAGCGTGCCCGCGAGATGCTCATCACCTACTGGGGTGATATGGTGGACAAGGGTGCCGACACATTCTGGGAGGTTTATGATCCTAACGATGATTTCAAATCTCCTTACAAGTTCCACCCAATGAATAGCTATTGTCACGCGTGGAGTTGTACACCAGTATATTTTATACACAAATACAAATCCCTCTTCCAGAGATAGAGATAATTTGGCTTGTTGGCTATTTCGGCATCTGCCTTGCGCCTGAAATCCTCACATACGTCAAGTATGCTGCGGTTTCAGCCCTTGCGAGCAGCTTCAAAATAGCCTAACAATCCGAAATTATCTGTCGGGATGATGGTGGGTTTTGCGAGCGTGACTCTTTCGGCATCTGCCTTGTGGCTGAAATCCTCATTTATGTTTAGTAAACTGCGGTTTCTCGGCCTTCGGCAATCCTCAAAATAGCTCAACAATCCGAAATTATCTGTCGGGAGATGGCAGAAAACACCTAACAATATAAAATCAAAGGGTGAAGACCAGCGTCTTCACCCTTGCTCTTTTTGTAGTCGTCTCTATTTTTTGATACGGTGCCAGTAGAGTGTAACACCCATACCCATAATCGTACCGCGAAGCTTGAGCTTGTCGGCGGTCTCAAACTGAGCCGAGGCGTTCACCTTGAGGCCCTTTGTCGGATCATAGATCTTCGCACCGCCCCAGTTCTTATCCTCGGGGTTGTACTTCAAACCCTCGACAATCACAATCTGGTCAACATCCACATTGCGGAGGCTCTTGTCGGGATTCTTCACATCCTTACGCTTCTTGCCATCCTTGTCATAAGGGTTCTCCACCCAGAATACCTGAGCATTGTAGGTGCCGTTGGCATTCTTTGTGATGCGAACCTTGCTCTTGCTGCCGCCACGATCGGTGAGGTACTCTCCGATAATGTTGTCGCCCTTGTCGTTGATACCACCCTGAGCCATCGAGGGCAAAGCGAAGGCTAAGGCGCACAAAATTGATAAAACAAACTTTTTCATCTCTGCTTTTTGTTAAAAGGTTAAATAAAAATTGGTTGACAATCTGACGCGAAGGATTGTCGGTGTTGATTGGTTTGTTTTATGTTTTGTTGTTGGTTATGGTCTAAAAATTGGCCTCACGCAGCACCACACGCATCGACTCGGGGTTCACCTGACGCACGATATGCTTCTGCATCTTCACATAGCGGTGATACAAGTCGTCGTTGTAGTTGCGCACTGTGAGCAGGCCCACGTTGTCGTGCTTCTCCACCTCGAAGTTCTCGGCCTCTAAAGCCTTGATAAGCTCGTCGATATGCCAAGAGGCATCGATGCAGAGTCCCAAATCGACAGCCGAGTTGTTGATAAGGTGAGTCTTGATGCGGAAGTGGTCGAGCAGCGAGAAGATAACTGCAAACTTCTCCTCCATCACAAACGAGAAATCCTTTGAGCGGATGATAAGCAACACCTGGTCACGCTTGTAGATAAGGATTGGCAGCGTAACGTGCTCGGCCTCGCCATTGATTACTGTGCCAGGCTTTGTCTTGTCGCCAAACGGACGCACATAGAGTGGGATATTCTTGTTCTGCAAAGGTTTGATAGTCTTTGGGTGGATAATCTGCGCACCGCTGTAGGCCAGCTCGATTGTGTCGAGGTAGTTCAGCGCATCAATCTTAACGGCATCCTTGAAAATCTTTGGATCGGCATTCAGCACGCCGTCCACATCCTTCCATACCGACATCGACTCTGCGTTGAGGATGTGAGCCACAACGGCAGCCGAGTAGTCCGAACCCTCGCGACCGAGAGTGGTTGTGGTGCCGTCGGGTGCAGCACCTATAAAGCCCTGTCCCACGAATACGCCCACACCTGTATTCTCCAATGATGCCTTCAGGCGAAGCTCCGAAGCCTTGATATCGACATTGGCATCCTTGTGGCGCTGGTTGGTAACGAATGTGGTACGCATATCAATCCAGCGGTTGCGAAGCCCTGTGTGGTTGAGGTACTTCGAGATGATGGTTGTAGAGATAAGCTCACCGAAAGCCACGATTGTGTCGTACCACAACTCGGCATCCGATGGGCGATATACGATGTCGTTCACGATGTTGCGCAACTGACCAAAGAGGAGTGTCACCTCGTTGATGTCGGTGTGCTCGCCCCACAGTTCGTCGATGATTGCAGCGTGATACTCCTGAATCTGCTTAATCTCTTCGTTGGCGGCCTCCTTCTCAACCCTCTGCATATGGGTAAACACGCGCTCCAGAGCGTTTGTAGTCTTACCCATTGCTGATACAATGATAAACAAGTTATCCTCGCCCTCCACAATGTGGCGCAAGTTCTTCACACCGTCGGCATTGCGTACCGACGCACCTCCAAATTTATATACTTTCATACTATTTGTCTGTAAATGTAGAATAACAGGTTGCAAAGTTAGGAAAATTTGGTTTCGTCCATCTGCTTTTTGCCCAATTTTATCTATCTTTACACCACAAAGATAGAGTTTTTATCCCAAAAATGACCTTTGCGGCCCTCAAAACGGGCTGGCGAGGGCAAATAATGCAAAAAATGAGCATTCAAAGACCAAAACATCGTCCCTGGAAGGTGCTTTCAAGTGAGTATCTGGCCAAGCGCCCCTGGTTTACAGTGCGCCGAGAGAGTGTGCAACTGCCAACGGGTGCGGTTGTGCCTGAGTGGTATATCTTTGAGTTCCCCGATTGGGTGAACGTGATAGCGATAACCACCTCGGGCGAGTTTGTGATGATTAGCCAGTATCGTCACGCTCTGGGCGAGACTCGCTATGAGCTTGTTGCGGGGTGTTGCGACGAGGGCGAAACGCCCGAGCAGAGCGCACGCCGTGAGTTGTTGGAGGAGACGGGTTATGGCGGTGGCGTGTGGCGCGAGTTCTTCATAACGTCGGCCAACCCCACCAACCACAACAATACGGTCTATACATTTTTGGCCGAGGGCGTAGAGCCTGTTGCCGAGCAGCAGACCGAGCAGAGCGAGGATATAAAGGTGCATATTATGTCGGCCGATGAGGTGCTCGAACTGCTGGCGGCCAACGAGATTATGCAGTGTACCCACGCAGCTCCGCTGTGGCGATATTTTGCCGAGCGGGCGATGAAAAGTAAGCGATGATTTACCATTTCGACATACTCGCCTCGACCAACGACGAGGCGGCCAAGCCCACCTATGGCGAGGGCGATATTATCTGGGCCGACCAGCAGAGTGCGGGCCGAGGTCAGCGTGGCCACAAGTGGGAGAGCCGCAAGGGCGAGAATATCACTTTCTCGGCCATCTTCGAGCCTCGATTTGTGCCGATTTTAAGGCAGTTTTTGCTCTCGCAGGCGGTGGCGTTGGGCGTGGTTGATGCTCTGCGCTATTATGGTATCGTGGCCAAAATCAAGTGGACCAACGATATCTATGTGGGCGATAGGAAGCTGGCGGGAATCCTCATCGAGCATAAGTTGCAGGGTAGCGAAATCGGCCGCACGATAGCGGGTATTGGTCTGAATGTTAATCAGATGGAGTTTTCACCCGATTTGCCCAATCCTGTCTCGATGCAGCAGCTCACAAGGGTAGAGCTCGACACCGAGGAGGTGCTCCGCAGGGTGGCCGAGGCGGTGATGGCCCGCTATGAGATGTTGCGCCAGGGTGGCGAGCAGCAGATTCAGGAGGATTACCACGAGGTGCTCTATCGTCGTGATGCCTTGCATTGGTATTTTCTGCCCAGTGGCGAGCGTTTTCGCGGCACGATTCGTGGCGTAGAGCCATCGGGAGCACTGCGTGTCGAGAATGAAAAGGGCGAGGAGCGGAGCTATCAGTTCAAAGAAATTGAATTTTCTGTTAAAAATATAACAAAATTTACTGAAGATTAGAAAAATACTCCTATCTTTGTGTAGATTATGCCTTTGGTGTATCATTTTTGATGAAACGAAGCAAATAGAAACAATTTATAAACCATAACGATTATGAATATTCCTTCAAATTTGAAGTACTCGAACGACCACGAGTGGTGCCGTATCGAGGGTGAGTATGCCTATGTAGGTATTACAGATTTTGCACAGAGCCAGTTGGGTGACATCGTATTTGTTGACGTTCCAACAGTAGGTGAGACTTTGGCTGCAGGTGAGGTTTTCGGCTCAATCGAGGCTGTGAAGACTGTTAGCGATGCATTTATTCCTGTAGGTGGCGAGGTTGTTGAGTTCAACGACGCTGTTGATGCTGATCCAGCATTGGTTAACTCTGATCCTTATGGTGAGGGTTGGATGATCAAGGTTAAGATGTCTGATCCTGCCGAGTATGATGCTTTGCTCTCTCCAGAGGCTTACGCAGAGCTTATCGGCTAATCTGAATCGTGCTAATAGATTATTAAACAATAAAAGAAGAAAATTATGTCAAAAGTAACAGTTATCGGCGCTGGTATGGTGGGCGCAACTTGCGCTAACGTATTGGCAGCACGCAACATTGCTGACGAGGTTGTATTGATCGATATCAAGGAGGGCCTTTCAGAGGGTAAGATGCTCGATATGTATCAGGCATCAGCTACAACTGATTTCAAGACAAAGCTTACAGGCTGCACTAACGACTACAAGAAGACAGCTAACTCAGATGTAGTGGTTGTAACTTCAGGTATTCCACGTAAGCCAGGTATGACTCGCGAGGAGCTTATCGGCACAAACGCTAACATCGTAAAGAGCGTTGTATCACAGGCTTTGGCTCACTCTCCACGCGCTATCTTCGTTATCGTATCTAACCCAATGGATACAATGGCTTACCTTACACTCAAGTCAACAGGTCTTCCTAAGAACCGTGTAATCGGTATGGGTGGTGCTTTGGATTCTTCACGTTTCCGTTGCTACTTGGCTAAGGCTACTGGCGCTAACATCCACGATGTTGACGGTATGGTTATCGGTGGTCACGGCGATACAACTATGATTCCTTTGACTTCAAAGGCTACTATCAAGGGTGTTCCTGCATCGCAGTTCCTTTCAAAGAAGAAGCTCGCTCAGGTTGCTGCCGACACAATGGTTGGTGGTGCAACTTTGACAGGCCTTCTCGGCACATCAGCTTGGTATGCTCCAGGTGCTGCTGCAGCATCAGTAGTTGAGGCTATCTTGGGCGACCAGAAGCGCATTATCCCTTGCGGTGCTTACCTCGAGGGCGAGTACGGTCAGGAGGATATTATGATTGGTGTACCAGTAGTTATCGGTCGCAAGGGTATCGAGAAGATCGTTAAGATCGACCTCACTAAGGAGGAGCAGGCTGCATTCGAGGCTTCTGCTGCTGCTGTTCGTAAGGTTAATCAGATTCTTACTGATACTGGCGCAATCTAAAAAAATGTTTTTAACGGGTAATTACGGCGTTACACTCACCTTCAAAATCCTCACATACGCCAAGTATGCTGCGGTTTTTCAGGTTTCGCGAGCCTTGTAATTCCTTCGTTAAAATCCATTTTTGAGCATAGAGATAGGCTATCCGTTTTGGGTAGCCTATTTTTTGTTTCCACTTCGGCAATCCCCAAAATAGTTTGTGTTATATCCTTCCGAAGAGATAAATAATAGCAGGCTATCCGCAAGGGTAGCCTGTTTTCATTATGTCATAAGCATTGATATATTGATACACAAAAAAGGTTGCTCCGTAGGGAACAACCTTTTCTGTAATAATATGTTACGCTCTTAATTTATCGCCTTGCGGTCGGCAGCATTATATTCGGGGGCGGCGGCCTCCATCTCGTTCTGCATTCTGACCATCTCCACCGCATCGGCCGCTACACCCACACCTCCAATCAGCACGGGCATATTCCACAGCATTTGCAGGCGGGTTACTCCATAGAGCATCGAGCCATACTCGGCTGTCTGGTCGTTCTCGGCCAACACAATCACCGCATCAACGTCGGTGTACTCGGCATAGAACTGCACCGTAAGTGGCACGTTGTATGCAGAGGGTGAGTGGCGAACCAGTATGTTCTGCTCGCTGCAACCCATCAGGCGAAGGCTCTCGCTGAGTGGTGACAGATTCTCGTGGGCAAACTGCGCCTGCGAATCCACTACAACTATACCAATCTTCAGTGCCATCTTAGCCTTTGGGTGGTTAAATCTTTGAGCGTATTGTTATCAGCCCGATTACTCAGTGAGCTTCTCAGCCTCGCGAGCCTCGATAGATGATGGATACTTGTCGTTGATAGTCTCCAAGCACTTCTTTGCCTTCTCTGCCTCGCCAGCAGCCTCGTAAGCCATAGCGGCCTTACGCAAGTACAAAGGAGCTGTGTAGTTGTTGTCGCTTACGCTCACTGCCTTCTCGAAGATAGCTGCAGCACCAGCGTAGTCGCCCTTCTCAACTGCGATCTCGCCACGAATACCAACTGCCATTGCGTTCACCAACTCACCTGTTGAGCCCTTTACGTTCGAGAACTTTGCCAAGTAGCTCTCAGCAGCGTCAAAGTCGCCGAGACGCAATGCGCAAGCTGCTGCGTAAACTGTTGCCAAGTTACCGGCAGGAGTGTTACCATACTTCTCGATTACCTGAGCGAAGCCTGGAGCGTTCTCATCGCCGTTGAGTGCCAATGCGAAGTCGGCATTCTGCTGCTCGAAACGATACTGTGCCTCGAAGAGCATCTCCTGGGCGTCGTTCAAACGTGGCTCTACAATAAGTTTCTTGTAACCGAAGATTGCAGCCGCCAAAACAAAGATAACTACAATCGCTACGACTACCATTTTGCTGTTCTTCTCAAAGAAGTTCTCGGTCTGCGCCTGTGCGTTATCGAGAATCTCCTCCTGTGGGTTTACTACCTCTTTTGCCATAATGTTTATAATTTTTCAGTTAATAATCTTCTGATTCAAAATGCAAAAATATAATAAAAAAAACAAAAAACATATAATCTTTGGCGAAAATAAGAATATGCCGCATCAAAAGTCACGAATATCGCCGAAAAATTGTAACTTTGAGGTGTGAAACCCCTCGCTTGAGGGAGAAAATTGACCGCTATGAGACTCAGAAAATTGTCGCTTATCAACTTTAAGAATCTGTTGCAGACGGAGATTGCTCTCTCCGACGGCATCAACTGTTTTGTGGGCGACAATGGTGCGGGCAAGACCAATGTGCTGGATGCCATCTACTACCTCTCGATGTCGAAGTCTGCACTCACGATGACCGATGGCCAGAGTGTGATGCACGGCGAGGATTTCTTCGTGCTCGATGGTTCGTATGTGGCCGAGGACGAGAGGGGGGAGAGCGTCAACTGCTCGTTCACTAAGCGTGCGGGCAAGGTGCTTAAGCGCAACGGCAAGGAGTATGAGCGTATGTCCGACCACGTCGGTAACTTCCCCGTTGTGATGGTTTCGCCACAGGATACCGAGCTTATTACCGATGCTGCGGAGGAGCGTCGCCGTTATCTCAATGCCTTTATCTCGCAGCTCGATAGGCAGTATATGGTCTCGCTGATGCGCTACAACGCTGTGCTGGCAGAGAGAAATAAGTTCTTGAAGTGTTCGAGCGATGAGCAGATGTTGCAGATTTATGATATGCAACTATCGGAACACGGCACCCGTGTCTATGAGCGTCGATGTGAGATTATCGAACAGATGAAGCCGCTTGTCGAGGAGTATTACCGCGTGCTTTCGGGCGACAGGGAGCAGATAGAGATTCGCTTCCGCAGTGAGCTTGAGGAGTTGCCGATGAAGGATATTTTAATTCGCTCGCGTGAGCGCGATATTGTCAATCAGTTCACCACATCTGGTATCCATCGTGACGATATTATCTTTAAGATTAGCGGTTATCCGCTCCGCAAGTATGGCTCGCAGGGGCAGCAAAAGTCGTTCCTCATTGCGCTGAAGTTAGCGCAGTATCGACTCATTGCCGAGGCGACTGGCGAGAAGCCTATCCTGCTACTTGATGACCTCTTCGATAAGCTCGATATTGGTCGTGTGGCGAAGCTCTTAGAGGTTGTGTCGTCCGACGATTTCGGTCAGATTTGCATCACCGACTGCAACAAGATGCGATTGGAGGAGCTTTTGGGCCGAGCCGACAAGGAGTATCGACTGTTTAATGTAACGGGGGGCGAGGTGCAGTTATGAAGCGTAAGAATGCAGTCCGTTTTGGAGATATATTAGAGGAATTCTTCTCAAGACCTTACGTTGCCGCAAAGGTAGCCGAGGGGCGTTTGCCCGAAACCTGGCGTGAGGTGGTGGGCGAGAGAGTCGCTTCGCTAACCTCTTCGATTAAGCTCGAGAATAGGGTGTTGTATGTTTCGCTCACATCGAGCGTGGTGCGTTACGAGCTGTTTTGTCGCCGCGATGCCCTGCGCGATGAGATTAATCGTGTGTCGGGCGTTAAGCTCGTGAATGTTGTTATAATTCGATAATACATTCTATGCAAGTTTTATGAGTGCCAGAAGTGGCACTCTTTTTTTGTCATCGGAGTAGGTCTCGCACCTTCTATTATATAGCACAAAAAAAGGGCTACCGAAATGGTAGCCCTCACTGTTATCTTAGTTTAAATTACTTTACGATAACTACACGGTTTGTGCTGTTGATAGGGAAGATGTTCTGTGAAGAACCAACACCCTTCCAAGTCAACTGATCCTTGTTTACGCCGTTCTCAACGAGGTAATCGTAAACAGCCTTAGCACGCTTCTCAGAAAGCTTCTGGTTGTACTCAGGTGAACCAGTCTCATCGTCAGCGTGACCAACGAGTGTGAATACCTGATCCTTTGGAGCAGCTGCGATTGTCTCAGCCAAGATCTGCATTGCAGACTTTGCACGATCCAAAAGACGAGCGCTGTTGAGGTTGAAGAACAAAGCTGTAGAAGAAACTACAGATGTCTTACGCTTAGCCAACTCAGCACGCAAAGCCTCGTTGTCCTTCAAAGCAGCGTCAGTAGCAGCCTTCTGTGCAGCCAAACGCTCAGCGAGCTTGCCCTCGTTGCGGTGAGCCTCTGCCAAACCAGCCTCCAAAGCTGCGATTGAAGCCAAGTAACCGTCAACCTCCTCCTGTGAGTAAGCCTTGCTCCAGTCACGCTTGTTGAAACGGTAAGCAACACCCAAAGTAGCAGAGTAGATCTGACCATACTTAGGAGCGATTGCATCAAGACCGCGTGGCATGTCGTGACCAGCTGAAAGGATACC
>JAZOUS010000050.1:0-5273 GCA_045658265.1 Alistipes sp.
ATTTCAGATTTTGGTTTATTCTTTGCCGAGGTGCTGATTTTGTTTTTTGTTTCATCGCTCAGTTGGCGATACTGCCGTTTGTAATTTTTCATATTTAAGTGTTTTAATAAAATTATTTACACATAAATATTACGGTAGTAACAAAAGAAAGTAAAGTAAAAGATGAAAAATTTGCGTGTAAAACCTAAAATTATTGTTTCGGACTGGTGTAAAGCTATCACGCCTACTACTTTGACCGTGTAAATAAGGCGGCTTACCGTTGCAAGCATAATGATTAGAAGGGGATAGGGAGGAACGGGTGTGGCTGAAATACCTACAATGGGAACTTTTCTAAGGTGTTAAAATTCGCAGTTAAGGTCATTTTTGGGAGCGATATAGTAGAAAATTTTAATAAAACTATTGACTTTTACTATGCGAAAGGGTAACTTGTAGTAAATGTTAAACTAAAATGACGGATAGTATTTATGAAAAAGTCTACAATGAAGCTGTAAAAGCGGCAATAGCCGACACCGTATCAAAGGTATTTGATAAGAAATTTGAGGAGTTGAAGGAGTGCATTGCAAGTCCCTATGTGAATGGAATAAAGGGACTGGCAGCATATTTAGGCATCGGCGAAACCTTAGCAAATAAACTTCACAAGGATAAAGAGATTAAGAGTTCTCGATTTGGAAGAGAGATTTGGTTTCGTAAGAGCGATATTGATAAGTTTATGGCTAAGCACCAAGAATAGAATTGTATTATAGCCGATTTGCTCTTATCTTTGCAGGCGATACAATTTTATTAACCTTAGGAGTATCGGGGCTTGTGATAATCAAGAGTGAAAGGGGCGTAAAAAAGGGCGTAAAAAATTAAAAACCCCTCTACAAGTGCTTGTAGAAGGGTTTTTTGAGGTCCGAAGCGGATTCGAACCGCTGTAGACGGTTTTGCAGACCGGTGACTAAGCCACTCATCCATCGGACCTTGTTGTGCGGTTTAGCCTGCAAAGGCTTCTCAACTGCGCTGCAAATGTACAAAAAAATATCAAACTGCCAAAACTTATGAGCAAGTTTCGTGCTTTTTCGCAAAAATTATTAACTTTACACTTGCCAAAAGCTCTTTTTGCCGCAAAAATGGCCTCTTTCGGGCCGACTCTTCGGCCGTAGCGAGCCTCTCGGGGTGCGCTGCGTGAGGTGAATGGGGCGGCGTAAATGGCTCATTGCCAAATATGGCGACAACAGTTTACCCTGGGCGGCCCTCGGGCGTGCCCGCAAAATGACCGTATATGCCACTTGAGAGTATAGCATTGACCTTTGTTCCGCACCTCGGCGTGCGTGGAGCTGCGCACCTGCTGGAGTGCTTTGGCTCGGCTCGTGCCATCTATCGCTCTTCGGCGGCTGAACTGATGGCCGAGGCTGGTTTGCGTGAGGATATTGCCCGTAGCATTGTCTCGAAAACGGGTATGCGTGAAGCCGAGCGCGAGATGCTATATTGCCAGCGTCACGACATCACGCCCCTCTCGTGTGACAGCGCCGACTATCCCCCTCTTTTACGTGGTACGAACGACTATCCTGCCGTGCTATATGTTATGGGCGATGTGGCTGCACTCAGCCGTCGTGCGGTGGCCTTTGTCGGCACACGAAAGGTGACGCCCTATGGTCAGCGTATGTGCAATATGCTGGTGAATGAGCTTGCTGAGATTGTGCCCGATGCGCTGATTGTGAGCGGCTTGGCCTTTGGCGTTGATGGCGAGATACATCGTGCTGCACTCACCAACAACCTCGCAACGGTCGGCGTACTGGCCAACACGCTGCCCTCGGTTTCACCCGCGGCCCATCGTGGGCTTGCCTCCGACATTCTCTCTCGGGGCGGTGCGCTGGTGACGGAGCTCAATTCGCAGAGCAAGCAGAATGGTAACCTATATATTCCTCGCAACCGAATCATTGCCGGCATAGCGGCCGGAGTGGTGGTAGTCGAGACTCCCGATTCGGGTGGTTCGCTCTCGACGGCGGCCTTTGCCGATGGTTACGGCCGCTCGGTGATGGCGGTGCCAGGGCGTGCTACCGACAATAGCTCTCGTGGCTGCAATATGTTGATACGCAACCGAAAAGCCCAAGCCGTAATGTCGGGGCAAGACATAGCTTCGGAGCTTATGTGGGAGCTTGAGCTACCTGCCGAGCCTGCGCCTCAGCGTGAGAAGTTGCCGCTTACCGATCAGGAGGCGAGCCTCATTGCCCACTTCGGTCAGGAGCCGCTCTCGATTGATGCCTTGCAGGCGACGAGCGGGTTGAGTCTGGGCGAATTGTCGCTGCTGCTGATGAATCTCGAATTGTCGGGTGTGGTGCGCCAACTGCCTGGCAAACAGTATGAAAAATTGATTTGATGATTATGCAACTTATTGATACACATTCCCATCTCTATGCCGAGGAGTTCGATGCTGACCGCTCGGATGCCCTCTCTCGTGCCCGCGAGGCGGGTGTTGAGCGACTGCTGTTGCCCGCCATCGACTCCGAGAGTCACGAGCGATTGTTTTTGCTGGCCGAGAGTGCGCCCGATATGTGTCGCGTGATGATGGGACTGCACCCTACGTCGGTGAACGAAAATCCCCGCTGGCGCGAGGAGCTTGCTCTGGTGGAGCTATATCTCGAAAATCCGCCAGAGGGGGTGCGATTCTGTGCCGTTGGTGAGATAGGATTGGACTATTATTGGAGTCAGGATTTTGTGGCCGAGCAGCGCGAAGCCTTTGTTGCTCAGTGTCGTATGGCCTCACGATTGGGGCTGCCTGTCGCCATCCACACCCGCTCGGCCTGGGACGATATGTGTGAATTGCTGGAGCAGGAGTCGGCCGAGGCGAGGAATCGCGGTGAGCAGCTCAGGGGTGTGCTTCACGCCTTTAGCGAGGGGGTGGAGACCTATCATCGTCTGCTTGGGTGTGGCGATTTTCTGTTTGGCATAGGCGGTGTGGTGACCTTCAAGAAGAGCCCGCTGGCCGAGGTGGTGGCCCAGATGGATCTGCACCACATAATCCTTGAGACCGATTGCCCATACCTCACCCCTGCGCCCCATCGTGGCAAGCGCAACGAGTCGGCCTATGTCAGCCACATCTGCCAGAAGGTGGCCGAATTGAAGGGTGTGTCGGCCGATGAAGTGGCCCGCATAACAACGGCCAATGCCCGCAGAATGTTCCTACCCGACGAGGTGGAGAGTGCGGAAAATTAAGACACCTTATATTATAGGTAATTTTATGTAGGGTTGAGCCTCAGAACTTAAGGCGCAATGAGCGAAAAAGCGTAATGGGGGGCAAAAAGCGTAAAAGACGCAAAGATGTAAAAGGTGTGAAAGCGTAAAAGGCGCAAAAAAGAGAATAATTTACAACAATAGAATATGATTCAGAAAATCAAAGAGAGTGTGGAGTCGCACACATCGATACTTATCATCTATACGGGTGGTACTATCGGAATGCAGCGTGACGAGGCAACGGGGGCACTTGTGCCATTCGATTTCAGAGGCATCTATAACGAGTTTCCCACGTTGCGTCGCTTGCCTGTCGATATTTCGGTATATACAATGCCCAAGCTCATCGATTCGTCGAATGTGACACCGTCCGACTGGTGTGCCATTGCCGAGGTCATACGCGACAACTATGAGGCTTACGACGGTTTTGTGGTGCTGCACGGCACCGACACGATGTCATATACGGCCTCGGCTCTCAGCTTTATGCTTGAGAATTTAGCCAAGCCTGTGGTCTTTACGGGTAGCCAGATACCTATCGGCGTGTTGCGTACCGATGGTCGCGAAAACTTAATCACAGCCATCGAGATTGCTGGTGCTCAGATAGATGGCCGCCCCATCGTGCCCGAGGTGTCGTTGCTCTTCCACAGCCGCCTCTGCCGAGGTAACCGCACACGCAAGACGAGTGCCGAGGAGCTTGATGCTTTCCGTTCGCCCAACTATCCGCCACTTGCCGAGGTGGGTGTGAAGATTGCCTACAACCACGCCGCCATAGCCAAAGCCGAGCCT
Organism: Alistipes sp.; assembly: GCA_045658265.1. Classification (GTDB taxonomy): domain Bacteria; phylum Bacteroidota; class Bacteroidia; order Bacteroidales; family Rikenellaceae; genus Alistipes. The sequence continues at coordinate 3,997 of JAZOUS010000050.1, forward strand.
GCATCGGAGCCTCTGCGCATAGCCACTCTGCTGGGTGAGGGTGTGGCCATTATCAAGATGTTCCCAGGCATCAGCGAGCACACGTTGCGCGCTATTTTATCGGTTGAGGGGTTGCGAGGAGTGGTGCTCGAGACCTATGGTGCGGGCAATGCTCCAACGGCGAGCTGGTTTCTGGAGCTAATGCGCGAGACCATAGCCCGAGGTGTGCTGGTGCTCAACGTAACGCAGTGCGACAACGGTTCGGTGGAGATGCAACTCTACGAAACAGGCCAGCGTTTGAGGGGTGCGGGAGTGATCTCGGCATACGATATGACCACCGAGGCAGCCATCACCAAATTGATGTATGTTTTTGGCAAAAATCTGCCTTTGGAGGCCACAATTGAGCTTATGCAGCAGCCTCTGCGAGGAGAATTTACTTTGTAAGGACTTGCACAGACAAAAATAAATTCGTATATTTCGGTCCGTAAAGTCTGCGAAAAGCGCAACGACGGCGGCCGAGGAGCTCGCTTGGGTGGCGTAATTTGTTGGCTATTACGATGTTGTGAATGTTTTTTGTGTGCAGTTGCGGTTCTTGACTTTGTAGTGGGGTGGAGTGCCGAAAAGGCTCTTGCGGTGTGAAATTTACTCTGCTTGGCCCTCTGCGATGGAAAAATATTCAAAAATATTGCTTGAAATAATTTGATAACAACATAAAACTAATAAAAAAAGTAAACAAACACTAATTAAATTTATTAAAAACAGCTATGAAGAAAAATTTTATGTTTTTGGCAGTAGCCGTACTTGGCACTGTTAATGCTTTCGCACAGGATGCAGCTGTTGCTGCTGAGACTGAGCTTGCAGGTGACACTATGCACCAGGTTTTGATGCAGAAGTTCCTCGAGGGTGGTTGGGCTTGGATGATGCCCGTGTTGGTATGTTTGGTAATTGGTTTGGCAGTAGCTATCGAGCGTATGCTTTTCCTCTCTTTCTCAAACATCAACACTAAGAAGTTCATCGCTAAGTTCGAGGAGACTTTGAACAACGAGGGTGTAGAGGCTGCTAAGGAGCTCTGCCGTAACACTAAGGGCCCAGTTGCTTCTATCTACTATCAGGGTTTGGACCGTTACAACCAGGGTATGGACGCTGTTGAGAAGGCAGTTGTTTCTTACGGTTCAGTTCAGACAGGTCAGATGGAGTCAGGTCTTTCTTGGATTGGTTTGTTCATCGCACTTTCTCCAATGTTGGGTTTCATGGGTACCGTAGTAGGTATGATCGAGGCGTTTGACCAGATCCAGGCT
>JAZOUS010000051.1:0-112539 GCA_045658265.1 Alistipes sp.
CTGGACCCAATGAGACAATAAATGCCAAAAGCGCCAATACAATTACAACCGAAAGTACGACGCCAAATCTGGTTCTTAATGTGTTTAGACTAATCATAATTATTTTTATTTTACCTATTTATATTCATTTTGAGCCACCAAAGATAATAAAATTATTCTTAATAGCCATATTATTGAAACTATTTTTATTAGCGTTTTATCACTCGGGCCAAATCTACTCGTGCACGAGTGGTGCGAAGTATCTTGATTTCGAGCTTTCCCGCGTTGATAACTGCGCCCGCAGAAGGGATACCCTCATAGTTATAGAGGATATATCCGGCAAGGGTGTCATACTCCTCACTCTCCTCAATATCAAGATCATAGCGTTCGTTCAGATAGTCAACCTCCAACCTGCAAGAGAAGACATACTCGCGCTCTCCCACCTGCTTTTCGATTGTCTCCTGCACATCGTGCTCATCCTCAATCTCGCCAAAGATTTGCTCCAACACATCCTCCATAGAGATAATGCCCGCCGTGCCGCCAAACTCGTCGATTACCACTGCAATACTCTGCTTGCGCTTGATGAAGTTCTGCAACAAGGTCTGCAAAGGGAGTGTCTCGGCCACGCAATCGACCTTCATCAACACCTGTTCGATACTCTGCGGCTTGGTAAAGAGGCTCTTTGAGTTGACATAACCGACAATATTATCGATGCTATCTCGCCAAACGAAGATTCGCGAATACTTCGACTCCACAAAGCGCTCGGTGAGCTCGGCAATGGAGCTCTCGATATCAACGGCCTCGACATCGACACGCGACACCATACAATCGCGCACTCTCAAATCGGCAAAATCGAGTGCATTCTGGAACAGACGAATCTCCTCCTCGTCCTCCTCCTGAGCCTCGACAGCCTCGCCATCGACCAGATTGACCAAATCCTCTCGATTGAAGGTATAGTCGATAGTAGAGCCACTATGCTTACGGCCAAAAAGTCGCAAAATAGCGTAGGAAATGAAGGTCGTAAGGATAGCTATCGGGTAGAGTAACAGATAGAAGGCATAGATTATAAGATAGAAGAAGCGATAGTAGAAATTGGGGTTCTTCTTCACTATGGATTTGGGCATATACTCTCCACAAAAGAGGATAATAATCGTAGAGACGATTGTCTCCAACAGCACAGAGCCGCCCATAGCAATATTTTCCCAACCAGCAATTGTCGCCAACCCCCTAAGTAGGAGCGACATATACAGAGAATAGATAACAAGGCATATATTATTACCAACAAGGATTGTGGTGATATACTGCCCCGGATGCTTCTCAAACAGATGAGCAACAAAATCGAATGCCTGACTCTGCTTACGATCTATCTCCTCGCGCAGACGGTTCTTGCTTAGAAAAGCAATCTCCATACCCGAAAAGAATGCCGACAAAAGCAGCATCACGCATATTAGAATTATGGAATTAATTAAATCTGTGGGAACCATAATAATCCATTCTCAAAAACAATACAAGTTCGACATAGCATCGAACTCAACTTTTAGCCTCAAAGCCCGAAACTTGTAAGCCAATCCCCCACCCTTCAAGCTTATGCAACACACAGTTACATATTCAAATCGCGCTCGGGCTTCGCCATAGGCATAACCTTACGGTTGAGCTGCTTAGGAGAGTGTTTATCCAAGCTCTCTGCTTTACCCGAGCGCCTAATCTCACGCTTGGGTACAGATGGTTTTGCACTGCTGCTGGGCTTTGCGACAGATGGCTTAACCTCTTTAGGTGTGCTCTTCTTATCGTTTGCAACGCTACCCGACGAAGCGTCATCTGCCGAAGCATCGTCCGCAGGTTCGGTGAAATATGTGACGGCACGCAACTTACGGTAGCGCCAGTCGGTCATATTCTCATTGCTCTCGAAGCCCTCGCAATCATAGATCTCATCGCCATCAATAATACGCGAATCGACGTTAGAGTAGATACGATGGGTAGCCTGATTCCAAAAGAGCTGCTGAGTGTAGAGCTTGCGACCGTTGGTCTGCACTACCACAACATCGCCCTTAGCCTCCCATAGCTTGCGCTTGTCGTAAAAGATAGCATAGTTGGAGGTCAGCGTTGCCGACACATTAGAGGTCGAGTCGTCGTACATAACCACCTCGACACCCTTTCTAAACTCCTTATATGGATCGCGGGCCATTGCATAGCCCTCCATCAAAGGGGTGGTAAAGTAGTATGATTTCAGACCGTTCTCCGACATCTGAATCGACAAATCCTCGCTATACTCTGTCATCAAGTTCTCGAGGTTGGCTTGCTCCTCGATAACCTGCTGTTCCGCTTTACACGAGTATAGCAAGATAGCACTTCCCAATAAAGGAAGTGCTACCATTAAATATCGTCTAAGCGAAACTATTGTCATTACAATAACTATCGGTAACGAACAGTTGTACTTACACCATTAGCAAAGCCGTGAGTAATTGTGTAACGGCTGCCTGCCTGCAACTCAGCAAAGAAGCACTCCTCCTTTGATGGGAAAGCAGAACGGTAGTGGTTCATCATAGTCTGTGCGCTCTTCTGAACCTCAGGCTCTGAAGCCAACAAGGGTACAGCCTGATTCATCATATCGAATGCAGCCCAGTAGCAAGCCTGGCACTTAAGCTCAGAGCAGTTAGCTGAAGCAGCGTAGCACTGGCCCAAGATGAAGTATGCGTAACCATTCTCAGGGTTGATAGCCTTGATCTCGTTGGCAGCCTTAACTGCGCCCTGCATATTCTTTGTGCTGAGGCTAATCATACCGATACGAACATAGAGCTTCTCCTTCTCGGCAGCAACAGTCTCAGTTGCCAAAGCCTCCTCCAAGTACTTCATAGCCTTGTCGTACTCCTTGCGGTTCTGGAAACCCTGTGCAAGGAAGAGAGCAGTCTCTGAAGATGGCTTCTTAGCGTAGTAAGTCTCGGCAGTCTGGAAGAAAAAGTCGCTGTCGCAGTTAGCGCGTGACATCAAAGTCACAGCCTGGCCCAACAAATCAACATTCTCCTTATCGGCAGCCAAACGCTTAGAGAACAAAGCCTCCAAGTTAGCGCAGCTTGCAGCACCACTTGTACCGAAAGCTGACTCGAACTGATCCTTGAACTGTGCAGTCTCCTCAGTTACGTTAGCGAACTCAGGTGTAAGACGGTCGTACTCAGCGATAACCAAATCAGCAGCAACTGAATCAGTCTGGAAATCCTCACACAAGTTGCTGAAGTAGATGGCAACCAACTCCAAGTTTGAAGCACCCTTTACCTCCTTGCTGGCATCGATAGCCTGCTTGAATACCTCACGCAAGCCTGTACGATCCTCAGGACGGTAGTTGATGAACTCGCGAGCCTTACGGTCGAGGATGTAGTCCTTACCATACTTTGATTGGTCGGCGAAGTTCGCCAAACGTACGTCATACAACCACAAGAGTGAGTCGATAAGCTTTGCACGAACCTCAGCATCATCAGTTGCGTTAATCTTGTTCTTGTAGAGCTTTGCACCGTTGGTGTAAACATTCATCGACGCAGCAGGGCACTTCTTCAAAAGGTCAACCAAATAACCAGCAGCCACGTTGTAGTTACGGTTATCAACTGCCTCCTTCAAGAACTGGCTATTGAGCAAGTTCTGCTCACGCTCAGCAGCATTTGCACCCCACTTTGCATACTTGGGATCATCAAAATTTACCTGTGCCATTGCATTGAAACCAATCATAGCAAAAGCAACAACCAAAATAAACTTTAAACTTTTCATTGTAATAATAAGGTAATTTAATATAATTTATGTTTCTTGTTTTCCTCTTTCAATATGTGCCAACTTTATACTTCTTAAGCAGCGGCTATCACTTAAACTGCCAACGACTACTTAAACTGGCGACGACGGAACCAATCATTTCCGAAGAGCGAGAGGCCGATAGCGAGCTTATAGTAGTTCTGGCTAACCAAGCCTATCTCCTGACCGTTCAAGTTAATCTTATCCTTCACAGGATCGCGCATACCCCACTCAAAGCCAACGTCGATATATGAGTTACCAAAGAGTTGCAATGGCAGACCAAACCCCGCAGTTACCGCATACTGTCGAATGTTGCTGAAGGCGAAAGTCTGGTAGTAGTCGCCATAACGAGCACCCACACGGTATGCAATTCGGTTAAGGTAGTTACCTACATCTGTTGGACGTGGGCGAATCTCGAAACCAGCCTTTACTGTATGAGTGTCGGTGTAGGCTACACGCACACCCTTGCCGTTACCCTCGATGTAGTCGCTATTCTCACTGCCCCAATTCTGATAGACATAATCCACACCCACACGAATCTTTGAGGTCTGGTAGAATACACCCGCTGCAACCTGCTGAGGCAATCGCAAAGGCAACGCATCGGTCTGGTCGCGAACAATCGAGGTGAGGAAGTTATCCACATATACATATTGTTTCATATCTGGATTCAAGTCACCACCAAAGTCGTATGTTGCACCGAAGCTCAAAGCACGATTGTTATTCAAGATTGGATGCCACTGGATACCGAGCTGGAACTTTACGTTCGACACGTCGTAGGTGTCAACACCTGTTGTGTTTGAATAGACTCCGCTACCAGTAATAATATCGGTTGGCATTGTCTTGTAGTTGCGAGTGATATTACCCCAATAGTAACGTGCTGCTGCTCCAATCGAGAGCTTGGTGAATGGGCGCCAACCCACACCTGCCTTAACCTCGGTAATGTCGCCATCACCATAATAGCGATACTGCACACGTCCCACATTACCCAAAATATCGGACGAAAGATCGCTGCTATACATATTGTAGCCGACATTGCTATATGGTGTCAAGCTAAATCCCAAACCCACCTTCTTGGCCAAAGGCATCTGGAAGGCGATCTCGTGGAAGTTAACCGAGTTATAGGCTGTCTTAACATTTGACACAGAACCTGAGCTATACTTACTTTGACTATTACGGTAGTGACCTGCATCTATGCCGAAGTTGAAGATGAAACTCTTGCGGTTCATATTGGCATATCCCGCAGGGTTGATCACATTAACAACGTGAGCCGAGAGCATAGCAACGCCAACACCACCCATCGAACGCATAGCAACATTTCCAGGAGTTGCGAGCTCACCCATACCATACATCGAATAGGGTGAATAGGTGTTTACACTACTTGTCAATTTTTGTGCTGCCGCATTCAAAGGCAATAACATCACGACAGCTATAATAGCTAATAAAATTTGCTTACTAATTTTTTGCATTGTACTCTAAAATTCTATTCAATCCGCAAAGTACCACATCACATTTTGCAAATATCGCGTTTTTAATTCGTTTAACAAAAAAATTTGCGTCTCCACCCGTAAAAATTAACGATAATTTCTCATTTCCCTGCGAAAATGCCCTAATATAGCCCTCAATTTCGTGAGTTATGCCCTCCATCACACCCTGCTCGATGGCCTGACGGGTGCTACGACCAAGTCGCAAAATTTCATCTGTTGCCTCACACTCGGGCAGGCGTGAGGTGTAGTCGTGCAGAGCACGAAAGCGGGTTCTTACGCCAGGCGAAATATTGCCTCCACGAAATACTCCATTCTCAACCAAATCGATTGTTATGGCTGTGCCGAAATCGACAATAAGAGCATCTCTAAAACCCATCACCTCGACAGCGCCAACGGCTGCCGCCAACCTATCGACACCCAACGTCTCGGGCGTGAGATAGTCGTTGCCGATTGGGACGGGCGTAAGAGAGTTCATCTCGAGCACCTCAACGCCACACCTACGCAACAACGAGGCAACCCCGGCAGTAGAGAGTGCCGTTGAAGCCACGATTGCTCGGCGAAGTGAGGGATAGCGGGCCTGTACATCTCTTATCTGCTGCTCGGTCAGAGCGTTACAAGAGTGCTGCTCGATCACCTCATCACCCTGCATAAGGGCCATCTTGAGCAACGAATTTCCTATGTCAATTATCAAATTCACTCCCATAGCAATTTATAACGATCGAAGTACAACGACCGCCTCGGCTATGTCTGCTACTCTTCTAACGGTCATTGCCAGACGATTATTGTGTTGTTTGAGTACGAATCTATCGGGTTGAGCTGTAATTTTACTTAGCAGAGTCATAAAAATGTCGCTCTTATAGTAAGGAGAATTGCCCTCGCCCACGAAATGAACAATCATCAGACCATTCTTCACCTTCACTCGCTCCATACCCAGACGTACGGCCTCCCATCTGAGACGTACGACATTCAAAAGCTCCTTAGCAGCCACCGGCATAGCGCCAAAGCGGTCAACCAAACGCGACTCGAAAGCCACCAAATCCTCCTCGCGATGGATGGAGTCGAGCTCACGATAGAGGCGCAACTTCTCGGCTGGCTGGCGCACATAGCTATCGGGCAACTCGGCTAACATATCGATATCGATGACGGCATCGTCGATGTAGGTATCCTGCTTAACTGCTTCGGCCTCCTCATCCGTAAGGCCAGCCACATCAAGTCCTTCAGCTCGAAGCTCGGCAATAGCCTGACGCATAATCTTCTGATAGGTTTCATAACCGATATCGGCTATGAATCCGCTCTGCTCGGCACCCAGCAGATTACCCGCACCACGAATATCCAAATCCTGCATAGCGATATTGAATCCCGAACCCAAATCCGAGAACTCCTCGATGGCTCGCATACGACGGCGAGCATCGGTCGAGAGCAACTCCTCGGGAGGGGTTATAAGGTAGCAATATGCCTTGCGATTGCCTCGGCCCACACGACCACGAAGCTGATGCAGATCGCTAAGGCCGTAGTGGTGGGCATTGTTGATGATTATGGTGTTGGCATTGGGGATATCGATACCGTTCTCAACGATGGTGGTGGAGAGCAGCACATCGAACTCGCCATAGATAAAGTCCATAATCAGACGCTCCAAAGCCTCCGATGGCATACGGCCGTGACCGACTGCTACCCTCGCCTTAGGGCACAGACGCTGAATCTGCCCCTGCAGAGTCATCAAATCATCCACCCTATTATGCACAAAATAGACCTGACCACCACGAGCAAGCTCCTCCTCGATGGCATCACGCACAATCTCGTCGGAAAAGATATGCGATTCGGTAATAATCGGCTGGCGGTTTGGCGGAGCTGTGGATATCACCGACAAATCGCGTGAACCCAACAGAGAGAACTGCAGGGTGCGGGGAATCGGTGTGGCCGTAAGAGTCAACGTATCGACTGTAACACTCAACTGAGTGAGTTTCTCCTTAGCTGCAACGCCAAACTTCTGCTCCTCGTCGATAATCAACAGGCCCAAATCACGAAAACGGATACTCTTGCCGAGCATCTTATGGGTGCCGATAAGTATATCAATTTGGCCCGAAGCCAACCCTTCGGCAATCTCGCGAGTCTGCTTGGCGCTCTTCGAGCGGTTGAGATACTCCACCCTCACCGGAAAATCGCGCAGACGCTCCATAAATGAGCGATAGTGCTGCAAGGCCAGTATGGTTGTAGGCACAAGCACAGCCACCTGCTTGCCATCGACCGCAGCCTTGAACGCCGCACGGATGGCAACCTCGGTCTTACCAAAGCCCACATCACCGCACACCAATCTATCCATCGGGCGGTCGGACTCCATATCTCGCTTGACAGCCTCGATTGCCGTAAGCTGGTCGGGAGTCTCCTCCCAGCGGAACGAAGCCTCCATCTCATTTTGCAGATAGCTGTCGGCCGAGAAGGCAAAGCCCTTGCTCGACTTTCGCTTGGCATACAAGGCTATAAGCTCGCGCGAGATATCCTTGACGGCCTTCTTGGTTGCATTCTTGAGCTTCTGCCAAGCTCCATTGCCGAGTTTGTAAATCTTGGGCGCCTCGGCATCGCCACTCTTATAACGCGAAATACGATGTAGCGAGTGGACATTCACAAACAACACATCGTTATCCTTATAAACTAATTTGATAGCCTCGTGCAACTTACCGTTCTGCTCAATCTTGACCAGTCCACCAAAGCGCCCCACACCGTGATCGATATGCACCACATAATCGCCCATCTTCAAAGCATTGAGCTCGGCAACGGTCATCTGCTCGTCGCGCTTAATCTCGCCATTGATTTTATAGCGGCGGTAGCGGTCGAAAATCTGGTGGTCGGTATAGAGGCAAATCTTCAGCGCATTATCCACAAAACCCTCGTGCAGAGTAACCGACGCAGAGTCGAACTCCACCTTACCGCGTCCAATCTGATGGAAAATATTATCCAGACGCTCAATCTGCGCCTTGCTCTCCGAAAGGATATAGCTCCTATAGCCTTTGATGGCATTGTCGGCAATATCATCGGCCAGCATCTCGAAGTTCTTGTTGAACTTAGGTTGTGGTGTTGTGGCAAATTTGATTGCGACATCGGCGATACGCTCCTTAAGGTTGTCTCTTAGAAGCATCATTCGCTGCTGCTCCATATCGGCCAGCAGGCCATTGCGGCTGGTAAGCAGGGTGTCAATCGTGGATGGCTCCTCCAGCTCGCCAAGCAGGCGACGACGCAAATCGTTCACCCTCTTGAGCACATACTCGGCATCGTAGAACCAAAATGTAGCCGAGCGGACAAAAGCTGCAAGCGACACCTTTTTGGAGTCGCCACTATTCATATTGGGGATAATCTCGACACTCGACACCTTATCGTTAGAGAGCTGGCTTGAGATATTGAATCGGCGGATAGAATCGACCTCATCACCAAAGAAATCAAATCGGAACGGGCGGCTCTCGGAATAGGAAAAGACATCGACAATACCACCACGAAGCGAATACTGACCAGGCTCATAGACAAAATCGACCTGCTCGAAGCCCTCATCGGTGAGCTGCTTCTCGAAATCGGCAATGGAGAGCCTGTCACCCACCTTCACGCTGATACTTCTATCCGACAAAGCCCCCTCATCCACCACTCGCTCGGCGAATGCCTCGGGATAGGTACAAACAACCAGATAGTCACCCGCACGATGGCGGATGGCATTGAGTGTATTGGTGCGCTGCACCACGCCCTGCGCATCTTCCTTGCCATAGAGAATTGATTTTTTGTATGACGTGGGGAAGAAGTGAACCAATGACTCATCGAGTAGCGCATAGAAGTCATTGAGCATATATGCAGCAGCGTCCCTATCCTCAGCAACGAAGATATGAACACCTCCCGCACGGCGAATCAACGCCGCCGAATAGAACGAAAGAGCCCCACCGACCAAATCTTCGAGATGGACGGTAACGCTCTCCGCTTTATACTCCTTAAGCAGTTGGGTGAGAGATTTTGAGCTCTCGGCCCGCTGCAAAATATTGTTTATACTCTCCAAAATAAGAGTTTTATTAGGTTAGACGGTACTCTACGGGAATTGTCGGGCAACCTTGATTGCTACACAACCTCCCAATCCCGTCCGAGAATTTACTCAATCAACAACTCCCCTTTGGGCCCGACATACTTCACATCGACCATACCCAAGCTCTGGTCGGCCACCACCTTAATCCACATCTTGTAACGCATCATCCAACGGCGGCGCAACGACAAAAGGCCCTTGTTAAGGTATGATGCCACATAGGGGCTGACCTGCAATGTAATATGTTTCACGCCACGATCCTCGGCAAGGAACTGAATCTGGTTCTCAATCTTGCGATCGAGCAGTACAGTTGGCTCGATACGGCCCGTGCCGTTACAAGTGGGACATACATCTGTAACATCCTGCACAGCAACTGGACGAACCCTCTGGCGGGTAATCTGCATCAGGCCAAACTTGGTGAGTGGCAAAATCGTGTGCTTGGCCTTATCGCTCGTCATAAGCTGTGTCATCTCGTTGAAGAGCAACTGGCGATTCTGCACCTTGTGCAGGTCGATAAAGTCGATAATCACAATACCACCCAAATCGCGCAGACGCAACTGGCGTGCTATCTCTTTGGCGGCAGCAAGGTTGACCTCCATTGCTGTCTCCTCCTGATTCACCTCGGCCTTGGTTCGATTGCCCGAATTGACATCGATGACATTCATAGCCTCGGTGTGCTCGATGATAAGATATGCACCTCGCTTGAGCGACACATACTTGGCAAAGAGCGATTTAATCTGTTTCGATATATCGAAATTGTCGAAGATGGGCACTGTACCTTTATACAGTTTTACAATCTTCTCCAATTGGGGATCGATGATTTTAATATAGCTTTTAATCTCGCGATACATCGTCTCGTCATCGACTGTAATCTGTGAGAAGGTCGAATTCAGAGAATCGCGGATTATGGTATTTGCACGGCTCATCTCGCTCATCAACAGAGCTGGCGCCGTATTCTTGCGTATGTTACCCACAGCCTGATTCCATCTGTCGAGCAACGAAAGGATATCCTGCTCGATGTCGGCATCGTGAGCCTCGGCGGCTGCGGTGCGAATGATAACGCCAAAGTTCTTGGGCAGTACATTGGCTGCAACCTGGCGTAAGCGTTTCTTAGTCTCGGTAGAACGAATCTTCTGCGAGAGAAATATCTTCGATGAGAACGGTACGAGTACTACATTGCGACCTGCCAGCGAAATATCGGCAGTCAAACGTGGACCTTTGGTCGAGATTGCCTCTTTGGCCACCTGAACCATAACGGTCTGCCCCACCTGCAAATATGAGGCAATCTTTCCAGCTTTCTCGATGGCTGGCTCTAATTTCATTGTCTCAACCTTCACGCCACGCTTTCCTGGCTGATGGCTGTTGACAACCTTCTGCAACGACTCAAACTGTCCGCCCAAATCGAGATAGTGAATAAATGCATCTTTTTCGTGTCCGATGTTGACAAAGGCAGCATTCAGACCTGGCATAATTTTTCGCACCTTACCCAGATAGATATCTCCAACGGCAAAGCCACTCTGGCACTGCTCCTTGTTGAGCTCCACCAAGACCTTATCCTCACACAGGGCGATGGATATCTCCGACGGGGTAACGTTTATTACTAACTCTCGATTCATCAAATCTTTATCAATATGATGCAAATCTGCGCCCGCTCCGACTCACTCGGCACTGCTCGGGCCAGCATAATCGGTTTGCATCAATTTACAATATAAAATAGGTAAAGCTAAATGGCGTTAGTTAAAAAAGGCCATTTAGCTTATATCTTACCTACTTGCTAACGCAAATCGAATCGATGAAGATTACTTCTTCTTATGACGATTCTTACGAAGACGCTTCTTACGCTTGTGCGTAGCCATCTTATGACGCTTGTGCTTTTTTCCGTTTGGCATAGCTGTAATTATTTAATGGTTTATATTATTTTACCTTTGTTACAAAGCTCTTTGCTGGCTTGAAAGCAGGAATATTGTGCTCAGGAATAGTAATTGTAGTGTTCTTTGAGATGTTACGAGCTACCTTCTGTGCACGCTTCTTGATGATGAAGCTACCGAAACCACGCAAGTAAACATTGTTGTTCTCGATCAAAGAGTTACGAACATTATCCATAAATGCCTCTACAATCGTCTGCACCAAAACCTTCTCAACACCGGTGCTTTTTGCGATCTCATTAACGATATCAGCCTTAGTCATAACTTAAATATTATTTATTGTTTTAACATTATTCCCTTTTGGGTTTGCAAATGTACTACATTTTCAACGATTAACAAATTAAAGTAGAGTTTTTTTGCAAATAATTTCACATTTGGCACCTGCGACAAAAACCCTGCAAATCTGCATCCGCTAAAATGGCATCTGGTTGAAAGCCATAGCCAAACCCTCAACAGCCTTATCCAAGCCGCCCTGAATCTTGCCACCAACCATCATTCGCATCATCATATTTAGCTCGGCGTGCAATACCAGACGGATGCGGGTATCCATATCTGACACCTCGTGAAGCTGAATCCAGAACGAGAAATCAATGGGTACACCACCAGCAGCATCGTCACCCGAAATCTTGATGTGCTTATTCTCCACACGCTCCACAATGCGCAGGCTCACCTTAAAACCCTTTACCTTGAACGAGCAGCTATCCTCATCGGCCTGCCACTCCTCCACCTTATCCTGCAAGGCCGGTGTCAGCATATCGAAGCGGCTAATGAAGGGGTATATGCGTGAAACAGGCTTCAGAATCTGCTGCTGTTTCGATTCATATTTTTCTAATCCCATAACTATAAATGTATAGATATTCAACTTACATACGGCCCCGCTGGCGCAACGCCGACCGAGCCTAATTACCACTTTACCAAGTGCTAAAACTTAGCAAATATACAATTTTTTCATTAAAGATGCAACCTCACTCCTCATACGGCACTTTTTTTTCGACCTATGTGCCGACAAAAAAGCAAGAAATCCCCACCTAAGGAACTCCTTGCCTTACCCTAAAAAGTATGCTGCGACCGTTGCGCAGACTATTTCTTGGCGATGACCGTCACGCCGACAGCCTGCACGCCCTTTTCGTTTTCACAAATCTCGTACTCTACCGACTGCCCCTCGGACAATCCCTTGAATCCCTCGGCCACAATACCTGTGTAGTGAACAAATATCTCACGACCATCCTCTGCCAAGATAAAGCCGTAGCCCTTCTTATTGTCGAACCACTTTACTTTGCCAATCATAAAATTACTCCTTTCAGATAGTTAGTGTTGTGTTAGTTATATCAAAGGTAGCAATAAATATAGAAACCACAAAAAAATATGAAATTTTATCGCCCGAGTGGGCAAAAAATGGGAATAAAAAAAGGGTAAGCTACTTATATCGCACCGCTACAACCCAATACCCTTGCTTGCTTCCACACCTGGGGGATTCTCGGGGAGCTGGTCGTATAAGACTTACCCGGGTGCAAAAGTAGAAAAATTTATTATCTTTGCAAAAAATATTTACACGGAAATGAAAAAAACATTGATTACCATACTTTCACTCGCCATTATAGCGGGTGTGGCAGCGGCTGTATGGGCCTATATTTCGTTCAAGGGCAATGCGGTAATAGAGAGTTCGGAGCTTTATGTGTCGAAGCGCAGTAACTACACCGAGCTTATTGACTCGCTGAAGCCCCGCATCGGCCACCACTTTGCTTTTGACCTATATGCCAAGCGTTTGGAGCTGGAGCGCTCGTTCAAGCCTGGACATTACATTTTGGAGGATGGAATGAGCGTGATTGATATTGTAAGAATGATTAAGCTCGGCCTGCAAACGCCTGTGAACGTTACGATGAACAACGTGAAGACTCCCGCCTATCTTGCAGGCAAGCTCGCCAAGCAGATTGATGCCGACTCGGTGGAGATTGTAACGGCTCTTACCGACAAAAAGAGGGCAAAGGAGTTGGGATTTGAGAATCCGCTCACTATGTTCTCGATATTTATCCCCAACACCTATGAATTCTACTGGACCGTATCGCCTGAAGAGTTTGTGGAGCGTATGTACAAGGAGTACAAGCGTTTTTGGGAGAATGGCCGCGACCAGAAGCGTCAGCGCACCAAACTCGACAGAGTGGAGGTTATGACATTAGCATCAATCGTCTATGAGGAGACGCGCAAGGTTGATGAGATGCCTCGCATTGCGGGTGTCTATATCAATCGTCTTCGCAAGGGCATACCCTTGCAGGCCGATCCTACAATCAAGTATGCTATGCAAGATTTCGGGTTGCGACGCATCCTGTATCGCCATCTGAAATATGAGTCGCCATACAATACATATATAAATCGAGGCTTGCCACCATCGCCTATATGTATGCCGAGCATTCAGGCCATTGATGCGGTACTTAACTACGAGCAGCACGATTATATCTTCTTCTGCGCACGCCCCACATTTGATGGTTATCATAACTTTGCCCGCACGCTCTCGGAGCATAACGCCAACGCAAGGGCTTATCAGCGCGAGCTAAACAAGCGCAAGATAAAGTAAGGCGGCTCTTATTGCTTTACAACAAGTTTGTAATATAAATAATAAGTGGCACTTCTTTTCGAAGTGCCACTTACTATTTATACGATGTTAAACTCTTATTTATTCTTATACGCTTCAACTCCGCGCTGCAAGAAATCGACAAAAGCATCGACATCGAGATTGTAGCCGCGTGGCTCGATAAGAGGTTTGCCATCCTCGCCCTGCAATACATAGTAAGGCTGGGCGTTCACGCCGTAGGTTTTCAAGGCGTAGTATGAGTTAATCTTACCCAAAGTCTTCAACACCTTGCCCGCATCGGTTGTAACCCAATCCTTCTCGGCTACCTTCAACTTATCGTCGGCATAAAGCGCAACAATCACATACTCATTACGGAGCAAATCCAAAACGCGTTCGTCGGACCACACTCTTGCCTCCATCTCGCGGCAATTCACGCAACCGTGGCCAGTGAAATCGACAAACAAGGGTTTGCCCACCTTCTTGGCATAGGCCTCAGCCTCGTCCAAATCGAAGAAGCCCTGCAAGCCGTATGGCAACTCCAACACATCGCCATATTTGACTCCCGCCTTAGGAGCAGAATCATTAGAGGTTGTTGCCGTAGTAGCACCATTTGCGCCAAGCACAAAATCGTGTGACTGCATAGGAGGTAAATAACCCGACAAAACATCGAGTGGAGCACCCCACATACCTGGAATCATATAGACCACAAACGAGAATGAAGCGATGGCCAACACCAAACGAGTGACCGACAAATATGGCATATCGCTATCGTGCTTGAATTTGAGCTTACCCAACAAATACAAGCCCATAAGCGAGAAGATTGCAATCCAGATAGCCAAATAGACCTCTCTATCGAGCAAACCCCAGTGATATGTCTGATCGGCAACGCTCAAGAACTTCAAGCCCAAAGCCAACTCCACAAAGCCCAAAACAACCTTTACGGAGTTCAACCAGCCACCACTCTTAGGCAACTGCTTGAGCCAAGTTGGGAACAGGGCAAACAGGGTGAAAGGCAATGCAAAGACCACCGAGAAGGCAAACATTGTGATAATTGGAGTCCACACCTCTCCCGATGTTGACTGGATAAGTGCCGAGCCTACGATTGGGCCTGTGCAAGAGAACGACACAAGCACCAAAGTAAGGGCCATAAAGAAGATACCAGCCAAACCGCCCTTATCCGACTTTGCGTCGCTATCGTTCACCAACTTCTCAGGTAATACAATCTCGAATGCACCGAAGAATGATGCCGCGAAAATCATAAAGACGATGAAGAAGATGATATTTGGCAACCAGTGTGTAGCCACCCAGTTGAAGATGTCGGCCGTTACGGCATCGCCACCAATAAGCCAAGTGAGCAGGATAATCACTGCGATAGGCACTGTGTAGAGCGTAACGATAAAGAATCCATACATCAAAGCGCGGAAACGACCGCGAGCCACACTACCCGAACCCTTCAAGAAGAACGACACAGTCATAGGAATCATAGGGAAGACACAGGGTGTGAGCAGAGCAATCAATGCCCAACCGATTGCGCTGAGGATATAACCCCAGATTGAGCTACCCGACTTGGCTGGCTCATCGACTTTAACGTCGCCAGCCGCTGCCGCCTGGCCCAACTCTATCTCAAAATCGTTGCTACCAGTGATGCAGTTTGATTCATTGCAGGCCATCCAATCAACTGTAACATTAAGCGTTACGGCACTCTCAGCCTTAACCTGCTGGGTGAAGGTCACCTCGCCCTCGTAGTAGCCAATCTCCATCTCATAGATGTCGTTGAACTGGCGCACAGCCTCTTTCGATGGCTTCGCGTTGCCAACAAACTCTGCACCCTTCAAATCCTCGCAGGTGAATGATGTAGCCATAGGGCCACCCACCTCGTATGGGCCCATATCGTAGATATGCCAATCCTGCTCAATCGTAGCCTTGAAGATAATCTCATACTGAGAATCGCCAAGACTCTTCACTGAACTCGACCACTGCACAGGCTCTAAAGGCTGTGCTGTAGCCATCAATGAGCCGAAAATTGCAACCAGCGCAAAAGATAGTTTCTTAATCAAATTCATAGTATCAATTTTGTTTTGTTTATACTCTCCTACCATCTGTCGGGCATAAGCCCCCAGATTGGTCGCAAAAATAGTATAAAAAAGAGACTCTTGCAAATCAAGAATCTCTCACAATAAAATTATTTACAATAATTTATACCATTGGCACGACCGCTTACTCAATCTCGAATACTCTCTGCTCGCCATCGCCAATCTCGATACGGACAATCATAGCATCGTCGGGAAGCAGTGGTTCAATCTACACGGGCCACTCCACCAGACACAACGCACCCGAATAGAAATACTCCTCATAGCCAAAATCAAAGGCCTCCTCTACTCGCTCGATGCGGTAGAAATCGAAGTGGTAGATGTGGTTGTCGCCATCGGCCACATATTGATTTACGATGGCAAACGTGGGGCTTGTCACCTGATCATCGGCACCCAACGCAGCCACTATACGGCTGATGAGCGTGGTTTTGCCTGCACCCATACCGCCATAAAAGAGTACCACGTTACGGCCGTCAAGCGACTCGATTATCTGCTGGGCAACGCTCGACAACTCGGCGAGCGACTCTATCTCGATTCTCTTCATTTCTCTATTTTTTAGGTTTAAGCACTATGTAAGGCACTATCATCTCCTCCATTGATATTCCACCGTGCTGGAAGGTGTTGCGATAGTAGCGGATAAACTTGTTGGCATCGTTGTTATAGACCAAAAAGTCTGAGTTATAAGCAAATATATAGCTCGACGAGAGGTTGGTGCGCGGAAGCTGGATATCCTCGGGACGAGTAACCTCATACACATCGCGGGGATTGTATTGCAGGTTACGGCCCGTTTTGTAGCGCAGATTCGACGAGGTCTCTCTGTCGCCCGTAATCTTGATGGGGTTATCCACACGGATTGTTCCGTGATCAGAGGTGACAATCACAGTATGGCCGTGCTCGGAGAGCAATTTCAGCAACTCAAACAAATCGGAATGTTCGAACCACGAGCGGGTGAGCGAACGGAACGAAGCTTCGTCCTCGGTAAGCTCACGGATGATGTCGGTCTCGGTGCGGGCGTGCGACAAGATGTCGAGGAAATTATATACGATAACCGAAAAATCGGCATCATAGATACGGCGGATATTGTCGATGAGCTTGCGGCCAGCCTCGGGGCGTACCAACTTATCGAATGTCCACTTATAATTCTTGCCCGTTGAGTTGAGCTGGCGCGAAAGAAACTCCTCCTCATACTGATTCTTACCACCCTCCTCGTTATCGTTGAGCCACTTGTTTGGCATCATTTTGTCGATAGCAAGTGGCATCAGACCAGCGAAAATCGAGTTTCGGGCATACTGAGTGGCTGTGGGCAGGATTGAGCAATAGAAGTCATCGACATTCACATCGTAGTAACCCCTGAGCAGCGAGCTGATGGCACGCCACTGGTCGTAACGGAAGTTATCAATCAGAAGCAGAGTGGTCTTCTCGTGGGAGTCCACCTCGCGCAGAATCTTCTTGCGCATAAGCGTATGCGACATTACAGGAATCTCGTCATCATCGACACGCTTGTTTATCCAGTTGTAGTAGTTACGGCGCACAAACTTGCAGAACTCCTGATTGGCCTCGCCCTTCTGATATGACAAAATCTCCTTGATGCTCTGGTCGGTTGACTCCGAGAGTTCTACCTCCCAATTAGTGAGCTTGCGATAGATGGCGCACCACGCCGAAAACGATGAAGCCATCTGGCACATATTGGCAATGCGGCCAAACTCGGCACGGTAGTCGGCAGTCGTCTGTTCGGTTACAAGTTGCTGGGAGTGAACATTCTTCTTAATCGACAGCAGCACCTGATTGGGGTTAACGGGCTTGATGAGATAGTCGGCAATCTTCGAGCCGATTGCCTTGTCCATAATATTCTCCTCCTCACTCTTGGTCACCATAATCACAGGTGTGGTGGGACGCAAATCCTTAATCAAAGGAAGCGTCTCAAGACCTGTCATACCAGGCATCATCTCGTCCAAAATAATCAAGTCGTAGGCCGTACCACGAGCCATATCGATAGCATCGTAGCCGTTGTTGCAGGTATCCACATCGTAGCCCTTGCCCTTAAGAAAGAGAACGTGAGGTTTCAGCAACTCAACCTCATCATCTACCCATAATATCTTTACCATACATTTTACTCCTTTCTATAATTATAAGGATGCAAACACGCTTTTTATTGTGGGAAACGAATCTTTTATTCGCTCTGCCACATCATCCATAGCCACCCACTCGGCCGAAACGATACCCTCCTCGCTCTGAGGGGTAAGCTCCAGAGTGGAAGCGGTCATCTCATACCACGCAGTGTGTTTCATCTCCCAGCGACCATACAAATTGTAGCAATGAAGCGTTGTGCAGAGTAGTCGGCCGACACTCTCGACCTTCACACCCGTCTCCTCCTCGGCCTCGCGTGCGGCACACACCGCAAACGACTCGCCCGCCTCACGATGCCCCTTTGGCAAATCCCATCGCCCATTGCGGCAAATCATCACAACGTCACTCTGCTTGTTACACACCACGCCGCCAGCCGCATCTACCCACACAAATTGTGAGGCAAAATCGTCGAATGTAGCTCTCGGCTCACGGCATATAACTGCCACCTTGTTGTAATTTACAAGAAAATCAATTATCTTCGCTCGCGAAATCTCCTCGCCATCAGTGAGTCGTAGCTGAAAACAATCCTCTACGGCATCATTTGAGGTAAAGAGTAGCAGGCGATCGGCCCAATAGACCTTGAGACTGCCATCGTCACCTTCGGGCAGCGGGAGATACAAACATTCGGGGGCAAGAATATTGCCAGCCTGCATACTATCGAAGCTATCGGGTTGTGTCATTTTACAATCTGTTTGGGTTTCGCTAATGCAAAAATAAGAAATTTGAAGTTAAACCTCGATATATTAGTATGAAAAAATTATCGTTTATTATGGCTTTTGCAGCTTTAGCACTTGGTTCGTGCACAACAGAGCCACAAACTGAACCACTCAACATCGACAACCAGCTTACGGCTGAGGAGATTTCGGCAGCACAGTTCACCCCCACAGTTATGTGGAAGATGGGACGTGTGGGCGGTGTTTCGCTTTCGCCCGATGCAACGAAGGCAATCTACACCATCACTCGTTACAATATGGCCGAGAATCGCGGCTTGTCGCAGATTTACTTGCGCGATATGGCCACAGGCGCTGAGGTTGCCCTTACCGACAACACATCAAACAACGGCGAGCCTCAGTGGAATGCCGACGGCTCGAAAATCTACTTCACATCAAACCGCAGCGGCTCAACACAGCTTTGGCAGATGGCAGCCGACGGCAGTGCAGCCAAGCAGATTACCAATGTCGAGGGTGGCATTGAGGGCTATGGTGTAGCTCCTACAGAGGACAAGATGTTCTATGTGAAGAAGGTACACGCAACCGATGTGAAGTCTTCGGACGTTCACAAGGATATGGATAAGTCGAAGGCACGCATCTACGACGATTTGATGTCTCGTCACTGGAACTACTGGGATGAGGGCGAGTATAGCCACATCTTCGTTGCCGACATCACGGCTAATGGTCTTCAGAACGACAAGGATATCATCGGCGAGAAGTCGGCTTGGGATGCTCCACTTGCACCATTCTTCGATACTGCCGAGCTCGCTTGGAGCAACAACGGAAAGATGCTCGCATACACCTGCAAGCCTCTCACTGGCGCAGCCTATGCCGTATCGACAGACTCGGATATCTTTATCTACAACACCGAGGATGGCTCGACTCTCAACATCAACAAGATTAAGACAAACGCTGGTATGCGCATTATGGAGTTTGTTGGTTACGACCGCTACCCCGTATGGTCACCCGACGACAAGCAGTTGGCATTCTGCTCGATGGCTACCCCAGGCTATGAGTCAGACAAGGACCGTTTGTTTGTCTATGATTTGGCAAGCAAGGAGCACAAGGATCTCTCACTCGGCTTCGACCACAGCGCATCGAATGTAATCTGGACAGACACCAAAACCATCTACTTCCTCTCGGCTATCGAGGGTACACAGCAGGTATGTAAGGTGGCCACAGATAATACAAATGTGGAGGTTATCACCGCTGGCGACCACGACATCGCTTCGATGAGCATCGCTGCTGGCAAGTGTCTCACAACACTTATGACAATCAGCCGCGACAAGGAGATTTACGCTGTGAACCTTGCAGATGGCAAGCTCACACAGCTCTCAAACATCAACGCCCACGTTTACGACAATGTGAAGATGGGTAAGGTGGAGAAGCGTATGGTGAAGACTACCGACGGCAAGGAGATGCTCACTTGGGTAATCCTCCCACCCGACTTTGATCCTACAAAGAAGTACCCTACATTGCTCTACTGCGAGGGTGGCCCACAGAGCGTTGTATCGCAGGGCTGGAGCTACCGCTGGAACTTCCAGTTGATGGCATCGCAGGGTTATGTGGTTGTTGCGCCTAACCGTCGTGGCTGCCCATCATTCGGCAGCGAGTGGCGTGAGCAGATTTCGGGCGATTACTCTGGCCAGAACATTCAGGACTACTTGGCAGCTATCGACGAGGTGGCTAAGGAGCCCTGGTGCGACAAGGAGCACTTGGGTTGCGTTGGTGCATCATACGGCGGCTACTCGGTATTCTTCCTGGCGGGTAACCACGACAACCGCTTCAAGGCATTTATCTCACACTGCGGTATCTTCAACTTCGAGTCGATGTATGGCGAGACCGAGGAGCTCTTCTTCGTAAATCACGATTACGGCGGCAGCTACTGGGATAAGTCAAACGCTATCGCACAGCGCTCATACGCCAACTCACCTCACCGCTTTGTGCAGAAGTGGAACACACCTATCTTGATTATCACAGGCGAGTTTGACTTCCGTATTCCATACACACAGTCGTTGCAGGCCTTCACAGCCGCACGTCTGATGGGTGTAGATGCCCGTTTGGTAGAGTTTGAGAACGAGGCTCACCAGGTATTCAAGCCACAGAACTCAATCGTATGGAATCGCGAGTTCTTTGGTTGGTTGGATAAGTATTTGAAGAAGTAAGCAAAATTATACTTAAATTAAAAGTTATAATAAAGAGCCAGTCTAATTTGAAAGTTAGACTGGCTCAATTATTTATTGAAGGCGTCAAAGACCTCAATCACTACTACTCTACTCCTTTATCTTCAACAATAGTGGTTCAGAGCCTTTGGTTGCTTCATCTTCGTTTAATATGTATTGATAGCTTACACCTGCATTTTCAAGTGCAGTATTCATTGCGACTATGACTGCAGACCAATCCGTAACTACATTGCAATTTTCTAAGGTAGCATCGCTACTGTCACCCGAGCCGATTGCGCCGTAATCATTTCCGCTCCAATAACAATTATTAAAAGTTGAAGAGACTTTTACTTTTCCACTAATATTACCTGGTGCATAACCTATCAATTCACCAGTATTGTAGCAAGCTATCACCGAGCTATTACCATATAAATCTGATATTACACCACCGACATTGTCATCAGGGTTATCAGCACCCGCTCTTTCAATTGTTCCACTATTGTAGCAACCAATAACTCTTCCAGCCCCTTGTTGTGCCACAATACCACCCACAGTGAAATCAGAAATAATTAAGTTTCCTTTATTTACACAAGCTATTACATCACCAAAGTTGGTGTCAACAATTCCTCCAGCTATGCATTGGCCTTGAATATCAACCAAGTTGGTGCAACCAATAATTGTTCCTCTGTTCGTTTGCGCTATGCCTCCCGTATTAGAAGACACATTCGTAATGCTTCCTGAAATTGTCAGATTTTTAATAGTTGAATTATTGCTGAGATATCTAAATATGTATGCATTCCAACCGCTGTCGTATTTCAAATTTGAAATGGTTTTTCCATTACCATCAAATACACCATTGAAAACAGCTTCAAGGCAAATCCAAGAGTTATTCATATCAATAGATTGTTGCAGTTGGAAATGCAAATTATCTGTTCCTTTCCCAAAGAAATCCATCCACTCCTTCAGTGCAAACAACTCTTTAGCATTTGATATTTTGTAAGGTGCAGCCTGAGTACCTTCACCTTGCCAAAATATTTTTTTGGACATTGTTTTGTTCAAGGTGTAAAGTTTTCCTGCTTCCAATGTACCACCCTTAATATCAGCATCGTAAATTACATCTTCGCTATCGAAAGCATAAAGTTTAATATCCTTTCCATTGGGAGAAGCGGCATTAGCATTAACACCCAACATCAAATACGCAGTAAGTTTTTCTGTTTCGCCTAATGTTATACCATTACCATTTTCCCCTAAACGAATATTGACATATTCTTCGGTGTGACAAGAAATATGTTCTTCGTCCATAATGTCTATATTCCAAAGAAAAACTTTGTCGCCCGATGCCATTTTTAGGCTTTTAATAGTCTTTCCTCCGAGTCCATCCAACTCCAACTTCATAATGGCACCCAATTGCTTAAAATAGAGTTCAGGCAATTTATTTTCGCTGTAATGGAATGGCTCTGTACTCATATGATTGTAAGCCGCCAAATGAGTCATATCATTATTAGCAATCTGCGTAAAAGTTTCAGGGTAACGCATCATAAGTCCGTGGAATGTATCGATGTTATCACCTGCTTTATAGTAAGCAATCAGTTCGGCCTCTCCATTCACCCAACTGTCGGGCACATCACCATTATAGGTAAATGTACCACGATTAGTATTAGCTCCTTCAGCAAGCGTAAATTCAATTGGGCGTGAACCTTCCCCAAACCTATCAAATGTATTTTCCTTCACTATAATCTTATCGTCCTCGCTCCAAGTCAAACGAAGATTATTACCGCCCTGCTCATAATTAACACGGCTTTGCGCATCAGTACCCTGTGTGGCCACAATAGTCAAAGTGCGATAGCTACTCTTTTCTTCTATAAGTTCATTTTGCTTAGAACACGAACTTAGTGTGATGGCCACCATCAACATAGCAGACCACATCATTAAATATTTCTTCATAATTCAGAGTTAATTTAAAAGTTACATCCAACCACCATTGTCATCTGCTGGAACATAGTGTTCAAAATCAGAACCTGCAAATCCTTGTTCTACTCTCACTTCAATAATCTCCAC
Source organism: Alistipes sp. (assembly GCA_045658265.1). Taxonomy (GTDB): domain Bacteria; phylum Bacteroidota; class Bacteroidia; order Bacteroidales; family Rikenellaceae; genus Alistipes. Next base: position 22,930 of record JAZOUS010000051.1, read on the forward strand.
TTGTGGAGCTTCATAAATTTGTGTCTCCATAATCTAAACTATTTGGATTAATACTTGAAAAATTAGAGTGGCCCTATTGAGATATATACAAATAAAAAGCGCGGACCAATTACTTAATTTACGCTTTCAGAGGTATCGCCAAACACCATACAGCCATAAACGAGTAAAAGCCCACGCCAAAGAGACGTGAGCACCAACTTTTACTCCAGGCTGTTTCAAATAAATTGGCGATTTTCTGAAAGCAGGATTTAAGCTAATGCTTTTTATATATATGTCTTTTGTTGTTATTTAATCATAGGCAATTAGTTTTGTCATTACAAAAATACATATTATTTTCATAAAACAAAAGGGGGATTATTACAAATCAAACAATAAAGGCGAACCTTCTGAGGGAAGATTCGCCTTATTTAGTATTGTTTAGAGTGTTTACTCGTAAACCAGCTCAAAATCATCGAGCCACATAACGCTCTGCGTGCTACCCGTAAAGTAATCGCCATAGCGTGATGATGAGCAGACGATAATTATGTGTGTTGGCACACGATTGGTTGCGGTGTAGTCGAGAGGAATAGTAATCTCGGTCCACTCGCCAACACTCTCGGGCATCAGTTTCTCGCCATAGGCAATCACAGCAGGCGACTTGGGGTTAAAGAATGTTCCCTTATCGCGGGTGTCGATAATGACTGGATAATCATCCGTACCCTTAATCTCACCCGAAGCATCTACACCATACTCCTCCTTAGTCCAATCGCCAAGCGATATGAATATCGAACCTATATCGTTATCGCCCTCTTTAAGCGTCACACCCGCAGGCTGAGTTCCGATGCGGTCGATTGCTCCACAATTATACTTCACCCATACGCGCAAAGCCACTGGGCGTGATTTGAACTTACGGCCAAAGCCTACAATACCGTTTGTACCGACAGTTGAGATATACTTACCTGTGAAAATATTACCCGCAGCAAACTTACCGATACCAGCCATATTGGCAAACGTTGATACCAACATAGCAGAGTGCTTACCCGATGAGCCTGGACGCACCTCGTCGCTCATATCGGTCACCGTTGCGCTTACCATAGCGGCACCAGGATTACCCGTACCCCAGAATGCGTACTCCTCGGAGAGATATGGGCAGACAATCTTCTTGATGGTTGACCAATCCTCGAAGCCGCCATTTTCAAGAGGTGTAACACTCTCGGTTGTGGCCTTCTTGATGGCCGAAATATCCTCGCCAGAGTAAGCTACAGCCTCATACTCGGTTTGGGGTTTCAAGCCCTTAATGCAAGCCGAGAACGAACCGCCCTCGACGGTTACATCATCAACCGTAATCCACTCCTCGCTTCCCGCCTCTCGATACTTAAAGCCAAGCTCTGTACCGCTCAAGCCCTCACCATAGAGCCACATAACCTTTGCCCAAGCATCCATCTGCACCAAGTCAACCACAATATCGGTCTTCTTGACATAGAGATCCCAGCGCTCGGTGCGGCCGTGACAAGTTGCATAGACGTATCTGACTGAGCTGAAATCGTTTTGCTTGACACCATCGGTCCACTCATAGGTGGTAATATCGGCAGCAGCGAGCTTGAGAGCCGTCACATTGACATTGGTCAAATCGTCAAATCCAACATAGGCAATTGCTGTTCGGGACTCCAAATCCCACTCTGTGGTACCAATCTGCCCCTCAACACGGAACTCTCGCTCGATATGCTGGGTGGCAGTAATCTGCCACAAATAGTCCTGATACAACGACAACGTAACATTGACTGGAGAACGCATATCCTGCAAACCCACAATATTTTGCGAAGGGGTTGCACCCTCGGTGTAGGTAACAGATTTGATATTTACATTCTGGATATCGGTCTGCTCGGCCAGCTCGACACTCACCGTATGAGCCGATTCGTTGATTACAGGCGCAGAGAGCGTACCCTCGATATCGATAGAGGTTATCTGCAAATCAATAACAGGATATGGCAAGTCGTTCTTGATACACCCACCGAGAGTGAGCATAAAAAGAGCTAAACTCAAAATCGATAATATATGTCGCTTCATCTGCATCATTTCTTACTATACTTTTTACCCCACAAATGGATATTCATACCGAAATTGATATCGGTAGGATTCAATCGAAAACGGAGCTTAGAGACATTACGCGAGCCTGTCTGGTTGCCATCGGCATCCTGCTGGCGAACGGTAGTGTACTTAAAGCCGCCCATACCAAACGATATTGTTGCACAGACATTTGGGAACATAAATACTGCCAAACCTGGATTAAACCACAGCTTGACTGTCGTACTCTTGGAATCGTTGTATGTTGTTTCAGCATCCTCGCCGCCAGAGCGGAAGGCCATAGAGTTTTTGCCAAATGCGCACGACGCCTCAATCTCGCTAAACACACCGAAGCGTCCCGCCTGATCGATAGCTGTAAAATTGCGCAAAAAGAGGCTCATCTTTAGGCTGTTACTACCGGCATCAACCCAGGGAATACCAAAATCAATATCGTTCTGGCTACCCAAATTCAAATCGACATTATCGACAGTACCGCCCATTGAGGTATAGCCCAAACGCATTCCAACGCAGGCATTATCCCTAAAGAAATAACCCACATAAGGCGAAACAGTGGTAATCGAACCCGACAAATTGACGTGCTCGAGCAGTGCAAAAATATCGCTATTGTCGCTCGACAGAGTACCATAAGAGGCACTCATACCAACACTCCACTCCCCTTTATAGACAAATATGTTATCGTTGATATTTCGATCAATACGGTGTCTTGTTGGCATTAAATCCTTGAGGTTGCTAAACAACTTAGGCTTTTCGGTCTCGCTCTGTGCCACGGCATCAAACACGCAAAGGCACATAAGAATTGATATTAAGAATAATCTTTTCATACTCATCACCTTTACATATAGAAAGAAACACCTAAGCCAATACTAAGCAGATTGACCGAAAAATTCATAAGGCTCGCCTTCGAGTTTCCTGTGGCCACCTGATTATGCACCTGCTTTGCTTTGCTATACTGGATACCCATCAAACCGACATTAACCTCTACAGCCATAGTGTTCGACGCAAAAGCAACCACTCCTGGATTAACACCCAAACCCACATCAAACGACTTGGAGAATGTACCTCTTACGGGGCTGTCGGTTGCAAACTTCGAGCGCGAAGCACCCATCGAGAGCTGAATTTCGTTGAACAACGCAAATCGGCGATTTGCCCCCAATGGGATATACTGTCGCCAGATTGCACCCGCCGAATAGGAGTGCTTCAATGCATAATAGAAATCGGTTGAAATGTGCGTTCCTGTCTCCTCATCACCAAACGAAAGGCTTGCGCTGTCAATTCGCATAAATGTACGGTTATAATTGAAACGACCGCCCACAGCCATATTGTCAAAAAGCGCATAAGCCACCATCGGACTAACCTTTACAGTATAACCCGTTGATGTAATATCGTTAAGTATGAGCAATTTATACGTCTCATTATTGTGAGTGGAATAGGATACCGTTCCGCCAAAAATCCATTGACCTTTGGGGACGAAGACATTCTCCATCTTAACCAGACCTCGCTGGGAGCGACGCTCATCGCGTTGCCTGCGCAACTCGTCGGGCGACACACTCTCCTGCGCCGAGGCACTCACCACACCCACAAGCGAGATTAACAAATATAATATCCAGTTTCGCATCAATATCTATTTCTCATTGTCGCAGGGCAGGCGATCAAACCCACCCTGCGTAGCTTTCATCTAAATAAGAACGAGTTTTACTCGCCGAGCTCTTAATACACGAACTCAAAGTCATCGACATACATATAGCTGTCGGTACTACCTGCAAAGTAGTCTCCATAAGCCGATGCAGCGCAAGAGATTACCAGATAGTTTGGCTTCACACCCGAAAAGCCCTCACCTTCACGATAGGTGATTGGAATCTCCAACTTATGCCAGCCATTGTCAGAGCCGCTGTCAGAGTCACTTTTCACGCGGCTCCACACGCCATAAGCAATCACATTACCCTCGGCAACGGTTGTAGTAGTTTCGGGATTGACGAATGTGCTCGATTTGCTTGTATCCACAGCGTGATGGTTTGTCCAGTTACAGAGCCATACATAAATCTGAGCCTTATCGCTTTGGCCCTCTTTGATACCACCACCTTCATAATTACACGTTCCTACACGACCTTTATACCATACAACAAGCTTCTTTGGCTTATAGTCAAATGTAAACGGTTTTCCAAAACCAATCACACCATTAGTACCTTTTGTCTCCAAATATTTTCCAAAGAAGATGTTACCTGCTGCAAACTTACCCATACCAGCGATACCAACAAACTGAGACTTCAGGTATGCAGAATATGAGCCAGTTGAACCAGGACGCTTGTCGGTACTCTTCTCGGTTACATTCTTACCCAAAGTAGATGAACCGTGATTACCGGTATCCCACCATTGTGATTGATCACTCAGATATGGCAACAGGGGTGAATCTCCTCTCCACTCCTCCATTCCGCCATTAGGAATCTGCACACCAACAGTCTTGAATGTAGCATTAGCACCCTTTTGAGCACCGCCATAGTAGAGGTAGTATTCATAGGTACGACCGCCGTCTATGCCTGGTACAACATCGGTAATATAGACATTATCCGATGCCAATGTAGCTGGAGCCTGCTGCCACTCACTTGCGCCGCTCTCGCGGTAGCAGATTACAACATTGCTCGCCGATGGATTGTTTACATAGGCCTTCAATTTAGCCGTTGCATTCCAGGTATTGATTGTCTCCATACCAAATGCTCCCTCGCCAAAATATCTTGCCACAACTTCACCCTCGACATCCTCGACATCTACCGCAGTAATGCGCACCTGCTGTGAGCCAGCAGCCACAACGGCAAGTAATTTATCGCGCAAAGTAACTCTCCAGTTAAGGTTAGAGCCCTCGGTTACCTGCTCAACAGTAAAATATTCGGCAATAGCAGAGTTATCGCCACCATAGGTATAGGTGTAGGTACTTGCACCCACCTTCACCTTAACGGTTTTAAGGTCGGCAATCGCCTTAATATCATACGCCAGCGGATTCATTCCAGCATAGATTGGCAACTCGGCATCAAGAGCAGGGCCTGTAATCTGAGGCTCAGGCTTGAATATCAACAAATCATCGACCTCTACAATAGTGTCATCAACCTTGACATCCATTGTGATATATCCACCCAAGTCATCAGAGTATTTGAATGTGATGGTGTACATCGCACCCTCCTTGAATCCACCATTAGGGGTATAAACTCCACTCTTATCGACAGAAGTTCCCTTCTCTGTAACATTACCAGTGAAATTCCAGACAAACGAAGTCTGCTCTGGCTCAAGCAGGAAAGAACCCACCTGAGTCTGCTCGTAGGTAAGTGAAGGTACTTCACCACTTGCAATCTTATCGGCCCTAAAAGCGTTGTCGATGGCAACAACCACCTGAGCCTCGGTAAGTTTTGCGGCAATGGTGCTATCGAAAATAACCTTTATAAAGGTATTCTTAGGGCGTGCTACCACCTCGACTCTCTTCTGCTCACCAGCAGAGAGTGTAAATTCTGTATTACCCTGATAGTAGATATCGGTAAATGATGCAGGAGTTCTTGATCCACCCTCAACGGCAACCGAATATTTACCAGCCAAAAGCCACATCTTCAAATCCTTGATCTCATCGTAGGTGTAGAGACGCACCAAGCTCTTCTGCTCGGTGGTGCTACCCTCACCCTCGGTGGTGCCACTATCCTCGCCATCAGCCTCATCATTGGCAGTAGATACTGTTGTGTGAGAGTAGATGCGGAACTTCATCATTTTGTAGATCTCATCTGCGCCATCTGTCTCATCAGACTCCTCGCCTGCGCGGGTAGGGAACGAAAAGGTTACTGCACCCTTACCCTCCTGCAGTGAATCATCACTCTTGCTGCAAGCCATAGCTACTATAGCTACGACAAATGCAAATATATATAACAACTTTTTCATTACTTGACAATCATATTAATCATCATACTCTTTTCGATAGTGTTACCATCATTATCTGTCAGTGTCAATTTGAAATCTGACTCGCCTGGAGCTACAACCAACAGAGACTTAAAGCTTGTGATATCGAATGAGATACTTGTCTTATTCTTCACTTCATCACCTGTTGGGAAGCCCAAACCACTCAAATTATCAGCCAAATTTCCACCATCGAGATTCAGACCAGGATTCACAAGGTCGAAAGACGAAGGCAATTTAACAGATTCAAGCAAAGATGGGGCTTGTTCTCCTGTCTCCTCATCAGGCTCTCCCTTAGCAGACAGAGGACCTAAGATTGTCACAACCAAACTCTTGATTCCGCTCTTTGCAGTTACCAGAATCTTCATTGTGTTGTCATCATTACTACTAATATCATAACGCTGGTCGATGTTATAACCTACCCAAACAATATTTGGATCGATAACGATACCCGATGTAATGTCGAGCTTTGAGGTCGATGTGCTGTTATTGCTGTCGATAACTGTAATATAAAAACTGTGATTTCCTGCATACTCCTTGTGCAGAGTCTCCATCAGAGGCGACAGGTCGAAAGTCAATCGCTTCGAGCCAACAACATCCTTCAGAGGGAAGCCCCAGTTGCCAATAATCATCTTAGCAATGGCCGACAATCCGCTATCGGTGATATCCAATCCAGCCTCAGCATTAAGCCCCACGTTGTTCACTGCCTCGGTAAGATCGGCATTGGTAGATGTCACCTTCAACTTCAACGATGTAATCTCGGCTCTTGAGTTGACAATAAACGATGCACCATCGGTGAATTTGCCCTTTGAGTCAAACATCGCATCGGTGATGGTGAATGGCATAGCCAAATCGTGATCCTCCCACTCGATTTCGGGAGCATCGGTCTCATCGGGTATTGCCGACTCCTTCAAATTCATTGCGATTCTCGTAACATCGCAATCAACCTCTTCGCCATTAACCCAAGTCTGTACCTCGACTGTGAAGTAAACTGTACCGCTATCACCGTTATCCAACTTAACGGTAATCTTGCGCCACTCGCCAGCCTTAGCATCATCGCAAACCTTCAGTGCCTGATCTTTGATTGCGCTACCGTTATATGTGGTTGTGAGGAAAAGTGTGAGGGGATTCACCTCGCCATCGGGGCGCAGATAGCGATAGCCCTCAGCGGCATCCCACGCCATCTTGCTCAAGCCCTCGGTCATTGCATTATCGGCGGCCTCGGGTGTCACAGGGCGACCAGTGAAGGTGTGGGTGCTCTCTGAGCCCTCGCCACCCAGCACCATACGCGATGTGGTAGCATCGGTAATAAGCGACGCAAGGATTGGATCAAAACGAACCGACACCTTAACACTCGAAAGCCTACAAGTAATGTTTACATTTGCAACCCTCTCCTTTGTAACCTCAACTGTGGCCTGACCAGCATACTCAGGTGTAGTAGAGACCGCAGGGGTTGGAGCAGAATATGCCTTTACGATATATCGGCCAGTTTCAAGAGCCAAACCTCGGCGTGAAGAGTCCATAGCAGATGTGGTGTATTCGTTTTCGCGCTGACCATACTTAAACGAAGTTACCATTTGGCTGCCATCGGCTTTCCATACCTCGATCATATAGTCAGCTCCAGCCTCTACAACCTGGGCGCGTGTCGCCATTGGATTGATATCTCCATCTGCCGACTCGCTATCGAGATTCACCGATAGGCCACCCTCGCCAAAGGCCAAATAGCCTATGTTCGATTCTTCGCCCTCCTCGCCAGACCAAGAGATCGTCTCTTTGTGGCAGGCGACAAAAGTCATCGCCATCGCCATAATCAACATAAATTTTTTCATATCTTGTCTTATTTATTTTCTATTCAAGCTCATTTCGATTTCTTGTGGCCATCGCTGGCCCGAGAATCGTTTTTTAAGTTAATTGACAATGGCATCGTCGTTCATCTCCTCGCCGTCGCTAACCACAAAAGTCTCCGTAGGCTCGTTGGAAATAGTAATTGATACCGACACACTACCCGCAGTTGACACATCGTAACGATAAGTGTATAATGTGCAGGGTGCCAAATTCTTCTCAACATTATCGAAAGTCACCACCTCGGGCTCTACCGTAGCACTTGGGCGCTGCTTGGTGGCTGTACCCGCAATTGTAACCTTCTTGCCGCTCTCAACGAAGATGTAGGGCGAAGATGTGTAATCCACCGTCCACTTGTTCTTGACGCCATCGGTCTCATTCTCGGTGCTGATGGTGATATTAGCTCCGTTCTCGAAATATTTTTTGAACGTATCCGAGAACTCCACCTTAACAATCGAGTTGGCCAATTTGGCAGGGATAGTAATATCCGCTTTCTGTCGTGCAATGATGTTATAACTGAAATCACCCTTGAAGAATGGCTTGTTTACGCCCTCCTCCGATGGATTGCCATAGGTTACAATAGCGTTGTAATAGCCCTGAACGAAATAGGTCTTTTTGTAGTTCTCGTTAAACGTAGCTACACTCCCCCAAGTGCCACCATCATAGCCAGTGGACTCGTTTTTTAAGATTTGCAAAGCAAAATCGCCACCCGCAGGGACTGTTGTTCCCTCTGGCAAATTTACCTGCGCACGAGTACCCTCCACCGCGAGTGTGGGCATCACGCTAAAGCTGACGATACCCATACCCTCGGGGGCATCGATCATCTGCACTTCATCTGACTTGGAGCAAGCTATTGCCGCCATAGCCAAAGCTGTTAGTAATAATTTTCTCATTTTCATATTTTTTGTTTTTCTCTTTATTGCGCTATTGAAACCCTTATGTTGTCAAGATATATGTATTGAGTTTTTGCTGTAATCGTCTGCGCACCCGCACCTTCCGAGTGAGTCTCTCTAATGTATGTTCCCAACCAAGATAAACGATGTTGGGATGTTGCGTTTGTAACATCAACTGAATGAGGTGTATAACCTGTTGTATATGTTCCATTGCTACCAGCTAATTTTGAGTCACCAATCGTATTGGATATTTCCTCATTATATTCAATAATATCACCGCGGGTTTCAGTTCCAAATTTAAACGCACTACTCATCTGCAACCATCGCCATAGACCTGTAGCACGATGGACTGTTCCCGCAATATCAAATTGCACTCTCAGTTTAACAGAAACTCCCTCCTTGATATTTGATAATCTCGGCGTATCAACTCGAGCCTCTGCATTATCACCGTCATTAGGATCCCACACAACACTGGTTGCCAAATATGTTCTTAAACGAAGAGCTCCTTTTTTAGTGTCGCCGCTTGAATCGCAATATGAATCACAACGAGAACCCGTCCAACCAACTGGGAGGCCTACGACGGACATATCATACGATTCATAAGCACCTGAATTCAATGCACCCCAACCATCTGTACCATTATACTCGTGGGTTGAAACATTATTAAAATCCTCGCTAAAAATATATGGCGCTTTAGCATTATAATTAAGCACGCCATTTGCATCGGGCGATGATTTCAACACAATAGGCGTTGGATTTGGAACAATTGCGTGCTCTGACTCGAATGTCAAAGAGTGATTAGCTGCCAAGAACTCGCTATCGACCACATCTTCAAAAATCTCAAACGACACATACTCATCAACAGTACTCTTATCCTGCTGTTTGCTATTAGTGTAATTGGGGAAATAGAATCGGTCATCCAACTTGAAATACAACTTCTGCACTGACTCGCCTAATTGGCTATAATCAGAGACATCGTAACGGATAGTTACCATTCCCACAGAAGCAGGGATTGAGGTATTGATTGTTGAGACCTTGCCTGCCGACCAATTTTGCTTGGTGAACTTGGCAACTCTGCGCTCGGTCCACACCTCATCGCTGGTCTGGAAGCGGATATCGACATTACCCCTATTCTCCACACCGTTGGTAAACACCCAAAACTCATCGCCAGCACTCTTGGGTTCGCTAAACTCCACAATGATAAGATTGTTTGTATTGCTAACAGATGTGATTTGCCCCGTTGTGTAGTCAACAGTCAAAGTTCCCGTCACATTAAATGGGAACCTGAGGTATGCCTTTGCCACAGGCCTACCCAAATTGTTATGTGGGATTTTCACACGAAAGGCGTGGGTGTGATGGGTAAACTTAAGATTTACATCGTTGATGTAATTGCTATCGTTTGGATCGGCCGTACACACCTTCAAACCGCCCGAGATAGCGCCGCTTCTGGCCGTCATAAAGTCGGGAGCGTCGCGATACTCGCCACTCTGCACCGAAGGGATAACGATTGAGGCTGTGTTACCATTGATTGAGACACCCTCTGAAGGACTAATGGCATAGCAGGCTGTCGCGCTACCTGCCTGCGACATTGCCGCCTGGTCATCATCCGAATAAGCATCAAACTTAGCCTTGAAATAGGACTTTGTGCCGTTGGTGGGCGTTGCCCAGAAAACTGCCTGTTTCGAGAATAGCTGAACAGAGTTGGAGAATGCCAACAGAGTGATACGATCGCCACGCTGCCAACGCAAATCGAGATTCTGATCTAAAGTTGCGCGTGTCTCGGGCACACCGATACGCAACTCGGCAGTACCCTCCTCAACAAGGTCAGCATCGGGGCTGAGGAGCTCCTCCTCGTATATATCATAGTCGGCACACGATACTACCAGACAACCAAATATCAATGCCAACAACCTATAAAACAATCTCATTCTATTTAACACTTTCAATTCAAGGTGCAAAAATAGAACAACACTTTTTTATTGAAAAACTTTTTCAACGAATTTGCCCTATTTTATCACGAATAACTGGGCAAAAAAATCGGAAGATTCCGCTAAGAACCTTCCGAAGATTTTATATGCCGATGCAGCCCTACAATGCAATCTTGAAGATGCACTTCTTAACGTGGCCCTCGCCCAGCATTGGGGCGTGACCATCCTCGGGATAGAGGATTGAGAACTGGCCCTCACCTACGGTGTAGAAGCACTGTGGAGTGTCGGTAAAGAGCTGGATATCCTTAGCATCGTCGAACTCGGCAACTGGCGTAAGGCAATCCTTCTTCTCGCTCCAGCCAAACACCTCCTCGGGACCACGAAGCAAGAGCTGGATGTCGATATACTTGCGGTGAAGCTCCAAGCGAGCCTCCGAGAGCTCACGCAGGTCGAGCTCCTGCACCATCACAAAGATATTATCGCCGTCGATATCGTGGCGACCACACTCCATCGATGCCAAATCGTGGCTGTCGATATAGTCAAAAACTGTCTGAAAACGAGGATGCAACGCTACATACTGCGCTTTGTTTTTCAAAGAATCAAGAATCATATCGCTAATGTTTTAATTGTTTTTACCATCGTAACGCAGGCGCACAAACACAGGATAGTGGTCGGAATAGAGCACTCTATTGTCCACCTGCAGGCTGTCGGGCATATCGACCTGCTCGCCCTTGAGCGGCATCTGGTGGCCGAACTTGCGCAACACATAAGTCACCGTATCGCGAGCCCACTTCTTGGCACGCACCAAGCCCCAGCTATCAACCACCTCATACGAAAGAGGCGCAAAATGGTCGGAGCATAGCACATAGTCGATTCTCAGCATATCGAAGAATCCACGATAGGTGTGCGAATAGCCTCGGCCAACCTCACGGAAAGCATCGGTCATATCCTCGCACATAGTGCGGTAGGTATAGGAAATCGGTGTGTCGTTGAAATCACCACACACGATAACGGGGTATGGCGACGAGGCTATCATATTCGAAATAGTATCGACCTGCGCAGCTCGCAGCTTGTTGTTCTCGCTTAGGCGCGTAACCATACTGCGAATCTTGCCCGTAGTGTCGGGCTCCTCCAAAAATTCGCGGCTCTCGATATACTCATTGTCGGTGTGACGTATCTCGGTTGATTGCAGATGGAGGCTGAAGACACGCACCGTATCATCGCGCAGCACCATATCGGCCCACGCGAGATTCTTCATCGTGTCGATGCGGCCAGCCTTGATAATCGGATACTTACTATAGATGGCTGGACTGAGGTTTTCTCGCGACACAGTGCGAGGCATCGGCTTCAGCGGCAGCAGAGCAGAGTCAACCTGCTCGGAAAAACCCATCTCCTGAAAGCAGAGAATATCGGGATTTATCGACTTGACCATTGCGGCGATAGAGTCGATACATCGCTCACCCCTATCGTCGATAAAACTTCTAACGTTATAGCTCAACACCTTCACCGCATTGCCATACTTCTTCTTGGCATCGCGCTCGGTGAATGGCTCGTCATAACTGCGGCGAGCCTCAATCTTATAGAACGACGAGAGGCTGGGCAAACCACACAGCGACACGATAATCATCACGCCTGCAATCCACACTCGCCAGCGGATAATCCAGTAGAGCGTGAACATCAGCACCGCAGCATAGACAAACGGCGCAACCAAGCCCAATGTTGACAACTCCTCGGCCTTATGAGGATCAATTTTAGGGACAAAGAGCGTTAGGAAAAAGAGCACCACAACGGCAATGGTCACAATAAGCAGAAGGCTATCCACCACATAACCTATGAAGGACCGCCCACGCTTTTTGGCGCTGCTCGACGAGTAGGATGTTTTATAGAATTCCGCAGCCATAACGCCCTGATTTAGAAACGAATCTTACCATTCTTTCGCCACCAGTAGAGCAGAGCAAATCCCCACAACATACCGCCCAAGTGGGCAAAGTGTGCAACACCTGCCTGATAGCCCGAAAGGCCGAAGAAGAGCTCAATCAATCCATACACCACAACAAACCACTTGGCCTTCATAGCAACGGGTGGGAAGACAAGCATAACGGTACTGTTGGGGTGCAAAACACCAAAGGCGAGCAACAGTCCAAAGACTGCACCCGATGCTCCCACAGTTGGAATCTGCAACAGATGAATAGCGGCATACTGCCCAATATCCCTCACTGCGTGGGCATACTCGGCATAGCCCACTCCGAGCTGCAGAATGGCCGCTCCTATACCACACACCATATAGTAGGTGAAGAATCTCGACGAACCCAACTCTCGCTCCAGAGTCTTGCCAAACATCCACAAAGCGAACATATTGAAGAAGAGGTGCGACACGCCACCGTGCAGGAACATATATGTAAATACCTGATAGCTATGAAACAGCGGGCTCTCGAAATTAAAGAGAGCAAAGCGGGCAATGATATCGTCACCAAAAGGCAACAGAGTAGTAGCCAACAGTGCGACACAGTTGGCGATAATGATATTTTTTACAACTGGAGGCGTTGCTGGCCTGCCACTATTATAACTAAACATACGCTTTGAGTTAATTTTCAATTGCAAAGAGCCAATCACGCTCTTCACTCATTAGGTTATATCATCCAAGATGCCACCACTCCACATCGGGCAGAGGCTCTTAGCTTAATTTCAATTTCAAATCGTCCATCGTAAGCTCCGTAAGTATCGGTTTACCCGATGGTGAGAAGCTGTAGTTCTCACAGCCGAGCACCTCATCGACCAACGCTTTGGCCTCGATGCTCGACATACCACGTCCTACTCTGCGACTGCCCTTGACAGCCATCACTCGCACCATATCCTCACGAACTTTCTCCGACACATTGCCGCTATGTTCCACCTCGCGAAGCAGATCGTAGAGCAGGTTATCAACCGACTCGCCCACCATACTCGATGGTATGCCACTAAGCTCCACATTACCGCCACCCATAAGCTGGATATCGAATCCCAAAGCGGCAAACTCAATCTGATGCTCCTCAAGCAACTGATAATCATCAACCGAAAGAGTCAAACGCTCAGGGAAAAGCAATCGCTGAGAGGCAGCCGAAGCACTCCCGACCGAACGCATAAGGGCATCGAAGAGGATTCGCTCCTTTGCACGGCTAAGCTCCACCAACATCGCTCTGCCACAACAGATTGCCACTGCATATCCATTACCAAGCGACATCACCTCCTGCGCCATAAACTCCTCGCTAAGCATTGCCTGCTGCATTGATGCCGACGATTCGATAAACTCCAAATGACTCTCGCTCTCCTCCGCATCACCGATTATACCCACCGAAGCTATCTCGCGATAATCCTCCTCGGCGGCAAGAGATGGGATCTCCACCACACACTCTTCGTCAAACGACATAGCCGACCAGGCTATATCACGCAGGTTGCCCACTCCATCACCTGATGAACGAGATGGGCGTGATAACGAGGCTTTGGGGTGATGATCGTTGAGTTTTATGCCCCCATCGTATGGCACATCGTAGGTCGAAAGGTCGATATCGCCTGACATACCACCCACATCGGCCTGGGCATAATCCTCGCTAAAGGGGTTATACTCGGTATTTGTCGAACTGCTTGGCTCGGCATATACCGTCACATTATTATCCAATACGGGAATATCTATTGCCGAGCTCTCGAAACTCATCAATCCGATACTGCCGCTTTTGGCCAGCGTACTGCGCACTGCGGCTTGGATTATCTGGTTGACATCGTCGTTATCGGCAAACTTGACCTCGGTCTTGTGGGGCGACACATTCACATCCACCCTATCGGGTTCTACTGTGAGGTAGAGGAAATATGATGGTGTGCAATTATCTGGAATCAGCTTCTCATAAGCCCTAAGAATCGAGTGGTATATCTGTGGCGAGCGGAAATAACGACCATTCACAAAGAGGTACTGCTCCTGATTCTTCTGCTTGGCTGCCGCTGGTCGGCCCACATAGCCCTTTATGCTGACGATGCTTGTATCAACCGACACATCCAGCAGATTGGTCTTGATATGGCGGCCCACAACGTCAATTATTCGCTCCGACAGAGAGCCTGCGGGGAGCGATATTATCGGCATATCGTTCGACATCAACTCGCACTTGACCTGTGGATTACACAGAGCCACACGACGAAACTCTTTCTTGATGTTGGTGATGATTTTCGAGCGGTCGCTACTGAACTTACGACGTGCAGGGGCTGTATAGAAGAGGTTACGCACCAAAAACTGCGAACCTACGGGGCACATCACTGGCGACTGAGAGACAAACTCACCGCCATTGACGATTGTAACCGTACCCACCTCATCATCGGCCTGACGCGTGCGCAACTCCACCTGAGCCACCGCCGCAATCGAGGCTAAAGCCTCGCCTCTAAAGCCGAAAGTCTGCAATCGATACACATC
This sequence comes from Alistipes sp., assembly GCA_045658265.1. Lineage (GTDB taxonomy): Bacteria > Bacteroidota > Bacteroidia > Bacteroidales > Rikenellaceae > Alistipes. Next base: position 38,019 of record JAZOUS010000051.1, read on the forward strand.
GTCGAAGTTGCGAATTTTGCTCGTGGCGTGCCTATCGAATGCCATTCGGGCATCCATTGGCGACATACCGCAACCATTATCGACAATCTGGATAAGCTCCAAACCAGCATTGCGGAAATTGACCGTAACGGATGTAGCTCCTGCATCAATAGAGTTCTCCATCATCTCCTTCACTACCGAAGATGGTGACTCCACAACCTCTCCTGCCGCAATCTGATTTGCGACAATCTCTGGTAAAAGGCGTATCTTGTTCTCCATTGTTGCTAATGTTGGTTTGTAGCTTACAGCATCGGGGATGGGCTATTAGCCTACTCCTCGATAATTACTTCGTCACCCTCCTCATAATCGTTTGGGACGATGACAATAGGTGCATAGGGATCAAACTCCTTAACCTCGCGCTCCTGCTGTGTCGTGGCACTCTTCTGGCTGGTCGCAACCTCGAAAATCGAAGAGATGCGAGGCACAAGATACCACACAAAGAGCAACAGAAGCAACACGACACCCATCGTTGCCCACGACTTCATCCTCACGCCACCCTTTTTTTCCTGCTGAGAACGGCGCAACTCGCGAGCTTCACGCTGGCTACGGATATACTTTCCGGGAGTGTACTCACCCTTATCATCCAATCGTTCGCCTCGAAGCTCGGCACGACGACGCTCTCGCTCCTCCTTCGCTGGATCGTAATAGCGTGGAGTGTAGTTGAATTTATTTGCGTGACGCTTGTGTGGAGAGAAAAATCCCATAGCCAAATATTATTTAATCGTTTATATTCTATTCTATCTGAAGAAGTTGCGCATACGCTCAAAGATATTCTGATTATCCACGCACTCTGCACACTTGAAGTGAGGTTGCGAAGCGAGCTTCTCAACCAACTGACGCTCCTCCTTGTTCAAGGTATCGGGGATAGTGATATCGACAACAATAAGGATATCGCCACGACCATAGCCATTTACATCGGGCAAACCCTTGCCACGCAGACGCAACACCTTGCCGGCGTGAGTGCCTGGGGCGATCTTAATCTTCACACGGCTGTCGATTGTAGGCACTTCGACCTCACCACCCAAGATGCAGGTTGTGACGGGAAGATTCAAATTGTGAATCAAATCGTTGCCATCACGCACCAATTCGGGGTTGTGCTCCTCCTCAATCATCACGAGCAAATCACCATTCACGCCACCGTTGCGGGCTGCATTACCCTTACCCGACACTGTTACGGCCATACCCTCGCCAACACCTGCGGGGATGTTGATCTCGATAACCTCGTCACCACGCATCACGCCCTCGCCCGAACATTTGTCGCACTTGGCTGTGATAACCTTACCGCTACCATTACAAGCGGGACACACGCCCTGAGTCTGCATACGGCCAAAGAAGGTATTCTCAACACGAGTAACATAACCCGAACCGCCACAAGTCGAGCAACTTGCATACGACGAAGAGTCCTTAGCACCCGAACCGCCACACTTGTCGCAGGCGATGGTCTTGTTGATTTTCAGTTTCTTGGTTGCGCCATTGGCAATCTCCGCGAGAGTGAGTTTCACCTTCACTCTGATATCTGAGCCACGATTTACTCTTGCACCACCTCCGCGAGATGAAAAACCGCCAAAGTGACCGCCAAAAATATCGCCAAACTGCGAGAAGATATCCTCCATAGAGAATCCTCCGCCAAAACCGCCACCGAAGCCACCACCCGCAGCACCGTTCATACCTGCGTGACCAAACTGATCGTAACGGGCACGTTTCTCCTGATTCGACAACACGTCGTAGGCCTCGGCAGCCTCCTTAAACTTCTCCTCGGCCTCCTTATCGCCTGGGTTCTTGTCGGGGTGGTACTTGATTGCGGCCTTACGATAGGCCTTCTTTATCTCGTCAGCATTAGCGTTGCGCTGAACGCCTAACACCTCATAGTAATCTCTCTTTTCTGACATCTGCTTTCAAAAATTTATTGCTTTAACTGCCCGCGATTACTCGCCAACAACAACCTTTGCATAACGCAACACCTTGTCACCCAACATATAACCGCGCTGCACAACATCGATAATCAAACCCTTCTTATCCTCGCCCGCAGCAAATCGTGCCACAGCCTCGTGGAAATCGGGATTGAACTCCTTGTCCTGAGCCTCAATCTCGGTTACACTCTTCTGGCGCAAAGCCTCCTCAAACTTCTGCAACACCAGACGCTCTCCCTCGCGCAAAGCGGCAATATCGTCGCTCTTTTCCGATGCAGCAACGGCACGATACATATCGTCGAGAACCGACAACATCGACTTGATTACATCAGCACCACCGCTTGCAACCAAATCCATCTTCTCGCGCAGTGTACGCTTGCGGTAGTTGTCGAACTCCGCCTGCAAACGCATATACTTGTCACGCCAAATGGCGATAACCTCCTCGGGCGATGGCTCTGCGGCTGGCTCGTTCTCGGCTGAAGCAGACTCACCTTCTGCCATTGTGGCAGACTGCTCGTTTGCCTCCTCTGCCATATTGGCATTAGCATCACCCTCGCAAGATGCCGCAGCATCTGCCGAGTTAACATCATTTGGCTCTTCAAACTCCTGATTTACAACTTTTTCCTCTGTCATATCTTTATTTTTTATCATTTTCTATACTACATATCGCACAAATTGTATGCCCGACACTAACCTATGATGAATATGGTCGGACGTTTGGCAATATCGGGCAGACCTCGCTTGCGCCACTCGGCGATTGTCTTGGTTAAGATAATCTCATCGGGCGAAGTGATATCGCAGGCGATGGTAAGGCGACTCTCCGCGGCACACACCTCTAAAATCTGCTCGGCGAGCTTCACATTGCGATAAGGCGCCTCAATAAAAATCTGCGACTGCTGTTCGGCGTGAGCTCGGCGCTCCAACGAACGGATAGCCTTAGCTCGCTCGGGTGGCTTTACGGGCAGATAACCCACAAAGGCAAACGACTGACCATTCAGGCCCGAAGCCATCATCGCCAGCAAGATTGACGATGGGCCGACAAGCGGCACAACTCTGATGCCTCGGCGATGACAAGCCTCGACTACCAACGCACCTGGATCGGCCACACCTGGAACACCCGCCTCGGAGATAACTCCAGCCGAACGCCCCTCCTCGATGGGTTTAATCATTGCCTGAATAGCTGCACCCGCAACCGTGTGCTCATTAAGCTCTACAAACTCCAACTCCTCGATGCGGCGCGATACACGAGCCTTCGATAAAAATCGGCGAGCCGAACGGACATTCTCGACAATAAAATAGTCCAACGTATCCATTATGCGACGATTCGCCTCGGGTACGACATCATACACCCCAGTCGAATCCGATATTGGACACGGAATCATATATAATACACCCTTCTCTGCCATTACTCCTTAACATAAATTCGTTTCACTCGTGCCGAAACCGAGGTGAGCACCTCATAAGGGATTGTTCCCAACACACGAGCCATATCTTCTGTGGTGTTACCCGCCTGCGCCGAGAAGGCCACCACCTGGTCGCCCTCCTGCACGCCTTCGATGTCGGTAACATCAATCATACAGCTATCCATACATATTCGGCCAACGGTTGGGGCACTCTTTCCAGCCACCAACATCGACCAACGTCCCTCGCCCAGATGACGATCCAAACCATCGGCATAACCGATAGGAATTGTTGCAATCACACTATCTCGCTTCAAGTATCCCGTCTGACCATATCCAATAGCCTCGCCTGCCGCCCTGTGGCGCAACTGCACAATGCGAGTTTTCAAGGCCGCAACAGGCTGCAACTCCTCGTTATGACGGTAGCCGTAGCCATAAAGGCCAAGCCCCAAACGGCACATATCAAACTGCGCCTCAGCGAATCGCTCGATGGCAGCCGAATTGGCCGTATGGCGGATTACATCATAGGGCAACGCCTCCTTTATGCGACTGCTCAATCTATCAAAGAGAGCTATCTGCCCGCGAGTGAAATCATCCTGCGACTCATCGTCGGCACAAGCCAGATGGGCAAAGATTGATGCCACCTTCACGCACTTATGCTCCCCGATCTCGGCCAAAAGTTCATCAATCTCCTGCTCGACAAATCCCAAGCGGTGCATACCCGTATCGAGTTTTATGTGGATGGGATAGGCACTCAGGCCATATCGCTCGGCACTCGCCACAAAATCGCGCAGCGAATGAAGACTATATATCTCAGGCTCAAGCGAGTAGGATATCATCTTATCGAAGCTACCCTGGTCGGCATTCAGCACCAATATAGGCATTGTAATACCCTTTTGTCGAAGCACAATACCCTCATCGGCAAAAGCAACAGCCAGATAGTTTACACCCAAACGCTGCATAAGCTGCGCAACCTCAACATCACCTGCGCCATAACTATGAGCCTTGACCATCGCCACCAAGCGGTGATTCATAGGCAGAAAACGGCGGAAGTAGCCCACGTTGTGAGTCATAGCATCGAGGTTGACCTCCAGCACGGTTGTGTGGCTACGACTCTCAAGCGAGTGACACACGCTCTCGAACTGCAACTTGCGATTGCCCTTCAAAAGGATGGTACGTCCCGCAATATCGCTGTGCGAAAGACCACGCATCAGGGATTCAGTATCGCGGTAGAATCGCTTCTCGCCCTCGAACAAATCCTCATACTTGGCAATCCTCTCGCCCACACCTATAAAGAGTTTCACACCTGCATTCTTCACCATATACGACACACGGCCATAAAGCTCACTATCGCCCATTCCGCTCTGCTCGATATCAGAGATAATCGCCACCGTCTCTCCGCCAAGTGCAACGCTGCTGAGCGTATCCAACGCAATGGCCAAAGAGTTTATGTCGGAATTGTATGAGTCGTTGATAATCATCGAGCCACCGATGCCCTCCTTCACCTCCAATCGCATTGCCAACTGATTGGGTGTAATTGTCACATCGGCAAAGCCGAGCTCACGGCAGAGCATCTTCACCACCTGAGCGTTATTGCGCATAGCCTCATTTACGGCCGAATACTCCTCAACACCACACTCCGAAGCATCCACTCGGCGACACTCGGCAGGTAACGCATCGAGGCCCGCCACAATATCACTATATGCACTATGGTAAATCACCACCTCAGCCTCGGCAGCCAGCACCAACTTCTCTATCACCTTCTGCTCGATGCTTTTGAAGTTGCACTGATGGGCATCGCCAATCGAAGTGATAACCACCACATCGGGCTGAATCATCTGCTGCAAGCGAGCCATCTCCTTAGGCTGAGAGATACCCGCCTCGATGATGGCAAACTGCTCGTCACCCTCAATCATCAGTAGCGACAAGGCCACACCCAACTGCGAGTTGTAACTCATAGGTGAAACAAACGCCTTAGCCGATTGAGGCAGCACTCTGGCCACCCACTCCTTAACTACCGTCTTGCCGTTTGAGCCTGTGATGGCTACCACTCGGCCCGCAAAGTTGCGCCTATGCTCGGCAGCCAAACGCTGCAACGCCTCCAACGAGTTCTCCACACAGAGATATCCAGCATCCGAGAGCAACTGCTCAGGGCATCGCTCCACCATAAAGGCACGAACCGAGCGAGCATACATCTGCTCGATGTATTTGTGGGAGTCGTGCGTTGCACCACGCATAGCAACAAACATAGCACCTCGGCCAAAGACGCTGTTACGCGAATCGGTTACGATATCGCTCACCTCCACATCCTTGCCCACAAGGGTTGCGCCACACATCGCGGCTATTTCCGACAAACGGTACTTCATTATCTAAATTATAATCTAAGCCATAACGGCTGGCTAATTGCTTCTAAATCGCACTACGGTAATACCCGCTCCACCTCTATCGGCGTGCTCATCTTTGGCCGACTCCACCTCGGGGATTGAGCGCAGATAACGGCGAATCTCCTGCTGGAGAGCTCCTGTACCCTTACCGTGCAGAATCGTAACGCCGCCAACGCCCACCATAAGCGCATCATCAACCAAATCCTGCACCACCTCCAGTGCTTCGGCAGCTCGCATACCTCGCACATCGACACTATCCTTGAAGTTGAGCTTACGTGACGAGATATCCACCGACAAAACTGTTCGTGGCGTAACGGGTGCAACCGACTTTTTATACTCGGCATTCGACACCACCACAAGCTTATCCTTATCGCCCATCGTAAGTATCTGACCAAATGCCACCTGCACCTTGCGGCCCTTGATGCTCTGCACCACACCTGGCACCTGCTGGCCATCAATGCGCACCTTTGAGCCTACTTCGATTGGCTTCACCGCCGCTGCCGTAGCGGCTGGCTGCGCAGCGGCTACTGGCGAGGCTTTACCCTGCTTCTTACCCTCCTCTCGGCGAGCCTTACGACGCATCAGGCGCTCCATCTCACGCTCCACCTGCTCGGAGGCAAATGCTGGAGCATCGGCCTGCTCGACCGTAGATTTGAAATCCTCCAATTCTCGGCGAGCCAAACGGGTGAGCTCTTTCTCGGCCTGAGCCTCCTTGATTGTGCGGATGGTGTTCTCAATCTGACGGTTGGCATCGGCAATAAGCTGCTGAGCCTCCGACTTAGCCTTCTGCAAAATCTCCTTGCGCTCCTCCTTGATGCGTGAGAGCTGCTCGGTGTAGCTGCTCTCCAACTCCTCGACCTTACGGTCGGTCTGGCGGATGCGGTCACGCTTCTGAGACCAGTAGCGGCGGTCGCGAGCAATCTCTCGAAGCTGACGCTCAAGATTGATATGGTCACTACCCGCCTTCTCGCTCGCCATACGGATAATATCCTCGGGCAAGCCTATCTTGCGTGCAATCTCAATGGCAAACGAGCTACCTGGCTTACCCTGCTCAAGCTTAAAGAGCGGGCGGATGTTCTGCACATCGAACATCATAGCACCATTGGCAATACCATCGGTACCCGTTGCATAGTATTTGATATTAGAGTAGTGGGTGGTAATCACACCATAGCACCCTCTCTCTAACAATCTCTCCAAAATCGACTCGGCTATTGCTCCGCCAATCACAGGCTCTGTACCCGAACCAAACTCATCGATAAGCACCAGAGTCTTTTCGCTGGCCGCCTGCAACATATTCTTCATATTGAGCAGATGCGACGAATAGGTCGAGAGGTCGTTATCCATCGACTGCTCATCGCCAATATCGAGACATATGCTCTCGAAGATTGGCAGCTCGCTCGTCTCGGTTGCCGTTACAGGGAAACCGCACTGAAACATATACTGCACAATACCCGTAGTCTTCAGACAGACAGACTTTCCGCCCGCATTAGGGCCAGAGATGACCAATATATGCTTACTCTTGTCGAGTTGCATATCCAGTGGCACAAGCTCTTTCTTCTCACGACGAAGTGTCTGCGCCAACAATGGATGAAAAGCACCTCGCAACACCAAGCGGTCGTCGGTCGATACGATTGGTTTACCTGCGCTATTCTCCATAGCCCAGCGAGCTTTGGCTCGGATGGCATCCATCTCGGCAAGATACTCGCCCGCCTCGGCTATTGGTTCTGCATCGGGGCGCAACTCCTCGGTAAATTCTGTAAGCAGACGTACAATCTCTCTACGCTCGGCATACTCCAACTCTTTGAGCTGGTTGTTCAGCTCGACCACCTCAACTGGCTCGACATAGAAGGTCTTACCCGTTGCCGACTCATCGTGGATAAAGCCGTTGAGCTTACGTTTATTGGATGCCGACACAGGAATTACAGCTCTACCATCGCGGATTGATATCATAGCCTCGGCATCGACGATGCCTGCTCTTTTGGCATTCGACAAGACCTGCTGCAGACGCTTCGAGACCTGAGATTCGTGCTCACGAATCGAGCGACGGATATAGAGCAACTCCTGCGAAGCTCCATCCTTTATATTACCCTCATCGTCGATAAGCTGATTGATGCGTCGAATCACATCGGGGAAGACGCACACTCGCTCGCTACGCTTTCTAAGGCGCGGATACTGCGACTCGTTGCGACTTGTGATAAATCCCACCATCGCACCCACAGCCGTAAGCGCACGACGCAATATGGCCACCTGCTCGCAATCCAAAAATGCACCCTCGATACCAATCTTCTCGATAATACCCTCCATATCGGGGTACTCATCACGCGGAGCATTGGGGTCGAGCATAAGCATCACTCGCATCTCGTCGGCTATATCTTGCCTAAGCTCAATATCTTCACGCGAGACAGAGAAACGCTCAGCCTCGATAATCCTGCGACCAGCCTGCATACTGCACAACGCAGCCACCTGCTCGCGAAGACGATCGAAACCTATTTTTTGTTCAAAATTAGCAGGGTAAATCATACTACAAATATCGTTTCTATTTGTCGTCACTCCTACTTCTTGGCCTCAGCCTCCAATGATTTGAGCTTAATCTCGGCCTCACGCTCGGCAATCTCGTCGGCACGCTTGATAGCCTTCTTCTCGGCTTTAGCTTTAGCCTTCTCGGCCTTCTTTGTTGGGTTGCTACCAAATACCGACACATTGATATAGCGGTGAGGATTCTGCTTCAGGTCATCGAGCAGAGTTGAAAGGTTGTTGCTTGCCGATGTGAGGTTATTGTATAGCTCATCGTCGCTGAGCATCTTACCCACACTGCCCGACTTATCGTTAACCGATGCAAGCACCGCATTGAGCTGAGTCACAACACCCTCAACCTCCTCGACCAAACGGCTCTCGGCGAGCTGTGATGAGAACTTGCTCATATTATTGATGATGGTATCAATATCCTCGGCATTGTCGCCCAAGCTCTGCGAGAAGCGGCTGAGCGAAGAGAGAGCAACCTCCAAATGCTCCTTCTCCTTCTTAAGCATTGAGTTTACGCTGCTGGTAACACCATCGACATTGGCAACGATATTTGTAAGGTTGTCGGTATTCTGCGACAGAAGCGTATTCACATTGTCGAGAGTCTTGGTTAGACCACCCACAACCTCCTCGATTTTAGCCTTCAAATAGTCGAGTTCGGATGTAGCCATCTCCATAATATCGGTCTCGATAGCCGACTTTACCTGACCACCATCCTCGACATACTCTGTTGCCGTACCATACTCGATAGCTATGGCCTTGCCGCCCATAAGTCCGTCTGAGAAGATTTTGGCCTTTGAATCAACTGGGAGTTGATAACGGTTGTCCACCGTAAACTCCACCTCAACGCCCAACATTGGATTCTCGTTGAGATTGACGGCTGTAACCGTACCGACAACAACACCGTTGATAGTTACATTCGATGCAGTGCGGATACCACCCACCTGCTCATATACGGCGTAATAGGTGTTGTTAGTCTCAAAGATTCCATTTCCTTGTAAATAGCGGATGACTGCCCATCCAATGAGCAGCATCGCCACCGTAAAAAGTCCTACTTTTACCTCTTTTTTCATATCAATAATTTTTATTCTTCCTACTTTATTTCAGCCAATTATCAGCCTTTATTTCACGATTTTACCATCGCTAAAGTGTACCACAAACGCCCCGCTGAAAATCTTTCTCACGCCCGACAAATTGCGCTGTGCTTCATCGCGCGTTGAATAGTTACCATAGCAATATTTATACTTCAAAGCACCACTTCCAATGTAGCACTCCACCTTGCCCCGATAGCTCTTGAACTGACTGTCGTTACCCGAAATCTTCTTATCCGAAGCGAGCAACTGGATGGCATATCCCTCGCCGGTTGTAACATCCGACACCTGCTCTGCCGCACTCTTTTGCTCCACCTCAGCCTTATTGCTCTGCGCTGATACCGCTGTCAACTTCGCTGATTCCGCATCTTCTGCCTTATTCTCATCCACCTCCGACTGAGAAATCTCCTCTTCTGCAGCCTCAAGCTCTGGTTTCGCAAAATCCTCGGCAGATAAAATTTCAGTTTCAACGCCCGCCATCTTATTGACGTGCGCCACATACTCCTTCACCGAGTTGCACAACATTCGGGCGTAATCGTTCTGTCCCTTCTGCGAGTTCATATAGGCAAGCTCTTTGGCGTTGGTCATAAAGCCCAGCTCGGTGAGTACGCTCGGCATATCGGTAGCATACAACACCTTAAGCAACTGGCGATTAACTCGGCGGTCTTTTCTTCCACCTTTAGCATAGTTCGACTGCATTATTCGAGCCATCATCTCGCTATATTCGCCATAGGTGAACTGCAAATTCTGGATGTAGGCCCTAACCATTGCTGCCGTATTCTCATCCGACATATCGATAAGCTCATCCTTATTGTTGTTGTAAAGAGCCGTCTCGTTGTATTTTGTCTCCTTCTCGCTCTCGCCCATAATAATTGTCTCGGCACCATACACCGAACGACTACTTGGGGCTGCATTGGCGTGAATCGAGATGAAGAAATCTCCTCCAGCCTTGTTGGCAATATTGGCACGAGCCGTCAAATCCTCATTAAGGCTCTGGCCCAACGCCGTATCGGTCTTGCGGGTATAGACCACCTTCACACCAGGAATCTCCTTCTCGATCAGAGCACCCAACTTCAAAGCAACTGCCAAATTTATATCCTTCTCCTTCACGCCGCCATACACCGCACCAGGAAAAGCACGACCACCGTGTCCTGCATCAATGACAATAACGCGAACTCCCACACCATTATTTTGAGCCGATGCAACGTTGCCTATGGCAAACAAGAACAACGAAGCAAACAAGCAGATTAAAACTCTCGCCCAACGATTCATAAAAAACCACCGAAATATTAGCAGTATTACATAAAAAAACGCTATATTTGTCGGTTAAAACACGCATACGCGAAGTGGCGGAATCGCACTTCCGAGCCGTCTTGCCGTCGTGTCGGCAAAGGTACAAAAAATTATTGACATTTTGGGTAATTTTAGAGTCAAATATATCCTTTCGGTAGCCGTTGTGCTACTATTTGCACAAATTGCATTTGAATTTGTGCCAGTTCTTCGTGCAGGTAGCCGAAGTTCGACCTATAACGAGATTTCACAACAGGATTCCACACGTTCGCAGCAGCGTCAAAAGGCTCGTGCCAATAGAGGCGAGCCAAAAGCCGACTCGTTGCAGAGTTCAAATCAGCTTGCGGCGCAGAGCACCGAGCAGGCCAGTAACCAACTAACCGCCGAGCAATCGGCGCAGTCGGTGGCTCAAGTATCGACCGACTCGATAGCACGCAAGGCCAAAGCGGCATTGAATACACCCATCACAGGACGTGCAACCGACTCACTGCACTACGACCTGCGTACCAAGAAGGTCTATCTCTATGAAAAGGGCGAGGTGACATACGACAAGTTCAACCTCAAGGCCGACTTTATGGATATCGACCTGAACACCAACAACGTATTTGCATACGGCCGCCCCGACTCGGTTGATGGCGAGTGGATTATGACTCGTCCGATGTTCACCGAAGGTGCTACGTCGCTAAATATGGACACCATCATCTACAATATGGATAGCCAGCGTGCCAAAATCAACAACATCGCCACCCAGCAGGGTGACGGTTGGCTGATTGGCCAGACCGTAAAGAAGATGGAGGATAACACTATCAACATCGCCAATGGTATGTATACCACCTGCGACCAGACCGACAATCCCCACTTCTACTACACGATGAGCAAGGCGAAGGTTATCCCCAACAAAAAGGTGATTATGGGTGGTGGCCACCTCACAATCGAGGAGATTGACATTCCCTTCCTCGGTCTGCCCGAGGGTTTCTTCCCCATCAGCAGCGGTCCGAAGTCGGGTATTCTGATGCCAACCTATGGTGAGGAGGCTCGTCGTGGATTCTATCTGCGTGGCTTGGGTTACTACTTCACATTCAGCGACCACATCGACCTCACCCTCACGGGAGGTTACTACACATTGGGCTCGTGGGAGGTGCAGGCCATCTCGCGCTATATGAAGCGCTACAAATATTCGGGCAATCTGAATTTCAATTTCGCCAACGTACGCTCAGGCGACAAGGGCGATGCCGACTATGTAAATCAGAACACCTATCAGTTGCAGTGGACTCACTCGCAGGATCCAAAGGCCAACCCAGGCTCGACATTCTCGGCCTCGGTAAACCTCGCATCGAGTGGTTATAGCAAATATTCGGCAACCAACCTGACGGATATGCTCTCAACACAGACCAACTCATCTATCGCATACTCAAAGAGCTGGGCTGGAACACCATTCTCGCTGGCAATGAATATGGCCGTCTCGCAGAACTCTCAGAATCAGGCCATCTCGGCCACTCTGCCCAACATCTCGTTCAACGTGTCGAAGTTTTTCCCTCTGAAACGTCGAGTAAAGCAGGGCGAGGACCGCTGGTATGAGAAAATTTCGATGAGTTACTCAACCAAGATGAGCAACTCCGTATCGACCACCGAGAGTGAGATTTTCACAAAAGAGACTCTGAAGAATATGCGCAACGGTATCCAGCACACTATTCCTGTGCAGGCATCGTTCAATGCGCTGAACTATATTAACATCACTCCATCGTTCAACTACACCGAGCGTTGGTACTTCAAGAAGACCGACCGCGAGTGGAATCCCGAGACCAACCGAGTGGAGAATCTCGATCCCGAGAATGGTTTCTACCGACTCTACAACTACACAGGTTCGCTCTCGTTCTCGACAACGCTCTATGGTACCTGGCAGGTTAGAGAGAAGTACAAGAATATGAAATTGCAGGCATTGCGCCACACCATAACTCCATCTATCAGCGTGAACTATGCCCCCGACTTCAGCAACCAGAAATATGGCTACTACAAAACCGTGCAGGCGGATTCGACTGGTCGTGTTATGGTCTATTCACCATTCGAGGGCAACCTCTATGGCGTACCACCCACAAGCCGCAACGGTTCGCTGAGCTTCTCGCTTGCTCAGAGCCTTGAGGCTAAGGCACGCAGTAATCGCGACTCTACCGGTATCAAGAAGATAAAGATTATCGACGATTTGAGCATCGGCGGCTCGTACAACTTCCTTGCCGACTCGATGAAGCTCTCGACTCTCTCTATCTCTCTGCGTTCGACACTCTCGAGCAAGTTTGGTATCAACCTGCGAGCCACACTCGACCCTTATGAGGTTACACCCGAGGGACGCCGTTACGACAAGCTCACTTGGCGACGAGGTAACTTAGGACGCATCACCAACACAGGTTGGAGCTTTGGTTACACATTCAAGTCGCGCGACTCGTCAACGCCCGCAATCAACGACATCAACAGCATACCGCCAGAGTATATGAATCCATTCTATGACCCTTACGGCAGGATGGATCCAACGCTGCGTCGCCAATATATGGCTCAGACATATTACGATTTCTCGTTGCCCTGGAATCTCGGTTTCAACTACAACGTGAACTATGCTGTGCAGTATCTCAACAATGGCACGACGGGCTTCAAGCGCAATATCACGCAGACCATCGGTTTCAACGCAAGTTTAACCCTATCGAAGAAGATGGCCGCCACCATTTCGGGTGGTTACGATATTACGACCAACAAGCTCACCACCTCGTCGATTAACATCACGCGAGATTTGCACTGCTGGCAGATGTCGTTCTCGTGGATTCCATTCGGTCACTACAAGAGCTGGAGCTTCCACATTGGAGTCAAGGCAGCATCTTTGCAGGATTTGAAGTACGACAAGAGCCAGTCGATGTACGACAACTACTATTAGTAGCATTTGGTCGTTCGGCAAAAGCAAAAAACAAAATTTGAAACTAACTACAGTAAGATAATAGCACCACACAAACGATGGCGAGTTTTCTACAAGTCGAGAACATAAGTAAATCATACGGCGACAAGGTCTTGTTTAGCAACATCTCGTTCAATATCAACGAGGGCGACAAGATTGCACTGATTGCCCCCAATGGTACGGGCAAGAGTTCGCTGTTGAAGATTTTGGCTGGACTCGACTCCTCGGACAGAGGCGGCGAGATAAAGTTTATGAAGGATATCAAAGTGGCCTTCCTCGACCAGAGTGTAGATTTCGATTCCAACAGAACTCTCTTCGATGAGGTCTATTCCCGTCTGGGTGCCACCTACGATGTCATTCGCAAATACGAGGAGGCTATTACAAAAGGCGACCAGCGCCTGATTGAGCAAGCTATGGCTGCAATGGATGCCGCCGATGCGTGGAATGCCGAGCAGAAAATCAAGCAGCAGCTATCAGCCCTCAAGCTCACCCGCCTCGACCAGCGTATGGGAGAGCTATCGGGAGGCGAGGCCAAGCGTGCCGCTATAGCGCTTATGCTTCTGCAGGAGGCCGACTTTCTGGTGATGGATGAGCCTACCAACCACCTCGACATCGACATTATTGAATACCTTGAGTCGTATCTTCAAAAGTCGCGTTGCACGCTATTGATGGTTACCCACGACCGCTACTTCCTCGACAGAGTTTGTAATACAATCTTCGAGCTGGATCGTGGTGAGCTATTCAGCTACAGGGGCAACTACTCCGAGTTTTTGGAGAAGCGAGAGGAGCGATACAACAATATGCAGGCCAACATCGACAAGGCCCGCAACCTTCTGCGCCGAGAGTTGGAGTGGATACGCTCCACACCGCAGGCACGCACTGGCAAGGCGCGTTACCGCATCAACGCCTTCTACGATTTGAAGGACAAAGCGGCTGTCTCGTTGGCACAGCGAAATATGTCGATTGATGTTGCCACATCACGCCTCGGCGGAAAGATTATCGACTGCGAGGATGTCACCCTGCGCTTTGGCGAGCGCACTATGCTCGACAACTTCTCATATAAATTCTCACGCTACGAGAAGGTGGGTATTGTGGGCAAGAACGGAGTGGGCAAGAGTACGTTCCTCAACCTTATGACTGGCGTGCTGCAACCCGAAAAGGGCTCAATCGAGCGAGGCGAGACACTGCGCATAGGCTACTACCGCCAGCAGGGTATCGACTTCAAGCCTGGGCAGACCGTCTTCGACATCGTACACGACATAGCCGAGACGGTGGAGGTATCGGATGGCGCAAAGATATCGGCAATGAGTATGCTCAACCGCTTCCTATTCCCACCCGAGACGCACACCAAGCGTGTGGAGATTCTCAGCGGCGGTGAGCTTCGCCGATTGTATCTGCTCACTATACTGATGCGCAACCCCAACTTCCTGATTCTCGACGAGCCGACCAACGATTTGGATATCCTCACGCTCAATATCCTTGAGGAGTACCTCGAATCGTTCAAGGGATGCCTGCTTATCGTTTCGCACGACCGCTACTTCCTCGACAAGACCGTTGACCACCTGTTCATCTTCCGTGAGGGTGGTGCAGTGAAGGATTTTGTGGGACAATATAGCGAGTACCGCGAGTATGTCAAGGAGCAGGAGGCCGAGCAGGCCCGCATAGCAAAGGCCGTAGCCGAGAAGGCTGCCAAGAGTGCCCCCACACCCCAGCAGAACGAGCAGCGACAGCATCGTCGCAAACTCTCATACAAGGAGCAGCGTGAGCTGGAGCAGTTGGAGGCCGACCTGCAGCAGCTCGAAGCCGACAAACAGCGACTGGAGGGCGAGCTCTCATCGGGCGAACTCTCTCACGAGGCCCTGATGAATGCCTCGGCAGAGATTCAAACCATCATCGAGAGCATCGAGGAGAAGGAGATGCGCTGGCTGGAGCTGAGCGACATTTAACAGAAAAAGAGTATGCAGTTTCGTACCTATATAAATATAAAGCCTGCCTGCGAGCAAATCGACCACACAAATTCGATTTTCTCACTTGGCTCCTGTTTTGCTGAGAATATAGCTTCGCGACTGCAACGTGCGAAGTTTCAGGTTGCAAGCTCACCAACGGGCATACTCTTCAATCCCGAGTCTATCGCAACCACGCTTCACAGGCTCACTAAGTTCACCGACTTTGAGTCGGCAAGAGAGCAAATCGCAGCCGAGATGCGCAATGCTGATGGCAGATGGTACAACTACCATTTTCACTCGGCATTCTGCGACACCGACCAACGGAGTGCAATCAACAAGATGACCGAGGCCCACATTGCAGGTGCCGAGGCTCTGCAAAAGGCCGATATTGTGATTATGACTTTTGGCACAGCCTGGGTGTATCGACTGAAGGAGAGCGGTGAGGTGGTAGCAAACTGCCACAAGCAACCGCAGGCTCAATTCTCGAAGCAACTGCTTAGCGCAGAGCAAATTGCAGGGCGTTACGACGAACTTCTAAGCAGTAGCGCATTGGCTGGTAAACGGGTGATTTTCACTGTAAGCCCCATCCGCCATTTGGCCGACGGAGCAGAGGATAACTCGCTCAGCAAGGCGACTCTCCGCGTGGCCATTGCCGAGATTATAGCCAACCACCCAAACGCGGAATATTTCCCATCGTTTGAGATTATGAACGATGAGTTGAGAGATTACAGATTCTATGCCGACGATATGGTCCACCCATCACAACTGGCTATCGACTACATCTGGCAGCGATTATCAGAATACGCCTTCAGTCCTGCAACACGCCAGACAATCGAGCAAATAGGTCGCCTGATGCAAGCCGCCGAGCACAGACCATTCAATCCGATGTCCGATGCTCACAAGCGTTTCTGCCGACAGATGCTCTCTCAGATTGACCAGATGAGCAAGGCCTACCCCGCTATGGATTTTGGCAACGAAAAAGATGCTTTTTGCAAATATTTATAAATTTTGTAGTAATTTTACACTTTCAATTTGACAAAAGAATGAAACGTACAACTCTATACTTTTCGGCACTTGTGTTTGCGCTGCTTGCACTCGCCACACCAGCCAAGTCGCAGACAACGCCTCGAATTGTAGTGAACATTGTTGTCGGCACTATGCAGGCCGAGGATTTGGAGCGTTATGCCAGCAACTTCTCGATAGGCGGCTTCAAGCGATTGATGAACGACGGAGCTTGGTTTAGCAACGCCTCATACGACTATATGCAGACCACTACCCCCGTATCGCTGGCCACCATCTCGACTGGTGCTCTGCCATCGACTCACGGCGTGGTTGCAGATAGCTGGTTTGATTATATCGGCAACAAGCGCATATCGCTTATCAACGACAGCAAGGAGCAGAGCCTCAACTACAATGGCTCGCAGGGTTACTCGCCCCGCAACCTCATAGCTGAGACTCTCAGCGAGGCACTTGCCGAGCACAGCGACAAGAGCCGCATCGCCACTGTAGCCATCGATCCATCGTCGGCCATCATCACGGCAGGACGTGCTGGTGAGGTATATTGGTTGGAGGATTTGCAGACATCGTGGACCACATCGACATTCTATGCGAAGGAGTTGCCATCGTGGATTTCGCTCTACAACCGCAACGACTGCAACGAATCATATATGATTAAGCGCTGGGAGCTGCTTCTCCCATACGACGACTACATCAACTCACAGGTGTCGTGCGTCGAGGGACTGAAGAGCAAGAATAACAAGCGTATCATACTCATTGGCGACGAGCAGAGCGTGAAGAAGGATATCGACGAGGCATACGACCAGATGTGCTACACCCCTGCTGGTAACAACGCAATCTTCGCATTTGCCAAGCAGCTTATCTCAAACAACGAGATGGGCAAGGATGAATCTACCGATATGCTCAACATTGTACTCGACACGCCCACAAAAATCTGCGAGCGCTTTGGTCCTGAGTCGGTTGAATATGAAGATATGCTCTACCGTCTCGACCGCAATATCGAGGACCTGCTCTCGTTCCTCTCGGCACAGGTGACCGATCCTCGTCAGGTGGTGGTAACACTTACGGCAGCACACGGCACAAGCCCATCACACAACACCCCAGGCAAGGAGCAGGAGCGATTCAACATACGCCAGGCCGAGGTTATCACCAACGCCTTTATCGGCTCACAGCACGGCAACGGAGAGTGGATTTTGGGTTGCATCGACCGAGCATTCTACCTCAACCACAACCTCATCTACGAGAAGGGGCTATCGATTGCCGAGATTCAGCACGACATTGCAACATTCCTTATGCAACTTCGTGGCGTATCTCACGCAGTATCGGCCGAGGCTATGCGCAACACCTACTTCGGAAGTGGCTATGGTCGCAAGATTCAAAACGGCTACTACCCACGTCGTTCGGGAGATGTTATCATCAACCTTATGCCAGGCTGGATACCCGAGCAGGATGGCATCCGTTCATCTTCAGGTTCGATGTATCTGTATGATACGGAGGTGCCGCTCATCATCTATGGTGGAGGTGTGAAGCCTCAACGAAACGAGCAGAAGTGCGACATCACATCGCTCGCCGTAACCGAGGCTCGATTATTGGGAATTAGCACTCCATCTGCTGCCGAGGGAGATGTTTTAAGTGTATTTTAATCAACTGTTTATCATACAAAAGTTATGAAAGACCAGATTCAGGAGGAGATTATCGAAGAGTTCGCGGCTTTTGACGAGTGGCTCGACAAATATGACTATCTTATTGAGCTCAGCGACACTCTGCCAGCCATTGCGGCCGAGCATCGCACCGACGATTATGTGATTAAGGGTTGTCAGTCGCGAGTGTGGGTTGATGCCCGCCAGGAGGATGGCAAGGTATATTTTTCGGCCGACAGCGACGCCATCATCACCAAAGGCATCATCGCGCTTCTGATACGCGTGATGAATGGCCGTACGGCGCAGGAGATTGTCGATATGGATTTATACTTTATCGATGCCATCGGCTTAGGCGAGAATCTCTCGCCAACACGCAGCAACGGCCTGCTGGCTATGATCAAGCAGATGAAGATGTATGCTCTGGCCTTCAACTCGCAGGCATAAGGCAAAGAACAAGAAAGAGAGATTGTTATGACACCAGAAGATATTTTGAAGGTAGAACACGATATTGTTCTCACTCTTAAAAACATATACGACCCAGAGATTCCGGTCAATATCTACGACCTGGGCCTGATCTACGAGATTGACTTCACACCCGAAGGCGTGGCTGATATCCGTATGACACTCACCGCGCCCAACTGTCCGATGGCCGACATTCTCATCGAGGATATCAACACTCAGGTAAAGAAGGTAAACGGTGTGCAGGCCGTAAATATCATCCTTACTTTTGATCCACCCTGGGACAAGAGTATGATGAGCGAGGAGGCTCTTCTTGAGCTCAACCTGCTGTAAACCAATGCACTAAAAAACAGACCACTACACTATGCAACACGACAAGCGAGAGATAGAGCGTTTGAAGGACGGAGCATCACACTTCGCCTGCGGAGGCTTTTTGCACTCGCTCGGAGCATTGCATCGTAGCGAGATTTACAACCGTTTGGGTTTCGACCGCCTCGCCCGCAAAAATCGCGACATCACCTCGTTCTACCGCCAGTGCAACGAGAATTGGCCACAGACATTCTACGTGATGTTGCTTCGCACGATGGGCGGTATGGACAACAAGGAGGCCTTCACCGAGCTCGCCTCGAGAGTACCCTATGCAGCCATCCTGCGCGAAAGACTCTCGCCCCAGAATATCGAGGCTATGTTGATAGGTGCAAGCGGGTTGCTGGAGCTATACCCTCACGACGAGTATATCCTCAATCTCAAGCGCGACTACGAGTACTTGTCGGCAAAATACTCCATCCAAACAATGGAGGCTGCCGACTGGAAGCTAAAACGCATCTACCCCAACAATCATCCCGTATTGCGACTTTCGCAGATAACCACATTTCTGACTCACACTCAGAATATTATGGATAGGTTATTGGAGTGTAGGACAAGCGACGATGTGCAACAACTCTTCGGCTGCGAGGCT
Source organism: Alistipes sp. (assembly GCA_045658265.1). GTDB lineage: Bacteria > Bacteroidota > Bacteroidia > Bacteroidales > Rikenellaceae > Alistipes. The sequence continues at coordinate 57,611 of JAZOUS010000051.1, forward strand.
CGTCCATATTGGCATACCCACTACACCCCAGCCGATGACAACAAGCGAAGCGTATCGAAACGCATAGGCCGCACAAAGAGCGACCTCTTGGCTATAAATCTTGTGGTGCAGATGCAATTCGCATATAGCGAATATACGGGCAATGAGCGTCTGCGTTCAAGAGCCCTCTCGCTGCTGGAAGATTTGCCAGCCGAGAAGAATTCAATCATCTCACAATGGAATAGTTACGGAGCACTGGCACGCTCTGCATTTGATAGTCAGGCATTGTTGCAACTCTCGTTTGAGTATTGTCGCGAGCGACGTTGCGAGGAGTGCCCCGTAGGCAAGCGTATAATTGCAAAAATGGCCGCTGTAGAGACTCACGCAGAGTAGCCACAACGCTCCAATTCCCACACTCGGCAGTTGGAAAAAAACATATTATTTCCACCCTCCGCACTACAATCACACGCAAATAATTAAGCAACTCGAAGAGTCTGAGGTGCAATATTTTGCCATTTGAAAAGAAATGGCTATATTTGTAGGATTATTATTCGCAAAAAGAAAAAACAATAGATAATTATGGATATAGTTAGCAGTATTTTGAAGCTCTTCTTCGGTTCAAAGGCCGATAAAGACCGCAAGGAGATAGAGCCTTATGTAAAGAAAATCAAGGAGATATATCCTTCGATTGAGAAACTCTCAAATGACGAGCTGCGTGCCCACAGTGCCGAGCTGATGCGCCGCATTGCCGAGTTCATCGCCGAGGACGAGGCTCACATTGCCGAGCAGAAGGCAAAGTTGGAGAAGGCTGACACGTCATTGGCCGACAAGGAGAAGATTTCAAAAGATATCGACTCAACAACAAAGCGCATCGACGAGAAGATTGAGCAGATTCTCGACGAGATTCTTCCAGAGGCATTTGCCATTATGAAGGACACAGCCCGCCGATTCACTCAGAACGAGACTGTGGAGGTTACAGCCAACGACTTCGACCGCAACTTGGCTGCCGGCAAGGATTTCGTCACAATCGAGGGCGACAAGGCTATCTACGCCACACACTGGTTGGCGGGTGGCAACGACCTGAAGTGGGAGATGGTACACTACGATGTACAGCTCTTTGGTGGTGTTGTACTCCACAAGGGTAAGATTTCGGAGATGGCTACTGGTGAGGGTAAGACATTGGTTGCGACTCTTCCAGTATTCTTGAATGCGTTGGCACACAAGGGTGTACACGTTGTAACAGTGAACGACTACCTGGCACGACGCGACTCGGAGTGGATGGGCCCAATGTATGAGTTCCACGGTCTGTCGGTTGATTGCATCGACAAGCACCAGCCCAACTCAGAGGCTCGCCGCAAGGCATACTTGGCCGACATTACCTTCGGTACCAACAACGAGTATGGTTTCGACTACCTGCGTGACAATATGGCCTCTTCGCCAAAGGATTTGGTACAGCGCAAGCACCACTTCGCCATTGTCGATGAGGTTGACTCGGTGTTGATTGACGATGCCCGTACCCCACTCATCATCTCTGGTCCAGTGCCAAAGGGCGACGACCAGATGTTCGAGGAGTACCGCCCATCTATTGAGCACCTCTACAACTTGCAGAAGAATTTTGTCACATCGCTCGTTGCCGAATCACGCAAGCTCTTCGCCGAGGGCAAGATTGACGAGGGTGGCGTGTTGCTCTATCGTGCCCACAAGGGACTTCCAAAGTATAAGCCTATCATCAAGTTCCTCTCGGAGCCAGGCATCAAGGTTCAGTTCCAGAAGATTGAGAATATCTTTATGCAGGACAACAACCGTCGTATGCACGAGATTACCGACGAGTTGTATTTCGTAATCGACGAGAAGTTGAACTCTGTGGAGCTTACCGACAAGGGCCACGACGTACTCTCGAAGTACTTCAAGGAGGATGGCTTCTTCGTATTGCCAGACATCGGTAGCGAGATTGCCGAGTTGGAGAAGAGCAACCTCGCACTCGAGGAGAAGGTCAACCGCAAGGATCAGATTATCAACGACTACTCTATCAAGTCGGAGCGCGTACACACCGTAAACCAGCTCTTGAAGGCATACTCAATGTTCGAGAAGGATGTGGAGTATGTGGTGATGGAGAACAAGGTGAAAATCGTCGATGAGCAGACAGGCCGTATTCTCGATGCCCGCCGCTACTCAGACGGTCTGGACCAGGCTATCGAGGCTAAGGAGAGAGTGAAGGTCGAGGCTGCTACTCAGACTTTTGCGACTATCACATTGCAGAACTACTTCCGTATGTACCACAAGTTGGCAGGTATGACAGGTACCGCCGAGACCGAGGCATCGGAGTTCTGGAACATCTATAAGTTGGACGTTGTGGCTATCCCAACCAACCGTCCAGTTATCCGCGATGACCGTGAGGATTTGGTTTACAAGACCACCCGCGAGAAGTATAATGCCGTAATCGACGAGGTTGTTCGTCTTGTGGAGGCTAAGCGTCCTGTGCTGGTTGGTACTACATCGGTGGAGATTTCCGAGCTCTTGAGCCGTATGCTTAAGTTGCGTGGTATCAAGCACAATGTGCTCAACGCAAAGCAGCACCAGTTGGAGGCTCAGATTGTGGCCGAGGCTGGTCGCACAGGTCAGGTTACCATCGCTACCAATATGGCAGGTCGTGGTACCGATATCAAGCTCTCACCAGAGGCTAAGGAGGCTGGAGGTTTGGCCATCATCGGTACTGAGCGTCACGAGAGCCGTCGCGTTGACCGTCAGTTGCGTGGTCGTGCCGGCCGTCAGGGTGATCCAGGTTCATCACAGTTCTTCGTATCGCTGGAGGATAACCTTATGCGTCTGTTTGGCTCTGCCCGCATCGCATCGTTGATGGATAAGATGGGCATCCAGGAGGGTGAGGTTATTCAGGCCTCAATGATGACAAAGGCCATTGAGCGTGCACAGAAGAAGGTCGAGGAGAACAACTTTGGTATCCGTAAGCGTCTGTTGGAGTATGACGATGTGATGAACTCACAGCGTGAAGTTATCTACACCCGTCGTCGCCACGCACTCTATGGTGAGCGTATCGAGATTGACCTCAACAATATTATGTACGACTTCGCCGAGTCGTTTATGCAGAACCACGAGGGTATGGATTACGAGTCATTCACATTTGAGTTGATTCGCGAGGTTGCCCTCCACCCATCATTCGACGAGGCTAAGTACAACTCATCGAAGCCACGTGAGATAGTTGAGCTTATTGTCGAGGATTTGCGCACTCAGTTTGCTCGTCGCAGCAAGCTCGTAGCCGACACCGTACGTCGCACAATGGAGGTTATCTATGAGGATAACAAGCACAATATGGACCGCCAGATCAGCTTCCCTCTCACCGATGGTCACTTGGGTTACCACGTTCCAGTGGAGTTGCAGCGTTGCAAGGATACCGATTGTGCCGAGATCTACAAGACATTCGCCAAGATTGTGATGTTTACAACAATCGACGACACTTGGCGTGAGCACCTCCGCGAGATGGATGAGTTGCGCCAGAGCGTACAGAATGCCACATACGAGCAGAAGGATCCATTGCTCATCTATAAGTTTGAGTCTTACGGTCTCTTTGCCAAGATGCTCGAGAAGGTGAACCGCGACACACTCGCAATCCTCAATAAGTCATACATCCCAACTCGCGAGAACAACCCTGAGGCTGTTCAGCAGGAGCGCCAGCAGAAGGCTAAGGTGGATGTAAATAAGTTGCAGGCATCGCGTATGGCAGCAGCCGCTGCGGCTGGTCAGGCCGAGAAGAGCAAGCCTGCGCCAATGATTGCCGAGAAGAAGGTGGGACGTAACGATCCTTGCCCTTGCGGTAGCGGCAAGAAGTTTAAGCACTGTCACGGTAAGGCCTTATAATCAAAATAAGGCCTACAACACCGCCAAATAGAGTCTATTACCAACCAAAGAGAGTAACTTATGGGATACGAAGAGGAGAAATTACGTCAACTCGATTTGCGATATCTGCGTATGGCTCGCATCTGGGCCGAGAACTCATACTGTGTACGCCGTCAGGTGGGGGCACTGATTGTGAAGGATAAGATGATTATCTCCGACGGATACAACGGTACGCCATCAGGTTTTGAGAACATCTGCGAGGACGATATGGGAAAGACTAAGCCCTATGTTCTGCACGCCGAGGCCAACGCCATCACAAAGGTTGCAAAGAGCGCCAACAACTGCGATGGCTCTACTCTCTATATCACCGCAGCACCCTGCATCGAGTGCTCAAAACTGATTATTCAGGCGGGTATCAAGCGTGTGGTATATCTCGACGATTATCGCTCGGAAGATGGCCTCAATCTGCTTCGCAGAGTGGGTATCGAGTGCGTTAAGCGCGACGAGAACGAGCAGTAATAGAGATATGAGTAACTGACAAATAATTAGCCCCGAAGTTTCGAGTGAACTTTCGGGGCTAACTGTTTCTATTGGTAATTCCAACCTTTACTCCTTAGCTTACTGATTTGCCTCGGCCTTGAGAGCCAATCGCTTAACAATTACTACAAAACCGCCAGTAAGAATCAGATTGGTAAGGATTGTAAGCAACGAGATAGCCAACAATGGGCCACCCAAACCGTAACCAATCGACACAAAGATAATACCGGCACCCACCTCACCTCGAGTAAACATACCGATACTCAACGCCAGACGCTCTGTGATTGAACGGTCACGATAGAAGAGCATAGGCACCATCTTACCTATATTAGATATAGCGGTCACAATAGCAACGTGCATTGCAATCTCACCCCAAGTCATAGAGCCCACCTGTGCCACCACACTATTGCCAGCCGTTGTACCGAAGTCAACGCCCACAAATAGCGGCGCGCTCATTCCCACAAGGAACATAAAGAGATATGATATCAACGTCTCCACCTTCTCATCGGTCTTTGAGTGGTGATGCGATGGTTTCATAATCATACCCAACACAAATGCAGGCAATAACACCTCGATATGGATAGCCGCATCCGAGCCAAACAACTGCTTAGAGAGCATATACAATCCCTGAAACAGAAATACCAAGATGGTTGAGTAGCCGAGGATTGAGCCCCACGACTGGTTGAAATTATACTTCTTGAGGCGACTCCAACCCAGATACAGGCAGGCAAAAACAACAAGCACCACGACACACAACTGCCAGCGCATACCAATCATAAATATCTGCAAAGGAATCATCAGCAAAATTGTGTCGAGGTCATCGAAGATGGCCAGCACTCGTGTCTTCTGATATACCCACGAGGACTTCAAGCCCGCAGCGGCCAACATCGTAAAGAGGATACCTGCCGAAGTTGGCGCGGCAAAACGGCTCAGGAGCAGAGTCTCCTTCCACGCGGCCCAATCTGTGAAGTAGTGAGATGGGAGCAACACCATATAGTAGAAACATATCAGCAACCAGGGTGCTGCGGCTGTTGCCATAGCGATAAAATAGTCGGCTGTGTAGGAACGCCAACGGCTCTTATCAAGATCAAACTCTCGACCGACATTAATCATAATAAATGCCAGACAGATATAGAGCATTGAATCGAGGAAATGTTTTGTATGCGCAAATGCGGCATCACCCATAAGACTGGGCAAAGTCTGCGAAAGAATCAGACCTAGAACAAGAAAAATGGAGAAAAGTGCAATTTTCTTCATTGGTAAAGGTTTATGTAAGTCAATAAACGGTTATCAATACAAAGATAACCCATAACAACCAATAGAACAAACTATTTCGGATAAAAATCACACTATCGTCCAAAGATAACACCTATTTGCCGCTTCTCCACAACTATTTTGTTGCAGAACTACAAACACATCGCTCGATTTGGCCACCACAAAAAAAATGGTCGTCCAACAAATTTTGCTGAACAACCATTATCCTATTGGTGTTGTATAACAAGAGCTATTTTTAGGTCCTCGATGCTTGAAAAACCGCAGCATACTCAATGTATGTGAGGATTTTGAAAGCGAGAGAAACGCCAAAAGAGCCTTGCTTCATTCTTGCTCGAGAAGTTGTATAACAAGAGCTATTTTGAAGCTGCTCGCAGAGGCTGAAAGCGCAGCATACTCAGCGTATGTGAGCATTTCAGACTCAAGGCAGATGCCAAAAGAGCCTTGTTAGACGGCTTCTCACCCTAATTAGAATGGCAGGTCATCAGGATCATCCTGCATAGCAGGAATAGCTGCCGATGTTGGCTGAGCTACTGGCTGAGAGTATGCACTCTGCTGAGCAGGAGCCTGCCCCGCTACTGGCGCACCACCCTGCACTGGGGCATCGCTACGACGACCGAGGAGCTTCATCTCGTCGGCCATAATCTCGGTTGCATATCTCTTGATATTCTCCTTATCGGTCCACTCTCTTGTACGCAATCGGCCCTCGATATAGAGCTGGCTACCCTTTCTCACATACTTATCAACCACATCAGCCAAACCGCGCCACAAAGTGATTGTATGCCACTCAGTAAGTTCCTTTGTCTCGTTTGTCTGGCGATCGTAGTAACGCTCAGTGGTGGCCAATCTCACACGAGCCACCTTTACACCTGATTCGGTGGTACGCACCTCGGGATCAACACCCACGTTTCCCACCAAAATAACTTTATTTACCATATATCTCTACTTTAACAATTTCACTTATCCTTCGCAGGCTCGCACCTGTCGCATATCTTGCCAATCGCCCGTAAGACTAATTCTGGGCACCTTTTGCGCCTCCAATCGACAGATCGCCCAGATGCACCTTACCCTCCAAGTCGCTCTTCAACGTACCGAGGAAATCGTCATCCGAACCCTCCAAGAAGTCAATCACAACTGGCATATACATCATCTTCTGCTTCAAAAGTTCGGGCACTCGACGACTGCGGCGCAACTTAACAGCATCCTTCTCGGTGGTGAGCAGCATAGCCTGCGGATGTCTCTCCAAGAAGTCGGCTACACGCTTCAAATCCTCCACCGAATATTTGTGGTGGTCGGGGAAGTTGAAACTCTTAAGCACGTTGTAGCGCTCCTTCATACTCGAAACAAAGACCTTGTGATTACCAATTCCCGACATCAGCACTACCTGAGCGCCCAAAGCCAAACGGGCATCGGGGTTATGCAGAGGTACTGGCTCAGATGGAACAATACGGGTGAAATATACTTTCTGGTATGCAATCTTCTGCAAATCCTTGCGCCACAGACGCTGATCGAGCTGAGACATACTATTCGAGCACTTGGTGACAAGAAAGTAGTGACCTCGCTCCAATGCGCTAATCTTATCTCGCAAAGTACCAGCTGGCAGATAGTCATCGCTGGCAAACGGACGGGTGGAGTCAACCACAACCACGTTGATACGTGGATTCACCTTGCGGTGCTGGAAACCGTCGTCCATAATGATAAGATTTATCTCTGGGTGCTTGCTCCTGATTCGATGGATAGCCTCGGCCCTATTCTCACAGACCACAACCAGCGTATCGGGGAACTTGAGCTTGACCTGCAACGGCTCATCGCCCACATCTCGATACGAAGATGTGTTCTTAACCTCGATATAGCCCGAGGTGCGACGGCCATAGCCTCGCGAAAGAAGTGCAACGCGGTAGTGCGAGCGCATATAGTCGATAATCATCTCTGCCGCAGGAGTCTTGCCTGTACCGCCCACAGTGATATTACCCACACAGATAATGGGGATATCGAACTCCTCGCTCTTGAAGAAGCCAATATCGAACAGCCAGTGGCGTACGGTAATTACCATACGGTAAATATATGAGACTAATTTCAGCAGAAATTTCATTATTCAGGCTCGATTAAACGGTCAAAGTAGCACAAAAATCTTGCGACAGCAACCGCACAATATACAATCTTGTCAAAGATAGCCATTTATTTGCAACTTTCCAACTGAGCTATCACTTTTTTTATCTTTTTAACGATGAATCGTAACATTCAGGCCCGATTATCCAAAAAAATCACTATTTTTGTGATGTTTTGCGTACTATTCAGCAAGACAGCATCGTTTTTAGACAAAATAGACTTAACTCCAGTAAGACATAACCTAACAGATATGACACTTTTTAGATATATCACTCCGACAATCATAGCGTTGGCTATGCTCGCAGCCTGCAACCGCAACGCCGCCGTCGAGCAGGAGCAGCAGGCCGAAGTAGAGGAGCAGCACAACATTCTCTATGGCATCATTGCCGACGACTACAAGGTCGAAAATGGCGAGATTGGCCGAGGCGAGACTCTCGGTAAGATTTTGGGAGGCTATGGCGTGTCGGCCACAATGGTTGACAAGCTCGACAAGGCAGCAAAGGATATCTTCCCACTTCGCCAAATTCGTGCCGAACGCCCCTACACTGCGCTTATCACCAACGACTCCACAGGCACGCCCCACCTCGACTACTTCATCTATGAAAAGGATGTTGTGGAGTATGTGGTTTTCGGCTTCAAGAACGACTCCATCACCATCGAGAAGGGTGAGAAGGATGTAACCATCGTGCGCCAGCGCCGCAGCTCTACAATCGAGTCGTCGCTCTGGGGTGCCATTATGCGTGACAGCCTCCCCTACTCGCTCGCAGCCGAGCTGGAGGATATCTATCAGTGGACAGTCGATTTCTTTGGCATACAGAAGGGCGACCACTTTACGGTAATCTACGATGAAAAACTTATCGACACCACCCACGTCGGCATCGGCCGCATCTGGGGTGCCAAGTTCACCTGTGGCGAGAAGGAGATCTACGCCATCCCATTCAAGCAGAATAACAAAATCCAATACTGGGAGTACAACGGAGCATCGCTTCGCAAGCAGTTGCTGAAAGCTCCGCTTAAGTTCTCACGCATCAGCTCACGCTTTTCGCGAGCTCGTCTGCACCCCGTTCACCGAGTATATCGCCCCCATTTGGGAGTCGATTACGCAGCCCCTACCGGCACACCCGTTCACGCTGTGGCCGACGGCGTTGTGACATTCAAAGGCTGGGGCGGAGGAGGCGGTAACACCCTCAAAATCAAGCACGCTGGCAACCTTGTAACGGGCTATCTGCACCTTAGCAAATTTGCCAAAGGCATCAATCAGGGTACACGAGTATCGCAGGGACAGCTTATTGGATATGTAGGTAGTACGGGTACCTCAACAGGTCCTCACCTCGACTACCGCATCTGGAAGAATGGTGTGAATATCGACCCATTGAAAGTCCCCCAGGAGCCAGCCGAGCCCATCTCGAAGCAGAACGAAGAGGCATTCAAGGCAATTCGTGACCGCGTGGTTGCCGAGCTTAACGGCACCGCCACGCCCGATATGATTGTAACGCAGCTCGACTCGCTGGTTATGCCCGCCGACACGCTTACCGCAGCAAAGGCCGACTCTACCAAGATGGAGAAGCAGGATAAGCAGAACGAGGAGAAGATATCCAGATGGTCGAAACGAGGTAAAAAATAGAGCAGTATGAGCATAGAGATTGACAAGAAGATAGAGAAATTTATCTCGGCCCACCACGTCCTCACGCTGGCCACATCGAGCAGTGACGGCCACCCCTATTGTTGTAATGCGTTCTATGCGTATGACAAGCAGTCGGGAGCATTTATTTTCACATCGGACGATGCCACCCATCACGCTCAGATGATGGATGTAAATCCTCAGGTGGCAATCTCCATCGTACTCGAAACACGCATCGTGGGCAAGGTGCAGGGCTTGCAGATATGCGGTCGTGCAATGCGCGCCACCGACGAGGACAAGAGCTTATATATCAAGCGCTTTCCCTACACAGCAGTGGCCGATTTACACCTCTGGCGCGTGGAGGCAGATTTTATGAAACTCACCGACAACACGCTCGGTTTTGGCAAGAAACTTATATGGCAAAGGTAGGAGTTATTATTGTTGCAGGCGGCTCAGGACGCCGTATGGGCAGCAGCCTGCCCAAGCAGTTTATGCTGGTGGGTAACCAGCCTATCCTGGCACGCTCAATCAATCGCATCCGCGAGGCACTGCCCAAGGCGGAGATAGTCGTGGTGCTCCCCGAGGCTCACGTTGCTATGTGGCAGAACTTAGCGGCCCGATTTGAGGTTGCCACCCACAAAATTGCATACGGCGGAGCAGAGCGTTTCCACTCTGTGAAGAACGGCATCGAAGCTCTGAGCCAGGATGTTGAGATTATAGCCGTCCACGACGGCGTGCGCCCATTGGCATCGAAGAAGCTGATTATCAAGCTGATTTTAGAGGCTGAGAAGTGCGACGCAGTGATTCCCGCCATCGCCCCACCCGACTCATACCGCATTGTGGAGGATGATTCGTCGAGCATTATCGACCGCTCGAAGTTACGCATCATCCAGACTCCTCAGGTATTCAAAGCCGAGGCTCTGCGCAGAGCATACGAGCAGCCATTCTCGGCTCTTTTCACCGACGATGCTTCGGTTGCCGAAGCGGCAGGTTATAATGTAACGCTCTGCGAAGGCGAGCGCGAGAACATAAAGATTACAACCCCATCGGACATCATCATTGCCGAGGCTATCATAAGTGCAGAAGATGAAACGCAGCTTTAGTTTTCACATAGGCAAACGCACAAAGATACTCTCCGCACTAACCATCATAATATTTCTGGGTGGTGCGGTGTTGCTCTATTTCCTCTATACGGGAGGTTTTCTCTCGGCGTGGTTCACCTCGCTGGTGCTGGCCGTCACAGCCCTGATGATGCTCTCGGTCCCACGCAAAGTGGTGGTGCTGGATAGCACACTTGAGATACAGTGTATATCCGACATCTCGGAGATTGAGATTGCCGACATCGACTCTGTAAGGGTGGTGAGCAATCGCGAAATGCGCTGGTTTTTTCCGCTCTTCGCATCGCTCGGATTCTTTGGCTACTATGGTAAATTCATCAATCTCAGGGAGTTTGACATTGTTTCGATATACGCTTCAGAGTGGAACAACTTTGTGGAGATTACCGATATCTACGACTCTCGCACCTACATTTCGTGCCGCGAGGCCGACCAGCTCATCGAGGCCATCAATCAGGCCCAGAGCGCCATTTTCAAGCAGATGGAGCAGGATGGCGAATCGGGCAACAGCCTGACACTACACTCCTACTGGGAGTAAATCACAACCACGCATACAACAAGAAGGGGTTGCCCAACAAATGAGTCGGACAACCCCAATTTCTTCAAGGTTGCATATTGAGCTATGCTCTATCCGAGAGCCACATCGAGCATCATCATCAGCGCAAAGCCAAACGCCACACCTATTGTAGCTATATTTGAGTGGCTACCCTCCTGCGATTCGGGGATAAGCTCCTCGACAACCACATATATCATTGCACCCGCTGCAAAGGCCAACAGAAATGGCAGAACGGGCTGCAACCAATCAATCAGCAAGATTGTCACCAATCCCGCCAGAGGCTCAACAACACCCGAACCTGCGCCATAAGCAAAGGCCTTCCACTTGCTGCGCAGACTCTGCTTAAGCGGCATCGACACGATAGCACCCTCAGGGAAGTTCTGGATAGCGATACCGATAGATAGAGCCATAGCCGCCGCCACGCTGATAGTAGCGTTGTCGGTAAGCATACCCGCCAGCACCACACCCACTGCCATACCCTCGGGGATATTGTGCAGTGTTACAGCCAGCACCAGCATCGTCGAACGCCCCAAGCCACTCTTCACACCCTCGGGCTTCTCAGAATCGAGGTGAACGTGAGGTACGAAGGTATCAAACAACAGCAGCGAGAACATACCAGCCAAAAAGCCCAACACCGCAGGCAACCAGGCCACGCCCCCGCTCTCGGCCGTCATATCAATCGATGGAATCAGCAGCGACCACACCGAGGCCGCCATCATCACACCCGATGCAAAGCCAAGCAGGAGCTTTTGTAGCCAGGGCACAATCTGGTCACGCAACAGAAAAACCATCGCGGCACCCAACGTAGTACCCACAAAAGGCAACAGCAGTCCGTATGCAATATGCTGATACATAGCTTTATCTCAATTTCTCGAAGTAATCGACAAACACGCCAAAATCGGAGTGCGAATCGACAAACTCATCATACGAATGTTCGGTATCACCCTCCTCGGGAATATCCGAAATCATCTTAACAACCACAACTGGAATATCGCCCGACAACTCAGCCGCCTGACAGATAGCAGTAGCCTCCATATCGAACAATCCCGACGAAAAACCATACTGCTTTTTCACATCACGAATGATATCGCCATCGACAAACGAATCACCGGTCCAAATAACGGCATCATCGTGACCGAGCAATGGATATGGCTCGGTGAGTTCGGGCACAAAATCGCCAGGGATGCGGCAATCATAGTAGCGTGCCACGCGGGGAGCGACCAAATCGCCTCGCTGGCGACCAGTTGTCGAAGCAGCATAACCCACAACGGCAACTCTATCCACATCACCCTTGCAACGTGCAATGGCCAGCGCAGTGTTGGCTGCCGAGAGAGCCTTACCCACACCACAACGCACTACCGAATATTGATTCTGCGTCTGGCGGCCCTCCAAAGCCTTATTCATAAAGCGATACTCTCGCTCGGTGGGAGTTATAATCAAGTATCTCATTACCAAGCGCAATTATAGATTGAACCTATACCTGCAGCCTCGGCCTGCTCCTTAGTGTAGAGGCAACGCATATACTTGGCCATAGCCTCGTTGGTCGATGCCACAGCAAAGAGGCCAGGATTACCACACTGCACCTCGTTAAGACCTACGATATCATCCTTCGATTTGAGCGGGAATGCCTGCTTATAGACTCGTGCCAACGCCTCACGAATCTGCTCGGCATCAACATTGTTCATTGTCGAGAGGTAGAAACCAGTCTTGCAACCCATTGGGCAGAACGACACGATGCTGGCACCCACAACCGAATCCAAACGCAAATAGTAGGCCATCAGATGCTCGATGGTGTGTACCACACCCGAATCGAGTGGAGCGTGAGCCATAGGGGCGCAGAAACGCATATCCCACGAATGTACCGCCAACTCGTCGTTGATTGTATATACCGACCTTAGATAAAGGCCCTCCTTTAATGTCAAATGATCTACATCGAATGATGAAACAACAGATTTTTTGCTCTCCATAATATTATTGTTTTATTGATTTTCCTTAACTACCTCTTAACGGGAGATTTGCGGTCGAAAAATGGGTTCTTCGATGCGGCAGTTACGGGTATTGCAAAGACCAAATCAGCCCCCTGCAACAAATCCAATCGCTTGGCTGCCCAACCAGCCGAGAACAAAACCCTCGAATCCAATCTTAGGTCGGCAATCTTCGAGCAAGCCGAGCCGATGGCAATTCCCACATCCACACCATTCATCACACAAGGTGCACACTCGGGCTTGGCCTCACACGTTGCATATCCGCAATATCCGCAGTTAAGCCCACACACCGAATTCTCGCCCTTGATGCCGATGATAATCACAGCCTCGGCCTGCAAGATGTTGGCAGCATCGCGCAACAAAAACTTCAGGCCCGACTCCTCGCTCATCTCTATCATCGTCTGCGACAGATGCTCGATATCCTCGTCGGTAATCATCGCCACCTCTACCAAATCTCGCCCCTTAGCCTTTGGGGCTGTGCGTGCCGCAGTCATAACTGCCTCGGCCAAAACCTTTACCGTAGTAGCACGCAACTCTCTCTCGTTATATATCATAATTCATAGTTACTCTCTGTCGGTGTAAAAATACAACATTTTCAGCAATACTACAAAGAGTTTATTGCCATTTTGCGCCGTTTCGCCCCATTGGACAATCTCTCGGGCCCACAGTTGGCTCACTTTTTGTGCCGCAAAGCCAAAAAGAGCAACGATTATGGATAAAATTTTCATCTACCAATTCACCGATCCGACCTGCGTGTGGAGCTGGGGCAACGAGCCCGAACTGCGAGCTATTGAGTATCTGTATGGCGACAAAGTGCAGATTCGGCTTATAACAGGTGGCTTGGTGGAGGATATTACCACTCTGTTTGATATCGAGGGCACAAAATCGCAAATCATTGCTCGCGCCAACCATCTCATAGCCGAGAACTGGCTCGCCGCCTCGGCCATACATCGTATGCCCGTTGTTACAAAGGATATTCAGCTCTACTCCGAGCAATATCCATCGAGTTTCCCTCAAAACATAGCCTACCACGCCGCCAAGCAACTCAACCCGCTGGCTGCCAAACGATTTATGCGACGTATGCGCGAGGCGACACTCACCGAGCGTCAGCGCACCTCGCAGCTTGACACTCTAATCGAGCTGGCCAACGAGTCGGGGCTAAATAGCGCTGAGTTCATCAACGCCTATACTCAGGGTAATGCTCAGGTGGATTTCATCAGCGACAGAATGAAGTGTCGCCGCAACGGCATCACTGGTTTTCCGTCATATATAATCAAACAGGGCGACACCTATATCACACTCGGAGGGTATCAGAAACTCGCCTCGCTGCAATCAGCCATCACCCGCCTCTCAAGGGGCAAGATTCGCCCTCGCCGCATAGGCCCGTCGCTCGCCAACATTGTCGATTTTATCAAACACTTTCAACGGGTATATCCCCGAGAGATTGAGGTTGCGTTCTCGCTCGACAGCAACCAAACATCGCTGATGCTCAGCTCGCTACTGCAAAGTCGCAAAATCCACACAACCGCAGTTGGCGACTCATTCAGTATTTCGATTGCGCTACCGAAGCAGGCTTTTCAAGATAGCGTAACCGCCACCCCGCCACAACCCTCGTCACAACCCTCGCCCGAGCATAGCCACAAGCCAGCAACAACCCCGCAAAAACGTGGTAACAAAATAAAAGAGGAGGTATAATCTCCGCAAAATTCCGCAGGCTGCATCTTCCGCAAAAATCCACCAAAAACTGCCGGAAGATGCTGCCGCATTAGGCTCACACTCAATCACAATAGCCCTTTCGGCACAGAAATTCACCCCTCGCAACCCCTCACTGAAGCCTCACAAGCCAAATTTCACACAAAAACAATGATATACTTACATTTTCTTACGCATAAATATTCAATGTCAAAAATACTAAATCACTGAATTACAGCACAATTCTAAAAATAAGCCATCAAAAATCCGAGATTTATATGCAGAAAAGTGCATTGCACTGTTGTTTTTAATAAATTTTATTATTACATTTGCACTAACAAAAGATAACAAGTGGCGTAACGAGGGCAAAACAACAAGCAAACTCGTCGCTACAGATAAGCCAGAAGTGAATATTATGAATACAAATTTGTACATTATCAACCTTCTAAACCTCGTAGTCTTGCGCAGATAACGGGAGAAAGGTTGTGTATATGTACAAGTAGGACTATATAAGACCTTTCTCCTTATCGGGAGAGAGGTTTTTTGCTTAACAAACAGCATTATGAAACACGAACTTAGAAGTGCGGTCACCTTAACAGGACGACGTATGGCAGGAGCCAGAGGATTGTGGCGTGCAAACGGTATGAAAAAGGAGCAGATGGGGATGCCAGTTATCGGTATCGCCAACTCATTTACACAGATGGTACCAGGCCACGTTCACCTTCACCAGATAGGTCAGTATGTAAAATCGCTCATCGAGGAGCAGGGTTGCTTTGCGGCCGAGTTTAACACCATCGCTATCGACGATGGTATCGCTATGGGCCACGACGGTATGCTCTATTCACTCCCCTCTCGCGACATCATAGCCGATAGTGTGGAGTATATGGCCAACGCCCACAAGGTTGATGCTCTGGTCTGCATCAGCAACTGCGACAAGATTACCCCAGGTATGCTTATGGCCTCGATGCGCCTTAACATCCCCACAATCTTCGTATCGGGAGGCCCTATGGAGGCTGGCTCGTTCCGTGGTCGTGGTGTTGACTTGATTGACGCTATGGTTATGAGTGCCGACGACAAGTGCACCGACGAGGAGGCCGACGAGATTGAGGCTTGTGCCTGCCCAGGTTGCGGCTCTTGCTCTGGTATGTTCACAGCCAACTCTATGAACTGTCTGAACGAAGCATTAGGCCTGGCACTCCCAGGCAACGGCACAATCGTAGCCACACACAAGAATCGCAAGGAGCTCTTCGCAAAGGCTGCAAAGCTCATCGTCGAGAATGCCAAGCGTTACTATTTTGAGGGCGACGACTCCGTTCTTCCACGCTCGATTGCCACTAAGGCCGCCTTCGAGAATGCTATGTCGCTCGATATCGCTATGGGTGGCTCAACAAACACCGTTCTTCACCTCTTGGCTATTGCTCACGAGGCTGGCGTTGATTTCAAGATGGAGGATATCGACCGCCTCTCACGCAAGATTCCCGTACTCTGCAAGGTTGCCCCCAACGGTCACTACCACGTTCAGGATGTAAACCGCGCTGGCGGTATTATGGGTATCTTGGGCGAATTGGCAGCGAACTCGCTTATCGACACAACCGTCCCCAGAGTTGATTCTCCTTCGCTGGGCGCGACACTTGACAAATACTACTTCAACTCGGCAAACTTCTGTAACGAGGCCCGCACAACATATCTCAGCGCACCAGCCAACCGTTACAGCCGCGAGATGGGCTCGCAGGAGTGCTACTACGAGACTATGGACAACGACCACTCAGAGGGTTGCATCCGCGATATGGAGCACGCATACTTCCGCGACGGAGGTTTGGCAGTTCTTTTTGGTAACATCGCCCGCAAGGGTTGCATCGTGAAGACCGCAGGTGTTGACCAGAGCCTTATGCAGTTCAGCGGCAAGGCTAAGGTGTTTGAGTCGCAGGAGCAGGCAATGAATGGCATCCTCGGTAACGAGGTCGAGGCTGGCGACGTGGTTATCATCCGCTACGAAGGCCCTAAGGGTGGCCCAGGTATGCAGGAGATGCTCTACCCCACATCATACCTCAAATCGAAGCATTTAGACAAGGCGTGCGCACTGATTACCGATGGCCGCTTCTCTGGCGGCACATCAGGCCTTTCAATCGGTCACGTTTCGCCGGAGGCTGCTTCGGGTGGTGAGATTGGTATCGTTCGCGATGGCGATATCATCGACATCGACATCACATCTCGCTCAATCAATCTTCGCATCAGCGATGCAGAGCTCTCGGAGCGTATGGCAGCGTGGACATCCCGCAAACCACTCAACCGCGACCGTAAGATTCCTCAGTCGCTCAGAGCCTACTCAATGCTTGTAAGCTCGGCCGATCAGGGAGCTGTGAGAATCGTTCCCGAGGAGTAGTCCCCCAGTTAGCAGAGATAAAGATTACACACAAAATTTAGCATACTACAACCCCAAGACTTATATGGTAGCAAGCTCTACATATAACACACCACAAGAGCAGACATCGAAGGCTCTTCCACGCATCTCAGGCTCCGAGGCGGTTATCCGCTCATTCTTAGCCGAGGGTGTAGATACAATTTTCGGATATCCAGGAGGAGCAATCATCCCTGTTTACGATGCCCTTTACGACTATCGCGACAAGATTAACCACATATTGGTACGTCACGAGCAGTGCGCCCTGCACGCAGCTCAGGGTTACGCCCGAGCAAGCGGCCGCACGGGTGTCTGCATCGTAACATCGGGCCCTGGTGCAACCAACACCGTAACAGGTTTGGCCGATGCACTTCTCGACTCTACACCAGTGGTACTTATCAGTGGTCAGGTGGGTTCATCGCTGCTCGGCACAGACGCCTTCCAGGAGATTAACTTTCTGGAGATTACCCAGTCGGTTACCAAGTGGAACTGTCAGGTAAAGCGCGCCGAGGATATCCCTGCCGCCATAGCTAAGGCGTTCTACATCGCATCGAGCGGTCGTCCAGGCCCTGTTGTGGTAGATATCACCAAAGATGCACAGGCTGGAATGATGGACTTCGACTATAAGCCAATAAACTTTATCCGCAGCTATCAGCCCTATGTCGATATCGACGAGAGCCAGATTCTGGAGGCAGCACGCCTTATCAACCTCTCGCGCAAGCCTATGGCCCTCATCGGACAGGGTGTGATTTTAGGTGGTGCAGAGCAGGAGTTGAAGGAGTTTTTGGAGAAGAGCGGTATCCCCGCAGCATCCACCCTGCTTGGACTTTCAGCTTTGCCTTCGGACCATCCCCAGTATGTGGGTATGCTTGGTATGCACGGCAACTACGCCCCCAACATCAAAAATCGCGACTGCGATTTGCTCATTGCGATAGGTATGCGATTCGATGACCGTGTGACGGGTGATCCTTCGAAGTTTGGTATCAACGCCAAGATTATCCATATGGAGATTGATCCAGCCGAAATCAACAAGTTGGTCTATGCTGACGTGGCGGTGCTGGGCGACGTGAAGCAGTCGCTTCCTATGCTCACCGAGAAGATTACCCCAAAGGACCACACATCGTGGTTGGAGGAGTTCCGCGCCTGCTATAACATCGAGCGTGAAGATATCATCGAGCCCGCCATCGAACGCAAGGGTGCTCACCTGCGTATGGGCGAGGTTGTGGATGCTGTGGCACAGCAGTTCGACGATGCAATCCTTGTAACCGACGTTGGCCAGCAGCAGATGTTCGCTTCGCGCTACTTCCGCTTCAAGCAGACTCGCAGTATCATCACATCGGGAGGTCTTGGAACAATGGGATTTGGCCTTCCCGCAGCCATCGGCGCAAAGATTGGAGCGCCACACAGAGAGGTGTGTCTCTTTGTTGGTGACGGCGGTCTGCAGATGACACTTCAGGAGCTTGGTACAATCTTCCAGTCGGAGGTGGGCGTAAAGATTATCCTTATGAACAACGGCTTCTTGGGTATGGTGCGCCAGTGGCAGGGGCTCTTCTACGACAAACGTTACTCGTTCACCGAGCTCACCAATCCCGACTTTGAGTTTATCGCTAAGGCCAATCATATCCCCTACCGTTGCGTTGAGAAGCACTCGGAGCTTGACGAGGCCATCAAGCAGATGCACGAAAGCGAGGGCGCGTTCCTATTGGAGGTGAGAGTTGAGCGCGAAGAGAATGTATTCCCAATGGTGCCAGCAGGTCAGCCCGTTGAGAATATCCGTCTGGAGTAATCGTTACAACCCAAACAAGCAAAACACTATGGAGAAGGAGTTTATTATTACCATATTTTCAGAGAATACAGTGGGTTTGTTGAGCCAGATTACAACGGTCTTCACCCACCGCAACGTAAATATCGAGTCAATCACCGCCTCGGAGTCGGCCATCGACGGCATCTACAAGCATACCATTATGGTACGCAACGACGAGGATAAGGTGGCAAACCTCGTGAAGCAAATCGAGAAGAAGATTGACGTATTGTAGGTCTTCTGCTACACCCCCAACGAGGTGGTTCTTCAGGAGCTTGCGCTCTACAAGGTCAAGCGCAGCCGTAATGTAGAGGATTTGGTGCGCCGCCACAATGTGCGCATTTTAGATATCCACGATGAGTACATCGTGCTGGAGAAGACAGGTCACCGCGAGGAGATTCGCGAGCTCTACAAAATGCTCTCACCCTATGGCGTGAGCCAGTTTGTCTGCTCGGGCCAGGTGGCAATAATCAAGTCACGCAGCGAGCTTATGGATGAGTACTTGGCAGAGGTGAACGCCAAGCAGCGCCAGATTAACAGTGCAAAATAGTTTACCGAAAACACTCAGTTTTCGATTCATTATAAAACAAAAACAGAAAAAATATAAACAATAAAAAAATTAAAATTATGGCAAAGATGATTTTCGGCGGCGTAGAAGAGAACGTCGTAACACGCGAGGAGTATCCATTGGCAAAGGCTTTGGAGACATTGAAGGATGAGACAATCGCAATTATCGGTTATGGTGTGCAGGGCCCAGGTCAGTCACTCAACCTCCGCGACAACGGTTTCAACGTGATTGTTGGTCAGCGCAAGAACTCTAAGAGCTGGGATAAGGCTGTTGAGGATGGTTGGGTACCAGGTGAGACACTCTTCGAGATTGAGGAGGCTTGCCAGAAGGCAACCATCATCGAGTACCTGCTCTCTGACGCTGGTCAGATTTCAGTATGGCCTACAATCAAGCCATACCTCACTCCAGGCAAGGCTCTCTACTTCTCACACGGCTTTGGCATCACCTACAAGGAGCGCACAGGTATCGTTCCTCCAGCCGATGTAGATGTTATCTTGGTTGCTCCTAAGGGTTCGGGCACATCACTCCGTCGTATGTTCCTGCAGGGCCGTGGCTTGAACTCAAGCTACGCTATCTTCCAGGATGCTACTGGCCGCGCTTGGGACCGCGTTATCGCACTCGGTATCGGTGTTGGTTCGGGTTACCTGTTCGAGACTACATTCAAGCGTGAGGTTTACTCTGACCTCACAGGTGAGCGTGGTACTTTGATGGGTGCTATTCAGGGTATCTTCGCTGCTCAGTACGAGGTTTTGCGCCAGAACGGCCACACTCCATCTGAGGCATTCAACGAGACAGTAGAGGAGCTCTCTCAGAGCTTGATGCCACTCATCGCCGAGAACGGTATGGATTGGATGTACGCTAACTGCTCTACAACTGCACAGCGTGGTGCACTCGACTGGTGGAAGAAGTTCCGCGATGCGACTATGCCAGTATTCGAGGAGTTGTATAGCGAGGTTGCTTGTGGCAACGAGGCACAGCGCAGTATCGACACCAACTCTCAGCCAGACTACCGTGCAAAGTTGGAGGAGGAGCTCAAGGAGATGCGCGAGACAGAGATGTGGCAGGCAGGTGCAGTGGTTCGCAAGCTCCGTCCTGAGAACAACTAATCAAGAGTCATAACAACTATTTTGGTTTCAAGCAGCCGAGCAGGTTGCTTGGGCCAAATTTACACCCATAATAAATATTATGAGCGAAAAAGTATATATATTCGATACCACACTCCGCGATGCCGAGCAGGTGCCAGGCTGTCAGCTCAACACAATCGAGAAGATTGAGGTTGCTCGCCAGCTTGAGAAGTTGGGCGTGGACATTATCGAGGCAGGCTTCCCAATTTCAAGCCCTGGCGATTTCAACTCGGTGGTTGAGATCTCTAAGGCTGTGAGCAACCCTACCATCTGTGCGCTCACTCGCGCCGTAAAGAAGGATATCGACGTTGCCGCCCAGTCATTGGAGTTTGCCAAGCGTGGCCGTATCCACACAGGTATCGGCACATCTACATACCACATCTACGAGAAGCTGCGAATGACTCCAGAGACAGTCTTGGAGCACGCAGTAGAGGCCGTAAAGTATGCCCGCCGTTTTGTTGACGATGTGGAGTTCTATGCCGAGGATGCTGGTCGAACAGACGAGGAGTTTTTGGCTCGCGTTGTAGAGGCAGTCATTGCGGCTGGTGCTACTGTGGTAAATATCCCCGACACAACTGGTTACTGCCTGCCAAGCGAGTATGGTGCAAAGATTGCCTACTTGGTAAACAACGTGCCAAACATCGACAAGGCTATCATCTCAACTCACTGCCACAACGATTTGGGTATGGCTACAGCCAACACATTGGCTGGTGTGCAGAATGGTGCTCGTCAGGTGGAGGTTACAATCAACGGCTTGGGTGAGCGTGCGGGTAACACAGCATTGGAGGAGGTGGTTATGGCCATCAAGTGCCACAACAATCTCGATTTCGAGATTGGCATTGACTCTAAGCAGATTATCACAACCAGCAAGCTCGTATCCAACCTGATGCGTATGCCTGTTCAGGCCAACAAGGCTATCGTTGGACGCAACGCCTTTGCTCACTCATCGGGTATCCATCAGGATGGTGTGTTGAAAAGCCGCGAGACCTACGAGATTATCGATCCCGAGGATGTGGGCGTTGACCAGTCAAGCATCGTGCTCACAGCACGAAGCGGTCGTGCCGCTTTGAAACACCACCTCTCGGAGATTGGCTACACTCCCGAAAATGAGGAGCTTGATGAGATATATCAGCGTTTTCTGGAGCTTGCCGACAAGAAGAAGATGGTCACAACGCGCGATTTGGAGGTGCTTATCGGCACTGCCGCATCACGCCGCCGTATGAGCATCCAGCTCACAGGCTTGCAGATTGTCTGCGGTAAGTCGAGCATCCCTACCGCTACGGTTCAGATCAGCTTCGATGGCGACACCTTCACCGAGACTGCTTGTGGTAACGGTCCTGTCGATGCAGCTATCACTGCCGTTAAGAACATTACCAAACGCCGTGTTCACATCGAGGAGTATTTGGTGCAGGCCATCACTCGTGGTAGCGATGACTTGGGTAAAGTACATATGCAGATCTCACATAAGGGCAAGATGTACCACGGCTTTGGAGCCAATACCGACATCGTAACGGCCTCGGTTGAGTCGTTCATTGATGCAATTTCTAAAATCGCGTAAGCAATGAATACACTATTCGATAAGATTTGGGACGCCCACACAGTTCGAGTAATCGACGGTGGTTCGTGCGTACTCTATATCGACCGTCAATATATCCACGAGGTGACAAGTCCGCAGGCCTTTGCGGGCTTGCGCCAGCGTGGCATCGAGGTTTTCCGTCCACAGCAGGTTACGGCAAGCCCCGACCATAATATCCCCACCATCAATCAGCACCTCCCCATCGCTGAGCCACAATCGGCACAGCAGGTGGCAACATTGGAGAAGAACTGTGCCGAGAATGGCATCACAATCTTCCCCATAGGCTCGGAGCGCAATGGTATCATCCACGTTATTGGCCCACAGACAGGCCTCACACAGCCAGGTATGACCATCGTATGCGGCGACAGCCACACATCTACTCACGGAGCGATGGGTTGTGTTGCATTCGGAATCGGAACAAGCGAGGTGGAGATGGCTCTGGCATCGCAGTGCATCCTGCAATCGAAGCCTAAGAGTATGCGTATCAACATCGAGGGCGAGTTGCGTGAGGGTGTATGCTCGAAGGATATTATCCTCTACATAATCTCGAAACTTGGCACAGGCGGTGGCACAGGTCACTTTGTGGAGTTTGCAGGTTCGGCTATCCGTTCACTCTCGATGGAGGCACGAATGACAATCTGTAATATGAGTATCGAGATGGGTGCTCGTGGAGGTATGATTGCCCCCGACCAGACCACATTTGACTATCTGAAGGGCCGTGAGTTTGCACCTCAGGGTGAGGAGTGGGATAAGGCTATGGCTCGCTGGAGCAAGCTCTGCTCAGACGAGGATGCAGTATTCGACAAGGAGGTTACATTCGATGCTGCCGACATCGCACCAATGATTACCTACGGTACAAATCCAGGAATGGGTATCGCTATTGATGCCGAGATTCCATCATCAGAGGATATGGACGAGGCATCGAAGACATCATACGCCAAGGCACTTGGCTATATGGGCTTTGCTGAGGGTGAGAAGATGATAGGCAAGAGGGTGGACTATGTATTTGTAGGTAGCTGCACCAATGGCCGCATTGAGGATTTGCGAGCTTTCGCCCACTTTGTCAAGGGTAAGAAGAGGGCCGACAACGTAACTGCGTGGATTGTTCCTGGCAGTAAAGAGGTGGAGCGTATGGCCATCGAGGAGGGTATTCGCGACATCTTAAACGAGGCTGGCTTCGAACTTCGCCAACCAGGATGTTCGGCTTGTCTTGCAATGAACGAGGATAAGATTCCTGCGGGCAAGTACTGTGTTGCCACTTCAAACCGTAACTTCGAAGGTCGTCAGGGCCCCGACTCACGCACTCTGCTGGCTGGTCCACTTGTAGCGGCTGCTGCGGCAGTAACGGGTGTTATCACCGATCCAAGAGAGTTGATGTAAAACCGATGAATATATAGAGTTATGAGAAATAAATTCACTACACTAACATCTACGGCAGTGCCTCTGCCCATCGAGAACATCGACACCGACCAGATTATCCCCGCACGTTTCCTGAAAGCGACCACTCGCGAGGGCTTTGGAGAGAATCTCTTCCGCGACTGGCGTTACGACAAGGATGGTCAGCCAAAGGCAGACTTTGTGATGAACTCTCCTATCTATGGTGGCGAGATTTTGGTTGCAGGCAAGAATTTTGGTTGCGGTTCAAGCCGTGAGCACGCAGCTTGGGCTATCGATGGAGCGGGTTATCGCGCTGTGGTATCGAGCTTCTTCGCCGACATCTTCCGCAACAATGCTCTTAACAATGGCTTGTTGCCAGTGACCGTTAGCGAGCAGATGTTAGCTGCCATCTTCGCCGCTGTGGAGTCTGATCCTAAGACTGAGATTAGAATCGACCTTCCCGAGCAGACTATCGAGATTACCGGCACCGAGTGGAAGGAGTCGTTCGAGATTGCTCCC
Source organism: Alistipes sp. (assembly GCA_045658265.1). GTDB lineage: Bacteria > Bacteroidota > Bacteroidia > Bacteroidales > Rikenellaceae > Alistipes. The sequence continues at coordinate 81,692 of JAZOUS010000051.1, forward strand.
TACAAGAAGCAGTGCCTTGTGAACGGCTACGACGATGTGGACTTCTTGGTTAGCATCCGCACAGAGATTGAGGCTTTCGAGCAGAAATAAATCAACTATAAGGTTATGAAAGAGATTAATATTGCAGTCCTTCCGGGTGACGGTATCGGTCCCGAGATTGTAGCACAGGCCGTAAAGGCTGTTGATGCTGTGGCTGCTAAATTCGATTATAAAGTAAACTATACTCACGCTCTGGTCGGAGCATCGGCCATTGATGCTATGGGCGATCCATATCCCGAGCAGACTCATCAGGTTTGTATGAACTCTGATGCAGTGTTGTTTGGTGCTATTGGCGACCCACGCTTCGACAACAATCCCGAAGCAAAGGTGCGCCCAGAGCAGGGCCTGCTGGCTATGCGAAAGAAGTTGGGACTCTATGCCAACCTTCGCCCAGTGGATACCTTCCCATCACTGCTTCACCGTTCACCACTGCGCTACGATTTGGTGGAGGGTGCAGACTTTGTATGCGTGAGAGAGCTTACAGGTGGCCTCTATTTCGGTCGCCCACAGGGCCGCTCGGAGGATGGTAACACAGCCTACGACACCTGCGTATATACTCGCTCTGAGATTGAGCGCATCTGCCGCTTGGGCTTTGAGTATGCCGCCAAACGTCGTGGCAAGCTCACCGTTGTAGATAAGGCCAACGTGCTGGCCACATCGCGCCTGTGGCGTGAGACTGCCAAAGCTATGGAGAAGGATTATCCATCGGTAGAGGTTGAGTATATGTTTGTTGACAACGCAGCGATGAAGATTATCCAGCAGCCCCGCCATTTTGACGTAATTGTTACAGAGAATATGTTTGGTGACATTCTCACCGATGAGGCGAGCGTTATCACAGGCTCACTCGGCCTGCTCCCATCAGCCTCTATCGGCGAGGGAACATCGCTCTTCGAGCCTATTCACGGCTCATATCCTCAGGCTGCAGGCAAGAACATCGCCAACCCTATCGCCACAATCCTCTCGGCGGCTATGGTGTTTGAGTATGCTTTTTCGGATATCGAGGCTGGCGCTGCCATCCGTCGCGCAGTAAACCTCTCTATCGAGCAGAACATCGTCACCGAGGATATCGCCCCCGAGGGCGTGAAGCCAAGCTCTACAAGCGAGGTTGGAGATTTCATTGCAGCTAACATCTAAAACAGGCTGGCTATGAATAGTAGTAACAACAAAAAATATTTCCCTGCGCTGAACGACGTGATGAGCGCCGAGCACACGTTGCGAGAGATTCTCACCCCCACGCCCCTTATGCACAACCATAACCTCTCGAAAGATTACGAGGCTGAGGTGATGCTCAAGCGTGAGGATTTGCAGATGGTGCGCTCGTATAAGATTCGCGGAGCCTACAACAAGATTCGCGCGCTTACTGCCGAGCAGACCAAGCAGGGTATCGTCTGCGCAAGTGCCGGCAACCACGCTCAGGGCGTGGCATTGTCGTGCAACAAGTTGGGAATTATGGGCAAGATATTTATGCCTGTAACCACTCCCAAGCAGAAGATAAATCAGGTGAAGATGTTTGGTGGCGAGAGCATCGAGGTTGTTTTGGTGGGCGACACATTCGACCAGGCCAACACTGCAGCCATCGAGACTTCGGAGAGAGAGGGTAAAACTTTCATTCCTCCATTCAACGATCCAAAGATTATCGAGGGACAGGGTACTGTAGGTCTTGAGATTCTGCAGCAGAGCTCGGCTCCTATCGACTACATCTTCGTACCTATCGGAGGAGGAGGCTTGGCATCGGGTATCGGTGCGGTTTACAAGCAGATGTCACCCAACACCAAGATTATCGGTGTTGAGCCAGCGGGTGCTGCGGGTATGAAGCTCTCGTTTGAGCGAGGCGAGGTGACCGAACTCGACTATGTTGAGAAGTTTGTCGATGGCGCTGCCGTACAGCGTGTTGGCGACATCACGTTCGATGTATGCCGCGAGGTGCTGGACGACATTATCACCATCCCCGAGGGTAAGGTTTGCTCTACAATCCTCAACCTCTACAACTTCAACGCTATCGTGGTAGAGCCTGCAGGTGCGCTAAGCATCAGTGCTTTGGACTACTACCGCGAGCAGATTAAGGGCAAGAATGTTGTATGCGTGGTGAGTGGTAGCAACAACGACATCGTGCGTATGGAGGATATCAAGGAGCGCTCGCTGCTCTATGAGGGGTTGAAGCACTACTTCGTGGTTCGTTTCCCACAGCGTGCGGGAGCGTTGCAGAACTTTGTGAGCAACGTACTCGGCCCACACGACGATATCACCTACTTCGAGTATAAGAAGAAGACCAATCGCGAGAAGGGCCCAGTGCTTATCGGCATCGAGTTGCAGAACCCAGCCGATTTCGATGGTCTTACAGAGCGTATGAAGCGTGATAACATCGACTACGAATACCTCAACAACAACCCCAATCTCTTTGAGTTTTTGATTGGATAGCCAGCGGGCAGTTAAGAGATTTACACTATATTCAATAATCACCAAAACTATTGCAATATGAATTTCATTGGTAATATTCTTTGGGTAATCTTCGGAGGTGTGGTGCTTTCGCTGGGTTACATTCTCGGAGGCCTATTGTTGTGCCTTACAATTGTTGGTATTCCATTCGGAGTGCAGATTATGAAACTTGGTCTGTTCGCCTTGTGGCCATTCGGTGGCGAGGTGGTGCCAAGCGAGAAGCCAATGGGCTGTCTTCCAATCCTGTTCAATGTGCTGTGGATTATCTTCGGTGGCATTGAGGTTGCATTGGGACACCTCACAATGGGCGTTCTGTTCTGCATCACCATCGCAGGAATTCCATTTGGTATGCAACACTTCAAACTTATGATGCTCGCCCTTATGCCATTTGGCCACACCGTAGTGCGCCGATAGCATAGAGGAACGAGTAACAGCAAAGGGGTTGTTCAACACATTGGTTGAACAACCCCTTAACTCTATCCTATTCTCTGGAAGTTATCTCAAGGAAACAAGTTCCGAAACCGACTTATTGAAAGAGTCTGCTCCGAGCAACTCGCCCACAGTCAGATGCACCCTGTAACGCCAATAGTGGTTAGGGTTCGCAGGCACATTTATCCTCTCAGCATCAGGCTCAGCAAGTCGCAATGTCTCGTCTATTGCCAACCAATCCTGCAATGGCAAGATAGCCAACATCGAACCAGAGAGCATATGTCGCTCGATAATCATTCGAGCCGTTGCGCCCGAACACTCCTCATCGGCTATGCCCTCGCGGTGAAGCACCTCACTCCAATATCGCTGCGAGAGAGCCTTATCCTCCCTCCACCAACCTCTGATGGTGGACATATCGTGTGTCGAGGTAGCCGCAACCGAGAGATAGGGATAATTCACCGTATCGGCAAACGCCACCCCCATACTCTTGGGCATACGCTCAATCTCCAACGAAAGAATCCTCTCGCTCGCCATCACATCGGGCACGCAGGCTGGTATCATACCCAAATCCTCGCCACAAGTGAGCATACCGTTCGATGCCATCAGGCGTGGCAGACGACGCAGGGCATTGGCCTTCCAGAAGTCGTTGTGACGATGGTAGAAGAACTCCTCGTGCAGGCGCATAAAAGCCTCCTGCTGGGCTTTATCCAAAGCGGCAAATTTCTCGCTCTTATAACCTTCAATACGTGGCACATAGGCCCCTTCCTGCTCGGGATAGGCAACAAAGAGTGTGTCGCTCGACGAAATATCCTCGGCAACGTGCTTATTCACATCGAAATCAAATCCAGCCTTATGAATCTGCTCTGCAGTATATGGCATCGAGGGATAGAAGTGGCCTACAATAGCACTTTTTGCACCTCTTGGCACCTCCCAAATGCGGAAGAAGCCCAAGATATGGTCTATGCGGTAGGCATCGAAATAACGAGCCATCTTCGCCAGACGACTACGCCACCAGGCATAACCATCCTCAGCCATTCGTGGCCAGTTGTAGGTTGGGAATCCCCAGTTTTGACCATCCTCAGCAAAAGCATCGGGTGGAGCACCAGCCGACATTGTGGTATTGTATAGCTCAGGCGCAGACCATACATCGACGCTGAGTGGCGACACACCAATCGGAATATCACCCTTGAGCGCTATGCCGCACCTGTGAAGTGCATCACGGGTTGCTCTGAGCTGTCTGTCAAGCAGATACTGCACAAAAGCGTAGTAGCCCACCTCGGCAAAATTACTCCTTGCAAAACGCTCTATCTTCTGCTCATCGTATGTTGAGAACTCTCCCCACTGATGAAAATCGGTAGTGGAGAACTGGTCACGCAATGCACAATATGTCATATATGGCAACAACCACTCCCTGCTCTCGGCATAAAACTCCTTATACTCAGCCGATTGAAGCACCTTATCGCCACACAACTCATATAAATCACGCAAAAACTCCCCTTTGAGCGCCACAACCTGCTCATAATCAACTGCAGGCAAGGCATTTAACTCGGCGGCACGAGCCGCATATTTTCTTACTCGATAGCTCAGTTTCGATGCAAATAAGCTACCCGCCAACTCTCCGCAAATCGTTGCGGCATCCTTTGCATTGACATACATTGGATGCAGGGCAAACGAAGAAATGGCGTTATATGGATAAGAGTCACGCCAAGTGCCCGATGCTGAGGTATCGTTAATCGGAAGTAGCTGAATTACAGACATTCCCACACTCTGCGCCCAGCGGCCAAACTCGGCAAGAGTCGAGAAATCACCACATCCCCAATCGGCATCACTGCGCAGAGAGAAAAGTGGGATTGCAACACCTGCACCACGCCACTCTCGGCGGCCATCACGCAACTGCAAACCATTGATTACAACGCAATTAGCAGAATATTCTGGCAACATTCTGTTCTCGCCTGCCTCAAACTGAATTAAAGCATTGGTTGAGCTATCGAGTATAACAAACTTATACTCCGAGCCTTTGGTGCTTACAGGTAACGCAATGCTCCAGGTGGGAGCATTTGAATCATTCATTACCAGCGCATTATCCACTCGCCACTCTCCTAACTCAGCAACCTCGCCCACAATGGCAAGCACCTCATTTGGCCTGAGCGTTGGCGCATCAATATTTATAACTATTTGGTTTTCACCTACTTTCAACCCCTCAGAGCAGTTATCTCGACGAAACACACCCTCGGTAAAGAGAGTGGAATAGAATGGCTTGCTGGTTGGAATCTCTAACCAGTGGTCAAATATTTCAGCGTCGCAACTCACTGCAACTGAGTGCTTTCCAAACTCCTCAGAGCGCACAACTTCGCCGTCTGCAGAGCAAAGCTCATAGCTGTATGTTGCGCCCACTTCGGCATCGGCCTCTATGCTCCACTGCCCATTGCCGCAGCACTGCATAGGCAGGCGCTCTGCGCCATCAAAACATATCCACAACGACTCATTGCAAGCCGTAAAATACTCAATATTAAATCTTTTCATAACAAATTCTTTCAATCGGGCAATTAGAAGTCCTTACCCGTAAAGGCTGCACCCGACGACACTGCTCCTGTCTGCTCCTTGCGGGCTGCCGAGTTGAAGTTGTAGCTTAGCGAGAGTGTCAAGTGCGGATAGCGGGGCTTGACGAAGGTCGTGGCCTTCAACGTCTGCGAGTCGCGGATATGGTCGTAACGAGCTGTGCGGAACAGGTCGTGCGCCACAAACGAGATATATAATCGCTTCTTGAAGAGATCCTGCCTAATGGCCAAGTCGAAGTAGCAGTAGGCCTCCTCGCGGCCCTGTGTGAGTACATTAGGACCAACAAAGTTGGCATCAAACTGCAGGCGGGTTGTAGGGCCGAGCGTGAAGTTGTTTATCCACGAAGCCGAGTAGCTGGTATTCTCCGAATCGCTACTACCCTTAAAATCGGCCGTAAACTTATAGTTGAACACGCTACCGTTGAGTGTCATACTCCACCAGCGAGTGTTGCGAGTCTGCAAATTTGCCTCCACGCCATAGGTTCTGTCGCGACCAGCATTGATAAGCGAATCGAGCGTTACACCAGGCTCATAGGCCACACGGATAAGGTCGTAGGTGCCTCGTCGGTGGCGATAGAACCCATTTACCGACAACGAATTAGACTGCGCAAAGGTCTTGCGATAGCCCACCTCGGCCGAGTGGATATACTCGGGAGCAAGGTCGGGGTTACCTGTAAGGCGTGTATAGTAATCCTTGTAGGTGATATATGGCTCCAGCTTCCACACGCCCGCACGATTGGTACGATAGGAGTAACCCACCGAGAAGGTGTTGTCGTTGGGGGCTTCGTAAGCGATATGGGTAGATGGGTAGAGTTCAAAGCGCTTCACATCACGATCGGCACCCTCGAAATCGGTCTCCAGCACATCCTGCATTCTGTCGGCACGCACACCCACATCCATCCTTACTGGTCCAAACTTATCGGCCATCATCAAATAGGCCGAGTGTATCTGGCGGCGATAGTAGAAGAGAGTCTTCAAATCGTCCTGCCACTCATACTCCTGAGCTGCACGATTCCAGTAGCGTATTTTATAGTCGCCGTGCTCGCTGTATGTGGTGTATTGGTAGCCAAGCTCCAACTTACCCTCATCGCGGAAGTGCTTCTCATAGTTGAGAGAAGCATCCGAATCCCAGTGATGCTCGGTCTCGTAGCCTCGTGTACCCTCGTAACGTGCGCCTGAGAGCTCAAAGAGGTTACTCTCGGTGTACTCCAGCGAGTACCAGTCATAGCGCATACGAGCGTTGGCCGAAAGCTTATCGCCCTTGTCGTTGATTTTCCACACATAGTCAAACGATGCCTGACCGATATGCTTCTCGATGTAGTTATGGTCGTGGCTGTCGTAGGTGGCATCGTTGATCACATTACCACCCTGCTCACGATGCTCATAGTAGAGCATATCGCCACCATTGAGCCAGCGGCTCATACCGCCCTGCAACTCAACATTGAGCTTATGGCCCGACTTATTGAACTCCCAGCCTACACTTCCCAACTCGGTGTCGATACTGCGGTAACGCTCACCCTCGGCATCGGATGTGGTGATGTAGTCATCGACAATGGTGGTCTTAAACTGGTGAAAATCACTCTCGTCCTTTACCTGCGAGCCGTTTGCACCTATATACCAGCGGCTTGCGCCCTTGCGATAGCTTAAAAGTGCATCCAGAGTCCAGCCGCCGATGGTGTTTCCCGACACATTAACCGAACCACTGAAGCCCTGCTCGTTGTGACTCTTGGTAATGATATTGATAATACCCACATCGCCATCGGCACGATACTTGGCCGAAGGGGTGGTGATAATCTCGATATCCTCGATGTTGGCCGCCGCAATCTGTGCCAGAGCCTGAGTGCCCTCCAGCATACTCTGCTTGCCATCAACATAGACCATAAAGCCTGTGCTTCCTCTAAACGACACATTGCCATCGGCATCAATTCTGACCGAAGGAGCCGACTTCAGCACATCGATAGCCGTACCACCCGATGCTGTCAGCGAAGCCGAGCCGCTGATGGTTTGACGGTCGAGCTTATAGACAATCTTGCTGCGCTCACTCGACACGACCACCTCTTTCAAGCCATTCTCGACCATCGAGAGTTTGATTGTACCCATATCAACCGCGCCCTCACCAAAACGCATAGGTTCGCTCGCATAAGGCTGGTAGCCAACAATCATAACCGAGAGCACAAACTCACCTCGGCGCACTGTGGGGATGCGGAATGCTCCATCACGCACCTGAGTGTGGGTGATTGTGTTGTTATCTGCGTCGGTGATGACCACATCGGCATACTCAATGGGGGCATTGGTTACCGCATCAACCACTCTACCGACAACAGCCGTACTCTGACTCTGCGAAAAGGCGCAAAGAGCAGAAAGCATAAAACACAATGAGAAGAATAATCGTTTCATCTTTTTAAGTTTAGTCCAAATAGCCAGCTCTATCAAAGAAGTTGGCGCTTGATTTTTATACATAAAGCTACCCTGACATACTCGGAGGGTAGCTATTTGATTACCATTAACAAAAGTACAAAATTATTTTTATTTTCTTGCAACTTCCCTAACTTTGTATCAACATAGCAATCGGAAAGGGCGGGATATGGTTTGAATACCACCCAAGAACAAATCACTAAAATCCAAACTGCAACATCAATTTCAATTATAATTTCTTATATTTGTGTACAATTTTCATTGTGATAAATAAAACACAAACCGATATGAGAAGACTCCTTAAAACATCTATTGCAACACTCGCAATCCTACTGCTTACGGGCATCAATTACCACAGCACAGCGGCAAAGCGCATTACAATCGGAGAGTTGAAATGCGAAAACCTTATTTCGCCACTTGCCATTGACAACACTTCGCCCCATTTTAGCTGGAAAATGTTTAGCGAAGAGAAAAATGTCTCTATAACAGCTTATCAGGTGGTGGTAGCATCGGAACTGAATAAATTGGCAGAAGGAAAGGCCGATTTGTGGGATAGTGGAGTGGTAAAAAGTTCGGAATCGATAGCAATTAAATATCAGGGCAAGCCTCTCTCATCTCGTCAATCGGGATACTGGAAAGTCCGAGTGTGGGACCAATCGGGAAAGCCAAGCAAATGGAGCGAGCCAGCATCTTTTGGCATCGGATTGCTCGCAGAGAGCGATTGGGCAGAGGGTGCTAAGTTTATTGGCATCTCGCAGAGTGAAAAGCATAACAATAGGCATATAGCTCCAATTGTAAGAACAAAATTTGACTACACCCCATCGAAAGAGCGTGTGTTGCTACACGTCAATTCATTGGGTTATCACGAAGCATACATAAACGGAAAGCCGGTATCGGAGTCGATGCTAAATCCTGCTGTGAGCGAATTTAGCAAACGTTCGCTAATTGTAACATACGATGTTACGGAGCTTCTGAAAAAGGGCAACAACGAATTGTCTATTTGGCTTGGAATAGGCTGGTATCACAAAAGGGCGCAAGGCGTTGTTGATGGCGGTCCATACGTTCGTGCTCAGTTGGAGAGTGTAAAGCCAAACGGCGAGCACAATGTCATTGCAAAGAGTGACGAAGGGTGGGAAGCGGCAAAGAGCGGCAGATACTCTTTAGGTAACTTATGGGTGAATGGAGAATACATCGACAAGAGCGAACTAATAACAGATTTATCACCCAGCGCGGTAGGGAATCTGACGTGGCAAAGAGTTATTGTTGGAGATATTCCACAGCACAAGTCATCACAACAGATGTGTGAGCTAAACACATTCTATCAGACATTCAAACCTGTGGCCGTACATAAAATTGATGATGAGTCTTATGTTTACGATATGGGGCACGCCTTTGTAGGCTTTGTTGAGATAGATATGCCCGTAGTTGAAAAGGGCAAGCAGATAAAGATATATTACGAGGATTTTTATTTGAATAAACCAAGCGATTTTAGAGAGATTGGCACCTATACTGACGTTTATGTGGGTGACGGCGAGTCGAAAGGCACATTTAGCAACAAATTCCAATACAAGGCGTTCAGGTATCTGAAAATTAAAGGTCTTGATAGCGCCCTCGATACCGCTTCAATAACAGGACGAGCAATAACCACAGATTATGGAGGGGATTCATCGTTTGAGTGTTCGGACGAAGATATGAATGCCATCCACAATATGATACACAAAACAGTAAAGGCCTTGACCTTAGGAGGTTATATGGTAGATTGTCCGCACATCGAGCGCCTGGGATATGGCGGTGATGGCAATGCCTCGACTCCAACATTCCAGACAATGTTTGATGTATCGCCACTATACCTGAACTGGTTGCTGGCGTGGAGTGATTGTCAACGCGAGAATGGCGATATGCCACATACTGCACCTAATCCAATAAGTGCGGGTGGTGGCCCATTCTGGTGCGAATTTATGATTATAGCCTCTTGGCAGAGTTATCTCAACTACGGAGATATGCGTATGATTGAGCGCTTCTATCCGCAGATGAAACGCTGGATTGATTTTGCAGAGAGCAACAAAGAGAATGGCCTGTTAAAGAATTGGGGTGTGACCAAATACAGAAACTGGTATCTTGGCGATTGGGCGACACCAAAAGGAATTAACCAGAAAGATCCTCAGTCGATTGACATTGTTAGCAACTGCGTACTCTCGGAGAGCTATCTAACGATGTCAAAAATTGCCAACACACTTGGACTTAAGGCAGATGCAGAGATGTATCTCGAAAAGCACAAGAGCCACAATCAATTGATTCACAAATCATTCTTCGACGACAAGGCTAAGAGTTACGCATCGGGCACTCAGATAGATATGGTGTATCCTATGTTTGTTGGAGCTACACCTCAAGCTCAGATTGATGCTATTGTAAAGAGTTTATGGACTTTGACCGAGAAGCAATTTAAGGGACACTTGGCAACAGGACTCGTTGGAATACCAATCATAACCCAATGGGCCACACGAGAGAGCAAAGCCGAAGAGATGTATCGTATGCTCAAGAAACGTGAATATCCAGGTTACCTATATATGATTGACAACGGAGCTGACCTTACTTGGGAGCATTGGGATGGAGACAGAAGCCGTATTCACAACTGCTTTAATGGAATCGGTAGCTGGTTCTATCAGGCATTGGGCGGCATTACACCCGACGAGAAGCAGCCTGGATATAAACACATCAACATACGCCCACAAATAGTCGATGCAATAGATTGGGTAAAGGTATCGAAGGATACGCCTTATGGCAAATTGTATGTAAGCTGGGAAAAGGCTCAGGATGAGTTGAAGATAAACCTTACTATTCCAGTGGGAACTACTGCCACATTACATACCCCAGATGGCAAAAGCATCTTGCTCGGCTCTGGTAATCACACGGTAAATTGCAACCAATTGCCAAAGAACTAAATCTATCAAGTGTAATAAAAAACAGAAATGCCCTCAAAGCCGAAAACTTTGAGGGCATCTCTGTTTTGTTATGTAAATTGAGGATTTGACAATGTTTAATTGCCGCCAGAGAGGATGATAAGTCCCAAACCCGCTATAAAGAAGAGGAACATAATACCCAACAGCCAGTTAGTCTTGCTGTCGCTACCCTTAAACTCCTTCCAGATAAAGACTCCCCAAATAGCGGCAATCATAGGCGCTCCCTGACCAAGAGCATAGGAAATAGCTGCTCCAGCCTTACCTGCTGCAATATAGCTGAAAGCTGTACCTAAGCACCATATAGCACCGCCCAACACACCTACAAGGTGAGTCGAGAGTGAGCCTTTGAAATACTCGCCATACGAGACTGGCTCGCCAACGAAAGGACGACGCATAACAAATGTGTTGAAGACGAAGTTGCTAATCAACACACCAATCGAGAATACGAATATCGCCGAATAGGGAGTGAGCATACCTGCGGTGGGCTGCTCGAAGTTATCCAAATCCATAGCCGCAGCCACGAAACGATAGAAGAACGACATCAACACACCCGCAACAACCGAGAGCACCATACCCTTACGATTGGATTTGCTCTGCTCGCCACCTTTGGCCATACGTCCCGAAGCGATGCCGTTGCAGACGATAGCCACAACGATTAAAGCCACTCCCAAAAAGAGCAACACAGGATCGCCCTTAGGTGCGCCCATATAGTTGATTATCACGCCCAGCACCAGAGCCAAGCCCACACCCAGAGGGAATGCCACCGACATACCAGCCAACGAAACCGAAGCCGAGAGCAGGATATTCGAGGCGTTGAAAATCACGCCACCCACCAGCACACTCAAGATGCCCGAACCATTGGCCTGCATCAAATCCTCGATAAATGGTCGGCCCTGCGAGCCCATACTACCCATTGTAAGACCTATGAGCAGCGCAAAAAGCACCATTCCGATAACATAGTCCCAATAGAAGAGCTCATAACGCCAAGTCTTGCCCGCCATCTTCTGGGTATTACCCCACGAGCCCCAGCAAAGCATTGTAATAAAGCAGAATACTACTGCCAACAGATAACTATGAACAATAAACATATTATAGAAGTTTTAGGTTTATCACTATCTTATTGCGCTTGCAACATTGCACACAAATCCCAGACCTTCAAATAGCAAAACTACTTCTTGCGCTTAAACTGCGTAATCTCTTCACGCGTGGGGGCAGCGGGCTGTGCGCCCATACGGGTAACACTAATGGCGGCCGCCACGTTGGCCACACCAACAGCGTCAATCAAGCTACGACCTTCGGCTATAACACTCGCCAACACGCCATTATAGGTGTCGCCAGCAGCCGTTGTATCCACCGCCTCAACCTTCATAGCCTCAACACGCATAAACATAGCCCCATCATAGACCAGCGAGCCATCGCTTCCAAGAGTAACGATTACATTCTTAGGGCCCATATCATAGATCGCTTTGGCTGCACGTTGCGCACTCTCCATATCCTTGATTGTGATGCCCGAAATGCGAGAAGCCTCGCTCTTGTTGGGCGTGATAAGGAACAGATTCTTCAAAAGCACCTCGCTGAGTGGTTCGGCAGGGGCTGGCGCAGGATTCAAGATTACAGGAACACCCGCATTGGCAGCCATCTGGGCCGCATACTCCACTGTGGCGATAGGCGTCTCCAACTGCATAAGCACCACTCTCGCACCACGAATCTCATCGGCCGCAGCGTCGATATCCGACGGTGTAAGGTGGGCATTAGCTCCAGGAGCTACGACAATGCAATTCTCAGCCTCCTGATTTACCGTAATAAGTGCCACGCCCGACGGATGCTCCTTATCGACAAAGACATAGTCGGTATTGATGCCATCGCGCTTCATCGACTCACGCACCTGTTCTCCAAACAAATCATCACCTGTCTTGGCCACAAAGACCACCCTATTGCCATAACGTGCTGCCGCAACTGCCTGATTGGCACCTTTGCCTCCTGCATTCATAAAGAAATCGCCGCCAAGCACCGTCTCACCCCCTGCGGGCAGATGAGAGGTCTTGACAACCATATCGGTATTACTACTTCCAATGACTACAATATTTTTCATACCTGCTCATTTTTTACATATCTCACCCAAAGATACAAATTTCTGTAAGAAAAAGCAATATCACAACACTATTTCCTAAATTCAACCACTTCACTATCACAGAAATAGTATCTCACAAAAAAGGCGAGCAACAATTGTGCCCGCCAATTCTGAAATAGCCGCCAAGCGACTAAATAATATCGAAAGCTATCTCCATCATATTGGTAAAGCTGGTCTGTCGCTGTTCGGCCGAACAAGCTGTGCCGTGCACAAGCGAATCGGAGATGGTGCAGATGCACAACGCCTCGTTACCACTGCGTGCCGCATTCATATAGAGTGCCGCAGCCTCCATCTCGACAGCCAGAACGCCCATCTTCTGCCACTGATGCCACCTCTGGGCATCGTCGCCATAGAAGACATCGCTCGAAAGAATGTTTCCCACCTTGTAGTTGATGCCCATAGCCTCGGCCTTAGCCACAGCGGCACTCACAAGACCAAAATCTGCAATAGGGGCATAGACGCCTGGCAGATTGTATTGGTCGGCATAGTTTGAGTCGGTGCAGGCTCCCATTCCGAGCACTACATCGCCCAACTGCAAATCGGGATGGTAGGCACCAGCCGAGCCAGTGCGGATTATGCGCTTCACACCATAGAAGTTATACAACTCATAGGTGTAGATACCGATGGATGGCATACCCATACCGTGCCCCTGCACCGACACACGCTTACCCTTATATTCGCCCGTGTAGCCAAGCATACCACGCACGGCGTTATACTGGACTGGATTGGTGAGGAATGTCTCGGCCATAAACTTGGCACGCAACGGATCGCCAGCCATAATGACCTTGTCGGCTATCTCGCCCTCGCGCGCTCCGATGTGGGGTGTGGGTACTATTGCCATAGCTTTGTTTGGTTTAAGAGTGAATTACAACAAGTTATCCTTCTCGATATCCTTGAAGTAACGATAAGTATTAACCTTCAACTCACCAACTGCTGGCTCGTCGCAAACCATAATACCCTTTGGATGCAACTGCAATGCAGTGATAGTCCAAGCGTGAGATACGCTACCCTCAACACACTGCTGAACAGCGCGTGCCTTCTTGTGGCCCAAAGCCAATACCAATACCTGCTTTGCAGAGCATACAGTACCAACACCCACAGTCAACGCCAACTTTGGAACCTTGTTCACGTCGTTGTCGAAGAAACGAGAGTTTACGATGATTGTATCCTCAGTCAAAGTCTTGATACGAGTACGAGAATTGAGTGAAGAGAATGGCTCGTTGAATGCCAAGTGACCATCCTCACCTACACCACCGATGAACAAGTCAATGCCACCAGCAGCCACAATACGCTGCTCGTAACCCTCACACTCAGCAGCCAAATCGGGAGCGTTACCGTTAAGAATGTTTACATTCTCAGGCTTGATGTCGATGTGAGAGAAGAAATTGTTCCACATAAATGAGTGGTAGCTCTCGGGGTGCTCCTCAGGAAGACCTACATACTCATCCATATTGAATGTCACAACATTAGCAAATGACACCTTACCAGCCTTATAGAGGTTGATAAGCTCGGCATACATACCCAATGGAGTAGAGCCTGTAGGCAAACCCAAAACAAATGGCTCGCTGCTAACGGCAGCCTTAGCGTTAATCTGCTCTGCAACATAGTTTGCAGCCCAACGGCCTGCTGAGGCCGCACAATTTTCGATAATAAGTCTCATAATTTTTAATATAAATCAAGTTGTATTATAATTCCATCTTCACAAAGACCTCAATGGCCTGATACTCGGCCATACCCAAAGCATCGTAGGTCTTGGCCGTATTCTGAGTGCGCTCCTCGGCACGCTGCCAGAACTCGCGGCTGTCGTCGCCAGGGAATGGAACGATATCCTTCTGCGAGAGGTGACGATAGATAGCGTGGCGCTTCTTGATAAGCTCATCGGGACTCAATGGCACTGCCATATCGACCATACCAATCTCCCACTCCATCCAAGCTCCGCGATAGAGCCATACGACGCACTCCTTAATCCACTCCTCACCGCTATCACGCAGGCGGAACAGAGACTCCAGCACCGCCTCGGTACATACTCGGTGGGTACCGTGAGGATCGGCCAAATCACCCGCCAAATAGACCTGGTGAGGCTTAATCTCCTGCAAGAGGTTGGTGATAATCTCGATATCTTTGTCGGTACGCTCGCCCTTCTTGATACCTCCTGTCTCATAGAAAGGAAGATTGAGGAAGTGAGCATTGGTCTGGTCATTCAGACCAAACGAACGCACGGCAGCCTTCGCCTCGGCACGACGGATAGCACCCTTCACGTTGAGCAGAGCGCGTGGCTCAGGCTCGCCCTTCTTCTTCGATGCGATAATCTCTCGAATTTCATCAACTCTATCACCCAAACCGAGCTCTCGAGCGGTGTCCAGATTCTGGATTACCACATCATCGTGTACGGCCACATTACCCGAAGTCTGGTAGGCAACGTGTACGTCGTGCCCCTGCTCGGCAAGGCGGATGAATGTACCACCCATCGAGATAACATCATCGTCGGGGTGAGGTGAGAATATCACAACACGCTTTGGGAAAGGCATTGATGGCACTGGACGGGTAGAGTCGTCAGCATTGGGCTTGCCACCAGGCCAGCCTGTAATGGTGTGCTGCAAATCGTTGAATACCTTGATATTCACAGCATCGTAGCTCATATTGACTGCGTCCAAAAGCTCGCCCAAAGAGTTCTCGATATAATCTTTGTATGTAAGTTTCAAGATAGGCTTCTGCACCACGCCGCACAACCATACCACAGCTCGGCGCACCAAACGAGGTGTCCACTCGCAAGGGCCAACCAACCAGGGAGCCTTCTTTACTGTAAGGCCATCGGCCGCTGGATCATCCACTACGGCCTCGATATTGGGGTGGTTCTGCAACAACGATGCAGGGATAAGACGAGTGGCCTCGCCCTCCACGACCTTTGCCACAACACCAGCCTTATCCTCACCCCACGCCATAAGCAGGATACGCTTGGCGCTCATAACGGTATTAAGGCCCATTGTGATAGCCATCTTTGGAGTATTCTCCACTCCGAAGAACATACCTGCCTGCATCTTGCGCGACTGGTATGAGAGCTGCACCATACGTGTAATTGACTTGGCATAAGAGCCTGGCTCGTTGAAACCAATCTGGCCCTGAGTACCCATACCTATAACCATAAGGTCGATATTGCGAGCCTTAATATCGTAATCGGCGCAATAGGCCGAGAGCTCCGACAAAGGCACATTGCCATCGATAAGGTGGATATTCTCCTCCTTGATATCTACCAAATTGAGGAAATCCTCGTGGATACGGTAGTTGCGGCTCTGCTGCTCGCTGGCAGTGATGGGATAGAACTCGTCGAGCGAAAAAACCTCGACATTAGCAAACGACACCTCGCCCTGCTCATAACGCTTCACAAGTTCGCGATAGACACCCAATGGCGTACGGCCAGTGGTGAGGCCCAAAGCGAATGGGCGAGTGGCTGCAGAGAGGCCGTGAGCGTTAATCGACTTTACGATAAGCTCTACTACATATTGAACAGCCTGAGACTCAACCTCGAAAACCGAGGTAGGAATCTTCTCGTAGCGATGGATGATATCGCGAGGAGTACCCTCCAATATCAAACCGCCATCCTGGGGTAAAGAATATTTATTCTCCATAATTCTATCTCGTTAAAATTTGACATCATTCCAACAGCGCCACACAGGCACTAATCAATGCAAATATAATAAATATATTTGACAAGAAAAACAGTCCACCTCGAAAATAAGGCCTAATTACAAAAATTGTTACAAACAAAACACTTTTCCCTACATCAAATAGATTCTGCCAGCAGCATCAATCAATATATTTTCGCTATATTTGCAATAAATTTTACTCTTCGCAGCAAACACAAAACTCTATGAAGCAATTTTTCTTTAGTATCTTTATTTTGGCGGTGGCCGCCGCAGCCACTTCGTGCAGTAAAGGCCCAGAGGTTCCCGCAGGAGCATACAAAGTGGGCGGCATCACATCAACAGAGTGGGTACTCAACAACAAAATCGACCTCTACGCCACTCAACCCACATTCCACTTCAAGGATGGCCACAAATTATACATCGAGTCGGATTTCCCATTCGACCTGTTCAAGGATTCCCTCTATGACTACCGCATCGATGGTGAATTCCTGAAATTGCAGGGCGCAACCGAGCAGAAGCGTTACAAGATTCAGGAGCGCGAGGCGGGCCAGTCGTACAGCTTGTTCCTCGGCGAGATGTATGTGCAGGAGATTATCCTGCGCCGAAAGTAACATATCGAGCAACAATAGTGCAACATCGGAAAAATATTATTATATTTGCTATCGTTTAGTAGTGGCGGCCACAACAAAGCGGCTCACCGCAACCTATGCACAAGGAAAATTTAATTTTAACTAACGTAATATGAAAAGACTTTTCTCATTGGCAGTGTGCCTATTCACAGTATCGACACTCTGCGCTCAGACTCAGGTGATTGCCCATAGAGGTTTTCACGCAACAAAGAACTCTCGCAACAACACTATCTCTGCTCTGCAGCACGCACAGGATTTGGGCGTGTATGGCTCGGAGTGCGACATCAACGAGACTAAGGATGGCGAGCTTATCGTTATTCACGGTCCTAAGCACGGCCCATACAAGAATGTCCAGGAGGAGAATTTTGCTGTTTTGCGTGCCACAAAACTCGACAATGGCGAGAGAGTTCCTACTTTCGACGAGTACCTTATTCAGGCTAAGAAGAACACAAAGACAAAACTCATCATCGAGATCAAGAGCCACAACACCCCTGAGCGCGAGACTCGCGTTGTAGAGAAGGTTTTGGCTGGCGTTAAGAAGCACAAGCTCAAGAAGCACGTTGAGTATATCGCATTCAGCAAGCACGTTTGCGACGAGTTGGTAAGATTGGCTCCTAAGGGCACAAAGATTGCCTACCTGAGCGGCAACATCGACCCACAGAAGTGCAAGGAGTTGGGCTACACTGGTATCGACTACAACATTGGCGTTATGCAGAAGAATCCAGACTGGATTAAGCAGTGCCACGACCTCGGTTTGACAGTAAACATCTGGACCGTAAACGACACACAGCGCATCCAGTGGTGCATCGACAACAAGGCCGATTACATCACAACCGACAACCCAATCGAGGTAAATCGCCTGCTTGGCAAGTAATTCAGAAATAGGCTTCACGACAAAAGAGTTTGCAAAAATTTGCAGACTCTTTTTTGTTGATAGCGAGCAATATGTTATCTTTGCCGATGTAAAAAAAACGACAAAATTATGGAACTGAAATACAGACTCAACGACCGCCCCGCCGTAGGACAACTTTTGCTCTACAGTCTGCAATGGTTTGTACTTGCTGTGGCTGTGGTAATAACTTCGATGTTTATTGCAACAGGCTCACCTGCCGAGAAGATTTTCTACACGCAGAAGGCCTTTGCTCTTGTCGGCACGGCCATCATTGTACAGGTTTTGTGGGGACACCGCCTGCCAATTGTCGTCGGTCCGGCTTCGGTATTGCTCGTGGGAATCATCACAGCCCTCTCGTCGCAGGGCTCAGAGCCTAACACCAACAAAATTTACACTGCAATTGCCATCGGTGGAGTGATAATCACACTGCTTTCAATAGGCAAGGTAGTACACAAGGTGCAGAAGATTTTCACACCCCGTATCGTGGTGGTTATCTTGATGTTGATAGCATTCACACTCTCGCCCACAATCAAGAATCTCATATTCCCAGCAAACGAGGTTGCCCGCCATCCATTCGGCCTGTGGGCCACCATAATTGGCATACCCGCAATGGCATTGGCCGCAAGCCGCTTGCAGGGGGTAACAAAGTCACTGCTTGTTCCGATTTCGCTTATTATCGGCTGCGTGGCATACTATGTTACATTTGGCGGATTTGGCGAAATTTTGACTGCACCAAGCCACAGCGAGGGGGCGCTTTTTCTGCCAAAATTTGAGTTTGATGCGAGTATGATTTTAGCTTTCGTATTCTGTTATATTGCACTGTTAATTAACGACATAAGCTCGATACAGTCGCTCGGCGCAATGCTCGGCACCGAGGACGCAGAGAGTCGTTGTCGCAGGGGTGTTGGCGTGACGGGTTTGTTCAACATTATCGCAGGTTCAATCGGCATTATCGGCCCCGTAAACTATTCTATGTCACCAGGTGTGATTGCATCGTCATCGTGTGCATCACGCTACGCCCTGCTCCCCGCAGGTGCTGGACTTATCGTCTGCGCCCTATCGCCGAAACTGATTGCCATACTGAGTGCGATCCCCAATACTATAATAGGCGTGGTGTTGCTCTACCTGATGGGCACACAGCTTGCGGCGGCACTGAGTATGCTAACTGCCGAGAAATCGACCGACTCGTTTAACAAGGCTCTGATAGTCGGCCTGCCCATTATGGTTGCACTACTATTCTGCATCGTGCCTATGGCCGCCATCCCTCCCATTCTCAAGCCATTGATGGGTAACGGCTTTGTGATGGGTGTAATTACGGTAATTATTCTCGAACACATCATTTTCCGCCGCGAAAAATAGAGGTAGGAAATTTTCGACAACTATAGTAAATCCGCACAATTTTTTCGTGCGGATTTATTTTTCACCATATACCTATATATATAATAGCCGAAAACAGCCCGAAAAAAGGGTTCATAACAAATCGAAAGTGAAAAAGTCTGCATAAATAAATATTTATGCGCGAATTTGATGCTATTTATCGGGCAGGAAAGCATCGAAAATTTCGCAAAATAATAATTTGTAAGAAAAATCGGCCAAAAACAAATAATACATAATAGCATAAAAATCTATTGCAGTTTTAATATTTTAGTTGAGTCAAAATATCGCATTTCGGATTGTAATTTTAATAGCGATTTTAGATTACATAATGTAATTTACTTAACATTAAATTAACAAATAGTGTTAGACGATGCAAAATAATTTTAAATAATTTTGAAAATTACTGAATAAATCCGTAACTTTGCAGATGTATCATTTGGAAAATTTAGGTACACTAGTAACACAAACGTACAAAAAATTAATGCTTATGGTTAGGAAAATTGTACTTTCTATCGTTGCTATTCTGTCGCTGAGCTTCGTAGCTGTGGCACAGAACAAGCAGGTGACAGGTACGGTAAAGGACAACGGCGGTAACCCTATCGCCGGTGCGCTGATTTTGGTTGACGGAACAACCAATCTCGGTACTGTATCTGAGGCTACCGGTGAGTTTAAGCTGATGGCCCCAACAAACGGCGTTTTGAACGTATCGTTTATGGGTTTCAAGTCTATGCAGGTTGCTATTGCCGGTAAGACAAAGCTCGACATCGTAATGGAGGTTGACTCTAAGTCGATGGACGAGGTAGTGGTGACGGCGTTCGGTCAGACAACAAAGGAGGCCTTTACAGGTTCTGCTGCTGTTATCAAGTCTGACGATATCGCCAAGGTTCAGTCATCAAACGTAGCTCAGTCGCTCGTTGGTCGCGTGGCCGGTGTGCAGACTTCAAGCTCATCTGGTGATTTGACAGGTGCACCATCAATCCGTATTCGTGGTTTCTCTTCAATCAACGCGAGCCAGAGTCCGTTGTGGGTTGTTGATGGCGTTCCTTACGAGGGCGACCTTAACAACATCAACCCATCGGATATCGAGTCGATGACTGTATTGAAGGATGCTGCTTCTAACGCACTTTATGGTGCTCGTGGTGCCAATGGTGTGATTATGGTAACAACCAAGAAGGCTAAGCGTGGTGAGGCTAAGGTTACATTCGACGCTAAGTGGGGTGTTAACTCAAAGGCTCTTCGTGAGTATGAGGTAATTAAGTCGCCTGAGCTCTACTATGAGACTCACTACAAGGCACTCTACAACTACCACGCAGAGAAGTCTGGTACAGCTATGGCTTACAACTTGGCCGCTTCTTCACTTACAGGTGATGCAACTGGTGGTCTTGGTTACAACGTCTATACAGTACCTGAGGGCCAGTACCTTATCGGTCGTAACGGTAAGTTGAACCCTAACGCTACTTTGGGTAATGTTGTTAAGTATGATGGCGAGGAGTATTTGCTTATGCCAGACGACTGGATGGATGAGGCTTATAGCAACTCATTCCGTCAGGAGTACAACGTAAACATCGCTGGCGCAAACGAGCGTTCAAACTTCTATGCTTCACTCGGTTACCTTGACAACAAGGGTATTATCCGCAGCTCTGAGTTGCAGCGTTACACAGCTCGTTTGAAGGCTGACTACCAGGCTAAGAAGTGGTTGAAGGTTGGTGCTAATATGTCTTACGCACACTTCCAGTCAAGCAATGGTAACTCTAACGAGGGTTCTGACTCTTCAACTGGTAACATCTTCGCATTTGCTTCACAGATTGCGCCTATCTATCCTTTGTACATCCGTAATGCCGATGGTTCAAAGAAGATCGACAAGTATGGTATGGAGATGTACGACTACGGTAACAAGGGTAACGCAGGTTTGGTTCGTCCATTCTTGGCTGATGCCAACGCTATGCAGGTAAGCTGGTTGGATAAGGAGATCAACGAGGGTAACGCATTCTCTGCTAACGGTTTCGCTGATTTCGACATCATCGAGGGCTTGAAGTTTACTGTAAACGGTTCTACAACTATCGACGAGACTCGTGCTCTTTCAATGTCTAACCCATACTATGGTCAGTTCGTTGAGCAGGGTGGTTCACTCTACCGCTACCACGTACGCAGCTGGACTTACAACTTCCAGCAGTTGCTCTCATATAACAAGACATTCGCTGAGAAGCACAATATGGATGTAATGCTCGGTCACGAGTACTACCGCACTCTCTACTACTACCTCCAGGCAGGTAAGTCTATGCTCTACTCTTACGATTCTGAGGAGTTGGCAGGTGCAGTAGTTGACGCTTCAGCAGCTCACTCTTACACTACAGACTACAACAACGAGGGTTACTTCTTCCGTGGTCAGTATAACTTCGACGAGCGTTACTTCTTCTCAGCTTCATACCGTCGTGACGCATCTTCTAAGTTCCACCCAGACAACCGTTGGGGTAACTTCTGGTCAGTTGGTGCATCTTGGATTATCGACAAGGAGAACTGGTTCAACGCTGATTGGGTTAACCTCTTGAAGGTTAAGGCATCGCTCGGTTCACAGGGTAACGATGGTATCAGTAACAACCTTTACACTGATACATACTCAGTTGAGAACAACAACGGTCAGGTAGCCGTACTCTTCAACACAAAGGGTAACAAGGATATCACTTGGGAGACTAACACCAACCTTAACATCGGTGCTGAGTTTGGTTTCTGGGACAACCGTTTGGCTGGTAGCGTTGAGTTCTTCAACCGTAACACATCTGATATGTTGTTCTACTTCACAGTTCCTGCATCACTCGGTTACAACGGTTACTACGCTAACGTAGGTGATATGTACAACCGTGGTGTTGAGTTTGAGTTGAACGGTGACATCATCCGCACTAAGAATGTAACTTGGAGCGCAAGCTTGAATATGACAAACGTATCAACTAAGGTTACTAAGTTGGCTGAGCAGTTCAAGACTGAGAACATCGACGGTAAGCCAGGTTATATCGATGGCAGCTACTATGTGGCTGAGGGTGTGCCCCTCTACTCATTCTATATGCGCGAGTACGCTGGCGTAAACGAGAAGGGTGAGGCTACTTGGTGGCAGGATACTTATGAGAAGGACGCGAAGGGTGATTTCGTGAAGGACGCGAATGGCGAGAAGATCGTAACAGGCCGTGAGGCTACTACAGACTACTCTAACGCTACTCGTTACCTCCAGAAGTCAGCTTTGCCAAAGGTATATGGTGGTTTCTCTACAAGCGTATCTGCTTATGGTTTCGATGCTTCTATCGCGTTTACATATCAGTTGGGCGGTTTGGTATATGACTCAGGTTATGCTAACTTTATGTCATCTCCTTACGGTTCAATCGGTGTAAACTACCACAAGGATATCTTGAATGCTTGGTCTGCTGACAACACTGAGTCAACAATTCCACGATTCCAGTATGGTGATCAGTACACAACAAGCACAAGTGACCGTTTCTTGACAAGCGCGTCATACCTCAACATCCAGAACATCAACGTAGGTTATACATTGCCTTCAAACATCACTAAGAAGTTTGGTGTATCTACATTGCGTGTTTACTTGGCTTGTGACAACGTAGTTTACTGGTCTAAGCGTCGCGGTCTCGACCCACGTTATTCATTCTCTGGTTCAACTAACTTCGCAAACTACGCTCCTATCCGTACTATTTCGGGAGGTTTGAACATTGTATTCTAATCCACTAAAAGACTTTGATTATGAATAAAATATTGAAAATTTCGACTTTGGCCCTCTTTGCCGCAGCGGCAATGACAGGCTGTATAAAGGAGACCGAGCCTAATAGTGTGGTTACAGCAGAGTCTGTTGCTAAGAATGCATCAGCTATTGAGGCGATGGTTAATGCTATCCCAGTTGCAGAGGCACTTCCATACTCTGTACACGGTTCAAGCGCAAACCGCGGTTATGACTTTGGTCTTCCTGGCATTATGTGTGCTACTGACTCAGCTATTGGTGAGGTAGTTGGTACAACAGGTGATGCTAACTCTGGATACAACTGGTTCTGGTATTGGGATGTGGGTACAGCTCACCTCAACTACACAGGTGCAGTAACTCCATTTACTTGGTATTGCTACTGGAACTTTATTAAGTCTTGTAACGACATTATCAGTCTTATCAACCCTGAGGGTGCTTCTGACGAGTTGAAGGCTTACTTGGCTTACGCTAAGGCTAACCGTGCAGCTCTCTACTTGGATATGGCTCGTTCTTTCGATCCATTGGAGAACAAGTACACTGACGTATCAAAGGTTAAGGGCTTGACAGTTCCTAAGATTACTGAGTCAACAACTGAGGAGGAGGCTCGTAACAACCCACGACTCCCTCGTGAGGATATCTTCGAGTTTATCTTCTCTGACTTGAACGATGCTGAGACATTGCTTACAGATAACTCACACACGGGTGGCAAGGATGTTCCTTCATTGGCTGTAGTTTACGGTTTGAAGGCTCGTGCATACCTTTGGTTGGGTGGCTTCGACAAGTCTAACTACGCTCAGGCAGCTACATACGCTCGCAAGGCTATCGACGAGTCTGGCGCTACAATCCTCACAGAGGCTCAGTGGTTGGATCCTAAGACTGGTTTCAACACTCCTAACAACTCTTGGATGTGGTACTTGCCACAGTCACCAGAGGGTGTAACTAACTTGGTTAACTTCGTTGCTTGGCGTGGTGCTGAGTCATCTTGGGGTTATGCTTCACTCGTTCAGCAGGGTGTTCACGTAAACTTCTACAACAGAATCTCTAACACTGACTGGCGTAAGCGTGCCTTCACTGGCCCAAATCCATACGCTTGGTGGCAGGAGAACAAGAGCATCGCAAATGTTAATCTCGATGATCCTGAGTGGAAGGATTACTATGCACCTTATGCAAGTGTTAAGTTCCGTCCAGGTAGCGGTGAGATCTTGAACTACAAGGTTGGTAACCCAACAAGCGTATGTATGATGCGTGTAGAGGAGATGTTGCTTATCGAGGCTGAGGCTACTGCCTACACTAATCCTACACTGGCTGCTGATATGCTTGCTGCATTTGCTGTAACTCGTGACCCACAGTATATAAAGCCAGCGACTACTTCAACTGAGGTTATCGTTGACGAGATTATGTGGCAGAAGCGTGTTGAGTTGTGGGGCGAGGGAGTCCTCTTCTATGACTTCAAGCGTTTGAACTACGGTATTGAGACAGGTTATAAGGGTACTAACGTAGCAACTGACAGCCGTATGAAGACTGACGGTCGTGCTCCTTGGTGGAACTTCGTTATCCCTGAGGCTGAGGCTATTCAGAACCCTATTCTTAAGGAGACAAACAATCCTAACCCAGGTGGTGTGGTTGATTTGTGGGTTGACGCTGAGTAATTATCATAAACTGACTAAAAAGAGAACATTATGAAAAACATTTTTAGAATATTTGCAGTAGCAGCATTGGCCTGCGCTACATTCGTAGCCTGCGATACGGAGTTTGATGATTACACTCCAGGAGATCCAGAGGTAGAGGGTTGCTATGATGTATATTTCCCTACTAAGGGCACAGCTTTGGAGTTTAGCCCAGATGATCCTACCGAGATCGTGATTCCTATCGCTCGTACTAACGCAGCAAACGCTATTACAGTGCCTATCACAATCAACTCTGGTAAGGAGGTATTTGAGATTGAGCCTGTAAAGTTTGAGGCAAAGCAGAAGGAGTCAACTGTAGTAGTTAAGTTCCCTAAGGCTGAGCTTGGTAAGACTTACAGATTGGACATCACTATCAACGACTTCCAGTATGCTTCAACATACGGAACAAAGGTTACTGGTTACTCTTGCGACATTACACGAGTAAAGTGGAACGTAATCGGTACTGGTACATATGTGTACAACTTCTGGTGGGTAGGCGCACAGCCTGGTATGACACTCGAGCAGCGTGATGGCACAGATCAGTACCGTCTCCAGGATTGGGGTGGTGGCGTAACACTCTACTTCGAGATGATTGATGGTGTGCCTACAATCGCAAGACAGAAGATTGGTGACGTACACCCATCATACGGTGATGTATATATTGAGTCAACAGACGGTAAGTATGATGAGGAGAAGAAAACATACTCCTTTATGACTAAGTACACCGTTTCTGCGGGTTCATTCGGAGGTGATGTAGAGGCATTTATCCTCGACTAACACCACTCTTAATTACAATTTTAATAATTGTATGACAATGGTTTGGAATAAATAAACTACCAACCATAAGTTTATTGCGAAGCCCCTTCGTCCACTGAGTTGGACGGGGGGCTTCAATTTTTTGGGAGAGATGAGAGATGAGAAATGAAAGATGAGAGATGAGAGATGAGAGATGAGAGGTGAGCTCATAGCTCAAAGCTCATAGCTCAAAAGCTCACGGCTCAAATCTCCGCTTTGTAGGGAAATACGTCCATAATCAAGGTCTCGGTAACGGTGGCAATCTCGTAGTCGCCGATAGTGCCCTTCATCTGCTCGTCGAGGTACTTGATGGCTTCGCGCAGGTCGGCAGCCTGCACGAGGGCGTGTGAAGCACTCTTCTTCTCGGCACCGCTCTTCTCATCTACGGTGATGTATACGAGCTTGCACTTGAACCACTTGTCGGCACTCTCAAGGTCGCAATAGAACACGTCGGCAAACTTGACGGGCTTGATGCTGGTCACCTCAAACTCGCCGCTCATAAAGGGGCGAATCTCTTCGAGGAAACGTTTCTCGGCCTCAGTAAACGAAAGGGCGTCTACGAGGTAGGTCTCTGTTACGGGTTTCTCAAGACCATTCTCCATGGTCTTCACATATTTCACTTTGCACTCGAACCACTTGTTCATCATAATCTGTTTCTCCTATTTTATATATACGGTATTCTTTATTTTTCGGAGATGCAAAACTAACCAAAAAAAAGTGAACAGCCAAAATCAAACGAGCGAACTTTGCCTCTCTTCAAATGAAAAACGAAAAAAACACTATAGAAAGTGAGGAGTTGAGACAAATGTATTATCTTTGCGTAAGAGATTAATGTAAAAGAATAAAAAACACATTTGATATGAACAACATTGCACAACAACTGATGGCCCTGCTCGATGCATCGCCCGTCAACTTCCTTGCTGCCGCTTATGTGGAAGAGCAGCTCCGTGCTGCAGGTTTCACCCACCTCGATGCGGGTAAGCCCTTCCCCATGCTGATACCTGGCAAAGGGTACTTCGTGACCAAGAACAATTCGGCCGTATTCGCCTTCCGTATGGGTACGGCCCACCCTGCCGAGGCTGGATTCAAACTCATCTGTGCTCATAGCGACTCACCCGGCTTTCGCGTGAAGCCTGCAGCTGAGATGTACACCGAAGGAGGCGTAGTGAAACTCAATACCGAGGTGTATGGCGGCCCTATCCTCTATACATGGTTCGACCGTCCCCTATCGCTCGCTGGTCGTGTGCTCTTGCGCAGTGCCAATCCCCTGAAGCCCGAGGTGCGTCGTCTCAAGATAGAGCGCCCCTTGCTCGTGATTCCTCACATTGCCATCCACTTCAACCGCCAGGTCAATGAGGGTAACAAGCTGAGCAAGCAAACTGATATGTTGCCCGTTATCGGCATCATCAACGAAAAGCTTGAGGCCGACAACCTGTTGCTCAAGGTGATTGCCGAGGAGCTGGGTGTGGCGATGGCCGATATCCTCGACTTCGACCTCTCGCTCTACGACACACAGAAAGCCGAGCTCGTGGGCTTGAACAATGAGTTCATCTCTTGTGGCCGTCTCGACGATCTCGCTATGGTGCATGCAGGCCTCTATGCCTTGCTCAATAGCAGTCCCTCGCCAATGACACAGGTGCTTGCCGTGTTTGACAATGAGGAGACTGGCAGCGGCACCAAGCAGGGTGCGGCGTCTCCCGTGTTGCGCAACCTCTTGGAGCGTGTGGTGACCAATGATGGCTGCAGTGCCGATGGCCTTTACCGTGCGCTTGAACACTCATTTATGATATCGGCTGATATGGCTCACGCCCTGCACCCCAACTATCCAAGCAAGCACGACCCCACCAATCATCCCGTAATGGGCGGTGGTCCTGTGATTAAGATCAATGCCAATCAGAAATATGTCACCGATGCCGAGTCGGCAGCCGTATTTGCCGAGATATGCCGCCTTGCCGAGGTACCCTGCCAATACTTTGTGAATCACTCAGACATGGCTGGAGGCTCTACCTTGGGTAACATCCTCACCTCGCAACTTCCCATGCGCGGTGTCGACATGGGTAACCCTATGTGGGGTATGCACTCGGTGCGTGAGACGGCAGCAGTCATCGACCATGAGTATGCCTGCAAAGCCTTCACCACATTCTTTGACTTGAAGTGATGGACTGATCTGTTCTCTGTACATTAAATCGGACTTGCTCTATTCTAGGGTGAGTCCGATGTTTTTCTTCTCTAGTGGAGTGTGCGGGTAACAAAAGTGGACTGATATGACGTGAAATGTTGAATTTTCAGTAATTTTGCAGACATTATGATAAGTATTGAGAATCTCAAGGTTGAGTTTGGCGCTACGCCATTGTTTGAAGGAGTAAGTTATATCATCAATCCCAAGGACCGCATAGCCCTCGTGGGCAAGAACGGTGCGGGAAAGAGCACCATGCTGAAGATTTTGGCGGGCATGCAACAGCCCACCGACGGCACGGTGAGCATGCCCAAGGGCATCTCGGTGTGTTACCTGCCGCAGGTGATGCGGCTCACCGATGAGCGCACCGTGCGTGAGGAGACCGAGCAGGCCTTTGCCCACATCAGCGAGCAGAAGGCGATGCTAGATGCACTGGCTACGGAGATGGCCGAGCGCACCGACTATGAGAGTGAGGAGTATCATGAGCTCATCGACCGCTTCACGCGCGAGAACGAGCGATTCCAAATCATCGGTGGAGCCAACTACCATGCCGAGATGGAACAGACGCTCGTGGGACTCGGCTTCAGCCGTGACGACTTTGACCGCCCCACATCGGAGTTCTCGGGCGGATGGCGCATGCGCATCGAACTAGCCAAGCTTCTGCTTCAGCACCCCGACGTGCTGCTTCTTGACGAGCCCACCAACCACCTCGACATCGAGAGTATACAGTGGCTCGAGAACTTCCTCGCCCGAAACGGCAAGGCCGTGGTGCTCGTTAGCCACGACCGCGCATTCATCAACAACGTCACCAACCGCACCATCGAGATTACCTGCGGCACCATACACGACTATCGTGTGAAGTATGACGAGTATGTGGTGCTGCGCCGTGAGCGTCGCGAGCAGCAGCTTCGTGCCTACGAGAACCAGCAGAAGGAGATTGCCGATATCACGGACTTCATCGAACGCTTCCGCTACAAGCCCACCAAGGCCATACAGGTGCAGAGCCGCATCAAGCAGCTCGAGAAGATGGTACCCGTGGTCATCGACGAGGAGGACCGCAACACACTGCGCCTCAAGTTCCGCCCCGCACAACGTAGTGGTAACTATCCGGTCATCTGTGAAGATACGACAAAGAGCTATGGGGACCACCTCGTGTTCAAGGATGCCACGCTCACCATCCACCGAGGCGAGAAAGTGGCCTTCGTGGGTAAGAACGGTGAGGGAAAGTCAACACTCGTCAAGTGTATCATGGGCGAGATACCCTTCGAGGGCAAGCTCACCATCGGGCACAACGTGGAGATAGGCTATTTTGCACAGAACCAGGCACAGATGCTCGATGAGGAGCTCACCGTGTTCGACACCATCGACCGCGTGGCGGTGGGCGACATACGCCTCAAGATACGCGACATACTGGGCGCCTTCATGTTTGGCGGCGAGGCATCGGACAAGAAGGTGAAGGTGCTCTCGGGTGGTGAGCGCAGCCGTCTGGCGATGATCAAGCTCCTGCTCGAACAGGTCAACCTGCTCATCCTTGACGAGCCCACCAACCACCTCGACATGCGCTCGAAGGATGTGCTCAAGGAGGCTATACGTGAGTTTGACGGTACGGTCATCGTCGTGAGCCACGACCGTGAGTTCCTCGACGGACTCGTGACCAAGGTCTACGAGTTTGGCGGAGGCCGTGTGCGAGAGCATCTGGGAGGCATCTACGACTACCTGCAGAAAAGAGAGACCCACCCCATCCCTCCCTGCGAGGGAGGGGGTACTGCCATCGTGAAGCCTCAAGTCCTCCCTCACAGGGAGGATTCAGGTGGGTCTTCCTATGCCGCCCGCAAGGAGCAGGCCAAGCAACAACGCAAGCTGCAGAAGCGTGTCGAGGAATGCGAGAAGCGTGTGGCCAAGATAGAAACCGAAATCAAGGAGCTGGAAGAGTGGATGGCCACGCCCACCGGAGCGGCCAACCAAGCCCTCTTTGAACAGTATGGCCAATTGAAGAACACACTCGCCGAAGCCGAAGCCGAATGGGAAGAGGCAATGATGGCACTCGAGGAATAATGTTTTTTTAGAGCTTATCTAACTTGGATCAGTTGCGAAACGAAACTGGAAGAGTGTTAAAATAAGGAGGGAGCATCGTGGATGCTCCCTCACTCGTATGCTCAGCTCATGACATTCACTTATGCCTGCCCTTGCAGATCTCTGTACTTGAGCAATGGGTTCTTGGCTGCTGTGGTCTCGTCGAGACGGCGTACGGGGGTGCTGTGGGGGGCACTCTTCACCATGTCGGGGTCGGCGAGGGCCTCTTCGGCTACGCGGTGCATGATGTCGATGAAGTCGTCGAGTGTCTCCTTCGACTCGGTCTCCGTGGGCTCGATCATAATGCTCTGGTGGAAGAGCAAGGGGAAGTAGATCGTGGGCGCATGGTAGCCATAGTCGAGCAGGCGCTTGGCGATGTCGAGCGTGGTCACGCCAGTGCTCTTGTCGGCCAGGCCGTCGAAGACAAACTCGTGCTTGCACACCGTGTCGATGGGCAGGTAGTAGGCATCGCGCAGGCTCTCCTTCACGTAGTTGGCGTTGAGCGTGGCGATGGGGCCCACGTGCTTGATTTCCTTGCCGAGCGAGAGGATGTAGGTGTAGGCGCGCATCACAACGGCAAAGTTGCCGAGGAAGGCGGAGACTCTTCCACAACTTTCATCTTTTATCTTTCCACTTTCCACTTTGTATTTGCCGTCGGCAAAGACCACACGCGGGTTTGGCAGGCAGTCGACCAGATGTGCGGCTACGCCTACGGGGCCACTACCGGGACCTCCGCCACCGTGAGGCGTCGAGAAGGTCTTGTGCAGGTTGATGTGCATGATGTCGAAGCCCATGTCGCCGGGGCGTGAGGCACCGAGCATGGGGTTGAGGTTGGCTCCGTCGTAGTAGAGGAGTCCGCCCGCCTCGTGCACCAGCTTGGCAATCTCG
>JAZOUS010000052.1:0-34725 GCA_045658265.1 Alistipes sp.
ATTTTTCCAAACAACTTAGTCCCAATGATATATAGTGTGCTGCCTTTTCATTGTCGCCAACAATTGTATATACATTGATTATAGAAGATATACAATTTACGTAACTATCTAATCTTCCATTCTGTTTAAAATAATTAGCTGCGTCACTATATGCAACGATACACTTATCCCATTCAAAAATCGTACTGTAAATCAGGCCTTGAGTGTACAATATTCTTGCCTTAGTCAGCAGATCTTCTGAATCTTCCCCTTTATCAAGGGCATTCAAGAAACAATCCATGGCTTCAGCATTACTTCCTTGATTCTGATAGATTCTTCCTTGATAAAAGAGTGTCCGAAGTTTATCGGTAGGAGTACCATTATCCTCATAATAATCAATGGCTGG
Source organism: Alistipes sp. (assembly GCA_045658265.1). Lineage (GTDB taxonomy): Bacteria > Bacteroidota > Bacteroidia > Bacteroidales > Rikenellaceae > Alistipes. Next base: position 386 of record JAZOUS010000052.1, read on the forward strand.
TTGCAGAATCTCGAAGTCAGTTTTATCAATTACATTCTTATCCAATGCCATTGATAATAACAAGGCGTGTTTAGCTTTCTCCTCTTTACCCGACAAATCACCAACTTCAATACCCTGTAAAATCGCCAACGCACTATCTGGTCTTTCCTCAATAAATGACTCTACTTGTGTCAGTGTTTCCCAATGCTTGGAATGTTGACCGCAAGAAGCCAAACACAGAGCCAAAATGATTACTATTATATATCGCTTCATATAAGTTAGCCTAAATTTTCTGCAAAAGTACTGGTTTTCTCCCAAAAATAGGCTTAAACACATTAAAACCTTTCTTTCTACATGAATATATGCTTCGTTGTGTCATAAAACATCATTCGTTTTCCCCTTTTGTCGGATGCAAAGGTAGCCAAACCTCTTTTAGAATAAGAAAAGGTCAAGCGGTAAACCATTTGGAGCAGTTTCTTCCTCCGTTGGAGAGTAAACAGCTCCAAAACCTTTTCCTATTCATCGGCTTGGCTGAAAACCGCATCCGGCAACGGAGATAAACGACTGACGAAATAGTAGAAACAAAGAACAGCATAAATAATAGATCTTAACTTGATAACCTATCATTCAAACTGTTCTCAAATCTTTCAGAGGCTTATTATTTTCGACAGAGAGAAATTTGGCAAGCGGCAGATTTCACTCCCTCCAAAATAATAGATTGATAAGAGTGTGCTTTTGCCATTTTTGGAAATTGTCGTACCTTTGTGCCGAAAACGTGGAATGATGGAAACATCAAACTGCAAATAGCACTGAAAAAGAGAAGAAACACCCTTTATTGATACGTTTAGAACGTTAAGAAACAATAAAAATGTTAAGTCTTCACCTTTTAGAATGCACCTTTAAAGGTTATGACCATATTTCCGACTTATTACTCGCAAAATATTGAGTAATAACTGGTTGCAAATACTATGGATGTAGCAGCCTAACAAGTATTACGATTCCTGATAGCATTACGTCTATTGGAGAGGGTGCATTTATTGATTGCGATAGTTTAACAAGTATTACTATCCCAGATAGTGTAACTGAAATCGGTGAAAAAACATTCCAACATTGCAGTAATTTGACAAGTATAACTATTCCCAATAGTGTTACATTAATTGGAGATTCGGCATTCTGGAATTGCGGGAATTTGACAAGTATTACTATTCCTGATAGTGTTACATCGATTGGCGAGTATGCATTCTATTACTGCCGCAGTTTAACAAGTGTTTATTGCAAAGCGATTACACCACCAGCAGGAAGTTCAGGTATGTTTAACAACAATGCAGTAGAACGCAAGATTTATGTCCCTGCAGAATCTGTCGATGCTTACAAAACTGCAAACGGATGGAAAGATTACGCAGATAATATAGTAGGATATGATTTTGAATAACTTATGTTTAAAATTATGGAAACTGGAAATTTTAAAGTGCTGGAGAATGTAAAGATTAATCAAAATATAATTTGTTTGATCGTGAGCTTTGTTTTCTTGTGTTACTCAAAAGACAACTGTTGTTGCCACAATTGGATATACAAATGGAGTAGTGTATTGTTCATGATATCATTTATTTCGGTTTGCATATCGTTGGGTTTCTATACTTTTGAGTATTGTCGAAAGAAGTGCGTTAAGGCTAGATGTCATAAATTGAGATATGAATATATAAAAGAACAGAAAGAAAAAGGCAAAATCAATGATGCTAATGGAGGGAAAATAATAAGTTGGTAATCTTTGATTGTAACAAACTTCTTGGCTTAGGTCGGGAAGTTTGTTTTTATTGTTACTCCATTAGGTTATTTAAAACGGAGTGTTGCCTCGCAAGAAGTGGCGCAACTCTCCAATTTTTGCGTGCTGTTAAGTGCAATCGGGTGCTAAAAGTGTGACAAGTGTGTGAAAAATAAATATTTTTTGTAAATTTGAGGTATGAAACAGTCATTAAAGATAACATTTGTTGCGGTTTTATCGCTTTTTATGGCGACAGCGTGTTCGGTTACATCGTCGCCACGCTCAACCGCCAAGCACTTTTATAAAGCAATCGAGAAGGGCGATTTCGACAAGGCTCTCTCATTCACAACGCTTGAGGCCGATGCCGACGCCGAGATTTATCACGCCATTATGCAGAAGGTCAACACCTCTATTCAGGAGAAGGGCGGAATTAAGAAGATTGAGATTTTGCGCGAGGAGGGCGACGCCGAGGCTGAGGAGGTCGAGGAGTTGACAATCGTCACTCAAATCACATTCAACGATGGCTCGTCGCAGGAGGAGTATTGCGATTTGGTGCAGCGTGATGGTAAATGGGCAGTTGATGTCAATCTCGACTCGAAATAAAATCTTCAAATTATTGATTTTTGGTCTGCTGGCATTGTCTGTGCGATGCTCGGCCAGCCATCCTGCGGCCTGTTCCGAAGTTCAAATCCCTGTGGCTGATTTCCGGCAGGCCGATGTTGTTTTTCGGTTGGGCCGCACTCTGCAGAGCGATGCCATAGCCTCGCAGGGCGCAGGGGGATATTCCCACATTGGTCTGCTTGTGGAGATTGACTCTGTGCTGCAGGTCGTTCACATCGAGCCCACCCGTCGTGGTAGCGAAAAAATCAAGGCCGAGAGGCTCTCTGCGTTTTTTCATCCCGAACAATCTGCCGCTGGTTGTGTGATGCGTCATAGCAGCGTAAACGACTCATTAAGGGTGATTATTGCGGATTATATTAAGCAGTATCTCGATTCCGAAATTTCATTCGACCACGATTATCAGCTATCCGATTCTGCGCGAATGTACTGCACCGAACTTGTGGAGAGGATATATTCCCACATCGGTATTTCGCTCTCGCGGGAAAAAAGAGTCCGACTCCCTCTTGCGAAGGAGCCGGTTATCTTACCATCGGCCGTCTATGAAAACGATTCACTTGTGAAGGTCTGGAGCTATCGGGCCGAGTGATTGTTGCGCTTGCCCTGACGATAGATTTGATAGCTGTTTACTAAATTCTGCCAAATTATGTAGGCCGTAGGTGCAACCGATGCGATAGGATCGAGAAAGGCCTGCGAAATCCACACTGCAAGCACCGTGTTCTTCTGCCCCAGCGACTGTCCGCCTGCTGGCGCATCGCCATATCTTCTGCCGAGCGCACGTCCCACCACAAACTGCACCACACATATCACAAGAGCCACCAGCGCCAGAGCTATCTCAATGCCTCGGTCGGCCTCGTTGTAGTCGATTATAAAGCAGGTTGTGCGGCCGATAATCACCACCAGCGACGCCAGCCATATATAGAATGAAATCTGGCTGTGTGCGCTCACCCAGCCACTCACTTTTGGCAGACAGAATCGGCAGAATTGTCCCGCCACAAATGGCGCTACAAGCAGAGGTGCCACCTTCTGCAGGATTTGCCCCATCGAGCATTCGCCATTGCCGAAGTGATGCAATATGATGGGGGCAACGAATGCTATCACCACGTTGCATAGCAGGCTATATGCCGCCATTGTTTCGATGTTGGCGCCCAGCATACCTCCAATCACCACTGCGGCCATAGCAACTGGCGCAAGCACGCAAATCATACCGCCCTGTGCCACAACGGGCGAGAGCCAGCTCAAAGCCCAATATACGGCAACGCTGCCCACAATCTGGAATAGCATCAGCCAAATGTGCATACCCGAAAAGCGAATCTTGCGGGCATCCACTCGGCAGAATGTAAAGAAGAGCATCAGGAATATGAACGATGGCGTGAGCATACCTGCGGTATGTTGCTCAAGCCACGCCACCTGGCGACACAACAACACCCCCACCAGCATACCCAAAGGCATCGCTGCGGTACGAAACGTGTGTGCCGATATTCCGATTTTCATTGGTTTCTTGCTCTGATTTATCCTGTTACTGCTCGGTTGTGCCGCTCTCGGCTAAGAAATCCAGCACGCCCTGCATCAGCTTGTCGCGCTTACCCTCGTCGAGAATCGACTCAAATGGGAATCCCATCACAAACGAACGGTATGTCTTACCCTTGTATCCAACGGCAGCCGACTGGTTGCTCTTTGGGTATCGCATTGCGATAAACGACTCTCGGCCGTATGGCGTGATGCTACCTGGCGACTCCACGCCATAGTGGGTAGTTGATGGCTCGCTGTTGAATGTTATGTCAATGCGAGGCATATTCATCGGCGAAGCTACGGTACGCACCTGACCACGACGTGTAGCCATATCTCCATTGTAGGAGTAGTGCAACACCTCTCGGGCAAAGGCTCTGTCCTCGCCATCTGATGCAATACCATTCCACAAATCGGTTGCAATGTAGCAACCCGATGCCATCACAGCACCGCCCGCCGAAGTGTATTCTCTAATCTTATCCTGCAAAGCCTCTGGCAACACCTTAAACTTCACGCCCGATGTGCCTCGGCCCATAGAGTATGAGCGCTGCTTGCCTAAAATAATATCCACAATCTTGTAGTCACCCATCTGCACCTCGCCACGCTCTATGGCGCGGGCACTTGTCGAGCAGAATGAGAATCCCGCTGCGGCAATCGAGCGGCCGTGAAGGGCAGGGTAGTCGAATGTGTTACCAGCCACGATTTCAGTCTCATAATCGCTATATGATGAGCCCAGAGCGTCGTTGTCGTTGTTTGAATACGACAGGCGGCGGTCAAAATTGCGCTGCTGGCCGATAAACGATATATCATTGATGTGGGCCACACCCGAATCCACAAAGTGGTAGAATCCAGCGATAGAGTCACCCTGAATGTGCATAGGGGCGCTCACTCGGTCAAAGCCGTTTACAACTAACACTCGGCCACGCTCGTTATCCGCACGATACGAAGTGAGTATCTCGCTTGGGAAGCTCTCGCCACCCTTGTTGACGGCTGTCACACGGTAGCTGTATGTGTGGCCACGCTTCTGCTGCATACGCACAGATGTACCCTCCACCTTCTGCCCGTTGTCGAATCCGCCATCGTCTATGCGGGTATATACGATATAGTAGTCGGGATTAGCCGTTGGCTCCAGTGCATCACGCACGGGGCTCCACTTCAGCATCACATCGGCTGAATCCTCGCTTACGAACATTGCACTGAAGCTCTCCACAGGCAGTGGCTGTACGGCGTAGGGTTTGTTATATTGGCTTGAGAGGTAACGCAGAATTCCCTTGTAGATGGCGCGACTTACCAAAAACTTGAATCGAGGATCGTTGCCATAGCGCATATCTGCAAAATTCTGGTGCGACAACAACTCCAAAAGCATTGTGGGAACGGCCGGTACGCGTGCTTCGTAATAAGAGCGGTTCCACATACCTCTGCGGCTCCAGTTTGGCTCGTATGTCTGGCGGATGTCGCCCACAATCTGTGTCATTACAAGGTCTGTAAGCTCGCGCGACAGATAGCGGTCGGCACCACCCTCGAAGCGACCTTTGTTGTTCTGCGTGTAGTAGATGCCGAGTGTGCCTATGATATCCTCGTTCGTGCGAACACCCGCATCGGAGTGGAATGCCAAAGCCAAATCGAGCGGGATGGATTTACCCTTCTCCTTAGGCAGACGCTCCGAGCCACCCATAACGGCATTCACCCAGTGCGAACGGCACATATAATCATCCTTGTAATCATCCAAATCCTCCTTTGGAGTATATACATCGCGCTCGAATCCCGACCACTGCAACCAATAGCGAGCACCCTCACACCAGCGGGGATATTCGCTCACCATAGCCTCATAGTTGATGCCATCCTTCTGCATTGACTTTGGTACGATTCGGGCCACATTGCCCCAGCCGCCACCAATCTTCACAGCATCGGCCGAAATCTTCTTGTCGGCTGTGTTTGAGATGTTGCTCAGCGATACGAGCATCTTCTCCTCACCCTCGTTAAACTCAAAATGACCGAGGTAAATCCACATTCCGCCACCCATAGTCTGGTTTACCGAGAAGTCGCTCTTGCCGCCAGCGTGGTGTACGGTGTAGATGGCCTCGTCGGCGCTCTCGCTGCCAAAACTCTCATACGACACATATACAGCATATTCGCCCTTCTCGGGAATGGCAGCCCACCACTCGGCACGGCTCTCCTTGCCGCGAGTGATACTCTTCACATAGCGGGTTGTACCCTCCTTGAATGGGTTTTGGCCCGATAGATATGTTTCGCGCTTGTGTGCAAAGCCAGTGCCTGCGGTCTGCCACTTGGCTGTGCCAACAACCTCGGCATATCGGCTCTCATCAATGCCCTTGTCGTTATCGATTATAATCTCGTTGTTCTGCGTGTCGCGCTCGCGTGGCAAAAGCACATTTGCTCCCGCATTCTCAAGCATCGGCACAAGGTAGGGGAGTACGAAGCTCTGTGTAAATAGGTCCTCCACCGTCTCCCAAAGGCGCGAACGCTGCCAGCGCCACATATTGTCGTCGGCCTCGAAGTATCGACCGTGACTCTGCCACATAGCGATATGACGACCAGCCAAACCCTGTGTGGGATTACTCTTTGTCGAAAGCTCCTTTACGAGCGGATGCTTCGACTGGTTGGTGAAACGAATCGCATCGCTTGGTTTGGTGCGATAGTATCGTGGAATCAAATCTTCGATATTGTGACGGTCGGTGTAGAGTACAATCTTGTAGCGACTATACTCCACAGGCAGTACTGCGCGGATTGAGTCATACATAGCCTGCACATTATCCTCGCGGAATGGATAGTACGACAAACCCACCGAAGCGTATATCTCAAGGCGGTCACCCGCAGCACGCATTCGGTCGATTTTGCAACCACCACCCAGCACCTCGCGGCGAAGGATACGGCACAGCACGTTTGTTATCTCCTGGCGTTCGGCTGAGGTGGGCACACCTGCTAAAGCAACACTTGAGCTAAGGAGCGCAACTGCCGCAATTACAGACAGTAATAGTTTACGAAACTTTATCATTTTTCTTTTGTGAGATTATTATTAGCCCAAAGATAGTAAATAATGCGTTATAACCCAAGAGTTCAAATCCTATAAAATAATCGAACTTGGTGGCCACCACCCACTGCAGTGCATAGCTGAGCAGTGGCGATAGGATAGCTACAATGGGAACATATCGCTGGCGAACTCCGCGCTTTGAGAGGATGCCAAATGCAAAGAGTCCGAGAATAGGACCATATGTGTAACCCGCAACCTTGAAGACCAGATTTATAACGCTGTCGGTGGCAAGATAGTGGAAAACAAGAATCACCATTGTAATTGCAACAGCCATTACAATGTGTGTGATATTGCGGATTTTGGTAATGCGTTTTGCATCGAATCGCGAAGAGTCGAGAATATCCAACGTAAATGATGTTGTAAGCGATGTGAGCGCCGAGCCTGCGGCTGAATAGGTACTTGAGATAAGTCCTGTAACAAACATAACACCAGCGGCTAATGGCAATCCGCCCCGCACTGCAACTGCTGCAAAGACATCATCTCCACGGCTTGGCATCTGCAAACCCGCAAAGTCGATATACTGATATAGTAATACTCCCAACGAAAGGAATAGCAGAATCACAAATATCTGGCAGATGGCCGTAAGTACAATGTTGATTTGCGAGTCGCAGACGGTGCGGCAGCTCATATTTCGCTGCATCATATCCTGATCCAATCCCGTCATAGCGACAAGCGACAATGCTCCGCCTGCCACCATCTTCCAGAAGTAGCGGGGTGATGAAGCGTCATCGAAAAACCACATCTGCGAATATGATGAGTTGGCAATATTTTCGTATGCCTCGGCGAGCGATAGATTCATACTCTGGCAGAGATAGTAAATCACAACCACGATGCTCGACACAAGGCAGAGCGATTGGATGGAGTCGGTGAGAATCAGCGAGCGAACACCACCGCGATGGGTGTAGAGCCACACGATGAGCATCGTGAGAGCTGCATTCGATATGAAGCTAAGGTTGAAGTAATCAAATACAAGTAGTTGCATAACGGCACATACCACATATATTTTCAGTGATGCTCCAATGAGTTTCGATACCATAAAACAGATTGCTCCCGTTCTATGCGTTGTTACTCCAAATCGCTGGTCGAGATATTCGTATAGCGATACGACACCCCGCTTGTAGAAGATTGGAATCAGCACAAATGCCACTATAAGTTGGCCGATTGTGAAGCCCACAACCATCTGCATATATGAAAACTTATCGACGGCCACCGAGCCAGGTATAGAGATAAATGTCACACCCGACATTGCCGCACCAATCATTGCGAGGGTGGCCATATACCAAGTGGTACGGCGATTGCCTATGAAAAATCCTCGGTTATCGGCATCGCGCCCCGAGATATATGCTGCGCAAAATAGCAGAAGCATATATCCAATCAGCGTGATTATGGTAATAATTGGCGACATCAAAAGTAAATTTTACCGCACAAAGATACTAATTCGCCACAAAATAATTGTCGTTTGGAATAAGTTTTATATCTTTGTATTGGGCAAAAGTGGCCCACAAACAAGGTTAGTTAGTTATTACAATAAATTATTTAATTTTAGATTATGGCCAAATCATTGAAAATTAGAGATTTGACCTTGCGTGACGGTCAGCAGTCTTCGTTCGCTACCCGTATGACGCAGGAGCAAATCAACAGATGCTTACCCTATTATAAGGATGCTGGTTTCTACGCAATGGAGGTTTGGGGCGGTGCCGTGCCCGACTCTGTGATGCGATATTTGGGTGAGAACCCCTGGACTCGTCTGGAGAGCATCCACAAGGAGATAGGTGATATCTCTAAGCTCACGGCTCTTTCGCGTGGTCGTAACCTTTTCGGTTATGCTCCCTACACCGATGAGATTATCGACGGTTTCTGCCGCAACTCAATCGAGAGCGGATTGGGTATTATGCGTATCTTCGATGCGTTGAACGATGTCGATAACGTAAAATCTACAATCAAGTATGTTAAGCAGTATGGCGGTATTGCCGACTGCGCAGTATGCTACACAGTTGATCCAAAGTATCCAGAGCCAACACGCATCCAGCGTATGCTCGGTAAGAAGGCTCAGCAGCCAATCTTTACCGATGAGTACTTCCTCGGCAAGGCAAAGCAGATGGCAGAGTTGGGTGCCGATATGATTACCATCAAGGATATGTCGGGCCTTATCCCTCCTCAGCGCATTAGCAAATTGGTTAAGCTCTTCAAGCAGCATATCAACGTGCCTATCGACTTCCACACTCACTCAACTCCAGGTTACGGCTTGGCATCGGTATTTGCAGCTATCGCCGCAGGTGTTGATGTGGTGGATACCAACTGCTGGTGGTTTGCTGGCGGTACTGGAGCTCCTGCTTTGGAGTTGGTATATGTATTCTGCCAGAAGATGGATATCGACCTCGGTGTGAATATGGAGGCAGTTGCCAATATCAACAAGGAGTTGAAGGTTATCCGCAAGGAGTTGGAGTTGTCGGTATTTGGTGCCGAGAAGTTGCGTCCAAGTCTCTTTACATTCACCGAGACTGCCGACAAGCTCTTCGACGAGGCTGTTGCTGCCGCAAAGGCCGAGGACTTCGACCGTCTGTTGGAGGCAAGCCAGAAGATCGAGGCATACTATGGATTCCCAGCGCCTGATCAGCTTGTGCAGAAGGCTGAGATTCCTGGCGGTATGTACTCAAATATGGTTGCGCAGCTCAAGCAGCTTAATGCGGAGGATATCCTGCCACGCGCTATGGAGCTTATCCCATCGGTTCGTATGTCGGCAGGTTTGCCACCACTCGTAACTCCAACTTCGCAGATTGTGGGCGCACAAGCTGTAAACTGTGCTATGGACGAGAAGGCAGGTCGTGCGATGTACACCAACAAGAGCTCTCAGTTCATCGGTTTGGTGAAGGGTGACTATGGCCACACTCCAATCAAGATTGATCCTAAGTTCCGCAAGAAGATTTGCGGCTTCAGCGAGGAGATTCCATACGATACTTCAAAGTATAAGATGCAGCCTAACCCAGAGTTGCCAGAGATTGGCGTTAAGTTGGCCGAGAACGAGAAGGAGGTGCTCTTGCTTGAGCTCTTCCCATTGGTTGCCAAGAACTTCCTCACAAAGCAGAAGCGTGCGGCTCACGGTATTATCGACACTCCTGCGCCAGTACAGACTCCTGCTCCAGCACAGCCAGCGGCTGCACCTGCACAAGCGGCAGAGCCAGCGCAGGCTCCAAAGGCAGAGGCGAAGAGCGCTCCAAAGGCTGCTTCGGCCCCTGCAGTAATCAGCACCGTTAATGCTCCATTGCCAGGTAAGATTGTGGATATCACAGTTAAGGTGGGCGATGTGATTGAGGCTGGTCACACAGTTGCAATCATCGAGGCTATGAAGATGGAGAATGAGATTCCTTCGGGATACTCAGGTACGGTTCGCAAGGTGTTTGTAGCGGCAGGCGATAATGTGGCTGCCAATGCGCCAATGATTGAGATTGGATAGTAAGAAGCCGTCTAACAAGGCTATTTCGGCATCTGGTTCGACTATAAATAGTTCTTGTTAATCATCTACTAATGAATGTGGGTTGTTCGACACAGTTTGTCGGGCAACCCTGTTTTTTGAGTGTTTGTGTTACTTCGATTTTGAATTATATATGTCTGTTACATAGATTGTGAAGATTGGGAAAAACATCATTCCTATAACTGGCAGTAGTACCGACAGAAATTTCCCTGCAATGGTGATTGGCGTTATCGACGAGCCTACGGTGGTAGCGTTCATTGCTGCCCACCAGAGGGCGTTGCCAAAGTTGTGGAGCTGGTCGTTTAAGTCAATCTCATAGTCATAGAACATCAGCGCAGCTAAATATGTCACGCCCACAATCGTTAGCACATATGCGCCAAATATTCTTGCCACAGCGCTATCCAGCAGCCACTGCACAACCATACCCATCACTATATAGGAGCGGATAATGGGCAGTGTGGCCACCAGCAACGTGATGTCGCGGCCAGGCGTTATGTGCATCCAGTCGAGAATATTCAGGTAGGGGATGGATATGAGCAGAAATAGAATGTCGAGCCAGGCTCGGTGGCGTCGTGCCTCGGATATTGTAGCCCGCTTTTTGAAGTAGTAGATACTGTAGAGAAAGTCCATCATAAAGATTATGCAGACCACAAACTGTAGCCACAAATACCACTTCGAGAAACTTTCTCTGTGCCCCGAAAGAATCTCAAACGACAAACCCGTTAAGAGCGCAATGGAGGAGAGTAAATTTATGATTCGCATAAAATCTTTGCCAGAATTCATATTATCAGCTATTTAGCTGATTGGGGGCAAAAGCTATGCCGAAAAAAATATGAAAAAATGTGTGATTTTTTTGCAAAAACTTTTGCATAGATAAAAATTTCACTTATCTTTGCACTCGCATTCAGCAAATGGCGAGATAGCTCAGCTGGTTAGAGCGCATGATTCATAATCATGAGGTCGAGAGTTCAAGTCTCTCTCTCGCTACTTGACAAGGAGGATACGAAACAGCAAAGACGACCTTGTCACTCTCGGGATGTAGCTCAGCCCGGTTAGAGTACACGTCTGGGGGGCGTGTTGTCGCTGGTTCGAATCCAGTCATCCCGACTAACCTATAGAAGCGTCGATATATATCGACGCTTTTTTTGTTATATTCCACTCTGCGATACTGTGGGCACTTCTGCGAGATGTCGGCCACATCCAATAAACGAAGAGGTTGCCCTTTCATAATGTAGGGCAACCTCTTTGCTTTTTAATATTTTGGGTAAGATTCGCTACTTGATAAACTTCTTTGCCAGCCATCGGCGGAGTGGCTCGTCGTAGAGCTTGAGGGTGGCGTATGCCAGCGCAATGCTCGCCGCAACTACAAGAGCAGCAACGCCCCAGCAGTCGCCCAGCGAGTAGTACTCTTTCCTGATGAGCCAAGCATAGAAGACGTACATAATAGGGTAGTGGACAATGTAGAGCGGGTACGACAAATCGCCCAAGAATTTGTTGATGCTGTGTGTTGCGCTATCGTTGTTTGTGCAGAGGCTACCGCACGCGCCCAACCAAACGATAAATGGGAAGATGGCGGCTATGCACACAAACTCATAGAGACTGTTGATGCTTGCGCTGCCCGATGATGCGATATAAGGCACGGCAAACAACACGAGCAGCATAGCACTGCAAATCCAGAATGCGCCCTTCACCTTGCGAGGTTTGAACGTGCGAGCCAGCAACATACCCATCGAGAATGGGAAGAGCATACGCACCATTCCGCCCCAGAAATTCACCGAGTCGATGGTCCAGCCCACACCCACGCTGTCATACTCCGAGATGTTGCCCACAAAGAACCAGGCGTGCAGTGCACCCAACACGACGGTCAGCACTGCGAGTATCTTGGTCGATAGGCGGCGGATGATAAGTGCATAGAGGATGTTGCCGATATACTCAAAAAAAAGCGACCAGCCTGGGCCGTTGAGCGGGAACATCTCGCCATTACCTCGCACCTCATAAGGCAGGCCAGGCAGCGCTGGAATCATAAACATCGTCAGCAACATTGCTATCATCACCCAGCTTGTTGGCGTCACCGAGCCGTCCCATCTCTGGAAACCGTCGATAAAGAATGTAGCCACGCCAATCACCGCGCCCATCACAAGCATAGGGTGGAGGCGAATGAGTCGGCGTTTGAAGAAACCGCCTATGCTCATCTTCGTCCAGCGGTCATCATAGGCATAGCTTATTACAAATCCCGACAGGATAAAGAAGAAATCGACAGCTATATGGCCGTGATTGAGGGTGGTTATCAAGCCTGCGCCTGCGCCATTTGTAGCCTCGGCAAAGGCCAAACCCTCGAAGATGTGGTAGATTACAACCAGCAGGGCTGCAACGCCACGCAGACCATCCAAAAGCTCATAGTGAGGTTTGGTGTCGAAAAAGTTGGTGGTTGAGGTAGTAGTTCTGTTCATTTTGAGATGGAAATTATCTATTTAATATAGTGTTTACTATAATTTAGCCCGCGCTTCTGGTAGTATTGAGCTTCGGCCTGCAGACGGCGCACAAAGTCGTCGAAGTTACGGCTCTGCTGAGGTGTCCATCCCGCCTCGGCAACGGCGGCCAATCGGGGCAACATCAGATACTGCAATACCGACTCCTCCACAACCCACTCGGTCCAGAAGTTGGCCTGCACGCCCATATATTTCTCCTGCAACTCCTCGGCTACATCGCGCATAGGTATATAGCTGTAAACGGCCTCCAGAGTCTCAGTTCCGCGACCTTGCGACATCGGCTCTGTTGGCAGTGGCGACTGCTTGCGATTGATGTAGTAGGGGATTTGTGGTGAGAGAATCGTATTCAGTCCACGCTTCGCAGCCTCGACAGCCGCTCTGTCGGCTCCCACCCACGCCATAACGGTAATGTCGTTGGGCAGCATTGTGGTATTGCCGTAGAGAATCTCATTCCAGAAAATCAACTTGCGCTGCTTTTCGGCTGGCTTCTGCTTGATGTGGTCGGTGAGCTGGCGGTAGAAGTTGATTTGCAGGTCGCGGAAATTCTGTGAGCCAATCTCGGCAAGCAGAGCCTTGCACTCCTCGTTCTGCTTCCACTTGGCAACGGGGCACTCGTCACCCCCCAAATGGATATAGCCGAATGGGAATAGCTCGATAAGCTCGTCAATCACATCCTTAGCAAACTGCACCGCTTTGGGGTTAGCCACATTTATCACGTCGGTAGATACACCCTGCATCTTCCACACCTCGTGCGGATTTTCGGGATCACAGGCCAAAAATTCTGGATACGAGGCAACGGCAGCTTGCGAGTGGCCAGGAATGTCGATCTCGGGTACAATCTCCACAAATCGGCTCTTGGCGTATGCCACCACCTCCTTGATGTCCTCCTGAGTGTAGTAGCCGCCATATCGCTCCGAGTCGGGTTTCACGTTGCCGTAACCCAAGCCCTTGCTGTCGCGCCAAGCGCCAATATCGGTGAGTTTGGGGTACTTCTTAATCTCGATGCGCCAACCCTGATCCTCGCTCAGATGCCAGTGAAAGCGGTTCATCTTGTAGGATGCCATCACGTCGATAACTCGCTTTACGGCCTCCTTGCCGAAGAAGTGACGCCCCTCGTCGAGCATAAATCCTCGCCACGCAAAACGTGGTTCATCCTCGATTTTTATGCAAGGCAACACCCAGCGAGTGATAGAGGTGTCGGCCACGCCAGCCATCACGTTGCGAGGCAGAAGCTGCTTGAGTGTCTGCAACGCATAGAAGAATCCTGCTGGCTCGGATGCGGTGATGAGAATCTTCGAGTCGGTAATCTCCAGATGGTAACCCTCCGAAGGGATTGATGGGCTGCGCTGAATATGAAGCAATGCTTTGCTTGATTTGCGCACCTGCTTGATTTTAATGTTTGTAGCGGCGGTAAACTCCTTTGCGAAGCTATCGAACAGAGCCTCTGCTTCGGGTGTTACCATTGCACTTATCTTCTCTTCCAAATGAAGCTCTCCGCCACTTAACTCCACACTCTTTGGAAGTGGGATAAGTGAAGGCACAGGGCTTGCCAGAGCTTTAGTGGCAGCGATGCTGACTATGCAGGCTGCAACCAACATAAATAATCTCTTCATTGTACTACTCTACATGTTTGAGCCTTAGACTCGGTTTATTTTTTCATAATCGCTCCCACCGTAATTCCAGGGTAGGCCAAAATAACCTCCTTCATTAGCTGGAATGTGGTGTTCTGCTTGAATGTGTCGGAGTGTTGCTCGACGGTAAGTACTGCTTGCTTGGCGTTGAACATTATGCGACCAGCACCATCTTTAAGCGTGACAACGGCTTCGGCCTTGATCTCTTTTGCAGTCAATAGCAATCGTCCGCCAGCGGGAATGTAGCTGTAGGTTCCCTCAATCTTGCGCTCGCCACTCACTAAATGGAATGTGCCGTTGCTTGATAACTTCACATAATCCTTGCCCGACGAAAGTTTGGCAATGGATGCCACCGACGATAGTTGTGTCTTGGCTGTGGCCACACCCATCGAGGCGATAGCACTGTCGCCAGAGTAATCCATATCGAGCTGCTGATATACCCACTTGCCTACAATCTGCTTGGCGGTGGGATATACGGGCTTCTCGGCGGGTTGCGAGGTGGAGCTACTGCTACTGCCTAACAGGCTGCTGAGCATATCGCTCAGCGACTGTGCCTGCAGTGGCGCAGTGCAGAGCAGGATGCCCACTATAAGTAATAATACTCTCTTCATACTCTTTTCGGGCTTTGTTATTTTGTGAACTCAAAACCAATCTTTAGGCTATCATACTGATTGAGTAGCGAAGTGATGGTCGATAGTGAGTCGATGCTCGATCCGAGTGATGTGAGGATTGAGAGCAGCTTATCCATCGGGAATACAATCTGCAGGTTTGTGCCGTTCATATAGGCATAGGCAGGTATGGCACCCAAATTCAGCAGGCCGCTGTTGTATTTGAGCGAGAGTTTATAGGTCGAAGTATCGAACGTGTAGGTTCCGCTTGCAGTCCTCTGGCCAAATTTCGATGTGAAGGTGCCGTCGGAGTTAAATGTGAAGCTGCAGGCTCCCGCCTTGATACCTACCATTGTGTAGTAGGTATCGAGCTTGCTCTGCAGAGTGGAGGTGGCAGCCGATGCAGCCAACTCCGAAAGTGTATTGTCTGATGAGAGCTTTACTCCTGGCTGCTTGTAGTTCCAAGTTCCGATGATTCCCTTCTCGGTGAGCTTGCCGCCTGTTACCTTGTCGATTGCTGTCGATGCTGCGCTCTTCAATGCGTTGAGCCAGTTCTGCGCTGAGGCCTCGGTGCAAGTGAGCGATAATGCTACGATGGTTAAAATAAATACTCTTTTCATATTCCTCTCTTTTTGTTAATTACTCTTTTGTTTGTGTGATTACAGATTTTCGCACTCCTCTAACCAAATCGTTGCCATAGCATCGGCAGGCATACGCCAGTCGCCTTTGGCCGAGATTGATATGCTACTCACCTTTGGCCCGTCGGGCGCAGCCGAACGCTTGAACTGCTGGGTGAAGAATCGGCGGAAGAATGTTTTAATCCAGTGAACGATTGTGGGGCGGTCGTGTCGTCCCTCAAATGCCTTCTCAGCCAGCATTGCAATCTTTGCTGGCGAGAAGCCGTTGCCGATAAAGTTGTAGAGGAAGAAGTCGTGCAGTTCGTATGGGCCAACCAAATCCTCGGTCTTCTGAGCAATGTCGCCCCTCTCGTCGGCAGGCAGAAGCTCGGGGCTGACGGGTGTCGCCACCACATCGTGCAGAGCCTTGCTCACGCTCTGGTTGGGCTCGTTGTCGGCAACCCACTCAACCATATAGCGCATCAGCGTCTTGGGGATTGAGCAGTTTACGCCATACATCGACATCTGGTCGCCGTTGTATGTGGCCCAGCCCAAAGCCAGCTCACTCATATCGCCTGTGCCGATAACCATACCGTTCTCCATATTGGCAATATCCATCAGTATTTGAGTGCGCTCACGAGCCTGTGCGTTCTCGTAAGTTACCGAGCGGTCACCCTCGGGCAGACCGATATCCTTGAAGTGCTGACGGCAAGCATCGGCGATTGAAATCTCGCGGAACGTAACGCCAAGCTCCTTAATGAGAGTTACGGCGTTGTTGTAGGTGCGGTCTGTGGTGCCAAAGCCTGGCATAGTTACGCCTATGATGCCCTTGCGGTCGATGCCGAGCTTGTCGAAGGTGCGAACTGTGGCCAGCAATGCCAACGTGGAGTCCAAGCCACCCGAAATACCTATTACGGTGCACTTACAGTGGGTGTGTACCATTCTTTTGGCCAGAGCGTGTGTCTGAATCTCGAAAATCTCCTCGCACCAAGCATCGCGCTGCTCGCTGTCGCTTGGGATAAATGGCATTGCGTCGATGGCTCTGTCAAAAGAGTCGTTGCCATCGTTTAGTGGCGCGGGCAATGATGTTTCGATGGTGGTATAGACCGCCACATCCTTATCAACAAACGATACATCGCTTCTTCTTCGAGCCGACTCCAATGCCTCGATGTCGATATCGCTTACAATCATCTGACTCTCCATTGCAAATCGTTTGCCTGTGGCCAATACCTCGCCCTTCTCGGCTATGATGGCATTGCCAGCGTATAACACGTCGGAAGAAGATTCGCCCCAACCAGCCGAAGCATAGACATAAGCCGATAGCGTACGCGCCGAGTACTCTTTGATGGCTGCGGTCAGTTTTGCCTGCTTACCAGCCAACTCCGATGCGGCTGCAAGATTGAAGATAATCTTTGCACCTGCTACCGCTTTGAATGATGAAGGGGGGATAATTGCCGATAGGTTTTCGCCAATTTCCACACCGAAATCTACTCTATCAACAGAGAATAGAAGCTCTTCGCCAAAGGGCGCATACTGTCCTGCTATATAAATGTCACTGACCTCGGAGATTAGTTCTGAGGATGATGTAAACCAACGGGATTCGCTCGACTCTGCTTGATTTGAGAGATATTTTTTGGGGACGATACCCAAAATCTCGCCCTGCGAAATCACAGCGGCACAATCATAGACTTTGTCGGTATTGCTTACGGGAAGTCCTACAATCGCCACAATGGGCAATTCGGCCGTAGCCTCCACGATGCGAGCCAACGACTCCTCGGCCTTAGCTATAAGCAACTTTGTTGTGAACAAGTCGCCACAACTGTATGCCGTGATGCAGAGCTCAGGGAATACAGCAATGCGCACGCCACGCTCGGCGGCCTGCTGCATCATCTCTATTATGCGCTCGGTGTTGAAGCCGCAATCGGCCACCTTTACCTCGGGCACAACGGCTGCAACCTTGATATATCCGTAACTATTCATATCTACTCCTTGATATATGCGTGTTCAATATGCAATACATAGACCTTGTGATAATCGCCGCCCGAATACCACTTCTCGATAATGCCCTTCTCGATGAAGTTCTCAGCCTTCATATCGTCGGTGTAGAGCTTACGACACTCTAATACCAAGCGGGCCTGACTGATGGCGGGTGTATCCTCGTCGGTGAATGCCACCGACAAACCTGCATTGCTAATCTTGTCCTCGTCGCGACCTGAATGGGTGCCGCAATAGCTCAAAGCCTTGCGATACTCCTCGGGCAGGAACGAGAGGGTGAGCTTGTCGCACCTCTCGGTAAACTCGAAGGTGTAACGCTGCGGACGTATGACAACAAAGGCAACGGAGTAGTTCCACATCACACCCACGCCTCCCCACGAGGCGGTCATTGTGTTCTGCTCGACGTGGTCGCCAGCCGTAATCAGCATCCAATCCGAGCCGATGGCCTTGATGAAGTTGTCGCTGATTTGCGCAGCGTCAATCTCTTTGAAATCGTGCATATCCTTGCTATTTAGCCCACAACTGAGCCAAGTTAATAATCACGTTGAATGCCTTCTGCATAGTGTTCAGCGAGCAGTATTCAAACTTGCCGTGGAAGTTCATACCGCCTGTGAAGATGTTGGGGCAGGGGAGTCCCATAAACGACAATCGTGCACCATCGGTACCACCACGAATAGGCTTGATGAGTGGCTCAACATCGGCCATACGCATAGCCTCGATAGCCTTGTCGATAACCTGTGGGTGTGGCTCCACCATCTTGCGCATATTGAAATACTGATCCTTGAGCGTGAGCTTCAATACCTCCTCGCCATAACGCTTCTGCAAGAGGTCAACACAGCTCCAGATATAGACCTTCTTCTGCTCAAACTCCTCGCTGTCGTGGTCGCGGATGATGTACGAGAGCTTTGCATTCTCAACCGTGCCGTTGAAACCAACGCAGTGGTAGAATCCCTCATAGCCTGTGGTGTACTCTGGACGCTCAACGGTTGGGAGCAGCGAGTTAAGCTCGCAGGCAACCTGAATCGCGTTAATCATCTTATCCTTAGCATAGCCAGGGTGGACATTGCGGCCCTGAATCTCGATTGTGGCGGCTGCGGCGTTGAAGTTCTCATACTCCAACTCACCCTCGGCGCTACCATCCATTGTGTAGGCGAAGTCAGCACCAAAAGCCTTCACATCGAAGTAATCGACGCCACGACCAATCTCCTCGTCGGGAGTGAAGCAGATGCGAATCTTGCCGTGCTTGATTTCGGGGTGAGCCATCAAATACTCAGCCGCAGTCATAATCTCGGCACAGCCAGCCTTGTCGTCAGCACCGAGCAGGGTAGTACCGTCGGTGTGGATGAGTGTGTGGCCCACAAAACCCTTGAGCTCGGGGAAGTCCGAAACCTTCATTGTGAGCGATGCGTTGAGCATAATATCTTCGCCATCATACTCCTCGATTACGCGAGGCTTCACATCCTTGCCACTCATATCGGGCGATGTATCAACGTGTGAGATGAAACCAATCACAGGGGCATTTTCATAACCCTCCGATGCTGGAATTGTACCCATTGCATAGCCATACTTATCGACTGTAACGTCTGTAAGGCCCAATGTGCGCATCTCGTCGGCCAGATAGTTCAAGAGTACCAACTGCTTGTCGGTTGAGGGAAATGTGGTGCTGTTTTCGTCTGACTGGGTGTCGAACGAAACATATTTCAAAAATCTATCTTTTAATTCCATATTTTTCAGCTTTTTATGTGTGTTTAATTAAAGTTCTGTTTTATATCTCAGGCGGGGTTTACTCCTCCTTTTTTGCCTTGAGTGTGTGCCAAGCCATATAGACGATAAGCAGAGCGTACATAGCCAAACCGAGCCACTCGGCGCTCTTCGACTCTGCCCAGCCGCTCATATACCACTCAACGCCCACAAACTTCAATACGGCCGATACAACACCCATCAAAGCACCACCAGCGATAAAGCCTGATGCGATGAGCGTACCTCGGTCGAAGCGAGCCTTGTTGAGCTTCTCATCCTTCGAGCGGTTCGATACAAACCAAGCAACCAAACCACCCACAACGAGTGGAGCGTTCAGATACATAGGGATAAACATACCCAATGAGAATGCCAAAGCTGGAACTCCCAAAGCGGTCAAAACCAATGCCAAAGCAGCGCCCATAAAGTAGAGAATCCAGGGTGTTGAGCCGCCAGTCATAAGTGGCTGGATAACGGCAGCCATAGCATTTGCCTGAGGTGCTACCAAAGCGTTATCGCCAGTAAAGCCGTAGGTGTCGTTCAAAACGAGCATCACACCCGCAACGGTTGCGGCCGATACGAATGTGCCGAGGAACTTCCAACCCTCCTGCTTCTTTGGAGTTGTGCCGAGCCAGTAACCAATCTTAAGGTCGGTGATGAAACCACCAGCCATTGAAAGAGCGGTACACACCACACCACCAATGATAAGCGCTGCGGTCATACCCTCGGTGCCATTCAAACCAACGCTGACCAAAACAAGTGAGCTGAGAATAAGAGTCATCAATGTCATACCCGACACAGGGTTTGTACCCACGATTGCGATAGCATTTGCCGCAACTGTTGTAAAGAGGAATGCAATCACAAAGACTATGAGCAGTGCCACGATGCTCTGCATACCATTGCCCAGCAGACCAAAGTGGAAGAATACGAGAGTGGTGATAAGTGCTGCAATGAGGATTGTGAGAATCAGCTTCATCGAGAGGTCGCGCTGAGTACGCTCAACGGCCGCTGCGCCAGCACCCTTCTTCGACGAAAGCTCGCTTACGGCCAAACCCACAGCCTGACGGATGATGCCAGCCTGACGGATGATACCGATAAGACCAGCCATAGCGATACCGCCAATACCAAGTGGACGACCATAATCCGTAAAGATGTTCTCTGGGGTGAGTGATGCAGCATCGGGAGCTACCGAGCCGATGAGTGGCACGATAAGGAACCACACAAGGCAAGAGCCAGCGGTGATGATTACCGCATATTTAAGTCCGATGATATAACCCAAACCCAATACGGCTGCGCCAGTATTGAGCGAGAATACAACCTTAAACTTGTCGGCACACATCTCGCCAAATGCTGTAAGGCGAGTTGATACCACCTCGGTCCAGGCCCCAAATGTGCTTACGATAAAGTCGTAGAGACCTCCAACAAGACCAGCAACGGCCAATAGTTTGGCCTGATTGCCACCCTTTTCGCCCGACACCAATACCTCGGTAGTGGCTGTAGCCTCGGGGAATGGATACTTGCCGTGCATCTCCTTTACGAAATACTTTCTGAATGGGATGAGCAGCACGATACCCAGTACACCTCCCAACAATGAAGAGAGGAAAATCTGGTAGAACTGAGCCTCAAGTCCCAGGATGTAGAGAGCTGGCAGGGTGAAGATAGCACCCGCTACAATCACACCCGATGAAGCTCCGATTGATTGGATGATGATGTTCTGGCCAAGCATATTCTTCTTGCCTAATGCTGTACCCATACCAACTGCGATGATGGCGATTGGGATGGCGGCCTCAAATACTTGTCCCACCTTCAAACCCAAGAATGCGGCAGCGGCCGAGAAGATAATTGCCATCACAACACCCATCGTTACCGAATAGGGGGTAACCTCAGCAGGTGTAGAATCGGCTGGCATAAGTGGCTTGTACTCCTCACCTGGCTTAAGTTCGCGATAGGCGTTGTCGGGAAGAGATACGTTTTGTTTCTGTTGTTCCATAAAAGTTCTATTTTTTTTGTTAATATTTTGTCTTGTCGGTTGGCTGGGGCGGTGGCAGTGTAGAGTGGTCGAATTGGCCAACTCCTTGCCACAATAAGCCATAATACAAAAGTAACGATTTTTCCTTAAAAAGGAAAAGATGCGTGGAAAAAAGCTACCGCAGGAGATAAAAAAAGCTGCCGAATGGTGTCGGCAGCTTTATCTGAGATTTCAATCTTAGGCTAAATATGTTTGTCGCCCTTGTCGAATTTCACATCGTCGATATACTTTTTGATGCTCTGCTCCTCGCTTCGTGGGCAAATCATCAACACGTCGTCGGTGTCAACCACAATATAGTCGCGCAGGCCATTGATTACGGCCACCTTACCCTCGGGGATTGAGATTACCGAGCTGCGTGTGGCGTAGGTGTAGGAGCTGCCGCCCAATTTTGTGTTGGCAAAAGCATCCTTGCGAGAGAGCTGATATACCGAACCCCAGGTTCCCACATCGCTCCAGCCAAAGTCGCCGCAACGCACATAGACATTGTCGGCCTTCTCCATAATTCCGTAGTCGATAGAGATGGGTTTGCACTCCGAAAATACACCCTCGATGGCGGCCTCTTCACGCTCGGTTGCAAGGTCATCAACGATGGCCGAGAAGAGCGCGTGGTGCTCGGGCAGATGGCGGCTGAAAGCCTCGATAATTGAGCTGAGTTTCCAGACGAAAATACCTGCATTCCAGACAAACTCGCCACTCTCGATGAAGGTCTGCGCCATCTCGAGGTTTGGCTTCTCTGTGAAGCACTTAACGCGGCTAATTGAACTATCACTTGAGGTCTGGATATAGCCATATCCTGTGTCGGGACGGGTGGGCTTGATACCCACCGTCATCAGTGCATCGTGGGTGTCGGCATACTCCACACATTCGCTGATGATTTCGCGGAAATCCACCTCGTTCAGGATGAGGTGATCGGATGGTGTCACGATCATTCTTGCATCGGGGTTGAGCTTCTGCAGAGTGTAGGCTGCATAGGCGATGCAGGGGGCAGTGTTGCGACCGATTGGCTCACACAAAATCTGACTCTCATTAAGCTCTGGAATATGCTCCAGCACTTGAGCCTTGTAGCGCTTGTTTGTAACCACGAGGAAGTTCTCGTTGGGTACCATTGGTGCAAAGCGCTCATAGGTGGAACGGATGAATGATTTGCCCGTTCCGAGGATGTCGAGAAATTGCTTTGGTGTAGCCTGACGGCTTATCGGCCAGAAACGAGTGCCGATTCCACCAGCCATAATCACGCAGTAAGTGTTATTATTCATAGGTTTATGTAATATTTTCGTTTAGAATTATACAAATATATAAATAAAATTCGTAAATTTGCCCGCTCAAATGATGATTTTTTAGAGAAATATGAAAATAAGACTTTTTACGATACCAAATATGCTGACTCTCGGCAACCTTTTGTGTGGTACGGGAGCAGCCATCGCATTGCTTACTCAGCACGATTACAAACTGGCATTCTATCTGGTTGTAGCTTCGGCTGTGTGTGACTTCTTCGATGGCTTTGCAGCCCGCCTGCTCAAGCAGTCTTCACCACTCGGCGTGCAGCTCGATTCTCTGGCCGATATGGTGTCGTTTGGCGTGGTGCCAGCCGTTGCAATGTATTGCCTTTATGGCGATATGCCTCAGCTTAGTGCTATGAAGGAGAGTGTGGCAACGCCGCTCGGTTTTGTGACTCTGATTATCGCAGCTTTCTCGGCTCTGCGCCTTGCAAAGTTTAATATTGATGATACTCAGCACACCGAGTTCTGCGGTTTGCCAACCCCGGCAAACGGAATCTTCTGCCTCTCGCTTGCAATGCTTGCCGCAGCGGGCAATTTCACCATTCCAAAGGAGATTGTTGTGGCGATTTCGATTGTTATGGCAACAATGTTGATTAGCCCTGTGAGGATGTTTGCTCTGAAGTTCAAGGGCTTTGGCTGGAAGGGTAACGAGCTTCGTTATTCGTTTATCGTGGTGAGTGCCATTTTGATTGCGGCCTTCACCAAGTATGCTGCTGTTGGAATCATCCTGCTCTATATTGTGATTTCCACAGTGCGTCATATTGTAAATTCTGTTAAGAAGTAATTTTCAGCTATTTAAGAAAGGCGGAAAGGATGAAGTTGAGTGTGCGTATAATAACTCTTGTGGTGGCGATGCTTGCTGTGGCGGCATTGTCGGCTCCAGCCTATGCACAGCTCGATGCAGCAGCTTTGGCCCGCGCCCAGCGACAGGGGCAGAATGTGGGACTCGGCGGTAGCAATCCTTACGATACGTCGGATGGCGAGGAGGGGGAAGAGACGGCAGACTCAACCAAAACCCGTAAAATTCGCAAGCCTCTCGAGTCGTACTATTTCAGCGATTCGGTGCGTGCTTGGCCCAACTTCCAGTGGACTGTTGACCGCTTTATGAACGATGTGGAGATTGGCCCGTTGGATACACTTGTGACCGACTGGCGAATCGACTATCCCTATTTCCGTAAGGGCGTGGGTGATATGTCGTTGGGCGGTTTAGGTCAGTCAACACTCCCGTTCAACTATTTCGAGCGTCCAAATTCACCCGACTTTAAGTTTGCGCAGTCGTATGACTCCTACACCTACCGAATGGATAACGTGCCATTCTATAACTCGAAAACCCCGTACCTCAATTTTATGTATCTCGAGTCGGGACAGAAGCGTTATCGTGAGGAGCATTTCGAGGTTACAACGGCGCACAACGTATCGCCCACAACCGGCTTCAACGTAAGTTACAAGTCGCGTGGAACAAAGGGTTTGTATGAGTGGCAACGAACAACCAATCACAACCTCTCGGCGGCATTCTCGCATACGGGCAAGCGTTATTCTGTTCACGCAGCATATATCAACAACCGCATCAAACAGCGCGAGAATGGTGGTGCTGTGGGCTTGTGGGCTGTGGCTGATACGATTTTCGACCACCCGTCGGGTGTGCCTATGAAGCTGGCGAGCGCTCAGGCCGAGAACTCGTATCGCAACAATTCGTTCTTCGTGAAACAGGCTTATGCCATACCTTTGGTGCCTGTTACCGATTACGATTATTCGCTTGCAGACCTGTCGGCAATCTATGTTGGCCACATTTTTGAATATAACTCGTGGAACAAACTCTATAAGGATAGATACGCCACCTATCGTAACGAGCGTGGCGACAAGAACGAGAATGGAGATTACATCCCGACAGAGGATGTATATTATAAGGATTGGTTTATCTCGCCCACCCAGTCGCGTGACTCAATCAGCGAGCGTGTGATAAGCAACAAATTCTTTATCGAGGCACAGCCCTGGGATAGAGATGGTGCTATCGGACGACTGGGCGGAGGTGTTGGAATTGATGCTTATGGATATTCACAGCTTCAGATGAACGACTATCTGTCGGGCAAGATGGGTGTGGATAAGAAGACCGCTTGGTATGCCTATGGCGCAGTGAGCGGCAAGATAAAGAGATATGTCGATTGGGGAGCAGATGTGAAGTTCCACCCATCGGGATATAGAGGCGGAGATTTTGCCTTGAATGCGCACATCGCATTGTCGGCAGATTTTCGCGGTAACCCCGTTGTCCTGACGGGCCGATTCTCGCAGACTATGCAGTCGGCCTCATATTGGCAGGAGAACCTATTCTCGAATCACTATGTGTGGTTCAACTCCTTTGATAAGGAGGATGAAACTCGTTTGGAGGTTTCGCTCGAAATCCCCAACTGGGCTTTGGAATTGGGCGTATGGCAGGGTGTTGTGTCGAATAAAATCTACTATGACGCAATGAGCCGTGTAACGCAGTCAAACGATGCCATCAGCCTGACGAGTTTGTATGCTCGCAAAGATTTCCGCGTTGGCGGATTTCATTTCGACCACAGGGTATTGATGCAGTGGAGCACCAATCAGGAAGTTATTCCCGTCCCCTTAGGCAGTGCCTACCTCTCTTACTACTACGAATGTTGGGTACAGAAGAAGCAGGTGCTGAGATTGCAAATCGGAATTGATGGACGATTCAACACGAGCTACTATGCTCCGTCGTACAATCCCGCTTTGTCGGTCTTCTACAATCAGCGTGATTACGAGATGGGCAACTACCCATATCTCGACGCCTTTATTGCAGCCAAGTGGAAGAGAATGCGCATCTTCTTAAAGTATCAGCACGCCAATTATGGCCTGTTTGGTAACGGACAATTTATCACGGTGGCGGGCTATCCGCAGAATCCTGGTATGTTTAAGATGGGTATCTCCTGGGGATTCTATGATTAGGTGATGTATTGCTCGGCGTGAACTGCCCGCAACACACACATTTATGTCAAAAAAGACAGTATTACTTTCGATTGTTCTTATCGTATTAGTAACTTTTTGGGGTTCCAATATGTTCGACGAGGATTTGGCCGCAGTGTCGAATGCCGAGCAGGGAATGGAGCCTGAGAATGTCGCTGTGATAGCGACTGACACGACCGATGTTGAGACTTGGGTTATCTCGATGTATGATGAGATGATGCAGCGCAACGGCAAAGAGGTGGGCCAGGATTGGCGTTTGATGAGTGCCATCGCGTACAATGAGTCGCGATTCCAGCACGCAGTTATCTCGAAGCAGGGGGCAGTGGGCCTTATGCAGGTGATGCCAATCGTCGGCAGACAGTTTAATGTAGCCAAAGAGCATTTGGCCGATCCAGAGACAAATATCCGTCTGGCGGGCAAGCTGCTGAGTAAGATTGATGCTACATTGAAGATTTCGCCTTCAACGCCCCAGAGCGACCGTATGAGCATTATTTTGGCCTGCTATAATGGAGGAATTGGCCACGTTTCCGATGCTCGTCGCCTGGCTAAAAGCAATGGTGAGAATCCCAATTCGTGGGAGGTTGTCGCCCGCTATTTGAAACAGAAGGCCGATCCTGCGGTTTATGAGAGCGAGCTTGTCAAGTATGGTAAGTTTACAGGCAGCCGCCAGACCGAGGCTTATGTAAGAGAAGTAATGAAACGTTACGACATCTATTGCAAGATGATTACGCAGTAAGAAGCCGTAACTATCGTTAAAAAGAGTAGTTAACCTGAGGGTGAACTACTCTTTTTCTTGTTTGGTGGGTGGCGATAATCTAACGCTGTAAATGGTGTGTTGCCTACTTTATAATCAGCTCCTCGGTGCGGAGTTTCGGAACAAAGTGGATGCCGTCGTGGCGGTAGTAGGTGTGGCTCTCGTTGGCCGCAATGTCGGTCAGTTGGATGTTGTCGCAGCCTCGGCCTATGGCGAGTATCATAAGCGGCTCGTATTGAAGATTGAACTCCTCGCTGATGCGAGCCTTGTCGAATGCGGCGATACAGATACCATTAAGGCCAATTTCAGCGGCTTGCAGAAGCATACTTTGGGCCGAAATGCCGAGGTCGATATCCACAAACTTATTCTCCTCCACAGTCGAGCAGATGATGATGAATGCTCGTGGCTCGCTCTGCTTCTGTGGAAGATTAAGCTCGGGCAGAGCAGCGCCCAACTTGATGTGTGGCAGCACCTTGTCGGCCTCGTTGTCGAGCACGATGCGGAAACGCAGTACCTGCTGATTGCGTGCCGATGGGATGAGGCGATTGACCTCAACTATGCGCCGCATCTGGTCCTCACGCACCTTGAACGATACATCGTAGGAGCGGTGACTGCGGTTGCGCGAGAGGAGTTTTTGAAGCGATGGGTGGCTCTTGCGGCTCTTGGTGGCCGACGCAGAGTAGTGGTCCTCCATCTTCTTGCCTAAATAGTTATCTGCCATATAGTTGTATTGGTTTTATTGCTTGCCGTTGCCCCACTTGGGTGTAATGCTGAGGAATATCTCGAAATTGATTCCAGGCATAGGGCGTGCCAGCACCGAGAGATACTCCTCGTCGAAAAGGTTGTTTATCGAACCCTTAATCGAGAGGTCGGCCCACGATGCCGAGATTGCCTTCTCGATGGTTACGTTGCTCATATAGTATTTTGGCAGGCGGCCCGATAGCGACAGGTCGTTGCTCGACATAGTAAATCGCTCGCTGTAGTGGCACCATTTGTAGAGCAGGCTCCAACTGCGCCAGCCGAGTCGGCCTGTTGCGGTAGCTGTATATTGGGGAACGTAGGGTAGCTGCTTGCCCACCGATTTGTCGGCAGGTGACATAGGCTCTCCCTCGGTGATTGAGGGTGTCCACGAGAAGTTGGCATTTACGCCCAAGCTCCACTCCTTCGTGAACTGCACATCGAAGTTGGCCTCGGTTTCGATACCATAGGCGTGTACCTGCTTGATATTGCGTGGCGAGAAGAATCCCTTTGTTGTCGGTAGCCATATAATCCAGTCATCCACCCGCGAATCGAACCACGTTGCCGAGGCCGAGAATGAGTAGATTTCGCTCTTGCCGATGGCCATCTCGATACCTGCGTCATAGGTCCAGCCATTCTCCTTCTTCAGGTCGGGATTACCGCCAGGCAGGAAGTAGAGATCGTTGAGCGAGGGGAATCGGAAGTTACGCGAAACAGAGGCTTTGGCCACCACATTGCCCTTGTGTGAAATCACACCATCAAGAAACAGGGCGGGTATGATTGGAGTCCACTCTCGACCAAACATATCCTCGCGCAGTACGGCCGAGATGCCTAATCGGTCGTTGGGCTTCCACTTGGCCGAAACTGAACCACTAAGCTCGACGCGACCTTTGTCGTAGCCTACGATGGCCTTGTTGCCCTCCTGCAGAATGATATTCTTGTCCTGACTCTTTACAAAGTGCTGATGTGCCGACAGATTGGCCGTGAAGAGCCATTTACTGCCGATGTAATACTCGCCGTCGAGCTGGCCGTAGAATGTGTCCACCTTGCTGCGTGAACGTGTCATCGAGGCCATAAATCCGTTGCCCATATCACGCTTATAGTCGTAGGCGAGCCAGGTGTGGATGTATCCCGCTTTGGCAGATGCTTTCCAGTTACTGCGCAGGTGGTCCCACGAGAGTAATCCTCGGAAAGTGTGCTCGCGCTGACGGTTGTCGAACGAGTGCTCATCGCCATAGTCGGTGGTGAGCATCTGCAACTCACGGTTGGAGTTGTTGTACCACGGATTGAGCCCAAATCTGTCGCCTCGGCCAGTGTTGTAGTATGCCTCTTGCAGCAGATGCAAATCCTTGAATGAGCCGCTGCGGTTGCGTTCGATGGGGTAGTACTGGTCGATGATATTCATCTGCTCGTCGTAGATATTCTCCTTCTTGTCGCGGTTGCGAAATTTATACTCGTTGGGCGAAGATGAATATACGGCACGGGTTGATATCTGCCAGTTCTTGTTGCCGTATGTTAGTCGCAGAAACTCATCGAATGTCTTGAATGAGCCAACGCCCTGCACATACTGCAAGCCGAAACCCTCGGTCGAGGCTGGCGCAGTGGAGAGCTTGACGGCTCCGCCTAAGCCACCTCCTGTGTCGTTTACCGACGATGTGCCGTGCAGAAGCGATGCGTCGTCGATAAAGTATGATGGAATCATCGAAAAATCGGTCATACCCAACATCGGGTTGTTGATTTTCATTCCGTTCCAGCTAACCTGTGTGTGCGATGGAGATGTGCCACGAAAGGCTACCGTAGAGAGCGTTGCACGTCCGAAGCTCTTTACGAAAATCGAAGAGTTGAAGGCCAGTACGTCGGCAAACGAGAGGGCTACATTCTCCCTCAAGGCTACCGAGTCGAACTTGGTTTGTTGCACGCCAATCTCCTTCATCGGGCGGTCGGCCACCACGCTCACCTCGCGAATCTTTATATCGCGCTGGGGATTGTTACTCTGCGCAAAAGCCGTAACAGATGCTGCCGATAATACAGAAAGTAAAATTGTATGTAAGTATCTCCTCATAGCCTATCCAAATTATTTCCAGCAGAAAGCTCCTGGGATTATACCTACATAAAACTCGTCAATCAGTTCCCTATCTTTTGAGTAGCGATAGACCTTGCCTTGCTGCTGATAGTCGATGGCATCGGCCACATAAACATCGCCGTTGTGGGGATTTACCGTAAGACCATAGTAAAGCGTCTCGGCGTATTGCAGGAAAGGTTTTGCGGGGATACGCTCGGCCGTTACATCCATCTCCCACACGTCGTCGTTGAGCCAGTAGAGCTTGTCGCCTGTGCCGTTGAGTTGCACCTCTGATGGCCAGTCGCCAAGTTTGAACTTAAACTGTTTTTCGATGGTGAATGTCTCGGCGTCAATGCGGTAGAGCGAGGGCGCTTCGTAGCCATAGGGCGAGCCCTCGTAGCCGCCATCGGTGATGGTCCAGAGCTTGTTGTTGCAATCCATCACCAGCGAAGTGGGCTGTATTCCCACCTGCAATTCGCCCACCACTTGGTCGGTCTCGGTGTCGATTTTTAGTATTCGGTTCTGGTATGACCAGCAGTTTACATAGAGATATTTGCCATACTGCACCATCTGCTCCGTAGAACCACTTTCGGAGGTCATATTGGGGCACTCGATGTAGCCCGTAACCTCATATCGCTTGGGGTTGACGATGAATATGCGGTTGTCCCAAATCTGTGTGATGTAGGCCTTCTCGTCGGAGATGAAGTGGATGTAGCGGGGTGAGGTGAGGTTGGTTATGCGGCCAATCTCCTTGAAGGTGGTAAGGTCGATGGCAAATACAACGTGCGAGTTGTTCACAACAATCCAACCCACATTGTCGCGAATGATCATCGACTGCGCCACGTCGCCCAACTTCATTGCGTTGGCACGATAAAACACCTCGTTTTGAACATCTTTGGTTGCGGGGTTGTAGTACGAAAGCGAGGCGTTGCCATACTGGAAATTACCCTCGTTCATAATAAACAATCCCTCGCCCGAAGCGTTAAACTCCTCGGTTAGGCCATACTCCCACTTCATACACGAACTGCACAATGCTGTGAGCATTGTGCAGACGCAGAGGGTGAGTCTATATGTAATCTTTTCTATTCTCATTCTATTTTTCAATCATCATTTGGTAGTCGTAGAAGCCAAACACTTCGGTCGATACCTCTCCGAGCCAACCGCTCTTTGAGTTTACGCCGGTCTGCACCTTCACAAAGTCGATGTACTTCAAATCCACAGACTGACCATTGGCATCAATAGCATTCGATATGTCGAAATGGTTGGCATTGGTGTCGGCTGCGGCATTGTCGTCGTCGGTCAGTCGGTCGGTCGGGCTGAAGTTGTCAACATAACCCCAATCGTATTCTGGCAATATCCAATATGTGCCATTTCCCGAAGCGTCAAAGTTGCGAGCTTTCAAGCAAGTTCCTGAGAGCGTGTAACTATCCTCCTTTATCCAGGTAGGGTAGTAGTATGGCTGTCTATGGTAAGCCTTCAGGTAATCAATCTGCCCCTCGTTACCCTCGCAGTCACGCCATTTTACAGGCTGTCCCTCAGCCTCGGGGCGGAAATATGTTACCGAGTAGTTCTGCTTTGTCTCGGCCTTGTCAGCCTCAGAGCCAGCCAACTCATACCAGGTGTCGTTGGGCTTGCCATCACCATTCTCATCGCGCATAACCCACACGATGCCTGGCTCGGATGAGCCACCAAACGAGTTGCCTTCTATTGCAAGGTCGTAACCATAGTTGTTGTCAATGCTATGGTCGAATCCAACCACAATATAGCCGCCAAAACCACCCAACGAAACATAAAGTTTTTTGGTCAAACGGCGCTCTGCATATTTAACAGCATCTTCGGCTGTTTTCTCCTCGCCTGTATAGTCGTCTGTCTTTATCTCGCCCACAAACTGTCCTGGGGCTGGAGTGAACTCAAAAACCTTGGTCCACTTTGCCGAAGAGGCTTCAGTTCTGGGACGATAATTGCCATCCTCGATAGTTGTAGTGATTACGTCGTCTTTGTTACAAGACGACGCAATCATAACAACTGCAAACATACACAAAAATTTCCTCATATTATTTATAACCACCATAAAATCGTTAGAATCTTACTACTCATTGTCGTAGAATCTTACCGCTACATCGTCGTAAGCGAAGTATGCGGGGATAGTTAAACCATAACCGCCAGTCATAAATTCATCACCTTCAAAATTGAACTCAACTTTGACAACAGCACCCAAACTTGATAAATCCCACTTGGTCCATTCGGTAACACATTTGCCGTTTTTGCACAGATAAAATTCGGTAGTGCCTGTTATTTGCAAATTTTCATCATAGCCAGTAGCAACGATCTTAAACCAACTATCTTCTTTAAGTCCTTCATAAGGTGTTTCGCCAGATGGTTTAAATCCATTATTTCCGCCAACGGTAACTCCATAAATAAGTTGGTTAAGGGTGTATGCAGTATTGGTAACATACATATGGTCGATAACGTGGGGCTCTGTGTACGCAAATCCTGAATCTGATGTAGCGTCGGAATAATCACTACTGCCATAATCTAAAAAGCATAAACTTGGAAGTACAAAGCATATCTGAGCGGCATGTCCAGTCGCCTGAGCCTCGTCCATATATCCATATTGTACTGCAAAATTATTACTTCCATTATGTCCGCTACCGTTAGTTCCAAACTCGTCTGTCTTTTTAGAGTCGTAAACAGATAATTGCATAAGGAACCAACCTAACACGTCGCACAATTGGTCTTCAGGCATACCCCAACTTAAAATTTCGTTTACATATTCGTCACCATATGATTGGCGTATGAGATTAAACAGATTTTCATTGCCATCG
Organism: Alistipes sp.; assembly: GCA_045658265.1. Taxonomy (GTDB): domain Bacteria; phylum Bacteroidota; class Bacteroidia; order Bacteroidales; family Rikenellaceae; genus Alistipes. The sequence goes on from JAZOUS010000052.1 coordinate 32,510, forward strand.
CCAGAAGCATAGCTATTCACAAAGTAATTTGATATTGCGTGGCCACCACTTGGATAGCCATATGGACTCATCATATTGCCAAGACCGGTATTACCCTCATCGCACCACCAATAATTGACAGGGTACATACCACCCGTAGGATCATACATATATCCGTGTCCATATTGAGTTCCATCTGGTGCTATGAGGTCACTCCAACAATCGATATCAGCAGTTTCAGGAGAGAATGTTGCACCATCGACATAGTCGAACGAATAATTTCCAAACTGCTCTGAGCCATCCTCAAACGTCAGTACGCGAAGCTCATATTCGGGCTCGGGCTCTGCCAAATCGACTGAAATCTTATATGTTTTGCCCGATTCTATCGTTCTGCCGCTGAGAGTCTTTGTCTGATATTTTGTCTCTGTGCCATTGCTCAATTTGTATGTGATGGTGGCAGACTCAATCTCGGTAGGCAGAACTACCATTGCAACCATTGTGGCATCGTTATCCACCACAAGGTCGATAACCGAGCTGCCATTGGTTATTTCGCCAAAAGCCGAGCCATTCCACTTTGCCTCACCAGCCACTTTGGTCTCGCCAGCATTGAAGCTGATAGATTGGAGGGTGTAACCCGCAGGCAACGATTTAACATCAAACCATAAATATGCGGTTGCGTGATTGAGGGTAAACGCCCCATCCACAACTTCTGCATAACCAAAATCACCGTTCTGGCCGAGATTTTTTGCTGTGCTCTGCTCTGCTGGAACGTTGGCTGTGGCGGCAGCATCGGCAGTGATCATACCAAAACTGCCTTTTTTGACATTCAGATTATAGTAAACCTTGTTGCCGTTTTCTGATGCTGTTGTTAAGCTGAATGTTGCCGATGAAGTGCCTGCACCAGCGCTGATTTCACCCTCTGTTGCGGTGCCACTGCCCTCGTTTAGAACAAGAATCTTATCGCCCTCGCTCCAAAGGAATGGAATCTTTTTGGTCTCCTCATTGGGCGTGCCAAAATCGGTGCGGGTGTCGAGCGATGAATAACCTGTGAGTGTGTAGGTTGCGGGTGCAACATCGGTCGCGGTGTCGGTTGTTGCATCATCTTTGCTGCAGGCCACCATTGCGGCTGCAATTGCTAAAATTGAAAATATCTTTTTCATAATTGTCTCTGTTGTGTGATTTTAGTTCCAAGTATCCCATTCTGATTCGCCTGCTCCGTTACCGCCACTTTGGGCAAATCCCTTTTCGATTGCAATTTCAACCACCTCAATTTCGGGGCTGATGTAAGTTTGTTTCTCCATACAAAAAAATATTTTGAGTTAATAATTCAATCAGCTTGGGTGCAGGTGATCAAATTATCGACTCAAAACTCTTTTTCTGCATATCACGGTAGGGGCAAAGTGCGCCAAAACGATGGGTTAGGATTCACTTTTGGCCTGCACGCAATGCGCCTGAGCGTGGCGATGCTCTTGTGCGTAATAAAATACGGATAAAAAATAGTTTTGATTCTTAACCCGTACACCTGCAGGTCCAAATCTACTAACGCACAAGGCAGGTCTTCTGACTTGTTCCTTTCCATCGCGCCTTCCCAACGGCTCGGCCGTCAGTGGCAAAGAGTGCGATTGAACATATCCTCGATATCGTAATAACTCGACCGCGCGTGCGGCCCACCGAGAATGGAACTTACAGCAGCAGGTACTGTTTCGGATTCTCACCGAATTTCCTTTTCACCCCGCGTGGCGCACTGGCCATTTGGGGAACCTTTTGCATCACAAAGATAGAGTTGAAAAGATTGATTTGCAAATTTTTTTTTCACTTTTTTTGAGTGAAAAAAAACGGTATGATTTATATCATACCGTCAATTTTCTTATTTTGATGAAGAGCGATGTGCCCTTTGAAGAGGCTATTTTTGCTTAAAGTAATATTTTTTTGCGAAATATTTGCAAATAAGAAAATTTGTATGTAAATTGCGGGTGAGAAGTCGAAGTTCTTTTTAAAATTTTTGTTTAATTTAAAATTCATAGCAGATGAAAAAGATTGTTTTTGGGGCGCTTGTTGCTATGGTTTTAGCGGCGTGCGTTAAGGATGATGTATCAATTGCTAAGGTGGAAGAAGCAAAGAATCCTTATGCTGTTACACCCGATGAGGCCGTTCAGTTGTTAAAGACTGTAATTGGCGGTGAATCTACACGAGCTGTTTCGGTTGGTGAAATTAAAACTCTTCGCAAGAGCGATTTC
>JAZOUS010000053.1:0-5348 GCA_045658265.1 Alistipes sp.
CCAACCTGTGTTCACGAGGTATGCAGTTGCACCAGATGCCTCCATCTTCTTCACGAGCTCCTCGCCATACTTTGTTGGGTGCAATGAAAGGAATGCAGCACCGAAGCAAGCTGAGAATGTTGGAGTAGGCTCAGTGATACCGCGCTCAGTACCAGCCAACTTAGCTGTGAAACCAGAGAGGAAGTAGTACTTAGTCTGCTCTGGAGTCAAGATAGATACTGGAGGCAATACACCGAATGCATCAGCCGACAAGAAGATAACCTTCTTTGCTGCTGGAGCCTTAGAAACACCCTTAACGATGTTGTCGATGTGGTAGATAGGATAAGATACACGAGTGTTCTCAGTTACAGACTTATCGTTGAAGTCGATCTTGCCTGTAGCCTCGTCAACTGTTACGTTCTCCAACAAAGCGTTGCGACGGATAGCGTTCCAGATGTCTGGCTCATTCTCCTTAGAGAGGTTGATAACCTTTGCATAGCAACCACCCTCGAAGTTGAATACGCCCTCGTCGTCCCAACCGTGCTCGTCGTCACCGATAAGCTGGCGCTTAGGATCTGTAGAAAGAGTAGTCTTACCTGTACCTGACAAACCGAAGAAGATAGCTGTCTCACCCTTCTCGTTAGTGTTTGCAGAGCAGTGCATAGAAGCCATACCCTTCAATGGGAGCAAGTAGTTCATATAAGAGAACATACCCTTCTTCATCTCACCACCATACCAAGTGTTGATGATTACCTGCATCTTCTCTGTGAGGTTGAACACAACAGCAGTCTCAGAGTTCAAACCGAGCTCCTTGTAGTTCTCAACCTTAGCCTTAGAGGCGTTCAATACTACGAAATCTGGCTCACCGTAAACCTCCAACTCAGCGTCAGTAGGACGGATGAACATATTCTTAACGAAGTGTGCCTGCCAAGCAACCTCCATAATGAAGCGAATCTTCAAACGGCTGTTCTCGTTAGCACCGCAGAATGTATCTACAACGTAGTGCTTCTTGTCAGAGAGGTCCTTTGAAGCCAAAGCCTTCAACTCAGCCCAAGCAGCCTCAGTTACAGGCTTGTTGTCGTTCTTGTACTCCTCAGAAGTCCACCAGATAGTGTCCTTAGAAGTCTCATCCATTACGAAGAACTTGTCCTTAGGTGAACGACCTGTGTAAACGCCAGTCATTACATTAACAGCGTCCATCTCGGTCAATACGCCCTTGTCGAAACCTGTGAGACCAGCCTTAGTCTCCTCGCGGAACAACTCATCGTAAGAGGGGTTGTAAACAACCTCAGTAGTACCGGTGATGCCGTACTTAGTCAAATCAATCTTTGCCATAATTTTTTTTGTGTTGTTATTTAGTTAAACTAATCTTCTTAATCTCTGCCAGGACCGCTTGGTGGGCCATTTTTACGACCTCTTTTGCTTAGTCCCTATTTTCAGCGCTACAAATATACTCAAAGTTATTGAATTGTGAAAAGAATAACACGAAAAAATAACGTTAAATTAATTTTACAATTAACATACCTGTTTTGCGGCTCTTTGCAGGCCTCTCATTTATCATTATCTGTGCCACTTTTTGGGTGGAGGGAATGTTGGTTTTCTCGATATTATATCCTATATTTGTAATCCTCGTTTGGCGGCAGAATATTCTGCCTATGCGATTTATATTTATTATGGCAGGACTCTATTTTCACATACCTTTTTGCAAGCGGATTTGTGCATATTGCGACTTCTATCGCTCGGCCGATCTCAGGCTGATGGACGACGTTATGGCGGCAATGAGTGCCGAGCTTTATGAGCAGCGTGAGTATCTGCGAGATAGGCAGATTCGCACATTCTACTTTGGGGGAGGTACGCCATCGTTGCTCGAGCCTGCGGTGGTGGGTGAGCTTGCAGAGCAGGCGGCTACACTGTTCGACTGCTCGGCTGTGGAGGAGTTCACTGTGGAGGCTAATCCCGATGATATTACACAGAAGTATGCGGCAGAGTTGCGTAGAGTTGGTGTAAATAGGGTGAGTCTTGGAGTGCAGTCGTTCGATGATGCCGAGCTGCGATTTATGAATCGCCGTCATACGGCCGAAGGGGCCGAGAAGGCGGTGAGAGTGCTGCAAGATGCTGGATTTGACAATATTACGGTTGACCTGATTTTTGGTGTCGATGGATTTCCAGAGGATGTGTTGCGCGGAAGCGTTGAGCGTGTGTTGGCTCTCGATGTGCAGCACGTTTCGGCATACCATTTGACAATTGAGCCCGCCACCGCCTTTGGTCGCAGATTGGTCCGAGGTGAGATGCGGGAAGTTATGGAGAGCCAGAGCGAGCGCGAGTATGCGCTTATCGAGGAGATGCTTTGTGGGGCGGGTTTCGAGCATTATGAGGTGTCGAACTATGCCAAAGCGGGGCGACGTTCGAGGCATAACTCGTCGTATTGGCATCAGGCGGAGTATCTCGGAATTGGCCCAGGTGCCCACTCGTTTAATGGGGTGGAGCGCCATTGGAGCGAGCAGAGCCTCGGCGAGTATATAGCCCGCAGAGAGTATGTGAGTGAGATTTTAACAGAACAGGATTTTCGCAATGAGTGTGTGATGACCTCGCTGCGTTGCGCAGAAGGTATTGATATGGAGTATTTTATCCAGCGTTTTGGCGCAAAAAAGGCCGCAGAACTCAGGTCGATGGCCAGCAGGTGGATTGCATCGGGCGATGTGGTGGACAATGGCGAGAGAATCTATATCCCGACCTCTCGTTTCCTGATTTCCGATGCAGTAATCGAATCTTTGTTTGAGGTTTAGCGGCGATTGCGCCGAGGAGCGGCAAATATTTGAAAATAAGCCGAAAAATGGCTCTGTAGCGCTGCAGGTGCGTGATTGGAGGAAGAAAGTCGATGATGATAGTTAATAAAAAATATTAATTTATTGTTAAATTATTTTATAAAATCGAATTCTTGCCCGAATAATGTGCTGAAATATAAATATAAAGTATTATCTTTGCGGCGCATATTTGACCATAAAACTTCACTTCGCACTCGGATTTAGCTAAATTCGAAGTGGGATTGTTGTTTTTGTATTTGAGAAAATTTGTAGATCAATAGAGAATTGATTAGACGAAATATATTAATTTAAGACGTTTTATGAGTAATTTGAATCAGATGCCCAACTACTTGTTTGAGGTTAGTTGGGAGGTATGTAACAAAGTCGGCGGCATCCACACTGTGGTTTCGACCAAAGCGTTGACCGTCAACAAACTTATGGCAGATAACTATATGGTTATCGGTCCTGACTTTATGCAGGAGGGAGCCAATCAAGAGTTTGAGCCCGACACTACTCTTCTTTCAGACTGGCGCGAGAGCCTCTATGCAGAGGGCGTACGCGTGAGAATCGGTCGCTGGAAGGTAGCAGGCAATCCTATAGCAATTTTGATTGATTTCAAGTCGCTCATCTCTCAGAAGGATGAGGTGTTGAAGCATTTGTGGGAGGATTATCACGTTGACTCTATCTCAGGTCAGTGGGATTACATCGAGCCAGTGTTGTTTGGTTATGCAGCAGGTATTGTTGTTAAGTCATATGTTGACAACTTCTGCTCTTCAGCCGATAAGGTTGTAGCTCACTTCCACGAGTGGATGACTGCATCGGGTGGTCTGTACTTGCGCAAGCACTCTCCATATGTGGCTACCTTGTTCACAACTCACGCAACTGTTGCAGGTCGTTGCATCGCAGGTAACGGTCTCTCACTCTACTCTGATATGCACAAGTTCAACGCTGATGAGTTGGCTCGCCGCTACAACGTAATGGCAAAGCACTCTATCGAGAAGATGGCAGCGTTGTATCACGATGCTTTCCTTACAGTGAGCGAGATTACAGCCAACGAGTGTAAGTATCTGCTTGGCCGCGAGGTAACTCACATCACTCCTAACGGTTTCGAGAACGACTTCGTATGGCAGGGTGAGGAGTTCAAGCAGAAGCGTGCTGAGGCTCGTAAGTCGATGATTGAGGTTGCCGAGGCTTGCTTGGGCCATAAGTTCGAGAAGGAGCCATTGATTATCGGTACAAGCGGTCGCTATGAGTACCACAACAAGGGCTTGGATATCTTTATGGAGTCAATGAAGCGTTTGGCTTCTTGCGCTTTGGATCGCGAGATTTTGGCTTACGTTACAGTTCCTGCTGCCAACAATGGTGCACGCGCCGATTTGGTTCGTCACTTGCAGGATGCAAGCCAGCCAATCGATGCCAAGCAGTGGCCATTCTCAACTCACTACCTCGACAATATGCAGTGGGATCCAGTATCACAGGCAATCAAGGGTAGCGTGTTGGAGAGCAAGGAGTCTAAGGTGAAGATTATCTTCGTTCCTTCATATCTGAACTCTGCTGATGGCGTGTTCAACAAGAACTACTACGAGATGTTGGTGGGTATGGACGTTACAGCGTTCCCATCATACTACGAGCCCTGGGGATACACTCCACTCGAGTCAATCGCATTCTCAGTTCCAACAGTTACATCAAACCTCTCAGGCTTTGGTCTGTGGGCTGTGAAGTATGCTGACCACGCTGGTGTTGAGGTTATCCGTCGCGATGACAACAACGACGCTTACGCTGTTGAGCAGTTGGTATCGGCAACATTGCGCTTTATGCAGCTTTCGGAGGCTGAGGTTGAGGCCGCACGCGAGTCGGCTGCCGAGATGTCGAAGAAGGCTTTGTGGTCGAACTTCTACAAGCACTATCAGCGTGCTTATGCCGAGGCTTTGGAGAACGCTTCGGCTCGTATCAATAATATCTCAGTTGAGGATGGTGGCAACCGCAACGAGCAGATTAACTTCGTTCGTCAGCAGCTCACATCTAACAAGCCATCTTGGTCTCGTATGATGGTTGAGAAGCGTCTTCCAGCTCGCTTGAGCGCATTGGAGACTATCTCTCACAACTTGTGGTGGTGCTGGACTCAGGATGCTCGCGATTTGTTTGAGAGCATCGATCCTGAGTTGTGGAACAAGGTTGACCGCAATCCTATCGCCCTTATCGACAAGCTCCCAATCGAGCGTATCGACGAGTTGGAGAAGGATAAGGATTTCTTGAAGCGTTTGGATGCTGTTGCAAAGCAGCTCGACGATTATATGACAGAGAAGCCAGACGAGAAGAGCGCTAAGGTGGCTTACTTCTCAATGGAGTATGGTTTGCACTCATCGCTTAAGATCTACTCTGGTGGTTTGGGTATCTTGGCTGGTGACTATTTGAAGGAGGCCTCTGATAAGAACGTACCTATGGCAGCCGTTGGTCTGTTGTATCGCTATGGATACTTCACACAGCAGCTCTCATCACAGGGTAGCCAGATTGCTAACTACGAGGCTCAGAACTTCAGCAAGTTGCCTATCTCGCCAGTTCGTG
>JAZOUS010000054.1:0-28379 GCA_045658265.1 Alistipes sp.
ATATCAACCCTTTGGCAAGAGAGTACCACCGTCAAAATAGCACATAGCGATAATGATTTGAATATTAATTGTTTCATCGGTTACAAATATTTATTCATTCTACTTGTATTACAAGGTTTCAAAAATTTCTCCTTGATGTACATCTCGGCTCTCTAATATTTTATCGAGCATAGCCAACAGCTCCTCGTTGCGCACCAGTCCCCACCCTTTGGTGTGGTGGTAACGGGGCGGAGCCTCGCCCGCAAATCGCTCAACAACGATATCGGGCCTGAGGCGGCGCAGAATCTCCACAAAAAGCTCCAAATACTCCTCGATGCTCCAGAAACGGAAGCGCTCGGGGTGGGTGTCGTACTCCTCGGCCATAGCCGTCGAGCGGAAGAGCTGCAACTGGTGGAACTTCACCGTTGTAAGGGGCAGCGAGTTAATCAGCGCCGTCTGGTCGATGAGCATCTGGTCGCTCTCGCCAGGCAATCCCAATATAAAATGCGCTCCGCAGTGGATGCCTCGCTCGGCTGTCATCTCCACCGCTCGGCGGGCACACTCAAAGTTGTGGCCTCGGTTGATGTGGCTGAGAGTTGAGTCATAGCACGACTCGATGCCATACTCTAAAATCACATACTTGCGCTGGGCCAGCTCGGCAAAGTAGTCGAGCTTCTGCTCATCCACGCAATCGGGACGTGTGCCAACCACCACTCCCGCCACCTCGGGGTGAGCCAAAGCCTCGTCGTAGCACGCCCTGAGTCGCTCCAACGGAGCATAGGTGTTGGAGAAGGATTGGAAGTAGGCCAAATATTGCTGAGCCGAGCGGTAACGGCGACGGTGGAACTCAATGCCCTCGTCAATCTGCTGTGTGATGCTCTTGGTGCTCTGGCAATAGGATGGTGTGAAGGCTGCATTGTCGCAAAAGGTGCAACCGCCCCACGAGATGGTGCCATCACGATTGGGGCAACTGAACCCCGCATTGATGGTGACCTTCTGCATACGGTGGCCAAAGGTGCGCTTGAAATAGCCCGCATAGCTATTGAAACGCCGCCCATCACCCCACGCATATATCTTCTGCTTCTGCTCCATTATTACTCGGAGTGCAGCCGCCCGTTGGGGCACAACTCCTTAAACCGCACTCTACCGCATACAAATTTAGAAATAATTATCAAAAAAACTCCTCTTGCGCCCTGAAATATTGCAAATAAACACTACCTTTGATAGTATGAAACTGATATTTGCCACAAATAATGCTCACAAACTGCGCGAAGTGGCTCAGGTTGTGGGCGAGAATTTCGAGATTCTCACGCTGCGCGAGTGCGGCATAAATGAAGATATACCCGAGGAGCAACCCACTCTCGAAGGCAACGCCCTGCAGAAGGCACGCTACATCTATGAGCGCACGGGCATAGGCTGCTTTGCCGACGACACAGGACTTGAGGTCGATGCCTTAGGCGGTGAGCCAGGTGTGCGCTCGGCCCGCTACGCCACCGACGGCCACGACGACGAGGCCAACAAACGTCTGCTGCTGGAGCGTATGGAAGGGGTGGAGAACCGCTCGGCTCAGTTCCGCACAGCCGTAGCCCTGATTATCGGGGGCGAGGAGTATCTCTTTGAGGGAGTGGTGCGAGGCGAGATTTCGCACGAGGAGTTGGGCGATGGAGGCTTTGGCTACGATCCGCTGTTTCTGCCCGAGGGGCACACCGAGTCGTTTGCCCAGATGAGTGCCGAGCAGAAGAATGCCATCTCGCATCGTGGCCGCGCAATCCGCGCATTGGCCGAGTTCCTCGCTTCGCAACAGTAAAGCAATTCAAAATTAGCTCTTGCGCCTTTTTGTGATTGAGTTTGGGGGCAAAAGAATTTAGGGAATTTAGGGAAATTAGGGAATATAAGGAAAAACTCACTAATTTCCTTAATTTCCCTAAACTCCCTATCAAATAAATCTCTTTTAAGATATGGATAGAAAACAATTTATAGCATCGATGCTCTCGTTGGGAGGTGTGGCGTTGGCCTCGTCGGCGAGTGCTAAGGTTATCGACCAGATGGCCGAGGCGGCTATTGCCGAGGCGAAGGCTGAGGCGAAGCGCAGTAAGAGGATTGACGCTGCAACGGCTGTGCTGTTGTCGGACATTCACATCTGCGGCGAGCTGGTGGATGGCAAGTCGAAATACTACCCCTACAACCCCACCTGTCTGAAGTTGCGCATCGCCGAGATTCTGCAGATGCGTCCGCTGCCAGCCAACGTGCTTATCTTTGGCGACGTGGCGTGGGATCACGGATTGGAGGAGGACTACCGCTATGCGGCCGAGCTGCTCTCGGAGCTGGAGCAGGCAGGCATCAAGGTAACGCTCGGTATGGGCAACCACGACCGTCGTGCGCCATTTTTCAAGGTCTTCGGGCAATATAGCTCCACCACCAAAGTTCATAGTCGTGTGGTATCGGTGGTGGAGTTGCCCGATTTCGACTTCGTGATGCTCGACTCGTTAGCCGAGTTGCCTGGCCTCAAGCTGCGCCAGAGCACAACCGTCTCGGGCGAGATTTCGGGCGGTCAGATTGAGTGGCTGGGCGAGTGGATGAAGGGCCGCGAGCGCAAAGTGGTGCTGGGCTCGCACCACCCGCTGGGCGAGATGGCCAACCTCGAAAAGTTTATTGCCGAGAGCCCACAGGTGGCGGGATATGTATATGGTCACACCCACATCTGGAACAAGGGTGTGCGTGTGGTGCGCCCACGCAAGGGGTTGCATATGGTGCCCACGTTGGGACTCCCCGCCACATTCTATGGCGACATAGGCTTTGCCGTTATGCGCTCGACACCTGCGGCTGTGGAGTTTGAGTACACATCGAAGGGCTTCTGGTGGCCACAACCCGCCGAGAACCCACCTGCCGAATGGCAGAGCCGAGCCGAGGATTTGGCCGATGAGAGGTGTAAGTTCTTGCTGTAAGCAGAGGTTTTCAATCTCCCACATTTTTTATATCTTTGCACCGTAATATTGTCGATTAACAAAAATGGGGATGATTAGAAAGATATTTTTGACCATCGCACTGAAGCGAACATACAAAATCAAATCGTGGATAGGCTCGGCTGTGGCGGGTGTGATTATCAATTGTGTCTATATGATTGCCTGTCTGCTGGTTATTGCCGCGGTAAGTCTTACGGTTTTGGTAATAACCATAATAAATAGTGTAGCATAACAAACAACGAGGTTGCCCCGAAAGGACAACCTCGTTTTTCTTTAACACTCTCTTTTTCTTAGCAGTTGTATAAGAAGAGCTATTTTTAGGATTGCCGAAGTTCTCGAAACCGCAGTTTACTTATCGTAAATGAGGATTTCGTGAACGAGCAAGAGGCCAAAATAGCCTTATTAGACGACTGCTCCCTACGACAAGATAACATTATTGTCGCGGATTAGTTTGCGCATATTTATCAGCGCATAGCGCACGCGCCCCAGAGCTGTGTTGATGCTCACGCCAGTCTGGTCGGCTATCTCCTGAAAGCTCATACCATAATAGTAGCGCATCTTCACCACCTCACGCTGCTCGTCGGGTAGTTGCTCCACCAAACGACGCACATCGCTCTGGATCTGCTCGGCCACCATCTTATCCTCCACATTATGCTCGGCATAACGCAGAGTACCCAACACGTTGTAGCCCGCATCCGACTCACTCACCGTACGAGCACTCTTCTGGCTACGGAAGTAGTCGATTACCTGATTGTGGGCGATACGTAACATCCACGACAGGAACTTACCCATATCGGCATATCGACCTTCGTCGATAATCCTTACGACCTTGATGAGCGTCTCCTGCAGGATATCATCAGCCACGTCGGTATCCTTGACCATCATACGGATGTAGTCGCGGACACGGCGCGAGTGGCGTTCCAAAAGTTGCGAAATGGCAGCGCAATCACCTGACAGATAGCGATTAAGCAATACTTGATCACTTAACACTTGTGTGTTCATACTCTTTACTTTTAATTATAATGTAGTGTTCAAAGAGTAGAATTTTTCAATAGGCAACTGCGTTTAATGAGTTAAATAATAAATGTTTTCTGGGTGCAAGATAGGCACTTTTTACGACAAAACAAAATTTTTCGCACTTTTTTGTTTCGCCCGCCCTGCTCCGCAGAGAGCTTTGCCCATCAAAACAGCCCACTGCGAGTAACCAAATTTCGTGCCACATTTGGGCGCGACGACACTCTGTTTAGACTCTTTTTCGGGCTGAGTCTGCCCGCCAATTTCTTTGATAAGGGTTAGGCGGGCACCACCTGTTCGCCCCTGAAACGGCCTACGGTAAGGGTGTTAATATAATGTGAAAAAAATGTCCCTTTATATGGTGCGGGCAAGAAAGATTTTTGTATCTTCGCCGTTGGATTGAGGTGCTTGTGGCAGACGGCTGTCTGTTGGAGTGAAAAGGGAACTTCGGTGAGATTCCGAGACTATACCCGTAGCTGTGAGTTTCATTACACTCCGTGCTTTCTCAATGGTCACTGCCCGCAGGGTGGGAAGGCCGCACGGAGGAAACAAGTCAGAAGACCTGCCTTTATCTGTTTTTTAGATGCTTTCGGGAGATAGAGCGTCAAAGATTAAGTCTGCAAAAGGATAGATTTCATCTGCAACATTCCCCGCAAGTATCATAGGTGTGTAATTTATAAATTAGTGCAATATGATACAGACAGTAGTAAAGAGAGATGGTCGCATCGTGGGCTTCAACCGCGAGAAGATTGCCGCTGCCATACGCAAGGCAATGCTCACGACCGATGCAGGCGAGGACGAGGTACTCGTCTATAAGATTGTTGACCGTATCGAGTTCCGAGGTGGCGAGCAGTCGTCGGTGGAGGAGATTCAGGATATGGTCGAGATGGAGCTTATGGCTTCGCCCCGCAAGGAGGTGGCCAAGAGCTATATCGCCTATCGTGACAAGCGCAGCATCGCCCGCAAGGCCAAGACTCGCGAGATGTTCCTCGAAATCGTGGAGGCCAAGTCGAACGACGTAACGCGCGAGAATGCCAATATGAACGCCGACACCCCTGCGGGTATGATGATGAAGTTCGCATCGGAGACCACCAAGCCCTTCGTTGACGACTATCTGCTCTCGGAGGAGACTCTGTGGGCGGTAAGAAATAATTATCTGCATATCCACGACAAGGATTACTATCCAACCAAGTCGCTCACCTGCATCCAGCATCCGTTGGACAAGATTCTTGAGCACGGTTTTCAGGCAGGTCACGGCGAGAGCCGCCCCACAAAGCGTATCGAGACGGCCTCTATTATGGCTTGTATCTCGATGGAGACTGTGCAGAATGAGATGCACGGAGGTCAGGCCATCCCCGCCTTCGACTTCTACCTTGCGCCCTATGTTCGTCGCAGCTTTGTGGAGGAGATCAAGACTATCGAGAACCTGACAGGCATCACCTTGAAGCACCTCTACGATGCGGAGATTGAGGATTACATCTATCGCGACCTCGACTTCCTGCAGGGTGACGAGCGATTCAAGCAGCACGCCATCAACCGCACCATCAACCGTGTGCATCAGTCGATGGAGGCCTTCATCCACAATATGAACACCATCCACTCGCGTGGCGGTAATCAGGTGGTATTCTCATCTATCAACTATGGTACCGACACCTCTGCCGAGGGACGTTGCATCATCCGCGAGTTGTTGCAATCGACCTACGAGGGTGTTGGTGGCGGCTCAACAGCCATCTTCCCAATCCAGATATGGAAAAAGAAGCGTGGCGTGAGCTATCTGCCCGAGGATAAGAACTACGACCTCTACCAGTTTGCCTGCAAGGTGGCGGCACGTCGTTTCTTCCCCAACTTTGTAAACCTTGACGCCACATATAACTTCCACGAGAAGTGGAGAGCTGACGATCCATTGCGCTACAAGTATGAGGTGGCAACGATGGGCTGCCGTACACGAGTATTCGAGAACCGCTTTGGCGAGAAGAGCTCGATTGCGCGTGGTAACCTCTCGTTCTCGACCATCAACATCGTGCGCCTGGCGATAGAGTGTATGGAGGTGGCCGATAAGAAGCAGCGTATCGAGAAGTTCTTCGTGAAGCTCGACGAGTTGTTAGAGATCACAGCCAAGCAGCTCTGCGACCGCTATAACTTCCAGAAGACGGCTTTGGCAAAGCAGTTCCCACTGCTTATGTCGGCACTCTGGTCGGGTTGCGAGAATCTGAAGCCAGAGGATACCATCGAGCGAGTTATCAATCAGGGTACGCTCGGCATCGGCTTCATCGGCTTGGCCGAGGCACTCATTGCTCTTGTGGGCAAGCATCACGGCGAGTGCGCCGAGGCTCAGGAGCTGGGCCTGCGCATCGTGACATATATGCGTGACCGCGTGAACGAGTTTTCGGAGCGTTATCAGCACAACTTCAGCGTGCTGGCCACTCCAGCCGAGGGTTTGTCGGGCCGATTCACACGCATCGACCGCAAGAAGTTTGGCGAGATTGCCGGTGTGACCGACAAAATCTACTACACCAACTCAAACCACATCCCTGTATATTACAAATGCTCACCCAAGCACAAGGCCGAGATTGAGGCTCCATACCACGCACTCACAGGTGGTGGCCACATCTTCTACATTGAGATTGACGGCGATGCAACGCACAACCCACAGGCGATTATGGATATAGTCGATTTGATGGACAAGAACAACATTGGCTACTGCTCGGTGAACCACAACCGCAACCGTTGTATGCACTGCGGATATGAGGATGCACAGCAGGAGCTGAACGTATGCCCTAAGTGTGGCAGCGAGAGCATCGACAAGTTGCAGCGCATCACTGGCTACTTGGTGGGTACTACCGAGCGTTGGAACAAGGCAAAACTTGCAGAGCTTAATGACAGAGTTATCCACAAATAGTATCCGCATACTCGACATCAAGTATGGTACTTCGGTCGATGGCATAGGTCTTCGCACTTCGCTCTACACAGCGGGGTGCGAGCACCATTGCTCGGGGTGTCATAACCCTCAGTCGTGGAGCAGTCAGGCGGGCGAGAGTGTCGCCGTCGAGGAGCTTTTCCGCGAGATTGTCGAGGCCGATATGAATGTGACGTTTACGGGTGGCGACCCGATGTTGCACCCCGAGGGTTTTATTCAGTTGGCGCAGATGATAAAAGAGCAGACTGATAAGAACATCTGGTGCTATACGGGTTATCGCTTCGAGCAACTATTGCAGCACCCCCAGCGCAGGGCTTTGGTCGAGTTGTGTGATGTGGTGGTCGATGGGCCCTACATCGAGGCTGAGCGAGACCTTTCGCTCCGTTTTCGTGGCAGCCGCAACCAGCGAATTATAGATGTGAGGCGTTCGCTCGCAGGCGAGGTTTGTCTATTCGAAGAGGCCATCTAACAAGGCTCATTTGGCTCTGCTCGGCCACAAAATTGGGGTGCATCCCACTAAAAACGGCCTGCCGATGTCGGAGATGTCAATTAAAATGCTATCTTCGCAGAGTAAACTTCAACAAACCTAAAACAACTTATACTATGAAAAAATTTAACCTTGCCCTATTGGCACTTCTTGTTTCGGCATTTGCCGCTATCGCTTGCACAAAGTCCGACGACGCACCTCAGGAGCCACCCAAGCAGGAGCCTACCGAAGAGACAACATCGAGCATAGAGCTTCGATTGCTCTGCTACAACGTGCGCAACTGCGTGGGACTCGACGAGGAGTTTTCACCCGAGAGAATAGCCAAGATTATAAAGGATAACGATGTGGAGGCTGTGGCGTTGCAGGAGCTGGATAGCGTTACGAAGCGCCACCCCGTTGATGTGTTGGGCGAGCTTGCAGAGCTGACTGGTATGTACCCAACATTTGGCCCATCAATCGACCATCAGGGAGGTAAATATGGTATTGGCGTGCTCACCAAGCAGAAGCCAATCTCTCATCGCCGCGTGCCACTCCCTTGCCGCTCGGAGCCACGCTCGCTGCTGATTGTGGAGTTGCAGGATTACTACTACTGCTCAACCCACCTCTCGCTGCACGAGGCCGACCGCATAACATCAATGGGAATAATCATCTCGGAGCTCTCGAAGCTCAACAAGCCCGTAATCCTGGCAGGCGACTTCAACGACACTCGCAACAGCAAGGCTATGAAGCTCCTGGCAACTGAGTTTTATGTATTCCCTAAGGGTGGCAACGCCAACACCTTCCCTGCCGACAAGCCCAAGAGCGAGATTGACTTTGTGGCGCTCTACACCGGCAAGGGCGCAAAGGCTACACTCAAGAGCCACACGGTGCTGAACTGCCCTGTGGAGTCGGATCACCGCCCAATCTACACTAAGGTAGAGGTTAAGTGGTAGGCTCTTTGAAGGCCGATTGCAGGCCCTGAATTAGATATGATGTGGTTGTCTGACAAGTACGTTGGGCAACCACATTTCGTTGGAAGTTGTATAGCAAGAGCTATTTTGAGGATTGACGAAGTCCGAAGAGCCGCAGCATACTCGACGCAAAAGAGGACTCTGAGGACGAGCAAGACGCCAAAAGAGCCTTGTTAGACAGCTTCATCTTTTCTTAGTTGCGCTCAATTTATTGCTATTTATCGAAAAGTTCGTATATTTGCATTATATAGCGGTGATGTCGGCCACAGGTTAGGCACTCTTTTTGCCCTCACACAATAATTTGCGTGGGCAGTACGTTATAACAAAAAGGGGGATGCTGTAGCCGTTGCAAAACAGACCTATGGCCATCGCTGCAGAGCATATTAACCTTAAAACAATGTGCGCTATGAAGAAGAATCTTATTTCAACCGTAGCTGTGGTTGCCATAGTGGCAACTGCTACACTCTCGTCGTGCGTTTCGTCGCTCTACTCATCGGCAAACCGCTATGACGACCTATATGCCATCCACGATGTGGAGGTGATTGCAGCTCGCCAGAAGGCTGAGGCCGAGGTACGTCAGGCCGAGGCTGAGGCTCGTCGTGCAGAGGCCCTCGCCCTGCAGGCCGAGATGGAGGCAGAGCTTGCCAAGCAGAACGTCTCGCTGGCACAGAACAACAAGCAGGTGGCATCGGCTCAGAGCGACGGTGTGATTGTTGTGGAGGAGAGCGGCAACTCGTTTGTGGCCAACTCCTATGAGAGTGCCTATGCTCGCCGTCTGAGAGGTTTCCAGTCGGCAAACTATCGTATGCCATCGAGCTACTATAGTTTGCGTTACGATGGTCGTGTAACATATGCAACAGCCTACGATCCAGCATTCTACAACATTATGGTTTCGGGCGACGAGGTGTGGGTTGAGCCTAAATACATTACCTCGATGTTCGGCACCTGGGGTGCTACTCGCGCCTCGATAACCCTCTCACCCTGGTACTATGGCTGGGGAGCTTGGGCTTCGTTCTATGATCCCTGGTACTACTCTTGCTGGGGCTTCCCACACTACTCTTGGTGGGACTGGAACTGGAACATCTGCTACGGCAGCCACTGGGGTTCAAGCCTCTGGTGGGGCTGGGGCGGACTCTACAGGCCTTGGCACCATCACCACCACTTTGGCTGGTATGGCCACCATCATCACCACTACCACTCTGGTCCATTCTGGTATGGCGATATGTGGGGCGGTGGCGGCGGCTGGTATCACGGCAACAGAGGCGGCAGCTACTACGGCTCGCGCGACAACGGCTCACGCCTGAATGGCGGCGGCCGTCAGCCAGCACGAGGCTCGGCGGTTGTAAATCGTGGCTCGAGCACTGCAACACCTTACCGCTCACCAAGTTCGGGCAACGTGTATGGCAACTCATCGCGTGCGGGACGCTACGCATCGGCTCTTGAGCAGCAGCGCAACGGCTCGGTGGGACGTGGTACAACACCCAACACTTCGCGCGCATCTGCAACAACATCGCAGAGCAACGGCCGCTCAAACAGCAACCAACGCTCTTCGGCATACGACACTTCACGCAGCAGCTCATCGTCACGCAACACCTCTTCGGCAAGCTCTTACAACTCGTCGTCATTCAGCGGTGGCACACGCAGCTCATCGAGCAGCTTCTCGGGCGGCGGCGGCAGCTTCTCGGGCGGCGGCTCACGCAGTGGTGGCAGCAGCAGCGGCTCACGCGGCAGATAACAATCCAACCATATGAGAACCTGCGCAGAGTTGCTCTGTGCGGGTTGCTCGTTTTATTATAACATACGGTGTAATCAACTTAAAGAGTGAAAGATATGAAATTCATTGCAAAAATATCGCTTCTGGGCATAATGCTTTTCGGAGTGGCTTCGGCCTCAGCACAGCACTACCGTTTTGGTGGTCTTATGTGGGATCACGACGGTATGATGTCGAGCGATATGTATTCAATGTCACAGGTTAATTTTGGCTTCGGCACAGCCCGCTCGATGGCTATGGCGGGCGCATTCACATCGCTTGGAGGCGACCTCTCGTCGATGGGTATCAACCCTGCGGGTATGGCTATGTATCGCCACAACGAGGTCTCAATCTCTCCGATGATGGGATTTCAGCAGGCCGATAGCGGTGCCGATGCGTGGGGCGAGAACAAGCAGAGCCGCTTTGCGTTCAGCAACCTCAGCGCATCGTTTAAGCTCTATGAGAGCAGCTCGACAAAGCTGGTGAGCCTGAACGCAGGTATCGGCTACAACCGCGTGGCAGACTTCAACTACCGCTATGGCGTGAGCTCGGTGAGCGCACCATCGGGTTCGCCCTACCGCTCAATCAACGACGCCTTTGTGCGCCAGCTCGGTCAGGGTGGCGTATTCCCTGGTGAGGATGGACTCAACTACGCCTTCGGCGACGCATACTACTGGGGTGGTATTCTGGCCTACAACAACTGGATTATCGACCCTGAGAGCGACGCCTATGGCGACTACTGGACTGCGGCCAACACCATCGGCGCAAATGCCAGCGTAGGTCACTCGGCAAGTGTCGAGAGCCGAGGCTCGATTGGCGAGGTGCAGGTTGCACTGGCGGCCAACATCGCCAACAAGCTCTATGTGGGTGGTACTATCGGCATACAGTCGGTTAAGTGGAACCGCCAATACTACTATGGCGAGGATTACATCTACAACGGTCAGCAGCCTGTCTATTCAGACGGCGGCGTTATAGCCGAGCCAGCCGAGTGGCTCGACTTCAACCAGGCAGTCAAGCTGAATGGTGCGGGCGTAAACCTCAAGTTGGGAGCTATCTATCGCCCATTCCCATCGTTGCGCATTGGTGCGGCTATCCACACCCCAACATTCTACTCTCTTGAGCGAGTTTATCAGGCATATATGGGCTCAAACTTCAACCCCAACGGCGACACAACCCTCGCACTGGAGGATGCAGGTCGCAACACCTGGGATTTTATCTCGCCCACACGTCTGATGTTTGGTGCATCCTACACATTTGGTCAGTTTGCAGTTATCTCGGCTGACTATGAGCGCACCTGGTACAACGGTATGCGAGCAACCAACCTGCCCAACGGCTTCGACCTCTCAACAAAGGATTATCGCGCCGACTTCAAGGCTAACTATAAGGGTGGCAACACTTTGCGTCTCGGTGCCGAGATCAAGCCTCTGCCGATAATTGCCCTGAGAGTGGGTTACGGCATCTCGGATTCGATGCTGCGCAACGACAGCTCTTTATACTACAACAGCCCAACTGCCTACCGCACCAACTGCTATTCGGCAGGTGTGGGATTCCAGATTGGAGCTGTTTCGCTCGACCTTGCCTACCAGCGCATCGAGAACCTCTTTTCGGCCTATATGCTTTACTATGCGATGGAGGATACAGGCGAGTTCGATACCGCAAGCCCCACATACAGGACGCATTTCAAGCGCGACTACATCACCCTCACAATGGGTTATAAGTTCTAATACTTCGCCCCCAAACCCTGCCCACGATGAAGCGACTTTTGATATTTGCGCTGACAGCAGTAGCACTCTCTGCGGCGAGCTGCACCAAGCAGGCTGAGCTAAGAGTGGCCACGTTCAACATACGCTACGACGCGTCGGCTGATGCCGCAACGGGCGATAGCTGGGATGAGCGCAAGGCCCCCGTTGCCGAGCTTATCCTCGCGCACGACTTCGACATTGTGGGAACTCAGGAGGGTAATAAGCGTCAGATAGCCGACCTGCTGGAGCTGATGCCTGACTACGACTGCACAGGCCACCCATACAGCGACAATACGGGCAACATCCACAACGCCACAATCTTCTATAAGCGCGACAAGCTGGAGCTGCTCGACAAGGGTACTTTTTGGTATAGCCCCACGCCCGACGTGGAGAGCATAGGTTGGGATGCCACCGATTTGCGCCTATGCCACTGGGGTAAGTTCCGCGACAAGGCTTCGGGCAAGGAGTTCTGCTTCTTCAACTCGCACCTCTACTGGCGATTGCACGAGGCTCGCGCCAATTCGGGCAAGGTCCACATAGCTAAGGTTCAGCAGATTGCAGGCGACGTGCCCGTTGTGAGCGTGGGCGACTTCAACTCCGAGGAGCAGGAGGTGCAGATTCAGGATATTCTTACGCTCTTAGGCGATGCCTTTCACCTCTCGGCCACCGAGCCGCAGGGATGCAGAGACACCGACTTGGGTGGCGGCAACTTCGTAGGGCCCGCCCACAACCGCATAGATTTTGTCTTCATATCGCCTTCGGTCGAGGTGCTGGATTATGCAGTTTTGGAGGATAAACGCCCCAACGGCCACTTCCCCTCGGACCACCTGCCCATAGTCTGCAACATTCGCTTTTGACGAAAAAACCGACCACGAGGAAAAAAATCTCGCAACGGCTTGGCATTGAAATAAAAAAATGGCTATTTTTGTATCTTGGTACGGAGTAGCCATTTTTTTTAATTCAAAATTCAAAATTAGGTCTTACGACCTTTTTGTGATTTACTCTGAGAGTGTAGAATTTTGGTTTTGAATTGAAAATAAATACATACGTCATTTCGCATTTTTGCACGGGCGAGGTGCGGATAAAGCAGAAGCAACTATGCAAAAATGCAGAAATCTACCTTTGGAATAGGACGGTACAAAGGAGGACTTTGAGACAAAGAGATTATTCTTTGGGAGGTCATTAATAAGCGGTTGATTCCAACATTTTTACATAGACACGAATGTCATCACCATAGGTTTGTTGATGTAAAAATGTGGAATGACGAATATATATAATTCTGAATTTTGAATTTTTATAAGATATGGCAGTAGAACTTAAAGATTTAACCAAAGTCGAGGATAACTACTCGAAGTGGTACAATGAGCTGGTCGTGAAGGCTGGCTTGGCCGAGAATTCGGCTGTTAGAGGTTGTATGGTCATCAAACCTTACGGCTATGCTATCTGGGAGAAGATGCAGCGCGTGCTGGACGATATGTTCAAGGCTTCGGGCCACGAGAACGCCTACTTCCCACTATTTATCCCCAAGTCATTCTTCTCGCGCGAGGCTTCGCACGTCGAGGGCTTCGCTAAGGAGTGTGCCGTAGTGACTCACTACCGTCTGATGAATGACCCCGAGGGCAAGGGCATCACCGTTGACCCATCGGCCAAGTTGGAGGAGGAGCTTATCGTGCGTCCTACTTCGGAGACTATCATCTGGAACACATACAAGAACTGGATTACATCATACCGCGACCTTCCAATCCTCTGCAACCAGTGGGCTAACGTGGTGCGTTGGGAGATGCGTACACGCCTGTTCCTGCGTACTGCCGAGTTCTTGTGGCAGGAGGGCCACACCGCCCACGCCACACGCGAGGAGGCTATCGAGGAGGCAGAGCGTATGGTACACATCTACGAGAAGTTTGCTCAGGATTATATGGGTGTGCCCGTAATCGTGGGCCACAAGTCACCTAACGAGCGCTTCGCAGGTGCTGAGGATACACTCACAATCGAGGCTCTGATGCAGGACGGCAAGGCTCTGCAGAGCGGTACATCGCACTTCCTCGGTCAGAACTTCGCCAAGGCGTTTGACGTGACCTACACCACAAAGGAGGGTAAGCAGGAGTATGTGTGGGCTACATCGTGGGGTGTATCAACACGTTTGATGGGTGCGTTGATTATGGCTCACTCTGATAACAACGGTTTGGTGTTGCCTCCAAAGCTCGCGCCTATCCAGGTGGCTATGGTGCCTATCTATAAGGGTGATGAGCAGCTCGCCGAGATGAAGCAGAAGTTGGAGGCTATCGCCGACGAGCTGCGTGCTAAGGGTGTATCGGTGAAGGTTGACGCTCGCGACAATGTGCGCTCAGGCTTCAAGTTTGCTGAGTATGAATTGAAGGGTGTGCCTGTGCGTTTGGCACTCGGCCCACGCGATTTGCAGAACGGCACTATCGAGCTTGCACGTCGTGACACACTCACCAAGGAGACCGTATCGCAGGAGGGACTCACAGAGCGCATCGTGGCTCTTTTGGACGAGATTCAGGACAACATCTTCAAGAAGGCTCTCGACTACCGTAACTCGATGATTACCAAAGTCGATACCTGGGAGGAGTTTGTAGAGGTACTCGACAACAAGGGTGGCTTCGTGGAGGCTCACTGGGACGGCACTGTGGAGACCGAGGTGGCTATCAAGGAGGCTACAAAGGCTACAATTCGTTGTATTCCTTTGGATGTTAAGGAGGAAGAGGGCAAGTGTATCTATTCGGGCAAGCCTTCTAAGTTCCGCGTTCTGTTTGCTCGCAGCTACTAATCGCTGAGAGTAAAATATAACTTCAAACGGCTACCTAACTTAGGATTAGGTAGCCGTTTGTTTATTCTCGCAATTAAAGTTCTTGACTATGGAGACAAATTCTCCGAACTTCTGCCTATCTTTGAAAAATTTACGACATATTGTTTGCTTTTTAGTTTTAATATTTTATATTTGTAACGAAATATTTCGCATATTGAAAATATACAAACCGAACTAATGCTAACCCGTATATAATTAACTATTATGAAGAATTTTTATTGCTGTGTTTTGTTTTTGTCAGTGCTTTTGATTTCTGTTTCGTGTGGCTCTTCGCAGGGGAACTACGATTTTGTATGGAGCGAGGCTAAAGAGGTCGAGAGTCTTGTTGATAGGAAATATAAAGTTTCGTATATCCTGCTTGAAAATGCCCCCGAAAAAGGATTGGGAGGAGATATCAAATCGGTAATGTATCATAACGGGCATTACTATCTGGCTGATGGTCCAATGGGGCGCGAGCGTTTGGTCGTTGTCGATGAGATGGGAAAAATCCAATCGACAATAAACCGATATGGTCGTGGTCCGCAGGAATATACAATGATGCTAACTTGGACTCTTCGTAACGACACAATACTTATTGCTGACAATCGGAATCAAATATTAGAATATACGACTGATGGAAAGTATATCAGAACTTCAAAGCTGCCTATTCCCTCAATTCACGCCATCGCAGCAACCGATTATGGTTACATTGTGCATCGCCCAAAATATTTTGCCGACGACTATTCTAACAACTATATTGTACATCTCTTAGATAAAAATTTCAATCTTACTCAAGACCTTATTGCCGATAGTGTGAATACTTATCACGTGACATTCAATCAGCAATTTAGCGAAACTGATAATTCGATTATTTTCCATCAGCAACAGACCGAATCGATATATGTATTCGACAAGCATAAGTGTAAATACGATGAGTATAGGATAGATTTCGGAGGTAGAGATAGCGATGGGAAATTTGCTACAAAACTAACCAATGCGCCTATTATGTTTGATGGTAAGATGTATAATTATACTTATATAAACGAGAAAGCATATAACTGCTCATTTGATATGAAAACAGGAGAGGTTTGCTATGCCAAATCGGGTACTGCGCCACTCTACTCATATAATTTTGCACAGGTTGATGAGAATAGAATCGTATGCTGGTTGAATATATCCGACTATGAAAATAAATTATTGACAAATAAACCCGAACTTCCCGATGAGTGTATGCGTCATTTGGAGAACGAGGGTTCGATTTTGATTGTCGTTGAATGCGAGAAATAGGGAGTATCCCGAATGTTGATTTGAATTATAAATCGAATCATCTATAAGGCCTAAAAACAATTAATTATTATGGAAAACCTTATTCTAAAATCCGTAAGGTTTAATGCCTTTGTAATCAAAGTGTTGTCGCTATTTGCTGTCATTATTTTTAGCAGTTGCAATGGCGGTGATGGCATAGTGAAATGCGAAATGCCCAAGAGTGTGGCTCTTTCGGGACGCGATGCTAAAATCGAAGTTATGGGTGCGTTGGACCTTAAAGTTGTGGATACTATGCTTGTAATAACGACTATGAAAACCACAGGCTTTTGGTCTTTCTATTCGTTGGACGACAAGGAGCATATGGGCGATTTTCTGAGTAAAGGCAATAGTGATAAAGAGTTTCTTGGCAAGCCAATAGTGGGTACTCAGCACTTTGAGAAAGATGAAAACGGTAACGATATCTGTTACATATATGATTTTCGCAAAGGTGGATTCAAGAGGTTTAATATGACTAAAAGTATTCGTGAAAATAGCTTGGATATCGTTCCGATGGAGATTAAAATCCCAGCCACAGTTTTTTCGTGGACGATGCTTGACTTTGATAATATTGTCATATCAGAACCCGATGAATCTCGCACATTTGAGAGGAGGTCTCTTTTGTCAAATAATCAGAGAATTGAAAAGCCCGTTTTTGCGATATTCGAGGATATGGTGACCAAACCCGATGGTGATATAAATGATATTGGAACTTTTATGGGTCATCGTCCTCATCTCAACCGAATTGTCGAATGTGGCAAAAAATTGAATCGAATATATCTCTACGACATAGATGGCGGTTTTTCTAAAATATTGAGCGTCAAAGAAGATGTACCATCGAATGTGAGTACAGTAATTGAGACATCTCCCGAATTGAAGCAAGATTGCTTCCGCCATTTGGAGTGTTTCGACGACTGCTTCTGTGTGTTATTCTCTGGTAATGACGCTCTGAAAGAGGAAACCAACCCGCAGAATTCAAAGATATTTATTTTTGATTGGGAAGGCAATCCCATTGTTGGCCTAAACCTTGACAGATATGTTAATTCGTTCTCGTTTGATTGGGCAAATAAAAGAGTGTTCACATTGAATTATTCCACCGAAGAGATTTCAGAATTTGATATATCACAGTTGGAAATTTAAGATTGTTACTTCTCTAAAAAACCAGAACCTGCCTAACAAACTTTTATTAGGCAGGTTTTTTGAATGTGAGGCTTCTATAAATCAACTATTGCTAATCTGTGAATTATTTTCTATATTTGTAAAGGTCTAACTTAAATAGAAACCTTAAACTCTGCATATTATGAACAGAATCGTTTTAACTCTCGTGGCTCTCGTGGCTCCGCTTTGCCTATGGGCCCAGATAGACGAATCGCGCCCAACGGCCGAGAATCCTATCAAATCATCGAACAATATCGAGCGTGTCTATACCATCTTCAACAAATACAAAGATGTGCTTATCGTGGTGAATGCCCCGATGGAGATGGACGCAAAGAAGAAGACCAAGATGATTCTCTTTGCTCTGCCCAACGGCAACGATATTGAGTACACCGCAGGTAAGGTGCGTAAGGAGGATGAGGATTTCCGCTATGATGTGCAGCACATTGCGGCGCAGACTCGCTGGCTAAGAGAGAACAAGCCCCAATATAACTACGTTACGGTCTATCTGCAGGCCTCGATGCGCTCGTGGGGTACTTGGCGTCGTCTGCACCGCGACAATGGCCTATCGGCAAAGATTCTGCCAGCCATTATTCAGGATATGGCCGACCTCTACAAACCCTACAACCCCTCAATCACGCTCAGCTCACATTCGGGCGGCGGATATTTCATATTTGAGTACCTGCGTGTGGCCGAGAAGATAAACCCCGTAATCGAGCGCATAGCATTCCTCGACAGCACCTATGGCTACGAGGAGGAGGATTACAAGGAGAAGCTCACCAAGTGGCTCAAGAACAAGAAGCACTATCTGAACGTCACCTCATATCAGGATAGCACCGTTATCTACAACGGCAAGCCTCTGGTAAGCCCTACGGGTGGCACCTGGTGGCGCAGTCAGAAGATGCAGCGCGACCTGGCCGAGACCTATAAATTCGAGAAGGTGGAGGACGACACCTATCGCAACTTCTATGCAAACGATGGCCAGATTACCATCAACCTCGTAAAGAATCCTAAGGGTGAGATTTACCACACCGTGCTGGTCGAGAAGAACGGATTTATCGACAGCTCACTTTCGGGCACTAAGGAGTGGGGCAAAGGCTATCAGTTCTGGGGCGAGCGAGTCTATAACGACTTGATAAAGAAAGAGCCAATGATTAAGCAACATTAAATTGACTGAAAATAGTAAGAGGTTGTCCAACTGATGCGTTGGGCAACCTCTTTGCTTCTATATCGATATCTCTTTCGAGGGATTCTTGCGTAACTTACGGAGCTGATAGATAAGTAACCCTGCCGCCAAAAGAGCCGAGAGAGAGTCGGCCAGAGGGATTGCATACCACACTCCATCAACGCCCAAATGCTGAGGCAGGGTGTAGAGCAGTGGCACGATAAAGAGCATCTGGCGCGACACCGAGATTATGATGGCACGCTTGGCCTTGCCTATGCACTGGAAGAAGTTACCAACCACGATAGAGAAGCCCACAATGGGGAATGCTAACAGCATCAACCTTAGGCCGCGAGCCGACTGCTCGATGAGTGTCGAGGCGTTGCCAGAGCCATCCTCGCTAACGAAGATGCGCACCACCTCGTAGGGGAACAGCTCGCAGATGACGAATCCCACCACCGTTGTAAGCGTTGCCCAGCCGATAGACATATAGAGTGTCTTACTCACGCGGTCGTACTTCTTAGCACCATAGTTGTAGCCGACAATTGGCTGCATACCCTGCGTAAGTCCCAGCACAATCATCGTGAAGATGAAGGCCACGCGGTTCACTATACCATAGGCTCCGATGGCTGTGTCGCCACCATACTCGCCCAGCACATTATTCACCACAATCACCACCACACAGGCGCAGGCGTGAATCATAAAGGGGGCCATACCTATACCGATGATGTTCCTTACGATATCCCAGCGGAAGCGGAAGATGCCGCGACGGAACCTTAGGAAACTCTTTTCCGACGAGAAGTGCCCAATCTGAATAACCAGCGGCACAGCCTGCGCAATCACCGTAGCCCACGCCGAGCCGGCAATGCCCCACTTAAACCCGAAGATAAACAGAGCATCCAAAACGCCATTTACGGCAATCGAAATAAGCATCATAGCCATAGCCTTCTGGGGGTAGCCCGTCACACGAATAAGGCAGTTGAGACCTAAGTAGAGGTGGGTGATGATATTGCCATAGAGGATGATTTGCATATAGTCGCGGGCATAGCCTATGGTCTGCTCGCTTGCGCCAAAGAAGTAGAGCAAATCGTTGATGAAGATAAGGCCGAGCAACGAGATAACCAATCCCATCACCACGTTGAGCAGCACCACATTACCCAAAATCTGCTCGGCGGCCTGCTTGTTGCCCTGTCCCAAACGAATTGAGGTGATGGCGCCCGCACCCGCACCGACCATTGCGCCAAAGGCTGTTCCCAGGTTCATCATCGGCATAGTGAGCGCCAGGCCTGAGATAGCCAATGGGCCAACACCCTGACCAATGAAGATGCTGTCCATAATGTTGTAGAGCGACGACGACACCATAGCAATGATGGCGGGCATCGCATAACGCTTCAGGAGCTTGGGGAGTGAATCGGTGCCTAACGAAAGAGGCGAATCTTGCACATTGTTACTCATCGGCCGCAAAGTTACAACTTTTTCAATTCAAAATTCAAAATTCAAAATTCAAAATAGGTGTTTTGCAACCTTTTTATGATTGAGTTTGAGCAAAAATAGTTTTTTGAGTTGTTATAATGTTTCTCTTTGCACCGCACTTTTCCCAAAGGTAGATTTCTACATTTTTGTATGGTAGCAAATCTCTCTACCGCAATAAACAATTACAAAAATGCGAAATGACGGATATTTATAAAAGGTTCTAAAGCCCCTCGCCAATGCTAAAATGCGGAATGACGCATATATATTTCTTTTGTCTTAAACCGCCAATTTTGAATTTTGAATTTTGAATTTTGAATTTGCCCTTTGTATTTTGCATTTCTTTTGCTATATTTGCATTATCGGGAGTGTGCAATTATGTGGCCCACGAGGCTGAGGCGCACTCTAAGTGAAAGTAACGCAGGCTTTTTGCCCGCCTAAGTCAAACCAAACCGAATACTTTATGGACGATGGTTACTATTCCAAGCATAGCGGCTGTGTCGTATCTGAATACGATACCGTTCATCTACGGTATTCGTCACGAGGGTAATCTTCGTGCCGACCTTCTATTGACTCCTCCCGCCCAGTGTTATTCAAACTATGTGGAGGGGCGCGCCGACATCGCACTGATGCCCTCGGCGATGATTCCGACTCTTAAATCGACAAACATAATCACCGACTACTGCATTGGCGCTTCGGGGCCTGTGCGCACTGTGGAGCTCTTCTCTAACGTGCCCATCGAGAAGGTGCGTCGCATCTTTCTGGATGCTCACTCGCGTACATCGGTGCAGTTGGTGGGTTATCTGGCGGCCAAAGTGTGGCACATCTCGCCAGAGTGGTATGAGCTGACAGACTATTCGCAGGTGGCCTACGCCGAGCCTACGGATGCCTTCCTGCTCATCGGCGACAAGGTCTTCGACCACGAGGAGCTTTTCAACTACAACTACGACCTCTCGCAGGAGTGGAACAAGGCTACGGGTATGCCCTTTGCCTTTGCTGTGTGGGTAGCCCGCAAGGGTACGCCCTATGAGCATATCGACGCCCTGCAACGAGCCTTCACCTTTGGCGTGGAGTCGATTTGGGAGGCGGTGGTTGAGGCTGGCTTCGATAAAAAGCACTACAACGCCTACGAATATCTCACACAAAATATCGACTTCGTATTCAACGCCGAGAAACACGCGGCACTGCAAAAATTCTGGGACGCAGGTGTGAAGATCACCCCTCGCGCCAATCCCGGCTGAAGAGAATAGAGTCTCCACGAAACGGAGACTACGGAGACCCTCGCGGCAGGTGTGGCACACCCGCCGTCGTAACTTACACAGAGTATGTGCCGTAGGTAGTCGGCACAAGGTGTTCAACCCGTAAATAGATTTGCAGTTATGCTCACAATCTACTTAAAGCAATACAACAAGATTATTCGTAACGCCGAACCCGAATTGCTCGACAATCTGGGTTACGATGATATTCTCTGGATCGACCTGCTCTCGCCATCAATCAAGGAGCAGAAGGCCGTTGAGAACTTTATGGAGGAGAGCCTCCAGACTCGCCAGCAGGTCGAGGAGATTGAGTCAACCTCGAAGTACTCCGAGAACGAGAACTCGATTATCTCCAACACCAACTTCTTCGTGCCTAAAGGCGATACATTCTCCGTTGAGCCTGTGTCGTTCATCCTCTCAAACGAGGGTGTGCTGGTGTCGATGCGCTCGGCCGAGTCGCGCACATTCCGCGAGGCCGAGAAACGCCTGCAGATGAACTATCGCGGCTACTCAACCGGCTACCACATCTTCATCTCACTGCTGGAGGTGCGCATCGACTTCGATGCCGACCTTGTGGAGTTTGTGGCCAAGCAGGTAGCAACACTCAGCAAGACCATCACCACCGAGGATTCAATCGACAAGGCTGTTATCCACCGCATCAATGCCCTGCAGGAGAACACTATGATCTTGCGTGAGAACATCTTCGACCGTCAGCGAATACTCTCGAGCATCCTGCGCAGCGAGCGCTTCCCCAACGATATCTATCCTCGCCTGCAGTTGATGATCAAGGACGTGAACTCACTTATCAACCACGCCGACTTCAGCTTCCAGCGATTAGACTATATTCAGGATTCGGCCTTAGGCCTTATCAACATCGAGCAGAACGAGATTGTAAAGATCTTCTCGGTGGCGGCCGTAATCTTCCTGCCCGCAACCCTCATAGCGAGTATCTATGGTATGAACTTCAAGGTTATGCCCGAGCTCAACTGGGTGTGGGAGGTGGCAGGTTACACATTGCCGCTGGGTTATATGTTTGCCATCCTGCTGATGATACTCGCCTCGGGAATTACAATCTGGTACTTCCGCTACAAGAAGTGGCTGTAAAGCAAATTCAAAATGAGGTCTTGCGACCTTTTTATGAATTACTTTGAGAGAAAAGAAATTAGGGAAATTAGGGAATTTAAGGAATTTAAGGAAAACTCTCTCTAATTTCCCTAATCTCTCTAATTTCTCTAATCTCCCTAATTTCCCTAATTTTGAGTTACAAAAAAAGAGTGCCCGAAGACACTCTTAAAGATATTTGGATGACGAGGCTATCAAGAGCCCGTCAGACCAATATCGTGATTAGAAGCCCTTACCAATAGCAAGGAAGTCCTCAGCCTTCAAGGCAGCACCACCAATCAAACCACCGTCAACATCCTCCTTAGCGAAGATCTCGGCAGCGTTTGAAGGCTTGCAAGAGCCACCATAGAGGATTGGACACTCAGCAGCGGCTGCGCCGAACTTCGATGCCAACACCTCGCGGATGTAAGCGTGAATCTCCTGAGCCTGCTCTGCAGTTGCAGTCTCGCCTGTACCGATAGCCCAAACTGGCTCGTAAGCGATAACGAGGTTCTTGAACTGCTCCTCTGTGAGGTTGAATACTACCTCCTCGATCTGTGCCTTGCAAACGTCGAAGTGCTTACCAGCCTTACGCTCGTCGAGGCTCTCACCTACACAGTAGATAGGCTTCAAACCGTTAGCATAAGCCTGAGCCATCTTCTTGTTCAAAGTCTCAGAAGTCTCACCATAGTACTGGCGACGCTCAGAGTGGCCCAAGATAACGTACTCGCAACCCAAAGCTGCAATCATAGAAGCTGCAACCTCGCCTGTGTAGGCACCCTTAGCCTCAGTAGCGCAATCCTGCGCACCAACAGCGATATCAGAACCCTTCACAGCCTCAACAACCTGAGCGATGTGAGTGAAAGGAGGGCATACGATGAAGTTCACGCACTCGCAAACCTCGCCACGACCAGCTACTACATTCTTTGCCAACTCAACACCCTCAGCAGGGAGAGTGTTCATCTTCCAGTTACCTGCTACAATCTTTTTTCTCATTTTCTTTAAGTTTTATGTGTTTTAATGTATATGATTCTTAATTCATTTTCATTACAAACGACCTTAAAATCGTATAAGGCACGCTATTTTGAGGCTGCTCGCAGGTGGGAAAACCGCAGCATACAAGGCGTATGTGAGGATTTTCACAACAAGGCAGACGCCAAAAGAGCCGCATTAGACGATTTTATTTACTCGGCCTTCTGGCTGTCAATCCAAGCCTTCACCTCGCCAGTTGCCAAGCCCAGCTTGTTCTTCTTGTTGAAGCCGCAGAGGTCGTTGAAGAGCTTACCACCGCCATTGGCCGCAGTGTTGCGGAACGACTCAACGGTGATGTAACCCATCTTCTGGATTGGCTCAACCCACTCGGCAGGGATGCCAGCCTCGACATACAAAGCGGCATCGTCGGCCACAACCTTCTTCTCGGGGCGCATAGTTGGGAAGAACAACACGTCCTGGATAGATGGCTGGTTGAGCATAAACATTGTAAGGCGGTCGATACCGATACCCATACCCGAGCAAGATGGCATACCATACTCCAACGCACGCACGAAATCCATATCGATAAACATCGCCTCGTCGTCGCCCTTCTCCGAGAGCTTCAACTGCTCCTGGAAACGCTCCAACTGGTCGATAGGATCGTTAAGCTCTGAGTAGGCGTTGCAAAGCTCCTTACCGTTTACGAACAACTCGAAACGCTCAGTGAGATCCTGATTGTCGCGGTGACGCTTACACAGAGGCGACATCTCGCGTGGATAGTCGCAGATGAATGTAGGCTGAATCAAATCGCCCTCGCAGTACTGACCGAAGATAGCATCGATGAGCTTGCCCTTACCCATAGTGTCGTCAATCTCGACATTCAGGCGCTGGCACGCCTCGCGAAGCTGCTCCTCCGACTGGCCTGTGATATCGTAGCCTGTCTTCTCCAAGATAGCATCGGTCATTGTAAGGCGGCGGAATGGAGCCTTGAATGAAATCTGCTTGCCGTCAATCTCGAGCTCTGTGGTACCGTTGGTAGCCATAGCCACGCGCTCGAGCATCTTCTCGGTGAAGGTCATCATCCACTTGTAGTCCTTGTAGGCAACATAGATCTCCATACAAGTAAACTCTGGGTTGTGAGTGCGGTCCATACCCTCGTTGCGGAAGTTCTTACCAAACTCATACACACCGTCGAACCCACCCACGATGAGTCGCTTGAGGTAGAGCTCTGTGGCGATTCGCATATAGAAATCGGTGTCCAAAGCGTTGTGGTGAGTGATGAACGGACGTGCCGATGCACCACCAGGGATAGGCTGCAGGATTGGAGTCTCCACCTCCACATAGCCGTGCTCGTTGAAGAACTCGCGCATAGTGGCCATAATCTTGGCACGCTTCACAAAGACCTCACGCACCTGTGGATTCACCACCAAATCGACATAACGCTGGCGGTAGCGCACCTCAGGATCGGTCAGGGCGTCGAACTGCTTGCCATCCTTCTCCTTCACGATGGGGAGTGGGCGGATAGACTTCGAGATAACGGTAAACTGCTGGCAGTGTACCGACTTCTCGCCCGAATTGGTGATGAATGCAAAACCCTCAACACCCACAAAGTCGCCAATGTCCAACAACTTCTTGAAAACGGTGTTGTAGAGTGTAGGATCGCCCTCGGGGCAGATGTCATCACGACGGATATAGACCTGAATACGGCCTGTGTGGTCCTGCAACTCGAAGAACGAGGCACTACCCATAATGCGTCGGCTCATAATACGTCCCGCAATACGCACCTTAGCATACTGCTCCTTGTTCTCCTCTGTGAGGTTCTGTGCAATCTCGGCAGCCGTTGCCGTTACATCGTACATCTCAGCCGGATAGGGCTCGATGCCCATCTCGCGCAAAGCGGCGAGCGACTTACGACGCAAAACTTCTTGTTCACTGAGTTCCAAGCTCATATATTTCTCAATTTATAAATGTTATCAATCTATGTACTTCGCAAAACGCCCCGCCCCGAAGGGCCAATGCGCTTTACAGCGCAAAGTTAATACTTTGTAGCACAAAATGCAACCCTATGAATTCAAAATTGAGCTCTTGCGACCTTTTTATGAATTACTTTGAGGCAAAAAAATTAGGGAATTTAGGGAATATAAGGAATTTAGAGATGAGAAATGAGAAATGAGAAATGAAAGATGAAAGATAGACACACTCCTCCGTCACTTCGTGACACCTCCCCTAACTTAGGGGAGGAGCTATATAAAAACTCTCCCTCTAAGCAACTCGGAGCTTTGCAAAGCAAAGCGACCAAAGTCCCCTGCCTGAGGCGGGGGATTAGGGGGTGGGTAAGATTTGCAATTACGGCCACAGGCCGTATCATCCTCAAGAGCGAATAGCTATCCGTAATAGAAGAAAACATAGTTTTCTAATAATTGGGAGTACCCGTAGGGGGAGGGAGTGTGCGTTGAGATGAGATATGAGAGATGAAATGACAGATATATAAAAATATCCTGCCTAACTCGATGTTAGACAGGATATTTAGCCAATTTTGAATTTTGAATTTTGAATTTTGAATTAACCAAAGAGGGGGTAATCAGCCTCGTTGCGATAGAAACAACTCGCGGAAGTAACTATCCATATAGAGCAACTCGGCGTCGCCACAGATAACCTCGCTCAGCAAAAGCTGCTCGTCATCGAGCGGAGAATCGAATGTAGTTAAGGTGTCGAAATCTTCCATAGGCAATCTGTTTATTCGTTTATTTTGGAAACGGCCTGATGGCTATATTTATTGTGCGCGACTGGCTTTTTCTTACAAAAAATTATACTTTTTGTCGAAAATCGCTCCTGCTGGCCACTTCGCAGCCTACAAAATGCAACATTTGGGCCAGGCAGGAGGATAAATCAACAGCTAAAAGGGGTTAGAAGCCGAGTTTAATCTCGGGGTGCTTCTCGCCTGGGGCCCACATATTGAGCACTTTGAACGAAATCTCACCCTTAGCGTTGGTCGAAACTGTGCGCGATGTGAATGGGCGAATCTCCACAGGGTTGGCATTGCCAAACTGCATATAGAATGGGATAGACGAAGTGTTCTTCATAATCATACTACGCTTACCCTTAGCATCAACCGAGATGGTCTCGAACTTAACGCACGCCACAAAGAGATCCTTCAGCAACTGCTCCTCGCCTGCAATCTGCTCGTAGGCATAGGCCAATGTGCGGCCTGCAAGCAGAGCCTCCTTCAAAGATGCGAGCGACTTATCCTTAGCCAGGATGAAGGTCATATCGCGCATCTGGCCCTGCGAGGCGTACTCCATAGCTGTAGTGCTGTGGATGTCGGTATTGGCCGATACGAAGAGGCCCAACTCGCTGGCGCGGGTAACAACGCCTGGGTAGAACTCCTGACCATTCATAATCTCCACACCGTCGATGAGCTTCTCGGCATATACCTTCTTCTCAAACTCGTTCATATCGGTGGTCGTGCGTGACCAACCTGGGTGGTTGTGCATAATCACAGCACCCTGCTTGCGGGCGTTGCGGATAGCCTCGGCGGGATCCTCGTTCCAGATGGTGTTGACATCCTTCACAAAGAGGGCGTTGAAGTGGCCGACATTGACAGCATTGCGGGTAATCTCGGCACCAGGGATGATGGTGAGGCCATACTTGGCAGCCTCGCTGATGGTAATCTTATTGGCAAGGTTGAAATCGACCTTAGCGTCTTTGTTGCCCGAAGCCTTAGCATCGGGGCCAACGTGGCCCTTGAGGAACTGCAACATCACACCCTCCCAGCGGCGATACTCGATATGCTCGGTGCAGGCCATCACATCCAGACCGTCGAGCCACGCCTCCTGAACACGATAGTGGGGCGTAACGCTACCATCGGAGTAGATGGTGTGGGTGTGCAGGTCGGCCTTATAGACATTGTAGCCATTCACCTGAGGGATGATAATCTCCTTTCGCAAAGGATTCTGACGCTTAATATGGCGAGCCATCTGGGGATTCTTTGCATCCTGATATTGGTACATTCCGTAATCAACCTTCTGCTGTGCAGACACCGATACGGTGGCAACCAATGCCGCCGCAAACAACAAAATTCGCTTCATATATTTCAAGTTTTAAGTTAGTTCAAAAAAAATGTAGAGAACCCTTTTCAAAGAAAAGAGCCTCTACAAATTTATTACAAAGTAGCCGAATTTCCAAGAATCCTCGCCACTTTTTCTCTCACTGCGCCACTCGGCAGCCTACTTCTGCTCCCACTCGATGGTGATGTCGTCGATGGCGAAATATTTGGGTGTGGTCATTCCGTAAGGTGTCTCGGGGCCTCCCAAAACATCGAAATTGACCTTCACAACCGCGCCCAAAGCCGACAAGTCCCACTTACTCCACTGCTCGGTGAGGTTACCCTTGCGAGCAAACGCCTTCTCGACAACGCCCGTTTGGCGGCCACTCTTGTCGAAGCCCGTAGCATAGATTTTCACCACGTCGCCCTCGCCCAAAGGCTCGGCAAAGGAGTTGCCGTTGCGAGCCACATTCACAAAGTAGCTTGTCGAGGCCACATAGCAGCTCTTGATGGTGCGCTCAACGCCATCGGCAAAGTACAAAATGGGCTGGCCCAACGGAGCTTCGGGAACGAGCGAGCCTACGGTGCCATAGGCCACCATAAAGTTGTTTGAGCCGTTGTGTCCACCGCCCTGAGTGGGGTTTCGGCTGGCGGGATTATAGAGATAGAGGTCGTACTCATAGCTGCCATAGGTGGCCGCATCGGCTGTGTTGTAGGATGAGAGGGTGAAGCCCGCCGCATAGTAGGTATAACCGCTCTCGGTTGCATACTCTGGCTTGGATGAGAGCGTTGCGGGGTTGCTGGCAAAGGCGTAATCCTCGGTCATAATCTCTGCCGAGTAGCACTTGCCCGCAGTTGTGGCATTTATGGCGCTCCACGCCGCCCCCTCGAAATCAATCACCACACTGTTTACAGTTGGCTGAGGCTCGGTTGGTTCGTCGCTCTCCTTCGAGCAACCCACAGCGGCCACCATAGTTGTCATCGTTGCCGCCACGATAAAAAGTCTAAAAATGTTTTTCATATCTTTTGTTTTTTAGTTTTATCTCTCATCTCTGAACTTTCATCTTTCATCTCTTATCTCAACGCACACTTAAAGGGAGAGTTTTTATATAGCTCCTCCCCTAAGGCAAGGGGAGGTGTCACGAAGTGACGGAGGAGTGTGTAAATAAAATTCAAAATTATATACTTCGTCATTCCATATTTTTACATCAATCTACGTTTGGTGATGGTATTAGTTTCTATGTAAAAATGTTGGAATCTTCCGCTTATTAAAAACGTTTCAAAGAACGATTCTTTACCTCAAAGTCG
>JAZOUS010000055.1:0-51040 GCA_045658265.1 Alistipes sp.
CATCGGGGAATACCACAGTGCCGATATCACGACCATCCATCACAACACCTCGGTCGCGTCCCATCTGCTGCTGCAAGGCCACCAGCTTCTCACGCACCTCACGAATTGAACTGATGCGGCTCACGCAGTTGCTCACCTCGATTGTGCGGATTGCGCTCTCGACACACTCGCCATTGACATACACGTCGCTTGCACCACGCTCGGCGTTGAACTTAAACGACACATTCACACCATCGAGCAGAGCCACCACCGCCTGCTCATTCACGCTGCTCTCATCCACAGCGCCCTGGCGAATGGCACACAATGTAACGGCACGATACATAGCTCCCGTATCGATGAAGATATAACCCAAGCGGGCTGCAATAGCCTTTGCAAAGGTACTTTTGCCACACGAAGAGAAGCCGTCGATGGCAATCACAATTTTCTTAATGACTTTATCCATTATTGGGGTAAGATGTTATAAAACGTGGAAATAATTGTAAATGCGCCCAACACACTGATAATTACGCCCGCAATGTGGTTGATTGTAAGCATATGGCGTGGGCGGAAACGACGACGGAACAAATCGATGGTGAGCGTGAGGATTGTCCACCAGCCCATAGCTCCTGCAAAGAAGCCGAGAATGGTGATGCCACTCATCATAAGCGAAGCCACATCGTGAGAGTGCATACCCACATTGAACATCGCGAAGAATGCCAGCAGATAGGGTATCACCACAACAAAGTTGGCCAGCGTGAATGCAAACATCGACGAGAAATCCTGCCACAAATCCTGCTTTCCTGCACGATTCTTGCGAATCTGGCGAACTGGATTCTGGAAATAGATGTATACTCCCACGCCGACGACAAAGATTCCTCCCACCACTTGCAGGATAAGGCTATACTCTTCGATTTGCTTCTGCAACATAGCATAAAACGAGAAGGCCACGATAGCCATCAACATATCGGCCACCGCAACACCCAAACCCGAAGCCAAACCCGAACGGCGATTCTTGCTCAGCGTGCGTTGAATGCAGAGCACCGCAACGGGGCCCACCGTCACCGACGAGGCCAGACCAACACCCAAACCGCGCAGGAATATATCTATTACACCAACTAACATTGCTTGTCGTTTACATTTAACGCGGCAAAGATAGGAATTTAATATAAAATATTAAAGCAACTCGGCAGATAAGATTTCAAGAGGCCTGTTTTTCCTCAAATTGTTAATAATTTATCGAAAACTCGTACCTTTTTGACCAATAACGAGGACCTTTATTGATTAACTTTGTTGCAACAAATTATAGAACCACTTTCACTATGGCAGAGTCACAAAAACAAGGACTGAATATTGAGTTGAGTGAAGATATAGCACAGGGCCACTACTCTAATCTGGCCATCATATCTCACTCGACATCTGAATTTATTGTCGATTTCGCGGCAGTACTTCCAGGTATAACCAAAGCCAAAGTAAAGAGCCGTATAATCCTCACGCCCGAGCACGCCAAGCGTCTGTTGCTCTCCCTGCAAGAGAACATCACACGTTACGAAAGTTCGATGGGTAAGATTGAGATTCATCAGCCCGCAGGCCAGCCCAACGAAGATCCCATCTTAGGTATGGGCCCAATGGGCAACGCTTAGTAAGCAAGAAAAGTTTTTTGCATCCAGCCCAGGATGCATTCATAATAGATCGGTTTTGATGTTGTGAGAAGAGGCTGCCAACTTTCGTTAGCAGCCTCATTCTTTTTCTATGGCTGGAGTATTACAGAACCTCTGCAACAACAAAGTTACTTCCACCAATAAATATCGCATCACGCTCAGTTGCAATCTCTTTTGCTCTGGCAACAGCACTGGCAACACTTGCTACAACCTCACCCTGAAGCCCCGCACTCGTAGCTTGCTGGGCAAGTTCACCCGCTGGCAAAGCTCGGCTGATATTGGCCTGTGTGAAGATGTAATACGCCTCGCGTGGCAACATCGGAAGAATCTTACCGAGGCTCTTCTCCTTAGCAAAACCCACCACGCAAATCAGGCGCGAATACTCCGCCGCCAAACGGCGCAACTCATCGGCCACACACTTTATTCCGTGTGCATTGTGTCCCGTATCACACACCGTAAATGGTGAGGTGGAAAGAATCTGCCAACGCCCCATAAGATTGGTTGTTGCGGCGGCCGAAGCCACACCCTCGACAAAGGCACGACGGCTGATTGTGAGTGGTGTTGACGAGTGCAGGTAGTGAATTGCCGATGCAGCCGTAACCACGTTTTTATACTGATACTCACCCAAAAGGTCGATACTCAAATCGTAGCGACGGCCATCGTTGACTCTCTCTACCAAGATACGTTGCACACCCCCATCCACGCTGTGCTCCAAGCACTTATAACACTGCTGGGCATATATCACTCTCGACTTAACCTGCTTTGCTCGCTGCTCAAAAATCGTGTTATACTCCTCATCAGCCTCGCCCAGAATAAGCGGCACGCACTCCTTCATAATGCCCGCCTTCTCGGCCGCAATCTGCTGAACAGTATCACCCAATAAATCGGTATGGTCAAGTCCTATGTTGGTCACTATGCTCAGCAACGGAACGATGATATTCGTAGCATCGAGTCTTCCGCCAAGTCCCGTCTCGATAATGGCAACCTCCACATCGCTCTGGTCGAAATAGGCAAATGCCATAGCCGTTGTCATCTCGAAAAACGACAATCCCAACTCCTGCATACGGGCCAAATTCCTCTCCACAAAATTGACCACCGCCTGCTCGGAAATCATCTCGCCATCAACCCTGATTCTCTCGCGAAAATCCTTCAAATGGGGCGAGGTGTAGAGTCCCACCTTATAGCCCGCCTGTTGCAACACCGAGGCCAGAATATGCGACACCGAGCCCTTACCATTGGTACCTGCAACGTGGATTGTAAAGTAGTTACGCTGTGGATTGCCCAAGTGGTGGCAAAACTCGGTAATTCTCTCAAGTCCAGGCTTGTAGGCATCGGCTCCAACCTGCTGAAAACTCGTGAACGAGTTGAAAAGAAAATCAATTGTCTGGGCGTAGTTCATATATCAAAATTTAATCTACAAGATGATTTTTGCGACGTGTACGATAGGCCGAATAATACAACACACAGAGCAGCGTCAACAGCCACGAGAGGCGGCCAATCCAGTCGCCATATCGCACATATATAGTCTGCTCATCGCGCACCTCGACATCGGCCACCAGCACTCCTCGCTCCTCCCAATCCAGTCGCTGCTCCACATCTCCGCGCGACGAGATAAATCCCGACACACCTGTATTTGCACTGCGGGCGATGGCTCGGCGAGTCTCGATGGCTCGCAGTCGGCAATAGTCAAACAATCGGCGGTGGCCAGGCGTGTTGCCCCACCATCCGTCGTTCGACATAACTGCCATCACCTGCGCACCCTCGCGGGCAAAACGGGCAAAGCAGTCGCCATAGATACCCTCATAACATATTGCAGGGCCCACCTTCACACCCTCTCGCTCAAATACCGTTGCCTGAGAGTTGCGGCCAAGCTGCCCCGTAATTCCTCCCAAATCGACAAATTTATTCAGGAACTTGGTGAATGGCATCGCCTCCACACCAATCACAAGGCGCATCTTATGGTGAACATCGGCCTTTGAGTCGCCGTTGATGGCTATGGCCGAGTTGTAAAAGTCGTAATAGAATCCATCTCCTCGGCGTGCCGTCTCGCTTGTAGGCTCGCCCGAAGCATAGTGTTTTACGGTTGTAGCACCCACCACGGCCATCGCTTCGGGGGCGACCCTTTGGAGCAGACCAGAGAGGCTCTGCACCGTTGCACCACGCTGCACATCCTCATCGTTAAGTCGCTCAGGCAAAGCTGTCTCGGGCAACACGACAACACGC
The DNA here is from genome assembly GCA_045658265.1 of Alistipes sp. Classification (GTDB taxonomy): domain Bacteria; phylum Bacteroidota; class Bacteroidia; order Bacteroidales; family Rikenellaceae; genus Alistipes. The sequence continues at coordinate 3,861 of JAZOUS010000055.1, forward strand.
GTATCGGCTGGCACACCAGCAATCAAATCGGCCATATTTTGCATCTGCCAGCGAGCATTATCGCTGAATTTCTCCTCATAGCAATCCACATTCGGCTGCACAACGGCCACCTTCACGCTCTGCTCGGCGGGCTTCCAGCCAAAGTACATCACAACCGATATCGTAACTGGCAAAACAACAGCAAGTGCCGCCTTCACATACGATGCCTTATCTCGTCTCTGCCAAGCCTCAAAAATGGCAATATTACAGATGAGCGCCCACAACGAGCCACCCAACACACCCGTAAACTCATACCACTGCACAGCCCACACATCACCCGAGAAGCCGTTACCCATCGTAAGCCAGGGGAACGACAACACCTCGGCACTCATATAGCAATACTCCGTCGCTATCCACGCTGCCACCAGCATAGGATAGGCAACCGATTTGTGCGCTCGCTTCGAGATATAATGAAAGAGCATAAAGGCCACTAAATTCCAGAACGTGGAGAAGATTGTAGCCGTGATAGGGCCTGCGGGAGTTGCAATCCACACCCACCATATTGTAGCGGCATTCCAAAGCACAAACGCCAGCGATGCCCAACCCGCCATACGCCACCAATCTTTGGCCGACGGGCCATACGAAGCGCTTATCATCAACAGAGGCACAAGTGCAAAGAGCAGCGTAAACCCGCTACCACCCAACCATCCAAACGAGAGCAGGATAGCCGACAAAAGAACATATAAAAGTTTTTTACGCATATACTTTTCTATCTATTCCGCAAAGATAGCACAAGCTATCAGCAGTTCAAAATTTACTCAACAACAATATGGCCCATTCTCAATAATTTCACTTTTTCAACACCCTATACCTGTGAGGTTTTAAGGACAAGCAACACGCCGAAAGAGCCTTGCTCAGTCATCGCTTAAAGTTGTATAGCAAGAGCTATTTTGAAGCTGCTCGCAGACCGAGAAACCGCAGTTTACTAAAGCGTAAATGAGGATTTCGAGGTCAAGGCAGATGCCAAAAGAGCCTTGTTAGACAACTTTAACTTTAGAAATACTCCTCGCGATAGGCGTAGTTATCACGCATCTGCTCAAACTCCACAGGATGCGATTTCAGGTATTCGGTCTCGCCCTTCAGATTGCAGTAGTTGGTTATGGACTGGCACATCTCGCTCCACCCTATCTGCCCTCTTGCAACGGGCTTCACCTCCGCAGGATACCAACCCTTAAGCGGCAGACCAAACTCCTCGGCAAGAGCCTCTATAACCATCATTGCGGCATTGGCCTTGCCCTGTGCCGAATAACCCGCAATATGGGGTGTTGCAACAAAGGCCTTTTCGAGCAACTGAGCATCGATTTTCGGCTCACGCTCCCACACATCTATAAGCAGCGTCTGCGGAGCTGCAAGCAGTGCCTCCGAATCGGCCACCTCGCCTCGTGAAGCGTTGATTATCACACCGCTATCTTTCATCAAGCCAATACTCTCGGCTCTCAAAAGATGATAGGTCGTATCATTCAGAGGTGTGTGCATCGTAACTATATCCGAGCCACGCATCACCTGCTCAAATGTCACAAAATCGCCACCCTCGCGAGCCTGTCTGGGAGGATCGCAACAGAGCACCCGAAAGCCCCACTCTCGCGCATATCTTTCGACAAGCGAGCCTACATTTCCCACGCCAACAACACCTAAGGTCATCTGCTCAGGCGACCAGCCGTCACGCTCCGAAAGCATCGCCAATGCTGCCGACACCCACTGCAACACACCTGCGGCATTACACCCCTGCGCAGTTACTACCTTTATGCCTCGACTGGCACAATAATCCAAATCTATGTGGTCGAAACCTATGGTGGCGGTGGCTATGAATCTAACCTTTGAATTCTCCAGCAACTCGGCATTGCACTTTGTGCGGGTGCGCACAATCAGCGCATCGGCATCGGCCACATCCTCTGGCGTAAATGCCTGTCCAGCACGATACACCACTTCGGAATATGGCTCTAAGAGTCCCTTCAAATAGGGGATTGCACTATCGATAACGACTTTCATCTCTATTTTGACTTGATTTTACAATGCAAATATAGATAAAAATTGATTTTTTTATATCTTTGCGGCGAATTACGCGCATAATATACGCGAACATACGCCCGCACAAAGGGCCTGAAAACGCATCGCAAGTGACTCGCAGAGTGGTTTTGATGCAATTTTTCAAAGGCAGGCTATGTGGGTGTGTGGGATTTTTGCGTTATGTTGGCGCTGATGTTACTGATTAGAAATTGAGAATAGACTATGTTTTTGAGACAAAAAATAACAACTCTTGTTGTGGCAATCTCTGCATTTGCCGCAATAATCTCGTGCAATCGAGCAGGCGACTACTCGGCCAACGTGGCAATAAATAACCAGAGCGACTCGCTGTCGTATGTGGTGGGTATGAACATTGCATACAATATTATGAAGCTCGACTCGACGCTCAACCCTGCCGCTGTCGTGAAGGGCATCAACGATGCTCTGAGCCAGAGCGAGGTGATTCCGTTCGACGAGGCTCGCACCTACTTCCTCACATATATGAACTTCGACGTGTATGAGCGAGTGAAGAGCTACGAGGAGCAGTATCTTACCGATCTTGCCAAGTCGGACAAGGATGTCGTTCGCTCGCAGAGTGGCCTAACCTACAAGGTGGCTGAGTTGGGAAATATGAGCAAGGTGGTGACTCGCGACCGCGACTCGGTGGCCATCATCTACCGCGCCTCACGTCTTTCGGGCGAGGAGGTTGACCTTGCAAGCAACCGCAGCGAGATCACTCGCGAGGCCGTAAGCAAACTCATCCCTGGCCTTAAGGAGGGAGTGAAGCTCATCGGCGAGGGTGGTAAGCTCACGCTCTGGATTCCATCTTCGATGGCATACGGCTCGGCCGGCGCAGAGCAGAAGGGCATCAAGACCAACGAGATGCTGCGCTATGAGGTGGAGCTCAAGGAGGTCATAAAATAGCACACATAAGAACCCTTAAGAGAACGAAATAAAAACTTCAAAAATAACAAGTGATGAAAAGAGTAATTTGTGCAGCAGTTGTTGCCCTGAGTGCATTGGCAATTGTTGCCTGCAACGATACAACAAACAGCGTAAGCCGCATTGTAAGCGGCGACAAGTCGAAGATGGACACCCTCTCATATTGCGTGGGCTTTGGTAACACAATCCAGTTCTGCAACGGTATGGCCGATGCCAAACTCGATTGGAACAGAGTGGCCGACGTATGTGCCGAGGTGCTTCTCTCACCCACCCAGCTCAGCGACGAGGAGACTCGCAACAAGGCTACAAGCATCAGCGTTACGTTCTTCGACTCCACACGCATTGCCCGCCTCAGCAAAATACGCCTCGAGTTGCAAGGTGGCGACGCCAGCAAGCAGATTGATATGACAAAGGAGTTGCCCAAAATCGACATCTTCGAGAGCGCTGAGGAGCGCGATTTGGTTTCGTGGGCTGTGGGCTACGATATGGGTTACAACTACCGCCAGATGCCTTACAACCTGCAGGTGCATTGGTTCAAGCAGGGTTTGTTGGATGGCACCAACGCTGCCAACATCTCGCTCGTACCACAGGTGCAGGCATATATGAACCACTACAACAATGTTGTGTGGCCAATCACCAACGCCGAGATTTCAGCCAAATGGCTCAACACAATAAGCAAGAAATTCAATGTACAGCAGACCAAGAGCGGCCTGCTCTATCGCATCGATGATATGGGCGACGAGCAGAATAAGCCCAACATCCACAGCACCGTGAAGCTCCACTACGAGAGCATCTGCCACGATGGCCGCGTATTTGCCTCTACCCACACTAAGGGTATCGCCGCAGAGGTGCAGCTCGACCGCATCATCAAGGGCTGGGCCGAGGGTATGCAGCTCATAGGCAAGGGCGGCAAGATTACCATCTGGATTCCTGCCAATCTGGCATTTGGCGAGAAGGGTAACCGTTTTATCGGTCCCAACGAGGCTCTGCAGATGAATATCGAGCTTCTCGAGATTAAAACCCCCAACGTGCAGATACAGAGCATCGAGTGGGATACTCCAGCCAAGAAGTAATAGTGCAAAGGTGGCAAACAAATTAGGCAAAACATAATAATTGATTTAAACATAAACAAAAAGATGAAAAAGTTAATCTACACATTGGCCGTAATCGTATGCGCGGTTGCGGTGGTATCTTGCGGCAACGAGAGCAAGACACCAAGCCGTATCAGCAAGGGAAAGAAGTCTGAGATGGACTCACTCTCTTACTATATGGGTTATGTAAACAGCTATGGTTTCAAGATGAACATTCCTGATGCAAAGATGGATTGGGATGTTACAGCCGAGGCTTGCGAGGAGTCTATGCTCAGCACAGTTGACGCTATGAGCGACAAGAACTGCGAGAAGGCTGGCGAGATTATGCAGTCATTCTTCGGTCAGACTCGTATCGAGCGCCTCACTAAGCTCAACAAGGAGAAGTTGGGTGACGACTCACTCAGTATGGATTTGGTTATCGACCTCAACGAGATCGACGTATTCGAGAATGAGAAGGAGCGCAAGGAGGTATCTTGGGCTATGGGTTACGATATGGGTAGCAACCTCCGCACAATCGCCTTCCCTATCCAGTCATACTGGTTTATCAAGGGTTTCGAGGATGGTATCAAGTTGGATAGCCGCCTTGAGTTCGACAGAGGTCAGACTTACCTCAACCGTTACCTTTCACTCACTTGGCCTGTGTTGAACGCCGAGAAGTCAAAGGAGTGGTTGGCCGAGGTTGAGAAGATGCCAAACGTGCAGAAGCACGAGACTGGCTTGCTCTACCGCATCGACCGCGAGGGTGACGCCAACAACAAGCCTACTGCCGAGAGCATCGTAAAGGTTGACTATGAGGGTAAGACTGGTGACGGCATTGTATTCGACTCATCATATCAGCGTGGCGAGCCTATCGAGTTTGGTCTTAACCAGGTTATCCCAGGTTGGACAATCGGTATGCAGCTCGTTGGCAAGGGTGGCCAGATCACACTCTGGATTCCTCCTCATATGGCATACGGCTCTGATGGTTCAAACTCTATCGGTCCTAACGAGGCTTTGGAGTTCAAGGTTGAGTTGCACGACATTACCAACCCTGAGGCTGCTGCCGAGGAGCAGAAGTAATAGCGCTGCTCTAAGTTATTTATAAAATAGTGTAGGTGTCCAACAAGTCGTCGGGCACCTACTTTGCTTTCAGAAGTTGTATAAGAGACTATTTCACAACTTGCTTTATACGCTCCAATCCGCTACGCTTGAGTGGTGTGGCGGCAAACCGTTCGGCAAACTCCTCCTCGCTCATTGATAACCACTCCTCGGAGCTAATCTCGCGGGGATCGAACAACGGATTAAAATTGGCGTTGCGATGGCTCTCGGCCCGCTTGTTATAGGGGCAGCACATCTGGCACTCATCGCATCCAAATATCCATCCATTCAAATCACCCACACGCTCCGACTCGGCCTCGATTGTACGACACGATATGCAGGCCGACGTGTCAACCACCATATCATCGACCAACGCCCCCGCAGGACACGCCTCGCGACATCGGCGACACTCTCCACACCCTACCCCCTCGATAGGGCTATCATATTCGTCAGCCTCCACATTCACAACAATCTCTCCCAAAAGCACATACGAACCATATTGTGGCGTTATGAGCAGCGATTGGCGACCTATCCATCCCAACCCCGCCTCAACTGCCATCTGCTTCTCGAGCAGAGGTGCTGTATCGACAAAGGCCCGCCCCTGCAACTGAGGATACTTAGCCTGCAACTCCCTAAGCAATTGCTGCAACATCTTCTTGATACTCTTGTGATAATCGCGACAGCAGGCATACGATGCAATCTTGTTGGGCGTGGTGGCCTCATAGCGGGTGTTGATGTCGCTCTTGTAGCTCACTGCACAGACAATCACGCTCTGCGCCCCCTCGACCAACTCACGCACGTCGAAACGCTTGTCGAGATTACGACGCATATACTCAAGCGTGGAGTCGTAACCCTTCTCAAGCCAACTCTCATAGGCCGTTTTGTTACGCTCAAAAAGGCGCGGACGAGCCACACCACACATATCAAAACCAGCCCTCAAAGCCGCAGATTTTATCTCGTTGTTCAGTATCATAGTGTTAATTTGAGCCAAAAATAAATATTTTTTAATATTTTTTTACTACCTTGCACCAAATTTTTATCGCCAACAGCGTTAGGCAATAGCGATTTACCGTTATATTTCTCTGCTAAAAAGAGGACGATATTTTGCACTTTTTGGTTGCCAGGCAAGCAAAATCGACCATTTTGTGGTCTATATTAAACAAGTGCCGAAATTGCATAAAAGTGCAGAAAACGAACATACGCTATGCAGCGCTGAGGCGATAAGAGAGTTATCTAACTTAAACATATTTTTATGAAAGCAATGAATTTTAACACTCTTTACGAGCTTCTGCAAAGCAGCATCGAGAAGTTTTCGGACAAGATTGCATTCTCTATGCTCGGCAGCGAAGATGTAAGCTACGCTGAGTTTGGCAAGCGCGTGGAGCAGATACAGGAGATGTTGCTGGGTGCTGGCCTGAGTGCTGGCGACAAGGTGGTTATCCTTAGCAGCAATATGCCTAACTGGGGTGCCAGCTATTTCGCTATCACCACAGCAGGTATGGTTGCTGTGCCCATTCTCCCTGACTTCACAGGCGAGGAGCTCGATAAACTCATCAAACACTCTGAGGCAAAAGCACTTCTTGTGTCGGATAAGCTCTTTACAAAGCTCTCGAAGGAGAGCGTGGCGTCGCTCAACGTCGTTATCCGCACAAAGAATCTGGGCATAATCTCACAAACGGTCAAGGAGCAGGGTACAAAGCAGATTCCAAAGCCTGAGGATTTGGCAGCCATCATCTACACATCGGGTACCACTTCGCAGCCTAAGGGCGTGATGCTCACCCACTACAACTTGGCTATGCAGATCAATATGCTCTATGGCCTCTACCCTATCGGGCCAGGTGATTCAATGCTTTCGGTGTTGCCACTCTCGCACACCTACGAGTGCTCGCTGGGTATGATTTATGTGTTGGCAACTGGTGCAACGAGCACATATCTGGAGAAGCCACCCACAGCATCAATTCTCCTGCCAGCGTTGCGCAAGGTGCGTCCAACCTGCTTCTTTATCGTTCCGCTGATTATCGAAAAGGTATTCCGCAGCCAGATCTACGCGAAGTTCACTTCGACACCTATGCTGCGTGCTATCTATAACAACTCATTTGGTCGTCGTCTGCTGCACCGCTTGGCGGGTAACAAGCTCCACAAGGCATTTGGTGGCCGCGTACGCCTCTTTATCGGTGGTGCGAAGCTCGATGAGCAGGTTGAGCAGTTCCTTATCGACGCCAAGTTCCCATACGCCATTGGTTATGGTCTTACCGAGACTGCACCACTCGTGGCAGGCCAGATTTCGCCAGCCGTTAAGCTCGGCGCTACAGGCCCACAGATGAACGGCGTGACTGTGCGTCTCGACAATGTGAATCCCGAGACAAAGCAGGGCGAGATTGTGGTTAGCAGTCCATCTGTTATGCAGGGCTACTACAAGAACCCCGAGGCCACTGCCGAGGTATTCACCGAGGATGGCTGGTTCCGCACTGGCGACTTGGGTTACATCGACGAGGATGGCTTCATCTTCATCAAGGGCCGCTTGAAGAATATGATTCTTGGACCAAGCGGCGAGAACATCTACCCCGAGGAGATTGAGTCGGTACTCAACACCAACACATACGTTTCGGAGTCAATTGTTACCGAGCAGGATGGTCAGCTCGTGGCATTGATTCACTTCGACAGCGATGCTATCGAGAAGCTCAAGAACGAGTTTATGGAGAAGTGGGAGATTACCCGCGACGAGTTGAGCCAGAAGGTTGACGAGTGGAATGCTCGCAAGGAGGAGCTCAAGAGCGACATTCTGAAGTATGTGAACTCGAAGGTTAACCGTTTCTCTCGCATTTCGAAGGTGATTGAGGAGGAGGCTGAGTTCATCAAGACTCCAACAAGCAAGATTCGCCGTTTCCTCTACAACAAGAAGGGCGATGCCTCGAAGCAGAACGCCGAGAGTGCAGCAAACAAATAATAGCAGAGCTTAAGCTCTCAAAATCAAAAGTGATTGTCAGACAACTGTGTTAGACAATCACTTTTGATTTATTATTATTTCAACTTCTCAACCAAGAAGTTATATAACAAGAGCTATTTTGAAGCTGCTCGCAGAGGTTGAATCCGCAGCATACTCGGCGTATGTGAGGAATTCAAGCTCAAGGCAGATGCCAAAAGAGCCTTGTTAGATAGCTTCTTTATATGAAAAATACTATCGCTATAAAGTGCGATGCCGCCGCCAGATTGATTAGCAGATGCCACACCAGGTGGTGATGGCGAAAGGCCTTCTTGGCATAGAATATTGCGCCGATGGTGTAGAACAGACCACCCAAAGCTATGAGCGATATAAACTGCCACGAGGCATTGCGCATAAAGAGCGGAAAGAAGAATACCACAGTCCAGCCCATCACCAGATATATCGTAAGGCTCACGGCTGGTATCGAGCGGCGAGAGAGCGACTTATAGAATATTCCAAATATCACCATCACCCACTGCAGGATAAAGATAAGCCACCCCTGCCAGCCACCAATCACCGACAGAGCCACAGGCGTATAACTGCCCGCAATGGCAAAGTATATGAAGATGTGGTCGAGAATATGAAATATCTCCTTGTGGCGTGTATCGTGCAGCATCGAGTGGTAGAGTGTCGAGATGAGGAACATCAAAAAGATGCTCACGCAGAAAATGCTCACTCCGAATGTCATCAACACATCGCCTCCGCTATGCTCATACACCCTCACCGCAGCAAAGGGCATAGCCAGTAGCATCAAAATACTCATCACTCCGTGTGAGATAGTGTTTCCCACCTCCTCGCCAAACGTTGGTATATATATCTTTGCCATAGTTTCCTTATTTTTCGGCTGCAAATATACTAAATATCACTCCGAAAATACAAATCCCCTCATTTTAGACCATACGCGCCCACAATTTGGCCACAAACAGACTCCTTGCGCACAGACACAAAAAGAGGCCGCTAAAGATGTGCGCGGCCCGAAAATATAAGGGGAATTGTTATTGAAGGGATCAAATTATTCATATCTGTGCTCTACCTCTGCCCCACTGCATCTGCCATCCTGCGGCAGAAAATACCGCTTTGGACGAAGTTGTCGGCAGCGAGTCTGAGCCCATCTCTTGCACAAATATCACGACATATTTTCAAAGCTCCCAAAAAATGTGGCAGATAGTATCTCCATCGTGCTTTTTTGCCACTAATTGCACTATATTGGGGTGAAATTACTCCCAAAATCGCCCAAATTTTGCACTATTGGACATTTTTCACACAATCCTTCCTCCAAATAAATGCAATTCGGCAGCGAGAAATATCACCCGCCGCCGAAAATTAGCACCCTCCAAGCAAACTATTTTTGACGCAATATTACCGATTGACAAATATTTTTCTTAATTTTGTTTGAATTATAGCATTAGATTTGACATTACTTACGCAGTATGGGCAACACAAATCAAAATACCGAGCGAATTGTATGGCTCGACCTGCTGAGGCTGGTGGCTATCCTTATGGTGATAGCAGCCCACAGCGTGGATATCTACAACGCCACCCCTCAAGAGGATAGCAGCGCTGGATTCTGGGGCGGATTCATCGGCTCGATGGTGCGTCCTTGCGTACCACTATTTGCTATGATGACGGGTATGTTGTTGCTCCCCATCACGAAGAACGCTAAGGATTTCTACCGCAAGCGCATCCCCCGAATCCTCTTTCCGATGCTTCTTTGGTCTGTGATCTATAACCTCGTCCCCTGGTTTACGGGCGTGGTGGGAGCCGACAAGAGTGTGGTATCTGTATTCTTCCCATTCGAGTATGCACCCTCGCAGGAGTTGGGCGACGCCATCGGAAGTATTGCAATGATTCCATTCTCATTCAACGGCTACACAACACATATGTGGTATATCTATATACTCATCGGCCTCTATTTCTTTATGCCCTACCTTTCGGCCTGGGTAGAGAAGAACGACAAGACTCTCACACGAGGCTTTGTGGCATTGTGGGGTTGCTCGCTTATGCTGCCCTACCTTGAGCAGCTCATCTCGAAGGATATCTGGGGCGTGTGTGCGTGGAATAACTTTGGCCTGCTGCACTACTTCGCAGGATTTGTCGGCTACTTGCTTTTAGGCCACCTGATGGGCGGAGGTACCCGACTCCGGTCGGCAAAGGCTATTGCGGTCGGCACGATGCTCTACACCTCGGGATTTATCATCACCTATTCGGGCTACAACACTATGGCCGAGCAATACACCTATGAGCAGGCGCCCCATCTGCTGGAGATGTTCTGGCAATACTGCTCGCCAAACGTGGTGCTGATGACAATCGGTATATTCATTATTGTGCAACGTGCAAACGTAAAATCTGAGCGAGCGCAGAGCCTGCTGGCCAATATCACAAAGTGTGGCTTTGGAATCTATATGGTCCACTACATCTTCATCGGTCCGGCCGTAATGCTCCTTTCGCCACTCGGTCTGCCCACGCCGCTCTGCGTGATTGGCACCATAGCGATTGTCTTTACGGCGAGCTGGGCGCTGACCAACTTGGTTTACAGGCTACTGCCCAAAGCGGCACGCTATATAGTGGGGTAACCCACCGCAACCTACCACAACCCAAACTACCAAACGATTTATCAACCGAAAACTACAAATATTATGGGAAACAAAATCAATGATCCTATCGCCAGATTGATGGGCTTACGCTACAAATCTCACCCCTGGCACGGATTGGAAGTTGGCGATAATGCGCCCGAAATCGTAACCGCCTTTATCGAGATGGTACCAACCGACACCGTAAAGTATGAGCTCGACAAGGTGAGTGGCTACATCCGCATCGACCGACCACAGAAATACTCGAATGTAGTGCCTGCACTCTATGGTTTTATCCCCCAGAGTTTTTGTGGTGACTCGGTGGCAAACTTCTGTATGGAGCGCAGTGGCAGAGAGGATATCAAAGGCGACGGCGATCCATTGGATATTTGTGTGCTTACCGAGCGTACGATTGCTCACGGCGACATCATCGCCACGGTGAAGCCTATCGGTGGCTTCCGAATGCTGGATGGCGACGAGGCCGACGACAAGATTATTGCCGTACTGCGCAACGATGCCACCTATCGTGGTTACAACGACATCGAGGAGTTGCCCCACATTGTGGTTGACCGTCTGAAGCACTACTTCCTCACCTACAAGGATATGCCCGCTATGGACCGTGTGAGCGAGGCACAGAAGAAGGTGGAGATTGTGGCTACATACGGCCGCGAGGAGGCCTACGAGGTAATCACCCGCTCGTTAGAGGACTACAAGTGCCACTTCGAGGGGCTGGAAGAGATTCTCCGCCACGTTTAACATCGAAACATATAACATAACCAAAATATGGAATCACTAAAAGAGTTATATAAAATAGGAAATGGCCCATCAAGTAGCCACACTATGGGCCCCAAGAAGGCTGCCAAGCAGTTCATCGCCCGCTGTGGAGAGGTGGACAGCTTCCGCGTAACGCTCTATGGCTCGTTAGCTGCAACGGGTAAGGGCCACCTTACCGACACAGCCATCCGCGACGTACTGGAGCCGATAGCACCACTCGAGATTATCTGGGAGCCTGAGACTGTACTTCCATTCCACACCAACGGAATGTTGTTCGAGGCCATCAAGGATGGCAAGGTGAGTGACAGTTGGACAATCTATAGCGTTGGTGGTGGCTCAATCGCAGCTCCCGATATGCCAATGGAGGCGCATCGCAAGATATATAAATTAACCACCAGCGAGGATATTTTGAACTGGTGTGAGGATGAGGGTAAGACCTATTGGGAGTATGTGCAGGATAGTGAGGATGATGACATCTGGGACTATCTCGACAAGATTTGGCAGTCGATGCAGAACACCATCGAGGAGGGACTCAACAACGACGGAGTGCTGCCAGGAGGTTTGAAGGTACGCCGCAAGGCTGGTACATATTGGGTGAAGGCAAAGGAGTATGGCCCATCGGTAAGCAACCGTTCACGCCTCTATGCCTATGCTTTGGCTACAGCCGAGGAGAATGCTTCGGGTGGCGAGGTGGTAACCGCCCCAACGTGTGGTTCGTGTGGCGTATTGCCTGCCGTACTCAAGCACTTGGCCGACCTTAACGACTATCGCCCCGTGCGCATCCTCAGAGCATTGGCCACTGCGGGTGTGTTTGGCAACATCGCCAAGACCAACGCCTCAATCTCTGGCGCCGAGGTGGGTTGTCAGGGCGAGATTGGTGTAGCCTGCGCTATGGCTGCTGCTGCGGCTTGTCAGTTGATGGGTGGTACACCTGCACAGATTGAGTATGCCGCCGAGATGGCTTTGGAGCACCACTTGGGCCTCACCTGCGATCCAGTCTGCGGATTGGTGCAGATTCCTTGCATCGAGCGTAACGCCGTCGCAGCGGCCCGCGCCATCGACTCCGCTACATTTGCAATCCTCTCGGATGGCAAGCACCGAGTAAATTACGACCACGTTGTAGCCGTAATGAAGGAGACTGGCCACAACCTGCCAAGCCTCTACCGTGAGACTTCGGAGGGCGGCCTTGCAAAGCACTACAAATTAAAGTAAAACTTCAACTACCCCAGCTTATGAAACGATTTTCACTCACCATAGCGGCACTGCTTATCAGCCTCACGTCGCTTTTTGCGCAGCAGACCGTATGGCACGATCCTATGGAGGGAGATATCTGCTACATTGATTGCAGAATCGACCACCCTGAGGTACGCAAAAACTATCATCGTATCGCTGAGTCAGTCAAGCCACAGCTTAGAGATGCCGTCTGGTCATTGTCGAAAAACAGCGCAGGACTTACCATACGCTTCTTCTCCAACTCACCGACTATTTCCATCAGGTACACGTTGGAGAACGGAACCAATATGCACAATATGGCACCTATGGGTTCATCGGGAGTTGACCTCTATTCGCTCGATGCGCAGGGCCACGAGAGATGGTGCGCAGCGCCATCGGGCATAGTTATCAGACGTGGTGACGAGTCTAAATATACTTACCGCGATTTGGTGTATGACTCCAACAATAAGGAGGGCCACCTCTATGAGCTCTATCTCCCGCTTTACAACACTGTGAGCAGCCTCAAAATAGGTACCTCCGAGGGGTATAATTTCCGTTTTGTAGAGCCCGACAAGCAGAAGCCAATCATCGTCTATGGAACATCTATCGCTCAGGGAGCATCTGCTTCACGACCAGGTATGGCGTGGACTGCAATCCTTAAGCGAGAGTTCGACAGGCCCGTCATCAATCTTGGATTTTCGGGCAATGGCCGTCTTGAGGCTCCTGTTGTTGATTATATCTGTCAGGTTGATGCTGCGGTCTATATCCTCGACTGCATACCCAATATGTGTGGTATGCTCAACACCATCGCCCCTCGCATCACCGAGGCTGTAGAGAAGATTCGCAAGGTAAGCAACGCTCCAATCATCATCACCGAGCATTGCGGAACACTCCACGCCGAGGCATCGCCCAAAAGCGACGAGGCTCACGTTCTTGGCAACAAGGAGTGCCGCAAGGCCTACGAACAGCTCAAAAAGCAGGGTGTCAAGGGTTTGTTCTACCTCTCAAAAGAGGATATTGGTCTTTCGATGGATTCGAGCATCGACGGATGGCATCCCAACGATATCGGTATGGCCGAGTATGCCGAGGCATATACCAAAGTGATTAAAAAGGCATTGAAAAATAGTAAGTAACAAATTAAAAAACAACTTATATGAAACAGATTTTAAAATTGGCTCTTGCGCTGGCAATGGTTATGATGGTCAGCCCATCACAGGCGCAGCTCATCGAGGGTAAGCGAGGCTCCGAGGATTTCAAGATTGGAGTTGCAGGATACTCATACCGCAAGTATAACATCGACCAGACTCTGGCTCTGCTCAAGAGTATGGACGTGAGATACCTCTCGGTGAAGGATTGGTGGTTGCCACTCAACTCAACTAAGGAGCAAATGGATGCCTTCAAGGCAAAGTGCAAGGAGTATGGCGTGAATCCATATATCTTGGGCCCTATCTATATGAAGAGCGAGGCCGAGGTTGACCGCGCATTTGCTTATGCCGAGCGCTATGGCAGCGACGTGTTTATCGGCGTGCCTACTTATGAGCTTATCGATTATGTGATTGCTAAGGTGAAGCAGACAGGCATCAAGGTTGCTATCCACACTCACGGTCCCGACGGCCAACCATTCCCCAACATCCAGAAGGTTGTAGAGATGGTAAAGGATCCTTCGCTTGGCGTGGGTTGCTGTATGGACCTGGGCCACTCAGTGCGTATGGGCGAGGACATCGTGAAGGATATCAAGAAGTATAAGGATTGGATCTACGACATCCACATCAAGGATGAGACTGCTCCATCTAAGCAGGGCAGGACTTGGGAGATGGGACGTGGCGTGATAGACTTCCGCCCTATTATGAAGGTGTTGCGCCAGATAAAGTACACAGGCGTGGTGTCGTTGGAGTTTGAGAAGAATGGCGACAATCCACATCCAGGCATCGCCGAGTCTATCGGTTATTTGCGTGGCGTGGCCGATGCCACAAAATAGGCCTGCTGCCGCAGCCGCTAAGGCTCAAGTGCTTATACATTTTATATAAAGTAAATTAACGCAAGACAACTATGTCAATGGTTTTCAGATTCAGGATGCTCAGTGACGAGAACGACAACTTTGTTCGCGACTTCGAGGTTATGGCCGACTCTACGCTGCTTGAGCTTCACGACTTTATAATCTCAATGCTGGGATATGATCCCTGTATGGCATCGTTCTATACGGCCGACAGCAGATGGGAGCGCATCAAGGAGTACACCTATATGGATATGGGTGAGGAGATGGGCGCTATGGGCGTGTGTTCACCCGAACCGATGGCCACATCTCGTCTGGAGGATGTGTTGACACACCTGCACGACAGACTGATATATATGTTCGATCCGTTCACCGAGCGAGCCTACTTTATGGAGCTTGTCGAGGCGAAAGAGCCACAGCAGGGGATGAAGTACCCCCGTGTGCAGTTTGAGCACTCACCCGCTCCCGACCAGTACGATCCCGAAGCCAACGAGCAGAGTGGCTCAATATTCGAGGAGATGATGGGCGAGTACAGCGATTTCGAGGGTGATGACGGATATGACGATGAGTACTAAACGGCTCATAGTCATAGTTGGCCCAACAGGCTCGGGAAAGACCGACCTCAGTATTACTGTGGCCGAGTATTTTCACGCGCCTATAATCTCAACCGACTCGCGTCAGTTTTATCGTGGCATACCCATCGGCACTGCACAGCCCGACGCCGAGCAGTTGCAACGGGTTGAGCATCACTTCATTGCATCGCGTGAGCTAACGGATGACTTCAATTGCGGCGCGTATGAGGCTGAGGCTCTGCAATCTCTGGGGCAGCTATTTCAAAAGCACGACGTGGTGGTGGCCGTTGGCGGCTCTGGCCTCTATGTCAAGGCTTTATGCGAGGGAATGGACAATATGCCCGAGGTCACGCCCGAGCTAAGGGAATCACTCGCTCAAAGGCTCTCAGAGGAGGGTTTGGAAGCACTCTGCGAGGAGCTCAGGGAGCGTGATTCCGAATTTTACGAGCAGGTGGATTTGAAGAATCAAGCCCGCGTGGTGAGAGCCTTAGAGGTGTGTATAGCATCGGGAAGGCCCTACTCATCGTTCCGCACGGGAGAGAGGCGCAAGCGCAACTTCGATATCATAAAGATTGGCGTTGATATGCCCCGCGAGGAGCTTTATGAGCGAATTGACAGGCGAGTGGATATAATGATGGAGCAGGGCTTGGAGCAGGAGGCCCGCTCGGTGAGCCACCTTAGGCATTTGAACTCATTGCAGACTGTGGGCTACCGCGAAATGTTTGACTATTTCGACGGCATAACCACCCGCGAGGAGGCCATTGAACTTATCAAGCGCAACTCACGACGCTATGCCAAACGCCAGCTCACCTGGTTTAGGCGCGACGAGGAGATAGCTTGGTTTAACCCCAAAGAGAGCGAAAAGATTGTAGAATATATAAATCAAAGGTTTGCACATTGAAATAATTTTACTACTTTTGCCTCGTCTTACCGAAAGGAAAGCGGTTGCTCGAATGGTGGAATAGGTAGACACGCCGGACTTAAAATCCTGTGGCCAGTAATGGCCGTGCCGGTTCGACCCCGGCTTCGAGTACATAATAGGACTGATAATCACCCGATTATCGGTCTTATTTGTTTTTGGAGGGTAGCTATGGCTGCTTAGTTTACATTACCGAGCCAACGAAAAACATATCCAGGAGCAGAAAAAAGAGAAAAAAATTTGTTTGTTACGATTTTTACACTACCTTTGCACTCGCAATCAAAAAAAGGGAGTTTAGCTCAGCTGGTTCAGAGCATCTGCCTTACAAGCAGAGGGACGGCGGTTCGAACCCGCCAACTCCCACAAAGCAATCCGAGAGGATTGCTTTTTTTGTTTTCTGGCAAGATTATAATTGGCGAGAATGATTGGGATAAACCCAATCTTTATTTTTATTGTGTGATGGGTTTATGCAAGCATCACCCAACCACACAATAAAAACTTTCTTGCTAAAGCAAGCTTTCTCGCCCAAATACTCCCGAAGTTGACGGAATTAGAGTTAAGAGCGGTTGCGGGGATAAATCGGATTTATTCGCTTCGCTTTTTGGGTATCCCCGCGACGGCTACGCCGTTCGAATCCGTCAACTCCCACAAACTCAAATGAGATTGATGAGGCTTCGATATTATCGAAGCCTTTTTTGTGTCTGCAGGACAGCGCCAAATCTATTTGAGCGATGGCTTGCAGATGCAAAGAAGCTCCATTGTGGAGCATAATCAATCTCTTTGGAGTTTGTAAGGGCCCCAGCGGCGAGCGCAACGGAAAGGCGTTAAGCGGAGCAGACCATAGGGCTGCGAGTAGCCAATCCGTTATAACAAAAAAGAGCTCAACAAAGTTGAACTCTTTTATCTTAATTGGGCATCCCCAATTTACTCATACTGCTCGACAAAATCCACAACCAACTTGAACACTGGCTCGTAGCTGTCGAAGATAGCATTCTCCCAAGTGTCGAATGTTGTGTGGTAGTACTTGAAGGCGTCGCCACCCTCGTTCTCGAGGAAGATGCAGGGCACGTTGCGCTGGGCAAATGGGTAGTGGTCGCTATTGCCCGCAAGTTTGCCACGATTGAGCGACTTGAAGTAGTGCTTTGAGTTGTTAATCTTCTCAAAAAGCTCATAGCCACGCATACCCTCAGGGCTAACCTCGCAATACTGCACTGGGTTGTTGTCGCCAATCATATCGAGATTGAAGAGGTACTTAATCTGCTTGAGGCTAACCAAAGGGTTGTTGGCATACCACTCCGAACCACGCAGGAAGGCATCCTCGCCTGAGAATGCGATAAAGTACATATCATACTTTGGGCGCTGCTTGGCATAGTGTGCAGCGAGTGTTACGATGGCGGCAGTACCCGATGCGTTGTCGTGAGCACCCGCGTAATAGACCTTGCGGCCGAGGTTACCCAAGTGGTCGTAGTGGGCTGTGAATACATAGCAGCTATCGTGGCTCTCGCCCTCGACCTTAGCAATCACATTGAAGCACTCGTAATCGGCCAAGAACTTATTCTCGATATCGACATCAATACGTCTTGCGCTGGCCGACAAGGCATCGGTGGTAACCCAGATAACTGGCTTCTGAGCCACCTTCTCGCCATAGGCCTTATAGAACTTCAACGGCTCATTCCAAGTGTAGATCAAACCACCATTGGCGCAACCCTCACGGCTCTGCATACGCTTGAAATCGGCGCTGTGCTTATAGGTAAACCAGAAGTCGCACACAACAAACGCACCCTTATTCTCGGGGAGTGCGAGGTCGGCAAAAATCTTATTTGAGTCGTAATTGGCGGTGTCGATGTGGTAGAGCTTGTAGCTACCCTTAGCACCTGGCGAGAACTCGCGGAGATTGAAATCAACACCCGCCTCGAGCTTGCGGCCATCAACGCAGAGTTTCATCTTACCAGGGAATGTGTTGATGTTAATCTTGAAAGGTTGGCAGATAACCTGATCCACACCCACCTTCTTAAACTCCTTCTCCAAATACTTACCCGCCTTGTTGGCCCCATCGTAGGCATAGCCTCGGCCCTGATACTTCGACGAGCTAAGCTCCTTTACAACCCTCTTGTAGAGGGGCAAATCCTGAGCTACGGCCTGAGTGGCAACAAGCGTCAGCAAAATAAAAATCAGTCTCTTCATACTTTATTATATTGTTTTAGTTATCTATCTATCGAGAGCTCGGCACACTTGCCATCAAAAGACTCTACGCTAACAACCGCGCAAAGTTAACCATTTTTCATTCAACCGCAACCATCTGGGCATCTATTGTAATCGTCATCCGATTCTCACTCATTCTGTTTTACACCAATTATCCCCGATATATCTTTTCGGCATCACACCCACTTTTCTCGGCAAAGCGTACATAGCAAAACATCACCTTCTGTAGCCGAGCAATTTCGCCACTTCACCCGATTTGTGGCGAAATTTCCACCCCTCGGCAAACGCAAAGCGGGCTGGCCATTCGTCACAAAGCTCCCAGACGATAGCTAAAATCGATATAAAAAGAGTCATTTTGCCGACAATATAGGTAATATTACCACAATATATGGGGCTGAATGGCTAATTTAGAGAAATAATTGGTATTTTTGTAGCACTTGCTTATAGTAAGGTATAAATTAACAACGGGCAGACCATAGTCACTCAAGTCGCGTGAATGTAACTATCGAAAACCCCAAAAAACTAACCCAAATAGCCGCATAAAAGGCGGCTGTGAGATGTTATTTTTCAAATGAAAGAACAATTAGAATCACTAAATGGCATTACCATCAATTTTGGTGAAGGCGGAATGTTTATCGTGAATATCATTCTCGCATTTGTGATGTTTGGCGTGGCGCTCGGCATCAAGTTGCAAACATTCAAAGATGTTTTTACAAATCCTAAGGCTGTAATTCTTGGCGTTGTGTCGCAGTGGGTAATTCTGCCCGCCGTAACATTCCTCATCGCTTTGGTGCTGAATCCTCTGATTACGCCAATGATTGCGCTGGGTATGATTCTGGTGGCATCGTGTCCTGGAGGCAACATCTCCAATTTTATATCGTCGCTCTCACGAGGTAACGTGGAGCTGTCGGTATCGATGACCGCCATCACAACGGCTTTTGCCCCTATCGTAACTCCATTCAACTTCTTCTTATGGGGTTCGCTCTATAGCCACTTTATCAGCGTGAAGAACGATATCCCAACTTTGGTGATTCCATTCTTCCCTATGTTGGAGCAGATTCTTCTGCTGCTGGGTGTACCCATTGCATTGGGACTTATCTTCTCGCGTTACTTCCCTAACGCCACAAAGAAGATTACCAAGCCTGCGCAGATTCTCTCTATCCTGCTCTTTATCGGTATGGTTACGGTATCATTCTCGCAGAACTTCCAGATTTTTGTAGATAACATTTTCTACGTATTCTTCATCGTTATGCTCCACAATGCAAGCGCCTTGATGTCGGGCTACTTCACAGGTCGCCTCGGCAAGTTGGGTGAGCGTGATGTGCGTTCACTCACAGTGGAGACTGGCATCCAGAATTCTGGTTTGGGATTGATTCTGCTCTTCAACACGGCCATCTTCCCACCCGAGATTTGGCACGGCCACTACGGAGGTATGCTCTTTATTACGGCTTGGTGGGGAATCTGGCACATCGTGTCGGGACTCTCGGTTGCCTTCTACTTCCGCAGAAAACCATTAAAGGCTTAATTACACACTAAATACTACTCTATGGCTCGTCGTCAGAAGAAAATTCAGGACTTCAGTCTGCTCTACGCCACATTGCGCTACTATGTGGATTTGGTACTCAAGCTATCATATCGTAACATCAGGTATGTCGGTCGCCAGAACATTCCTAAGGATGGAGCTATAATCTTCGCCCCCAACCACACCAACGCCTTGATGGACGCATTGGTCATTCTGGCAATGAATCGCAGCGCAAAGGTGTTTGTGGCTCGTGCCGACATCTTCAAGAATCGCACGCTGGCCAAGATATTCCACTTCTTGAGGATTATGCCCATTATGCGTATGCGCGATGGACTGGACGAGGTGAAGCGTAACAACGAGACTATAGAGAAGGCTGTTGACGTATTGCGTGACAAGGTGCCATTCTGCATCTTCCCCGAAGGCCAGCATCAGGCGAAGTATTCGTCGTTGCCACTCTCGAAGGGAATATTCCGTATAGCCTTTCAGGCGCAGGAGCTTATGCCCGATATGCCACTCTACATTGTGCCTGTGGGTATCCGTTATGGTAACTTCTTCCGCTTCCGCTCGACAGTAAGAGTGCAGATTGTAGAGCCTATCAACGTGGGTGACTTCATCAAGGCGCACCCCGACAACACTCCTCAGGAGCGTATGAACATTATGCGAGAGTTGCTCGAGGAGCGTATGAAGTCGTCGATACTCTACATCCCCAACGATGATGACTACAACGCCACATACGAGATTTGTGCCACAGTGGTAAAGTCGCAGGTGAAGCCCATCAAGCGTGAGCACAGCGAGCGAATGAATGAACTTGACGTGCACTTCCTGGCCAACCGCCACACCGTAGCACAGATTTGCAAGATGCGCGAAGAGAAGCCCGAACTGGCAGCCGAGTTGTTGCAGTTGGGACGCGAGGCCGCAGATATGCGCCGCAGTCGCCACATCAGCCTCGATTCGGTGTCGATTAAGTTCCCAATCCTTTCGCGAATTCTCAAGCTGCTCTTCTTGATAGTAGCACTCCCATATTGTGCACCGGTGTCGATCCTGACGCTCCCTATCAAACTATTGTGTGCGTTTATCTTCAGTAAGCTCAAAGATCCTGCTTTCCGCAACTCGGTGCGCTTTGTGCTCAACCTTGTTTTATGGCCTCTGCTGATGATTATATATGCCGCTGTAGCCTATTCGTTGCTCCCCTGGCAGTGGGCATTGCCTCTTACGTTGGCGTTACTGCCCGCACCAATTGTGGCACACGAGACCTGGAGATTGCTCCGACTGGCTATTTCAGATATTAAACTGCTCTTGTTCGGCGAGCTTAGAGCAAGGTATGCAAAGATCAGAGAAATCATTGCAAACAACTAAAACACAATCCATTATGAAAAATCTATTTTGTACCATAGCATCACTTTTGCTCGTAGGCTCGGTTGCCGCCCACGAGGGTAAAACCACACTCGGCGACCAGAATAATGAGACGGCTGCTCCCGCAAAGAAAGAGATTATTAAGACTGGCTACAACTTTGGTCCATTGCCAGCCGTAGCGTTCGATGCCGACAAGGGTTTCCAGTTGGGTGCTCTGCTCAACATCTTCGATTTTGGCGACGGCTCAACCTACCCCAACCCACGCCAGCAGTGGTACTTCGAGGCTTCGTTCTTCACTAAGGGCTCGCAGCTCTACACAGTGTCGTACGACAACCGCTTCTTGATTCCTGGAGTACGCTGGTCTTCGACATTCACCCTTACGAACGATAAGGCGATGGATTTCTATGGTTTCAACGGTTATATGTCGTACTTCAACCACGAGATGGTGGCATTGGGTAAGGACAAGAAGAACCTCAACAACTATATCTACACGCCAAAGTATCGAATCAATCGTGTGGCTATGCTCTTCAAGACCGACTTCACGGGCAACATCTGGAACAACAAGTTCTTCTGGGAGGCTGGTTACCACCTGAGCTACTTCAAGCAGGGTGCCATCAACCGCGATAAGATCAACAAGAACAAAGCCGAGGAGAAGAAGTTCCCCGATAGCGAGATTACAGTTTTCGAGCAGTACCGTAACTGGGGTATTATCTCGGATGAGGAGGCCAACGGCGGCTTGAACAGCACCATTCGTGCGGGACTTTTGTTCGACACACGCGACAAGGAGGGTGCTCCATCACGCGGCATTTGGGCCGAGGCTCACTTAACCGCAGCTCCAAAGTGGTTAGGCACAAAGATTCCTTTCTACAAGTATTCGGCTACATTCCGCCAGTATGTACCTATCGTTGACAACGATATCTTGACATTCGCCTATCGCCTTAATTATGAGGGCACAATCGGCAAGGATGCTCCATACTATGTGCTTCCATACATTACCGTAATGGGTGCATCATACGACCGCGACGGTATGGGAGGCTACCGCACAATTAGAGGTTTGATGCGTAACCGCGTGCAGGGCCTCGATATGGCATCATATAACGCCGAGTTGCGCTGGCGCTTTGTGAACTTCACACTCTGGAAGCAGAACATAGCCTTCGGCTTGAACGTATTTAGCGATGGTACTATGGTAACTCGCAACTTCGTTATGTCGTTCAAGGGCGAGGAGAAGTACCGCAAGGAGTATGAGGAGTATATGGCTCTGACTGGCAACCGCACCGCCGACCGCCCACATATCACAGTTGGTGGTGGTCTGCGATTCATTATGAACCAAAACTTTATCGTGGCCTTTGAGTATGGTTTGCCAATCAGTAAGTTCAGCAACGATCCATATATCAAGAATCAGGATGGCAACGGAGCCTTCTACATCAACACTGGCTTCTTGTTCTAACGTCGCAAGGGGGCAACAAGAGTGGGAATAACTCCTTAACCACCTCTGCCGACAGCCAAATTAGACAGTAATAGATACGAACACCCTAAAAGCTCGCGCTTTTGGGGTGTTTTTTTGGATATTTATGCAAGTTTATCACTGTGTAATTGGAGCTATAACTCTATAATTCGTATATTTGTGGCTTAAGAATTCACCAATATGAAAGTAACTATTCTACAACGAGATATAGTGTGGGCAAATCCTGCAAAGAATATCGCGCGAGCAGAGAAGGCAATTCGCGGCAATATAGGAGCCGATTTGTATGTACTGCCAGAGATGTTCTCTACGGGATTTTGCACCCAGCCAGAGGGCATTGCCGAGAGCTGCGACAGCGATACACTGAGGTGGATGAAGCGAATGGCGGCTGAGGCAGATGCGGCCATAGCTGGTAGCGTGGCAGTCGAGGAGCAGGGACGATACTACAACCGTTTCTATTTCGTAAAGCCCGACGGCAGTGTGACCTTCTACGACAAAAAGCACCTGTTCACCTATGGTGGTGAGCATCTGCGATTCACCGCAGGCGAGGAGCGTGTGATAGTAGAGTGGCGTGGTGTGAGAATTCTTCTGGAGGTGTGCTACGACCTGCGTTTCCCAATCTGGGCACGCAACAGAGGCGATTACGATATGATTTTGTATGTTGCAAGCTGGCCTACCCCAAGAGTGAAGGCCTGGAGCGCACTGCTGGTGGCTCGCGCCATAGAGAATCAGTGTTATGTGGCGGGCGTGAACCGCGTGGGAACAGATCCTACGTGTGAGTATTGCGGGGGTAGCGTGATTATCAACCCCTATGGTCACACACTGGCCGCTTGTGCCGACAACACAGAGTGTGAGGTTTCGGCCGAGATAGATATTGAGGCGCTGGAGGCCTTCCGCGAGAAGTTCCCCGTGCTGAAAGATGCCGATATTTAGCAAAACATTAGATATGATTTCAAAAAGACTACTTTTGGGCGACGAGGCTATAGCCTTAGGAGCTATACACGCTGGCATCAGCGGTGTGTATGCCTACCCTGGTACGCCCTCAACCGAGATAACTGAATTTATTCAGGCCAACGCTGCCGACGTGCGCAGCCGCTGGTGTACAAACGAGAAGACAGCTATGGAGGCTGCACTCGGTATGTCGTATGCGGGCAAACGTGCGCTGGTCTGTATGAAACACGTTGGAATGAACGTGGCGGCCGACGCATTTGTCAACTCAGGCATTACTGGTGTGAATGGCGGTTTGGTGGTTTTGGCCGCCGACGATCCATCGATGCACTCATCGCAGAACGAGCAGGACTCACGTTTCTATGGCAAGTTTGCGATGATTCCAATCCTTGAGCCTTCGTCACAACAGGAGGCATACGATATGATGCCTTATGCCTACGCTCTCTCGGAGCAGTTGCGTCTGCCTGTGCTGATGCGTGTGGTGACACGCCTGGCGCACTCTCGCGCTGGCGTGGAGATCACCACCCCACTTCCACAGAACTCACTCAATCCAGATAACGAGCGTACACACTGGGTTTTGCTCCCAGGCAATGCACGCCGTCAATACGCCTCGCTTGTTGAGAAGCAGCCTCAGTTGCAACTCTCGGCAGAGTCTTCGCCATACAACAAGCAGCACTCAGCCGAGAATGCAAAGATTGGCGTGGTGGCTTGTGGTATTGCTTACAACTATGTGATGGAGAACGAGCCATTGAAGCGAGGCATCAAGGTTTTGAAGGTGTCGCAGTATCCACTTCCTGAGAAGGCTATCAAGGCTTTGGCGGCAGAGTGCGACTCTCTGCTCATTGCCGAGGATGGTCAGCCTATGGCCGAGGAGCAGATCAAATCGATGCTCGGCTCGGAGTACCCCGTAAAGGGCCGCCTTACTGGTGATTTGCCACGAATGGGAGAGCTTACGCCCGACAATGTGGGTGCAGCACTCGGCATCGTCAGTGAGCAGCACTTCGCTGCGGCAAAGAACGTGGTTCCACGCCCACCTGCATTGTGTCAGGGATGTGGCCACCGCGATGCGTATGATGCACTGAACAAGGTGGCAGCCGAATATGCCGATGCCCGCATCTTCGGCGATATAGGTTGCTACACACTCGGAGCATTGCCTCCATTCCGCGCCATCGACAGTTGTGTGGATATGGGTGCTTCGATCACAATGGCCAAAGGTGCTGCCGATGCTGGCGTACATCCTGCCATTGCCGTTATCGGCGACTCGACATTCACCCACTCAGGAATGACTGGCCTATTGGATGCCATCAACGACAAATCGAACATCACGGTCATCATCTCCGACAACCTCACAACCGCTATGACGGGAGGTCAGGACTCGGCTGGAACAAACAAGTTTGAGGCTATCTGCCTGGGCTTGGGCGTTGAGCCAGAGCACCTGCACGTTGTGACACCTCTGCCCAAGAATATGGAGGAGATTACACGCATCATCCGTCAGGAGATTGAGTACAAGGGTGTGTCGGTAATCATCCCACGCAGAGAGTGCATACAGACACTGAATCGTAAACTTCGTCAAAAAAGAGCCAACCAGTAATGAAGAAAGATATTATTTTAGCAGGTGTGGGCGGTCAAGGTATCCTCACGATTGCCACTATCATAGGTGATGCCGCAGCCGCTGCGGGAGTAAATCTCAAGCAGGCCGAAGTTCACGGTATGAGCCAGCGCGGCGGCGATGTGCAGTCGAATCTGCGCCTCTCGACCGAAGCCATCCACTCCGACCTTATCAAGCAGGGATGTGCCGACATCATTATCTCGATGGAGCCAATGGAGGCACTGCGTTACCTGCCATATCTGAGCAAGGAGGGTGTTGTGGTAACATCGTCAAACACATTCAAGAACATCCCGAACTACCCCGACGAGCAGGCATTGATGAGCGAGCTGGAGGCTCTGCCAAATGTTGCCGTACTGCCAATCGAGGATTTGGCCAAGCAGAACAATATGCCAAAGAGCGCCAATGTGGTGCTGCTGGGTATGGCTGCTGGGTATATCGAGATTCTCAGCCCTGAGCAGTTGCGCGAAAGCATCAAGCGACTCTTCTCATCGAAGGGCGAGAGTATTGTTGAGATGAACTGTAAGGCATTTGACCTCGGTCTAAGTGCTGTAAAATAGGAATGTATGAAGATTTTTTCAGAGGAACTTGTAGCCGAGGCTGTCGAAAAGTTGCATATTGCCGACCTGTCGCGTGCAACCATCGGCGAGGTACTACTCGTTGCACAATATCTTGAGCAGAAAACCGGAATTCCCTTTATCCGTATGGATCAGGGTTCGCCTGGTCTGCCCATAAACCGCTATGGCGTGGAGGCCGAGAAGGCTGCGCTGGATAGCGGTGTCGGCTCTCAGTACCCTGCAGCCGCAGGTGTGCCAGAGCTTAAGAGTGAGGCTTCACGCTTTGTGAAGGCCTTCCTTAATGTGGATATTTCGGCGCGAAGCTGCGTGCCAACCGTTGGCAGTGTGGCGGGCTCGTATGGCTCGTTCATCGCCTGCACACAACGCACACCAGGCAAGAATAAAATACTCTTTATCGATCCTGGATTCCCTATCCAGAAGTCGCAGCTAAGAGTAATTGGTGCCGAGTGGGTGGAGTTCGATATCTACAACTATCGTGGCGAGGCTCTGCGCGGGAAGTTAGAGCAGATGCTCTCGGAGGGCGATATTGCCGCCATAGTGTACTCCAACCCCAACAACCCCGCGTGGATCTGTCTGGAGGATGCCGAGCTGAAGATTATCGGCGAGTTGGCAACAAAATACGATGTTATCGTGATGGAGGACTTGGCATACTTCTGTATGGATTTCCGCCACGATATGGGCCATCCGTTTGAGCCACCCTACCCGCCAACCGTCGCCCACTACACCGATAACTATATCCTGATGCTCTCATCGTCGAAGATATTCAGCTATGCAGGCCAGCGAATGGCTCTCACCTGTATCAGCGACCGCCTCTTTGAGCGCCACTTCCCAGCTTTGGCAGAGCGTTACAAGGATGCGGGAGTATTCGGACAAACACTGATTGCATCTATCCTCTATATGATTACTTCGGGCTGTACGGCCTCTACTCAGTATGCCTATGCCGAGATGTTGCGCCTCTCGACCGAGGGTAAAATCAACTTTGTGGAGGATACCCGCGAATATGCCCTGCGTGCCGAGCGTATGAAGAAGATTTTCACCGACAACGGCTTCCACATCGTCTATGACAACGATGTTACGCAGAGGGTGGGAGATGGTTTCTTCTTTACCATTGGTTATGGTAATATGAGCGGTGGCGAGCTGCTCAAGGAGCTTTTGTATTATGGCGTGAGCAGCATTTCGCTCTCGACAACAGGTAGCGAGCAGAATGGTGTGCGTGCCTGCACATCGCGTATGCGCGAGGAGCTTTACGATGTGATGCAGGAGCGTATGCAGGCCTTCCATCAAGACCATCCACTGAATTAGAGTTAAGTTAGGTATTGAGAAAAGTATAAAACTATGATTTGGAATCCAAACAAAGAGTGTATGAGTCGTGACCAGATGCACTCATTGCAGAGCAAACGACTCCAGAAACTTGTAACATACGTCTATCACAACGTCCCCTTCTATCGCAACAAGATGCAGGAGATGAATATCGCACCAGAGGATATCACCAGCATAGACGACATTGTGAAACTTCCATTCACAACCAAGCAGGACCTGCGCGACAACTACCCCTATGGTTTGCAGGCTGCGCCAGCCTCGGAGATTGTGCGTGTACACGCATCGTCGGGAACTACTGGCAACCCCACAATCGTGGGCTACACACGCAAGGATTTGGCTGTATGGTCGGAGGTGATGACACGATGCCTCACATCGTATGGCGTGACACGCGACGACACCTTCTCTGTTAGCTATGGCTATGGCCTTTTCACTGGCGGCTTAGGTGCTCACTATGGTGTTGAGAACTTAGGCGCTACGGTTGTCCCCACATCGACTGGCAACACCGAGAAGCACATCCGCCTTATCCGCGATTTGAAGATTTCGGGCATCGCCTGCACCCCATCATACGCACTCTATCTGGCCGAGACACTCGAAAAGATGGGGCTTACGAAGGATGATATCAACCTTCGCATAGGAGCCTTCGGTGCTGAGCCCTGGACCGAGAATATGCGCAAGGAGATTGAGGAGCGTTTGGGCCTTAAGGGCTACAACATCTATGGTCTTAGCGAGATTATGGGCCCAGGTGTGTCGTATGAGTGCCAGGAGCAGAATGGCTCACACATCAACGAAGACCACTTCTACCCCGAAATCATCAACCCCGACACTCTGGAGCAGCTTCCTTACGGCGAGCAGGGCGAGTTGGTATTCACCACCCTCACCAAAGAGGGTATGCCACTGTTGCGCTACCGCACCAAAGACCTCTGCACGCTTATGGATGGCAAGTGCGAGTGTGGCCGTACGTCGGTGCGTATGGGACGCATTGTTGGCCGCAGCGACGATATGCTTATCATTCGCGGAATCAACGTATTCCCATCACAGGTGGAGAGCGTTATCCTCGATATGCCAGAGTTTGAGCCTCAATATATGCTTATCGTTGACCGAGAGAACAACCTCGACACATTGCAGGTACAGGTGGAGGTACGTCGCGACTTCTTCAGCGACGACATCGGCCGAATGTTGAATATGAAGAAGCGCTTGGCCGACCGCCTGAAGAGTGTGCTCTCGATTGGTGCCGACGTGCGCCTTATGGAGCCAAACAGCATCGAGCGCAGCCAGGGTAAGGGCAAGCACGTCATAGATAATAGAAATTTGAAATAACAAACCACTACCGATATGACAATCAAGCAACTCTCTGTCTTCCTTGAGAACAAGACAGGCCGAATCAACGAAGTAACCAAGATTTTGGGCAAGCATTCAATCAATATGCACGCCTTCAGTATGGCCGAGACTACCGACTTCGGTATCCTTCGACTCATCGTGTCGGAGGTGGACAAGGCGGTTGAGATTCTGCGTGCCGAGAACTTTGCGGTGATGCTCACCGATGTTGTCTGCATCTGCTGCCCCAATCAGGCAGGAGCACTCTCGACAATCCTCGAGGAGCTGGCGGCCAACAACATCTTCATTGAGTATATGTATGCCTTTGCCGAGGGCGACAAGGCCAATGTGGTGATTCGTCCAAACGACATCGACAACTGCGTGAGCGTACTCAAGCAGAGCAACTGCAACATCGTGCAGGGATTTTAACAGACACTAAGAGAAACAATTACATAACAATAAAAAAGAATCAGACGTATGAAATTTGCAAAGCAGATGATAGCAGCAGCTATGACAATTGCTATGTGCGGTTGCGGCTCAACAAAGTCGGACAACCCACTCTTTAATGAATTCACTGCGCCTTTTGGCATTGCTCCATTCGCAGAGATTACTATCGAGAACTACCGCGAGGGATTGCTCAAGGGTATGGAGGAGCAGAAGGCCGAGATTGAGGCCATTGTGGCAAGCACCGAGGCTCCCACATTTGAGAACACTATCGTTGCGCTGGACAACAGCGGCGAGCTTCTGCGCAAGGTGCGTGGCACATTCAGCCCACTCTCAAGCAGCAACTCAACAGACCAGATGCGCGAGTTGGAGAAGGAGCTCTCACCTCTGTTCACATCGCACAGCGACGATATGTATATGAACGAGAAGCTCTTTGCAAAGGTAAAGAGCGTTTACGACGCTCAGCAGAACCTGAACCTCAACGCCGAGCAGAAGAAGGTGCTGGAGAATGTTTACAAGCGTTTCGTGAAGAGCGGTGCCGAGCTCAACGCCGAGCAGAAGGCAAAACTTCGCGAGCTGAACAAGGAGATTTCGATGTTGCAACTCACATTCTCGCAGAACCTCTTGCACGAGACCAACAACACATTCGTGACTGTTGACAAGGTGGAGGAGTTGGCAGGTTTGCCACAGAACAACATTGACGCTGCGGCAAAGATGGCCGAGAAGAATGGCCAGAGCGGCAAGTATATGTTCAATATGCAGCGTCCAAGCTGCGATCCTGTGTTGCAGTACTGCGACAACCGTGAGCTTCGCCGCAAGGTGTATGATGCCTACTACAATCGCGGTAACCAGAATAACGACTACGACAACAAGGCTATCTGTGCCAAGATTGTGGCTCTGCGTTTAGAGAAGGCCAAGCTTATGGGCTTTAACAACTACGCCGAGCTGGCGCTCGATGACCGTATGGCCAAGACTCCTGAGGCAGTTTACAACCTGCTCGATCAGGTTTGGGGCCCTGCTGTGGAGAAGGCTAAGGAGGAGTTGAACGACATCCGTGCCGAGATTCGCAAGGAGGGTAAGAAGTTCGAGCCAGAGGGCTGGGACTATATGTACTACCTGAACAAAGCCAAGATGGCCAAATACTCTGTTGACGAGCAGGAGATTCGCTCATATATGGAGATTGGCAACGTGATGCAGGGTATCTTCCACGTAGCTAACAAGCTCTATGGCCTTACATTCAAGGAGATTACTGCCGACGTTCCTTCATACGAGCCCACAGCAAAGGCCTATGAGGTAATCGATAAGGATGGCAAGACATTGGCTATCTTCTATAGCGACAACTTCCCACGCGAGAGTAAGCGCGCCGGTGCTTGGTGTACTTCGTTCCGTGGTCAGAGCTATGAGAATGGCGAGCGCGTGATTCCTATCGTGGTAAACTGCTGCAATATGACCGCTGCCGCAGGCGACGGCCCAGCATTGCAGAGCATCGACAATGTGGAGACTCTCTTCCACGAGTTTGGCCACGCATTGCACAGCTTTATGCGTGACGTGCGCTACAATGGCGCAAGTGGCGTGGAGCGTGACTTTGTGGAGCTTCCATCGCAGATCAACGAGCACTGGGCATTCGAGCCTGAGGTGTTGGCTGTCTATGCAAAGCACTACAAGACAGGCGAGGTAATCCCTATGGAGCTTGTAAAGAAGATTGTGGAGAGCTCGAAGTATGGTCAGGGCTTCGCTACAGTTGAGTATTTGGCGGCTTCGCTCAGCGATATGGATTTGCACGTTCTCACAGAGATTCCTGCCGACCTCAACGTGATGGATTTTGAGCAGAAGAAGCTCGCCGAGCGCGGTATTCCAAAGCAGATTTTGCCACGCTATCGTATGACCAACTTCAGCCACACAATGGGTGGCGGCTACACTGCTGGTTACTACAGCTATATGTGGGCCGAGGTACTCGATGCTGATGCCTTCGACGCATTTGCCGAGACTGGCGACATCTTCAATCAGGAGGTGGCTGCTAAATTCCGCAAGTATGTGCTTACACCTGGTGGTATCGACGACGGTATGACTATGTACACCGCATTCCGTGGCCGCGAGCCAAAGATTGATGCACTGTTGCGCAATCGTGGCTTCAAGGAGTAACACTCCTCACATAAGAGATTATACCCGATGGCTGCACAAGCGGCTGTCGGGTATTTTTTACCCGTAGCAGTGCTTCAACACGCTACGGGAGTGAGATTTCGGACCTGGGACAGAAATTTTGAGGGTGCGAGATATAAAATATGGCACATATTGTTCAAAATTTGCCATAAAAAAGCTATCTTCGCACCGTAAAATCAAGCATTAGTATCAGACTTAAATTTTTGAGGTATGGCTATTAGAAACAACGTAATGATCGTAAGGCAGGTATTGCTTACCAAACTTATCAAATTGTGGGCAAAGAATCAACTCGTGGAGGGCATCGACAGAATACCCATCGAGCTGAGTCCCCGTAATGCCAAGCCAGTTGGTCGTTGCTGTATCCACAAGGAGCGTGCAATCACAAAGTACAAGTCGTTGCCACTGCTTGGTTTCGATATGTCGGACGAGAAAGATGAGCTCACTCCACTCTCGGAGTATGCAAAGATTGCTTTGGAGCGCACTCAGCCAAAGGAGAATATTATGTGCGTAGTGGATGAGGCTTGCTCATCTTGCGTACGCTCAAACTACCAGATTACAAACCTCTGCCGAGGCTGTGTGGCTCGTGCCTGCTCAATCGGCTGTCCTAACAACGCTATCGAGTTTGATCCCGATACAAGTCAGGGCCGTATCAACCAGAAGAATTGTATTAGTTGCGGTAAGTGCTACAACAACTGTCCTTACCACGCTATCGTACATATTCCAGTACCTTGCGAGGAGTCTTGCCCTGTGGGTGCCATCAGCAAGGATGAGTATGGTGTGGAGCACATCGACGAGTCGAAGTGTATCTACTGCGGTAAGTGTTTGAATAGCTGCCCATTTGGTGCAATTTTTGAGATTTCGCAGGTATTCGACGTGTTGCAGAACATCCGCAACGGCAAGCAGGTGGTTGCAATGGTTGCCCCAGCCGTATTGTCGCAGTACAACGCTCCAGCCGAGCAGATGTATGGCGCAATCAAGCGCATAGGCTTTACCGACGTGATTGAGGTGGCTCAGGGTGCTATGGTTACAACCGAGAAGGAGAGCGCCGAGTTGAAGGAGAAGCTGGAGGAGGGCCAGAAGTTTATGACCACTTCTTGCTGTCCATCATATATCGAGATGGCCGAGAAGCACGCGCCAGAGCTTAAGAAGTATATCTCAAGCACTCGCTCACCAATGTACTACACCGCTCAGATTGCTCGCGAGAAGTATCCCGATGCAGAGTTGGTATTTATTGGCCCTTGTATCGCAAAGCGCAAGGAGGCTCGCAAGGATGATTTGGTAAGCTATGTGCTCACATTCGAGGAGCTTCACGCAATCTTCAAGGGCTTGAATATCGAGATGAGCGAGGAGCACATTCTCGACGTACCTGTTAAGTCGGTTCGTTCGGCTCACGGCTTTGCACAGAACGGCGGTGTAACCGAGGCTGTGAAGGCATTTGTTGGTGGAGCATTCGATTTCAGCAGCGTGCAGATTGCAGGTCTCAACCGCAAGAATGTGAACTTGCTGAAGGCGTACGGCAAGACTGGCAAGTCGCCTGTGCAGTTCATCGAGGTTATGGCTTGTGAGGGCGGTTGTATCTCAGGTCCAAGTAGCCACGCCACTTACGAGAGTGGCCGCAAGACCTTCAACGACAAGCTGCTTCGCAGATAAGAGAACCGATAAATATATCGCATTATGATATGAGAGCAATAGTTGAGCGTTTGGCGCAGGAGCATAGAGCGAGCAAGCGAGATTTGATTTCGCTACTCTACTCTTGTGACTCACCCACGCTTGATTATTTGCGACAAGAGGCCGCCCGAATTGCACGCAAGCAGTTCGGGTTTGGCGTTTTCTTACGAGGCCTAATAGAGATTAGCAGCTACTGCAAAAACGATTGCCTCTATTGCGGGCTCAGGCGCAGCAACCGCGAAGCCGAGCGTTACCGCCTAAGCGATGAGCAGATTTTGGAGTGCTGCGAGATAGGCTATAGTGCAGGTCTTCGTACATTCGTATTGCAGGGTGGTGAGGATGCGGCCTTTACCGATGAGCGATTGGTGGAGCTGGTAGGGCGCATAAGCGAACTCCACCCCGATGTCGCCATCACACTCTCGCTTGGCGAGCGCAGTGCAGAGTCGTTGGCTCTGCTAAAAGAGGCGGGGGCGACACGCTACCTTTTGCGTCACGAGGCAGCAAATGCCGAGCTATACTCAGCTATCCATCCGCAGGATATGTCGCACACTAACCGCCTGCAGACCATCGAGGAACTGAAGCGATTAGGCTACCAGACGGGCGTGGGAATGATGATTGGTGTGCCAGATCAAAGCATTGAGAATATTGCTGAGGATTTGTGCTATATAGCCGATTTGCAGCCGCAGATGGTGGGCATAGGGCCATTTATTCCCTGTCGCAACACCCCATTCTCGGACAAGCCGAGCGGCGATGTGAGGCTTACGCTGATGGCTGTGGCCATAGCAAGATTGCTGCTTCCAAAGGCACTTATTCCCGCCACAACGGCACTCGCAACGCTTTCGGGCGAAGGCGTGAAGTTGGGGATAGAGTCGGGAGCGAATGTGGTGATGCCCAACATATCGCCTATGGAGGTGAGGGGTAAATATGCCATCTACGACAACAAAACTCATCGTGCAGGACAAGCTATCGAAGGAATCAAACAACTAAGCGAGGAGCTATCTGCGATAGGCTACCACATAGACCTTTCGCGAGGCGACTACCAAGATTAAACTGAAATATATAACCGAAAAATAGACTAATAATAAACTATGATTGAATATAACGCCAAATCGACCGAGGCTACTGAGTTTATCAACGATGCCGAGATTCGCGCAACGATAGAGTATGCTGCCTCACACCGCAACGATGAGGCTATGGCCGAGGAGATTCTCGCCAAAGCGGCCGAAGGAAAGGGGCTCAGCCACCGCGAGGCTGCTGTGCTGTTGGCGTGTGACGACGAGCAGATTGTTCAACGCATCTTCTCGTTAGCACGCACCATCAAGCAGCGCATCTATGGCAACAGAATCGTGATGTTTGCCCCACTCTACCTCTCGAACTACTGCGTGAACGGCTGCACCTACTGCCCCTACCACGCAATCAACCGCACAATCCCCCGCCGCAAACTATCGCAGGAGGAGATTCGTCAGGAGGTGATTGCACTGCAGGATATGGGACACAAGCGCCTTGCGCTGGAGGCGGGCGAGCATCCAAAGTATAGCCCCATTGAATATATCTTGGAGTCGATAGATACCATCTACTCGATTCATCACCGCAACGGAGCAATCCGCCGAGTGAATGTAAACATTGCAGCCACCACCATCGAGGAGTACAAGATGCTGAAGGATGCTGGCATAGGCACCTATATTCTCTTCCAGGAGACCTACTCTCGCCAGGTGTATGAGCAGTTGCACCCCACAGGCCCAAAGAGCGATTACAAGTATCACACCGAGGCTATGGACCGCGCTATGTTGGGCGGGATTGACGACGTGGGCATCGGCGCACTATTCGGGCTGACCGACTACCGCTACGACTTTGTGGGCCTGCTGATGCACGCCGAGCATCTGGAGGCACGCTTCGGAGTGGGCCCCCACACAATCAGCGTTCCTCGTATTCGCCCTGCATCGGATATCGACCTCAACGATTTCAACAATGGCGTGAGTGACGAGGTGTTCCGCCGCATTGTGGCAATCCTGCGACTGGCCGTACCATATACGGGAATGATTATCTCGACACGCGAGTCGAAGCGATGTCGCGAGTTGGTGCTCGATGTGGGTGTGTCGCAGATAAGCGGCGCTTCACGCACGAGCGTGGGAGGATATGCAAGCAATGGCGAGGAGGTGGAGGATTCTGCCCAGTTCGATATTTCGGATTCACGCACGCTCGACGAGATTGTGGCTTGGCTCCTGGAGTTGGGTTACATTCCGAGCTTCTGCACCGCCTGCTACCGAGAGGGCCGCACTGGCGACCGATTTATGTCGCTGGCCAAAAGAGGCCTTATTGGCGACTGCTGCGGTCCAAACGCGCTGATGACACTGCGTGAATATGTCGAGGATTACGCCTCACCTCTCACCCGCTCACTCGCCGAGAAGATTATAGCCCAGCAAGTGGAGCAGATACCAACCGAGCGAGTGCGTGAGATTACACGCCGCCGATTGGAGGATATTGTAAATGGCAAACGTGATTTCAGATTCTAATATGCACACCCCTACTCCAAATAACACCCCCAATGCCGAGCGTTTCTGCGTGGCTCTGTTTGGCAAGTGCAACAGCGGTAAATCGTCGCTGCTGAATGCCATCGTTGGCCAGCCCGTATCCATCGTATCGGATGTGGCCGGCACGACAACCGATCCCGTAAGCAAGGCGATGGAGTTGCCCGATGTGGGTGCTTCGCTACTGATTGACACCCCAGGTCTCGACGACAATACAACTCTCGGCAAGGAGCGTGTACAACGCTCTCGCGAAGCAGTGGCTAAGGCCGATGTGGCTGTGGTACTATTCGCAGCCGAGCCATCGGAGGTGGAGCTAAAGCTAATCGAGGAGCTGAAAGGGAGAGATGTACCTATCGTGGCGGTTATCTCGAAGTGCGATACAATAGCTGATGTAAAGAGTCTGAGCGAGCAGATTAGCCTCTCGACGGCTCTTATACCAATCATTACAAGTGCCACCACAGGCGAGGGCATAGAGCAGTTGCGCAGTGCCATTGCCACTCACCACAAAGGCGAGGAGCGACTCATTACAGAGGGATTCTGCCAGAGTGGCGATCTGGTGATGCTCGTAATGCCACAGGATGCACAAGCACCGCAGGGGCGACTCATCAAACCTCAGGCACAAACCCTGAGAGAGTTGCTCGAAAGGGGTTGTATGGCGATATGCTGTACTGCCGAGCAGATGGCCGATGCGCTCGCTTCGCTGTCGCAGCCACCCAAGCTCATCATCACCGATTCGCAGGCGTTTGACAAGGTATATGCGCTGAAGCCAGAGAGCTCTATACTCACTTCATTCTCGATTCTTTTTGCCCGCTATAAGGGTGATATCAAGGAGTTTGTGGCTGGAGCAAAGGCTATTCAAAAGCTCAACCCATCGTCGCGTGTACTCATTGCCGAGGCGTGTGCCCACGCCCCCAAGAGCGAGGATATAGGACGTGTGAAATTACCCCGAATATTGCGCCGCAAGGCGGGTGAGGAGCTTAAGATTGACATTGTTGCTGGCAATGAGTTCCCCGCAGATTTGACACCGTACGATGTGGTGATTCACTGCGGAGCTTGTATGTTCAACCGCCGCCACGTACTGAGCCGCATAGCGCAAGCCAAAGCACAAGGTGTGCCAATCACCAACTATGGAGTGACCATAGCGGCACTGCAGGGTATTCTGGGTAAGGTGAAGACCGAAGCATAAAAAGGCTGCCGCTATTTGCAAATAGCGGCAGTCCTTTTTCCAATCAGACACCCAAGAAAGGCGAGCTAACGGCTCTGATTTCTCAGGCTGAGAGTGATATCCATATAGGTGCGCACACCCTCAATATAGTCGGCATAGACCAATTCGGCCTCCCTACCCCTAAGGATACTACACTTGCCGCACAACTCGCAGTTGTGCAGACACTTCCACTGCTCAAGCACAAAAGCTCTGCGCTCCTCAGTTGTCGATTCTTCAATCTTAGGCGGTAACAAAGCTATTCTACTCCTCCAAAAGTTGCATCTTCATTGAGTAGTTCCACTTAGGGAAGTAGAGGTTGCCACCTCGCCACTCAACCTCGCCACGCTGGAAATCAACAGTCTCGCTGCGTGGATATATCTTCTTGGGATACAAAGGCATACCATAGTCCGAATTGACAATCATACGCCAAGAATCCACACCACCGAGGAAGTAATCACGCTCAGTCTCCGAGTCGGCATAGTCGCGGATACCAAACGACTGGTCAACGGGTACCCATCCATAAGGCTCGAAATAGACCTGTCCCCAATCGTGGAGATTCCACCAGTCGGGATGCACCACAAAACCACTCTGGAAATGGGCTGGGATGCCGCAGATACGACACAGCGTTACGAAGAGCAGAGTCACCTGACCGCAGTCGCCGTGACCATTCTCAACCACATACTCGGGGATGTTCTCGATGGTGGAGTACTCACGAGCCGACGCCCAGGGGAAGTTTTCGTTAATCCAAGTAAAAATCCTCTTTGCCTTGAGATATGGGTTTGTCTCGCCCTCGGTGAGCTTGGCCGCAAGGGCACGCATCTCGGGGGTGAAGATGATATGCTTCTCACGCTCCGAGGTGTACTTCTTATACTCCTTTGAGTTGGTGTTGTAGGGCTCAATCTTCTCAGGCTCAATCTTATGCCACTCGCCGCAGATGGTGTACTCGAAGGTCTCGGAGAATACGGTTGGCTGGCCCGCAACGGCAGGCTGCTCCATATAGAGAGTTGAGTGGCTATACTTCTCGGGGGCAATCTTATACTCAGGCAAGGAAGTTTCGATGAGCTTCACATCCCTCTGGCGAGGGTGGTCAGTACGAGGATAAGGGAGCCAGCAACGTACAATCTCGCCCTCAGGCACCATATCGGGCTTTACCGAGAGGGTGTAGGTGATGCGCAGACGTTTGGGCTGCACGATATTGCTACCCGAACTATTCACATCGTCCATAATCTGGTTGATGTGGCGCTCCTCCGCAGTCTCCTCTCCGGCTGATGGATCGCCCGAAGCAGGGCCATTCTTGATGATGCTGCACTCCTTGTCGATGCGGAACAGATTCTGCCCCGCATAGCGGAAGTAACGCTTCTGGCCATCGAGCATCATATACTCCAGAGCCTTCGACTCCTCCCACTCACGCAACTGCTCGTCGCTCACATCGGGGATGTAGCGGCTGATGTAGTTTTTAATCTGCTCCTCGTTCTGCGTGAAATCGACGTGCAGACGCTCATTCAAGTCCTTCTCCCAGCTATAATCCTTAACTGGCTTCTGCTCTGAGCAACCAACCATCGTAAGCAGAGCGATGGCTAAGATGATATACCTTTTCATAACTAAATAGTTTTACAGTTTCACAACACCGATACCTGGCAGGTCGGGGATAGTAATCTTGCCACCCACTACCTCCATACCCTTGAAACGGTCATTGGCGATAAGTAAATTACCATCAAGGTCGGCAAAATCGACGGCAGGCGAGAGCTGTGCCGCAGCCGAGCAGGCACACGAGGTCTCGGTCATACAGCCAATCATCACCTTCATATCGAGAGCACGGGCCAGATTGAGCATCTTCCACGCCTCGCGCATACCCGTACACTTCATCAGTTTGATGTTGATTCCCGAAAATACACCCTTCTGCGCAGCCACATCGCTCAGGCGCTGAATAGACTCGTCGGCAAACACAGGCAACGGGCTATGCTCGGTAACCCAAGCAATATCGTCAATCTGACTCTTAGGCATAGGCTGCTCAATCATCACAATACCTCGCTCATTGAGCCAGTGAATCATATCGAGAGCATACTTTTTATCCTTCCAGCCCTGATTAGCATCGATGGCAATAGGCAGATTAGTTACCGAACGAATGGTCTCAATCATCTCTTTGTCGTTGTCGCGGCCGAGCTTCACCTTCAGAATGTTGAACTTCTCGGCGCACTCCTTAGTCTTGGCACGCACCACATCGGGGGTGTCGATACCGATTGTGAATGTGGTCGATGGGGCCTTTGCGGCATCAAATCCCCATATTTTATACCAGGGCGCTCCAAGCATCTTACCCACCAAGTCGTGCAGCGCAATATCGACAGCAGCCTTTGCTGCAGCATCGCTCTGCGACATAGAGTCGATGCGGGCGAGAATCTCCTCCAGCTTGAATGGATCGTCAAACTCACCGATGATATCCTGCACACGCTTTAGAAACACCTGTACGCTCTCCAACGTTCCCAGCTCTTTCTGCAAATAGGGCGGCATCGAGGCCTCGCCGTATCCTGTAAGGCCCTCATACTCAATCTCCACCTGCACGCCCTGCGTAGTGGTACGGGAGTTGGTGGCAACGGTGAATGTGTGGCGAAGTTGAAGCTCATAGGGGAAGTAGCGCAGAGTCATACGCGAACCCAGGCCTCCACGATTTATATTGAAAATGGGAGTCTGGCTGCCCTTGCTGGTGCAGCCGATTCCAAGACCAGCAGCCAATGTGGTGCAGGCCATAGTTTGTAAAAACTCTTTTCTTGTAGCCATAATATCGAGAGTTTATAGGTTATTTATAGAATGGATTAGTGGCTGTGGTGTTGAGCGAAGGCTGCTTATTGATGTAGGGCAGCACTCGCGCAGCAAAGAGCAATCGGCCTAAGTTGTAGGCATCGTATAGCTCATCCTCCGAATCGAAACTATTGATTCTCACATCGCCCTGCGAGTGGATAAATCGCTTATCGCCCATATACATAGCAACGTGAACTACCCTCTCCTTGCGCTCGGCGGTAGCCTTCGAGCCAAAGAAGAGCAAATCGCCAGGCTGGAGGTTGCTGAAATCGGGAGCGATGTCGATATGCTCACCTGTGTAGGCCTGCTGAGAAGCATCGCGAGGGATTATAATGTCGTGCATAAAGAGCGACGTGCGCATAAGTCCGCTACAATCCACACCCTTCGACGACGTGCCACCCCACAGATAGGGCACACCCATCAGGCTCTTGGCTGTGGCGATAATCGACTCGGCATCCTGCTTGAGATTCTTGCGCCACTCGCTTTCGCGCATAGCATCCGAGCGGAGGATATAACCCACTCGGCCATCGGGATAGCTCACTTTGAAATATTTTCCCTTCTCACCCTCATAGCAGAGGCGGTTGCCGCCCACGATATCCGACACCACATCGGCACCAGCTTTTGGCTCCTTGTAGGCAAATGAGTGGTGGGTGGTTACGATAATCTTCTCGGCTCCGTTCCAGGCATCGTACTCCTGCTGAGTTACGGGGTGAACACCCACGCGGCTGCTCCACGACAGATAGCCATCGGGAGTCTGCAGGCGATACCAGCCATCACGCTCAAGCAACTTTACGGGCATACCGAGCAGGGCCTGAGTAACCATCTCGGCCGAATAGTCGGGTACAGAGCGCAAAGCACAGGTCGAGAGATTGATAATTCCCAAAGTCTTGCCGTTCAACGACTCCTCGTCGGGCAGTGCCTGAATGCAATCCACCACGTTATAGTCCATCTTACGCAGAGCTACGACCAACTTATTTTTGGCCTCGACAGATGTGGTCTTACCACGAAGCATTACATTCTTGTCGGAGAAGGTGTAATCAACATCAAATGTGGCCACTCGCTTGTCGGGCGCAAACTCAGCACGAATCTCATCGTGCAGACGCTGCACATCGGCAGGCATCGAGCGGTTGTCGGCCGAGACTGTAAAGATTGTGCCCACAGCCAAAACAATAGCCATCAGTGAGAGAAGAGACTTTTTCATTGCGAAAGGATATTACTTGTTTTTATTTTTAATCTGCGTTTGGTAGATGTAGAGTGTTGTTTTATTGTCCTCGGGGGCAAAATAGAGTCGCATCTTGTCGCCCACAACCTCAAGAGTCGAGGGATTACCCGAGACTATCGACTTACGAGGCGTGCGAAGCTCTATATCGGCCGAACGGAGCTTCTCGAAAGTTCGTGTATCTATCACATCGAAACCGCCAATACGCCCCTTCTGGGTTGTTTTCAGGCCGAAACCGACCATCTTACCGTCACCAATATATTTGCTATCTTGTATGGCCAGATGCCCAGGTGTGTTGGCCCTGCGACGCTCCGCAGCAGAGAGCTCTGCATCCTTAACCCTTAGCTTGCCATCGAGCTGCCAGGTAAGGAACTCATCAGCATCCCAATTGGCACCGACAAGTAGATTGTTGTCCGTATCGTGGATGATAGCCCCTATCGAATCATCAACATAACAAACCTTCTCAACCTGATGAGTCAGGGCATCAACCCTCACTATCAATGAACGGCTATAGGGGTAATACTTGGTGATGGGCACCCAGATATAGCGGCCATCGAAATCCATACCGCCTGGATGGAAAATTGCCCCCTCGCAAAGCTCTATACGTTTGAGCAGGTTGCCATCTGCATCAAACTGCATCAGGTAGCCCTTGCCAGCACCCTCGTCCGCAACACTCACCTGCTTACCCTGACGTGTGTAGCGGGGACGGCGGTCAACCTTTACGGTGGTGATGTAGAACGTATCGCCCACCTTCAACATTCCCTGCGGATGGTAGGTGTCAAATTTCAAATCTACCGACTCGATAAGTTGCCACTCCTCCGGCTCAGTCGCCATCAAAGCCTTTGCTACCCTCCTACCCTGCTTCGACAATGGCTTAGCAGCATACGCCGCCGAACAAATTGCAACACTCGCCACCGCCATCAGTATATATGCACAAATGCGTTTCATCCTCTTCAAATAATTATCAGGCGCACCCCTTCCTCCACGAGAGTCAACACCCCTACAAAAATAACAAATTCTTCGGGAAAATCGCTATTTAAGCAGACGAAATATAGCAATCAGCACAAGATTACACTATGTGATAAAACAAAATAGCTTTGAAGGATTGATTCCTCCAAAGCTACCTATTATGCAAATTGTATTTTCCTCGTGCTCCTTACTTCTTCAGGAAGCAGGTTTTGAGGACGATGCTGCTGCCGTCGATTTTGCAGTCCACCTCTTCGGGATTGTCGGTCAGGCGGATGCTCTTGACCTTAGTGCCTCGTTTGATGACCATCGACGAGCCCTTTACTTTCAAATCCTTGATGACTGTTACCGAGTCGCCGTCCAACAACTCTGCGCCGTTGCTATCCTTTGGGACATCGGCATTTGCCGCTGATGATGCATTCTCGCCATCAAACTCATAGCCACAATCGGGGCACACATACAGTGAGCCATCGAAATATACATATTCGCCACCGCACTTGGGGCACTTAGTGATTTCACTCATAATTTTGGGTTTTAGTTTTTATTTGAAATTTTATACTTTGCAAAGATAGCAAAATTTCACGGAATAATCGGGCCGAACTGCAAATAGAAGAGCGCTTAAAACATTTAGGCGCAGGAGCATATACCGACTTTAGTTTTTATCATAAAACTTTTGGAGATTTATCTTATAATCGCTAAATTCGCGTAACTAAGAGTGTTTGAGGACTTTAATTTACGACTACTATGCGAATCGCAATACGCTTTATATGCATCTTCTCTCTGTTATTGATTTCATACAGTGCATTTTCCAGAGATACGACAAATCTTCAGAGTCGGCCAAAAATAGGACTTGTGCTGTCGGGAGGTGGAGCGAAAGGTGCTGCACATATTGGTGTGTTGAAATACATCGAGGAGGCAGGCATCCCGATTGACTACATAGCAGGTACAAGTATGGGATCAATCGTGGGCGGAATGTATGCTTTGGGCTATTCGTCTGAGGAGATTCTCGACATTATCAGCAGCGTAGATTGGGACAGGCTGATAAGCAACGAGGTGGGCAGAAGAAAGACCGCCTTCAACCGCAAGTACGAAAAGGGGACTCAGGTACTCAGTGTGCCATTCTCACTGAAAACGCAGGCCGAGGATTTGCAATCGCACTCCTTTAGAAATTCGCTTCCGAAAGGAATTGTATCGGGCGACAACCTAATCAATCTATTCAACTCTCTTTCGGTGGGTTATTCAGACTCTTTGTCGTTTAGCGACTTGCCCATCCCCTTCATCTGCATTGCAACCAATATGATAAGCGGAGAGGCCAACGTCTTGGACAAAGGAGATTTCACAAAATCACTGAGAGCCTCGATGGCCATACCCATATTGTTTGATCCCATAAAGATGAACGAAACGCTCTATGTGGATGGAGGTTTGACGTGTAACTTTGCGGCAGAGCAGTGTAAGGTTATGGGTGCCGACTACATAATAGGTGTGAGTATGTCGCCCGGACTGGACGACAACCCCAAAAATCTCTCTTCGATACTCTCGCAGGTAAAACAACTAAAAGAGATTATCACCGACAAAGACTTCGACCAGTACCACAAGCAGTGCGACATATTTATCAGCCCCGATTTGAAGGGTGTCGGAATGTTGAGTTTCGATGCAGAGAGCGTTGCCAGAGTAACCCAAAGCGGTTATGAGGCAGCATCGGCACAAGAGGCTCGGTTTAAGGAGCTTAAGGATAAGTTATATGCCGAATCGAAGGTTGATGACACCAGCCAGCCAACAAAAAAGCAGGCAATAAACCTCCTCCGAGATAGGGTTCACATATCGAAAATAGAACTGGTGGGAATCGACAAAGCCATCGAACGCTGGATGCGTCGTGCTTGCACGGTGCGTGTTGGCGATATGGTTAGCAAAAGTGAGATAGACGAGTCGGTGTCTATCTTCTATGGCACAGGAAATTATGAGAGTGTTACATACACCCTGCATAACGATACCGCAACTGCGGATGGCTATATTCTCAAATTCAACTTTATCGAAAAGCCACCCCACAATTTTGGTTTGGGATTCAGGTTCGACACGCAGGATATGCTCTCGGTGCTCCTCCATCTGGGAATAAACAACAACCGAATCAGCGGTTTTAAGGCCGACTTGGACACCAAATTGGGCGGCAACCAGTGGCTTGAGCTAAACCTCTCGTACGGCCATATGCTCTATCCGAAGGTAAACATCGCCTACCATTTCCGAAATTCCGAGCTCGACATCTACGATATGGATCTGCTCGATATGAACGAAAAGTTCCTGCAACATAAATTCAGGTTCTACCTCTCGCAGAACTATTCGCGAACATTCAGCCTCGGAGCTGGTGTCGAGGCCGAGATGCTGACACCAAGAAAGGTTATGTATTCACACTACGACGCTGTGGATGCCGATTACGAATCGGTAAACACGTTGGGGGCTTTTGCCTCTCTGGGCTTCGACAATCTCAACAAGGGACGATTCCCGACGCGAGGTGTGAAGGGCAATATTGATTGCATCTGGAAAGATGCCACATTCAACGCCAAAGGCATTGAGAGGCTGCACTACGGCTCATTTACGTTTGGCTTTGAAAGCTATGTGCCAATCATCGAGGATAGATTTGTAATGATACCGCAGTTATACGGCAGTTTCCTGTTCGGTAAAGGTGCTGTAAATGGTTCGCAGGATGGGTGGAATCCGATATTCAGTGGGCCTGTGCCTATGTACTCTTATATGAACAATGTGATTGGTGGTACCGAGATGGGACGATATATCGACCACCAGTTGCCTTTCATCGGCTTGAACCAAACATCGTTTACGTTCAATAATGTGGTAATAGCCCGAGCAGATTTGCGAGTGCGCGCCTACAAAAACCACTACCTTACGGCTATGGTCAATTATGGCCGTTCGGCTATCGACCTAAAGAACTTTCTCAAAGAGAGAGATGCTCTGGAGTGGAGCGAACTCTACGACTACAACGCATCAAACTGGTGGGGCGCAGGATTAAGATATTCGATCGACACAAAAGTCGGACCACTTAATTTCGACATCACCTCATCAAATATCTCCAAAGGCGTAAATCTATACTTTAGCTTTGGATATTTCTTCTAAAATAGCGTTTTGACGAAAATGATGCCCGACTTTACAGGGCGACATCAATTACCTGTAAAAAATATGTGCCGAACCTTGTTAGCTCGGCACATTTTCTTCTTATTATCACCCCTACAAGCCAATTCGGGTGTAGGTTATTTCAAGCGAATTAATGTAAATACTTCTATCATCTGCAGTAAATTTCAAATAATATTGAGAGTCGTTTTTAATAATCTCCTTAAGATTTTCTGTGGTAAAATC
This sequence comes from Alistipes sp., assembly GCA_045658265.1. Lineage (GTDB taxonomy): Bacteria > Bacteroidota > Bacteroidia > Bacteroidales > Rikenellaceae > Alistipes. The sequence goes on from JAZOUS010000055.1 coordinate 48,690, forward strand.
TTTTTCTCCATCTGTATCTAATGATTTTTTCACATTATATTCCTTCAGCGTTTCGTTATCCATATAACTCAACCAAACTTTTGAGTTATATGAATCTTCTGCATTATACAATACTATTTGGGTTATTTTATATCCTGCAATTTTGGGCAACTTAATTGAGGCATAAGTCGAAGAATCAAATTTATTGAACTTGAGACATCCTTTTGATGCATCATAAGAACAACCTTCGGATGATGAAATCTCTAACTTAAACGGTTCAACTCCACAAGTTAGCGAATTCTCATTAATGCTATGAAGTGCACCACTAACCTTAAAGTCGAATTTGGCAATTGTCGATGAATATGCATTTTCGGCTAAGGACATTGTTGTTTCCATAATTTTACCAGCCTGGAATTGCTTTCCACCCAAGAAGCTCTTCACAATATCATAGCGGTATCCAACATTATCATTATCGGCAGGCGCGGCATAAATAGAGAATACCAACCGTTCCTCTTGCCCGATAGCAAACGGTGCCGTTGCAATCCAAGCGGTAACAGTTTCGCCAGAAGCAACCGATGAATACCCATTAAGAGATAACTCTACTTGATTTGTCTTCAACCCCGATTGCGTAATAGCACCTGTTTTCATATCAATTGTATGGACTCCAGAGAGAACCACATCTCCAGGAGCCGCAACCTCTACCCTGCTGATATTCAAGCTGCTACCCGTTGTGTTTTTAATATTGAGCTTAAAAACAACAGCAGTATGGCTCATCGGAATTGAGACTGCATCGGGTGCGACATTCTCACATCTACCATAGAGCGGATCAAGCGCAGCTATATGGGCCGTAGATGCGCCCTCCTGCACCTGCTCTTGGCTTCCAATCTGTATTGTAGCTATGTTGGAATTAACCTCACTTGCCCCATAAACGGCATAAAAATTATATTTTTGATTAGTGGTCAACGTTACATCCTTGTTGTAAAACTCACCCGTTGATGGATTGGTGATGGTGAAATCTTTTGTAACATCGTATCCACCACCTGTTATGCGTATTTTAAGGTTGTCATTTTCAGTCCAAGAAGTTATTTTCTCATTACCGTCAAAAGATGTGCGCGAATCACCATTAGCCAACGCCCTGATAGTCAAACCTTTTGTTTGAGCCACCTCAGAAAAATCATCGTTGGAATCGTTGCAAGAAGAGAAGATTACAAATGACAAAAGCGCAAAAGTTGCTGATATTATTTTTGTAAGGTAATTCATAGTTGGAAATATTTTACCCACGAAAGGAAATTATACGGTATAAGTGATGTGATTAAAATTCCTCTGAACCCCAGGGATCGATAGTGGCAGGATTGGCAGGATCGTCGCTCTGTGCAAAGCCCTTTTCGATTACTATCTCTATGATTTCGATTTCAGGTGATAGATAAGATAATTTCTTCATAATATTACATATTATAAATGGTTAGTTATTCTACTCCCTCGATTGGGGATATAGACAATGTTGTTCTATAAATGTTGAACTACACTATATTCTATATCTTGGGCATTGGTGGCTAACGCATCAACAAGTAAGGCCAATGCTAAATGGGTTCTGGTTTTAGGTTACAAATTTCGGGTTATAGGTCTTGGGGTTAAACCAAAATAGGGCTAAAGTTCTAACTTTCAAATAAGGCAAATACAACTTCCCACTTTTGTCACTCCGCGACTTAACCCTTACACAAATATAATAAAAATTCGCAATAAAAGCGACATCTGACGAAAAAAAATCATACCCAACCTGAGATTTTTTTGCCAAAAGGGAATATGTTTACTCTCGTTTACAGCAAATCACTTACCGATGCAACACATTTACACTATTGATTGTAAGCGCCTTAGTCTTTTAATCGGTACAACTCGCATTTTTACAATGACACGGAAAATACTCACAAATTCATCGTGCTGAAAATCAACGATTTCGATATACGTGTTGTACCGCGCATTTCAAGCTCATTTTCAAGTTTCGGTAGAAACCAAATTGAAGTGATTTATATTCAGCCTCTTACCGCATTTGTGTTCCAAATGATTTCTAATGCAATGGTACGATTTTTAAGCGATAATCAGTAATGATTAGCAATGATTTTTATTGACTAATAATCATTATAATACTTTACTAAGCAAAATATTCTGTCTTCAACCAATAGGCATAAATCGGGTCTTGGAACGAGATTTCTCCTGCTTTGTTATCCAAAATGTCATTCTTGATAAGAGCCGCCTTTGAGCGTGCTATTGAGGTTGTAGAAGATATTTTGTAGCGGTGCATCACATCAGTAGAACTGATTGACTTTTCGCCTGCAATAAGGGCTTTGAGGTAGTTGAGCTGCTGTGTGGTCAAT
>JAZOUS010000056.1:0-10061 GCA_045658265.1 Alistipes sp.
TACTTGTTGCCATTTTCTTTACTGTTTTTGAACTTCATTTATCTTTATTTCTCTCGTTTTGATTGAACCATCTTAAACCATATTCAACCATATTAAACTTTATCCACTACCTTTCTAACGTGATTACTCACTGAAAATCATTGCGGTACAAATGCGGTACAAAAAAGAGCTGAAAATCGACTATATTAGACCTATATTAGTCATATAACAAAAAGAAAAGGCGCTGATAATCAACGCCTTTATAATCAATAGTAATATTTTATAATTGTTGCTAATCGTGGGTTACTTTCCGATGCAGAAATGCGAGAAGATGTTTTGAAGGATGTCGCCGGAGGTGATGTCGCCGGTGATGGTGCCGAGCAGGTGGATGACTTGGCGGATGTCTTCGCTCAGCAGGTCTGATGGCAAGCCATTCTGCATTGCAGAGAGAGCCGAATCCAGAGCTTCATTGGCTTGTGAAAGTGCCTCATAGTGGCGCTGGTTGGATACCAGCACGTCGCCCGCATAGGCGGCCGTTGCATCAACAGAGGATTTAAGCAGCTCCAAAAGTCTCTCAACGCCTTCGCCTGTCTTTGCTGAAATTTTAACTATATGCGAAACTGGGCCATCGGCAGTTGCTATATCGCTGGCAAAATCAGCCAAAACGCCGCCAGCGCAAAGGTCAATTTTATTTACGATGCCATACACGGCCTGCTCGTCGGTGGGGCAGAAATCGCCGAACTCACGAAGCATTGCCTCATTATCAAAATCGTATTTATCGGTGAGCCACAGCACAATACGAGCCTTCTTAAGCGCCTGAGTCGTACGCTCGATACCCATCTGTTCGAGCACATCATCGGTGGTGTGCAGACCCGCCGTATCAACAAAACGGAAAGTGACGCCGTCGATATTTGTAACCACCTCAACCGTATCTCGCGTCGTGCCAGCTATATCCGACACCATAGCTCTATCCTCGCCCGCCAAGCGGTTGAGCAGCGTACTCTTACCCACATTTGGACGGCCCGCAATGGCCACCGTAACGCCCTCCTTCAACACGTTGCCAAGCCTGAATGAGCGTTGCAGGCTCTCTACCCTACTCTTCACCACGCATAACAACTTCTCCAACTCGCTTCGGTCGGCAAACTCGACATCCTCCTCCGAGAAGTCCAGCTCTAACTCCAGCAACGAGGTGATATGCAGCAATTTGGCTGGCAACCCAGCAAGCTCCTCAGAGTATGAGCCACGCATCTGAGTCGAAGCCACAGCGTGCGAGGCACGCGAATCAGCGGCAATTATATCAGCCACAGCCTCAGCCTGCGACAAATCCATACGGCCCGCCAAAAAGGCTCGGCGGGTAAACTCGCCAGCCTCAGCCAAGCGTGCTCCACGACCACACAACAACGACAGCACTCTGCTTACTATGTAGCGCGAGCCGTGAGTGGATATCTCCACCGAATCCTCGCCTGTGTAGGAGTATGGCGCACGATAGAGCGTAACCACCACATCGTCAACCACCTGCTCGCCATCCATAATCAGGCCATAGTGTGCCGTTGCGGTTTTCGATTCGGCCAATGCTCTACGACCATCGAATATTTCGTCACACAGAGCAATGGCGCCATTGCCACTCAGGCGAATCACGCACAATGCCCCACCAGTTGGTGTTGCAGGAGCTACGATGATATCGGTGTCGTTGTAAATCATTGGCTGATACTGTGTTATAAATTATCTCTTCTGAATTCTTAGGCGCTGTCCAATGCTCAACTTATTGGCATTCTTGATTCCGTTCCACGCCATAAGCTGCTTGGTTGTCACTCGATGGCGGCTGGCAATCGAGCCCAGCGTGTCGCCGCTCTTCACCTTATAATAGATTACCGTACCGACGCTCGACATCTTCTTCTTTACGTTCTCGGGATTGAGATACTCCTTCAAATATGTGGAGTCCTTCGCAAAGATAGCATCCTGATTAGATACATAGGCACAAAGGCGGTTGGCCGGGAGGATAAGGGTGTAATCCTTATTCATCGCTGGCACAATATCCAGCTTATACTGAGGATTGAGCATCTTCAGTGTCTCGGTTGGTACATCAATAGTCGATGAGACCTGTCCCAAGTGGAGCAGGCGGTTGATGCGTACCGTATCCACAGCGATAGGCATTGGTGGCTCCGAATAGGTGATGTTATGTGACTTATGATAAGCATAGGCATACGATGCCGCGATAAATGCTGGCACATAGCCTCGAGTCTCCGATGGCAGAAACCAATATACATCCCAGAACGACTGTGGATTACCGCCCGCACGAGCCAAAGCCTTGTTCACATTACCCTGACCGCAGTTGTAGGCTGCGATGGCCAGACTCCAGTTATCATAGAGGTCATAGAGATATTTCAAGTGCTTACAAGCCGCTACGGTCGATTTTACGGGATCGAAACGCTCATCGACCATAGAGTTAATCTCCAAACCGTAACCCTTGCCTGTTGCGGGCATAAACTGCCACAAACCACACGCACCCACGCGCGACTCGGCTGTTGCAATCAAAGCCGACTCGATAACGGCCATTGCTCTGAGCTCAACGGGAAGGCCAGCCTTCAAGAGCTCCTCCTCGATCATTGGGAAGTAGTACTGCGCACGCGACAAAATGCGGCTCATCAAGCCAGAAGGGGCTGTGTAACGCTGGATATAAGTACGCACCACCTCGTTATATGGCAGATGGATGGGCGAAACGAGCGACTTGAGGCGGGCTGCATACAACGAGTCGAGCGAGGCATCGCTACTCATCGTCACAGGCTCGCTGATATACTCTTCAAAGAAGTTCTCCATAGCTCCGCTCACCTGCGCCAGCTTCAACTGCTCGGCCAGCGAATCGGCCTGCTCGGGGGTATAATCTACCTTCAGGCGCTCGACAGGCTTCTTCTCCTTGCGCTCGGCCTGCGCTGCGTGCCAAGCCTTCTTCCAGTCGCTCTCGCGCTGGACCATCTCCTCAATCACCTGATTGAGTGAATCGACCTTTGCCTGCTCGATTGCCAGCAGCACTTTGGCGTTAACTCGTTTTGTCTTACCCTTTTGAATGGTGCTCTGGGCATCGGCTACACCTATGGTAACGACACACAGCACCAATGCAACAATAGCTCGAAGGAGTATTTTGCTCATTGCTTAAAAAGAAAAATTAAGGTTTAATCCATATACGGGATTCGCCCCATACACAGGCAAATATTGATAATCAAACATTGGCTCAAGGCTGACGGTAAGGTTGTCCGACACATCAAAATCCTTGAGGTGGGCATCGACGTGGGCGTCGATAATCTGGAAGCCATACACCGCAGCCGTAATGATGATACTAAGGTCGCGGTTACGACGATACGCGTCGCGCAGATTCTTCAAATAGGAGGCCGTGTAGCGACCGTTGAACTCATCCTTCGACACGCCATCGGGATAGTTGCCTGGATTCAAATCGAAATCATTTCTTAGCTCGTAGGCCGTCTTATATCGCTTGAAACCGCGTGTATTCCAGTCAATCACATATCCCATCGACACCATACCACCTATGACAATAGGCACCTTCCAGTAGCTCTTGTTATATATCTGGCCCGCACCTGGGCAGATAAACGACAAAGTGGTGGCCTTCTTTACATCCGACACATCGTTGGTCGAGTACTTCACCGCCGCATCACCCAAGAAGTAGATATACGATGCTGCGGCAGCACCCCACAGAAGCTGACGCTTGGTATTGCTGGCAATCATCTTGCTCTGCAGAGCATTAAGCTCCTCAGTTCGCGACATACCGTTGTTTCGGAGCATCTCATCGTACTGGCTCTTTAGCGGTTTATATACACTATTCTGGTGGATAGCAAATCCCAACGAAGTACCCAAAGTGGTGTAGAGAATAGGCAGTTTCCAATACTGCTTGTTATATATCTGGCCAAAGCCAGGCAACACTGCCGCCGTAAGACACACCTTCGAGAGCGACATCGAATCACTGAACCAGGGCTCACGGGGTATGATATTTCCATTGGCATCGAGTCGGCCCGCATCTCTTGCTCGCTCCCTCCTTCGCTCGATACGGGATACCGAATCACGCAGGCGCTGCGCCTCCTTAGCCGAGTGTTTCAGTGCGCGACTGATGGAATCGCCATCAATCTTCGTCGCCACACCTATTATATTATTCTGCGAGAGTGAATCGCCAATCTGCGCCAGGCCACCCGTAACCATCTGCTTGTCGCCTCGCTTGAAATTCTGCGCCTGAGCCTCGGTAAAGGCACCCACACACAACACCAGAGCAACAACAGCCACAAAGCGCCACCCCACCCCGCCAATTCTGCGAAGCAAAGAGCTCAGACTACCCTGCAAGTTATATGTGTTACCCATCGTCATTCGTTTCACTCTATTTTGAAGATTCCTCATCATTATCGGTTGCGCAGACGCTCGATAAATGACTCAATCTCGGCATCGCCCGAGAAGTCAATTACAATCTTACCGCCACCGTTCTTGCCTCGCTTGATACTGATATTCTGCGAGAAATATGGCTCAAGCTGCTCCACAAGGCGAGAGTATGACTCAGGGTACTCCTCCTCGCCTGAAGGCTTCTGCTCACCTGCCTGCTCAGCCAGCTTGCGAGCCAACTCCTCCATCTGACGCACCGACAAAGCCTTCTTCAAGCAGCGTTTAAGTGCCCAGAGCTGCTGCTCGGCGGCGATGCCTGCAATAGCTTTGGCGTGGCCCATTGTGATAAGCCCCTCCTTCAGAGCGAGCTGCACCTGGTCGGGCAGATTCAACAGACGCATATAGTTTGATACGGTTGAACGCTTCTTGCCCACCTTGTCGGCCATAGCCTCCTGCGTGAGACCACACTCCTCGATAAGACGCTGCATACCGAGTGCAATCTCTATGGCATTGAGGTCCTGACGCTGGATATTCTCCACCAACGCCATTGCGTGAAGATTCTCATCATCCACCTCACGCACATAGGCAGGGATTGTCTTCAAGCCTACAATCTGCGAAGCACGCCAACGACGCTCACCGCTGATGATTATATACTTCTCGTCGCCCTCCTTCTTCACAGTGATAGGCTGAATAACGCCCAACTGACGAATCGAATCCGCCAACTCCTGCAAAGCCTCCTCGTCGAACTGAGTACGGGGCTGTGTGGGGTTGGGAATAATCTGCTCTGTGGCTATCTCGGCCATACTATTCATCGGAGCAGTCTTCACAACTGGCTTCTCCGTACCGAAGATGGCATCTAATCCGCGACCTAAACCTTTCTGTTTCATATCTTATTTTGTTTTATCCTTTTTACGATTGCGCTTCAAAAACTCACGCGCCAGAGTGAGATAGTTCACCGAGCCTGTGGCTGCGGCATCATATAACATTACGGGCTTACCGTGCGAGGGTGCCTCACCCAGACGGATGTTACGCTGGATAACCGTATCGAAGGCCAACTCGCCAAAATGCTCTCGCACCTCGTTTGCCACCTGATTGTTCAGTCGGTTGCGCATATACATCGTAAGCACAAAGCCCTCAATCTCGAGATTGGGATTCAGGCCGTTCTTCACCAGTTTGATTGTGTTGAGCAGCTTGCTCAAGCCCTCCAGTGCCAGATACTCACACTGCACTGGGATAAGCACAGAATCTGAGGCTGTGAGGATGTTGACTGTGGTGTAGCCCAACGATGGTGAGCAGTCGATAAAGATGTAATCGTAGTTGTCGCGCACCTGATCGATGATGTTCTTAATCACAAAGTGGCCATTCTCCATCTTGGGCAGCTCGGTATCGGCCGCCACCAAATCGATGCTCGATGGCAGCAGCGAGAGCTTCTTGATGTCGGCACTCTGCAAGATGACCTCCTCGGCACGCTTTTCGCCGATGATGCACTCATAGATACCCTCCAGGTCGATATCAAAACCCAACCCTGATGTGGCATTGGCCTGGGGATCGGCATCGAGCAACAAGACTCTCTTGCCGAGCAAGGCAAGTGACGCTGCGAGGTTGATGGCAGTGGTGGTCTTACCCACACCACCCTTTTGGTTTGCTAAGGCTATAACTTTCGACATCTTTCTGGAACTTATCTATTTTAACACTCTATTACTCTGCCATCTGCGAGCATAGCACAAGCAGACAACAAAGGATATAATCGGACAAATTTAATGAAATTAAATTAAATATCGCAACCGTTGTCAAAAAATGATTAACTTTGTGGGTAGATTACAACACAAAAACGACTTTTCATAATGACGGAAGATACTAATAGCGAGCTCATAACGCCCGCTGCAAGCAACACGAATGAAATTATTGCCCCTTCGGCTGCCTCATCCGCCTCAACCAACCAAACCGAGGCGGCTGCAGAGACATCAGAAAATATATCAAACAACAAGCAGAATGAGTCGCCCACCGAGGCATCAACTGAGGTGCCTGCTGAGGCCTTAACTGAGGCATCAACAGATGTGTCTGCCGACGAACAAAACAACGACTCTGCAACCGCCCCTCAATCGCCCTGCCGACGCATTGCGTGGTACGATATTTTGATGTTCGTACTCTTCTTTCTCACCTCGCAATTATTGGGCGCATTCATAGCTGTAAAACTCGGCATTCTACCCGCCGATTCTGCGCTTTTCTCAAGCCCCGATTTCGAGGTTGTTGAGGGTGCAGAATATGTGCAGGGACGCTTCGTTGCCGCTTCGCTATTCGCGGCTATGATTCTATGTTTCATAATGTTGCGTATCTACCGTTCAATTAGAGGCTGGAGGTTGAAGCCCACCAATAAAGCTCGCGGCTGGGCATCACCTTTCAGGCTCCTGTGCGGCTATCTTTTGCTATGGTGCATCAGCATTGCAGTTGAGCCTTTAACCTCGCTTTTGCCCGACAGCCAAAGCAATATCGGAGGTGGCGGCTGGTTGCTGGTTTCGGCCGTTGTCATAGCCCCCATTTTCGAGGAGTATATCTTCCGTCGTCACATCGCTGGAGCCCTGCAATTTGCCTATGGCTCGGTGGTTGCGTGGCTTCTCTCGTCGCTGATTTTCGGCATTGCACACGGCGAGCCCGCCGTGATGGTTACAGCCACGATGAGCGGCCTTGTGTTAGGCTACTACTTCCTGCGTTACCGTTCGATTGTAATTGCCATACTTCTCCACGCAATGAACAACATCACAGTATGTTTCCTCCACACGCTCGATGCAAGCGAACTCACCCTTCGCGAGCTTGTAGCTAACGACAGCATCTACTGGATGGTGCAAATTGCCTGCTCGGTGGTGAGTTTGGCAGCTCTGGTGCATATGTTTTTGGTCATTCGAGGCATAAAAAACGAGAAATATCTATCCGAAAAGTAATAATCCCGCCAAATTACGCGTTTAATTCAAGTAAAAAAAGTATCTTTGTCGATTATTATGCGCCGAATTATCAACATATCGCTTTGCATTGCGCTTCTCGCAGTGGTCTCGTGTCGCGAGTTACCCGACTATTTAGTCGGCAGTAACACGTTGGCTCGTGTTGGTCGCGAAGAGCTATCCATCACCGAGGTCAAGCAGGCAATCCCCTCTAACCTCAAAGGAGAGGACAGCGTGGTATTTGCCAAGCACTATATCGACAAGTGGCTGGTGCGTCAGCTCAAGATAGAGGAGGCCGACCAGCTATTCCCAGGTTCGGTGAACGACATCGAGAAGATGGTGGAGGATTACCGCCAGACTCTGCTCACAGGTAAGGTGGACCAATACTATGTTGAGAAGTTGATGAACAACGAACTTAGCGACAAGGATATTGCCGACTACTACAACACCCACAAGTCGGATTTCACGCTCGATCGCACGCTCGTAAAAGGTCGTATTCTCCGCTTCGACGGCTCATACCGCCAGAGCAAGCGACTCAAGGAGCAGATGCGCAAGGCCGCAACATCGCCAACCGATGCCAAGACCTTCTCGGACGTTTGCGAGAAGAATGGCTTTGTGCTGAGCGTCTTCCGTTCGGAGTGGATTAACTTCTCGGACTTTTTGGGTAACCTGCCGACAACCCGTTCGCAGGATTATGATCCACTGCTCAACAAGATGGATATACAGGAGATGGAGGCCAACGGCACACGCTACTACTTCGACTTCACATCGGTATGCCGCAAGGGTAATGTAGCGCCATTAGAGTCGGTAAGCGAGAATATCCGCCGCATACTGCTCACCCAGCGCCGAAGCGAGATTATCAAGGCCCACGAGGAGGAGATAGTTAAGCGCGCTTCCGACGAGGGGCACGCCCGCATCTATCTCGAAGATAGGAGCGAGGAGTAATGGACGGAGCCAACCATCTGAAAACAAAAGAGTTTTTTAGGGAATTAGAATAGAATTATAAATATGAACAAAAGATTTACAGGTGTAATACTCGCAATTATTTGCACTATTTTCTCTGCAAGTTACATAACAGCACAGAAGCGTCAGGTGATGCTCGACCGCGTTGTCGCTATTGTCGGCGGCTCGGCTATCCTTCACTCCGATGTAACGATGTTTGCTCAGCAACTTGTGCAGGAGCGCCGCAGTCAGGGCTACACATCTGACCGCGATCCTATGAACGAGAGCTTGGAGGCTTTGATGAAGCAGAAGCTCCTTTTCCACCAGTCGCAGATCGACTCTATCGAGAGCGGAAATGTGGATGAGATGGTGGCACAGCAAGTTGAGGCTATGGTTGCCGAGGCTGGTTCGGTTGCCAAGCTCGAGGAGGAGCACCATATGAAGATTTTTAATCTTCGCCAGATGCTGAATACCCGCTTGACCGAGCAGCAGGCTGCCGCCGCAATGCAGAACCACGTCATCAGCGACGTTACGGTTACCCCTGGCGAGGTAAACATCTTCTTTAATGAACTCAAGCAGGAGGATATTCCATTGGTTCCCGAGCAGTATATCTATGCACAGATTACACGCTACCCAAGCTCGCTCGACGAGGCGAAGCTCCGCACCAAAGAGCGTCTGTTGGAGATGCGTGAGCGTATCATCTCTGGCAAATCGACCATCGATCTTCTGGCCCGCACCTATTCGGATGATCCAGGTACGGCTATGCGTGGTGGTTTGATGAGCAGTACCGCCAACGAGCTTACAGCTCCATTTGCCGATGCGTTGGCTGAGTTGAAGGTAGGTCAGGTGTCGGAGGTTGTTGAGACAGAGTTTGGTTTCCACATCATCCAGCTAATGGAGGAGCCTAAGAATGGCGTATATACATTCCGTCACGTTCTTCTCAAGCCCGACTTTACAGTGGAGGAGCTTGTTGAGCCTATCGAATTTCTCGACAGCATCCGTGCGCTTATCGTGAGCGACTCCCTCTCGTTCGAGACTGCCGCTGCCGAGCACTCTCACGACGCATATAGCAAGAAGAATGGTGGTATTGTTACCAACCACGACATCTTGACCAAATACCCCGCGCTCTCTAACGTGAAGTACTCTGCCACCAAGTTCAAGAAGGATGACTTCGGTAGCCAGGGCGGCAAGAGTCTCTCAGATTACTATGCGCTCTCGAAGCTCAAGGTGGGAGAGGTCTCAACTGCATTCCAGAGCGAGGATGTGAACGGCAACGAAGTGGCCCGCATTCTGAAACTCGTGGAGGTGATTCCTACCCACTCAGCATCGCTTGTTGATGACTACCTCACAATCGAGAAGAAGGCTCTGGAAGACAAGCAGATGAAGGTATTCAACAAGTGGTTAGAGGAGAAAATCGACCAACACTATGTATATGTCGCTCCCGACTTCCGCGAGGGTGAGTTCCAGTTTAAGAATTGGATTCGATAATCTAACACACTCTATCCTCAGTGCGTCGTTTAATAGCAACCATAACAATCATTTCGGCATTTGTCGGTATCCTCGTTGCGCAGGAGACCGGCATTCGTCGTATTGACGAGAGCCTTAATGCTGTGGAGCAACTGCAGCAGGCAAGAGCTACGGCCACACAGCAGACCGAGCCTCAGAAGCCACAGCGTCGCAAGGTGGATATTATGGCCGATGAGGTGCGCCCCTACAATAGCGGCGAGGATAGCATCGTATATTTCCTCGGCAACTTTGCGGCTCACCACAACGGAGCTGTAATCTCGTGTGACAGCGCGGTGCGCTATGGCGACTCTCGCATCGGCT
>JAZOUS010000057.1:0-63156 GCA_045658265.1 Alistipes sp.
GTTCATCAAGAATCTTGGAGAGGGTAAGGAGAGTGCATATAGTCGTTTTATGGCAAATGCTACCTTCCTTATTCAGTCACCCCGTACTCTGACCAAGATTGTAGAGGGTATCAATGCCCTCGATATGAACAACCGAGACACGATGGGTGATGTCTATGAGTATGTCTTGGGTAAGATGGCTGCATCAGGTAATAATGGTCAGTTCCGTACCCCACGCCATATCATTCGTATGATGGTTGAACTGATGCAACCCACCTTGAAGGACACGATTTGCGACCCTGCTATGGGTTCAGCAGGATTTATCGTGGAGTCTGCCAAGTATATCCAACAGCACTACAAGAGTGAACTTTTGAAGAAGGAGCACTCTGAGCACTACAAGAGTGGTATGTTGCACGGTTTTGATACCGATGCTACAATGCTCCGTATCGGTGCTATGAACCTGATGCTACACGGAGTGGATAACCCTGATATTGCCTATCGTGATAGTCTTTCAACTGACAACACCGATGAGAACAAATACACCCTTTGCCTTGCTAACCCACCATTTACAGGTAGTTTGGACAATGAGGCTGTGAGTAAGTCGCTGCTTGCTATCACCAAGACCAAAAAGACCGAGTTGTTGTTCCTTGCTCTGTTCGTGCGTATGTTACAGACGGGAGGTCGCTGTGCAAGCATCGTTCCCGATGGAGTGTTGTTTGGTAATTCAACAGGACACAAGTCTATCCGCAAGGAGTTGATTGACAACCATCGTTTGGAGGCAGTTATCTCAATGCCTTCGGGAGTGTTCCAACCCTATTCGGGTGTGAGCACAGCAATCCTTATCTTCACCAAGACCAATGCAGGAGGTACTGATAAGGTGTGGTTCTACGATATGAAGGCTGATGGTTACTCCCTCGACCAAAAGCGTAACGAGGTAACAGAAAATGATATTCCCGATGTTGTTGCTCGTTTCCATAACCTTGAGGGTGAGTCTGACCGTACCCGTAAGGAGTAATCGTTCCTCGTGCCCGTTGATGAGATTCGTGAGAAGGGTTACGACCTCTCGATGAACAAATATAAAGAGGTGGAGCGTGAGGTGGTTGAGTACGATACTCCCGAAGTGATTATGGAGCGCATCGTAAACCTTGAAACCCAAATCAACGATGCTCTTAATGAGTTCCGTGCAAAGTTTATGTAGTAGATGGATAAGTTTTGTGATTTCATAACTAACCCCGATTGGTGGAGTGTATTTTTATCTGCGATAAGTGCTATCGCCGTGATAGTTATTGCAGTTGTGCAGATAAAGATACAAAAGCAACAAACAAAACTACAGGAGCAGCAAATACAACAACAAGAATACGAACTCTACCGTAAAATATACACCTATATTGTAGAGTTGGACACCTTTAGCAAAATATTGCTACATAAAATCGCAGTAACTTTGACGAACAATGAGGATAACAAACTTCGTCTAAAACAGATTGATGGTATTTGGCAGGAATACGAAAAGTTGTCCGAGGAGTTTACGGAATGTACTATTGATATAGAACTCAAACAATGTGGTGAAGTACCTGATGTTAAAGTCTATTTTGACGCATTACGAGCAAGTAGCAAGGTCATATTGATGTTCAAGTATTTTATCGAACAAGAACTTTTAATTTTCGACCCATCATTAGCATATAACGCCCAAGTAGAAAAGCATACAACACCACCCGTAGTACTTATTGATATAATTCTTAGATTATTCAAAGGAAGTAATCATCACCATCTGAGAAGTGAACTATTGGCGTATGTAAGCATAGTTGAGAAAACCAATCAGGCACAACTACAAAAAGTTATTAAAGACCGTATAACACCTAAAGATACAAAATGAAACAAGGTTGGGAAATAATACCATTTGAAGATAGCATTGTCAAGGTAAAGTATACTACAAAGATTCCAAGTAATGACTATCTTGAACAAGGCTCATATCCTATTGTGTCGCAAGAGGAGGGGTTAATTAGTGGATATTGGAATAATGAGGATGATGTTTTTAAGGTATCCACCCCCGTTGTTATATTTGGCGACCATACCCGCATATTAAAATATGTGGACTTTGATTTTGTATTAGGTGCTGACGGTGTAAAGATTCTACAACCAATTAAAAGCATAGATGCAAAATTCTTTAAGTTATATTTGGAGTCTTGTAAAATTCCGAGTTTGGGATATTCAAGACACTACAAATTATTGAAAGAATTACAAGTGCCTATTCCACCTCGTGAGGAGCAGGAGAGGATAGTGGCGGAGTTGGATTGTTTGAGTGGGGTGATTGAGAAGAAGCGTGAGCAGTTGAAGCAACTTGATGCGTTGGCGCAGTCAATCTTCTACCAAATGTTTGGTGACCCCATCACCAACGAAAAAGGCTGGGAAGTCAAGAAATTAGGAGAGGTGTGTAAAACCACATCGGGAGGTACTCCCTCAAAGGGACACAATGAATATTATGAAGGTGGTACTATTCCGTGGTTAAGAAGTGGCGAGGTAAACAAAATGTATATTTACGACACCGAATTGTTTATTACAGAGGAGGGTTTGCAGAACTCATCAGCAAAGTGGTTTCCCGAAAACACCGTAGTGGTCGCAATGTATGGAGCAACCGTAGGACAAGTAGGCATACTTAAAAGCAAGATGACTACCAATCAAGCAATATGTGGAATATTTCCCAATGAGTATTTTATCCCCACATATCTGTATCATTTTTTATTGAGCAAGAAAGAGGAGTATTTGAAATTAGCAACGGGAGGAGCACAGCCAAACATCTCGCAGAACATAGTAAGAGATACATTGGTATGTTGTCCACCTATTGCCACGCAACAAGAGTTTGCAGATAAGATTGAGGCGATAGAGAAACAAAAGGAGTTGATTAAGCAATCAATCACCCAAACCGAAGAACTATTCAACAGCAGAATGGACTACTACTTTAACTAAATATTGTTTTATAGGTCTGAATAGACTACATTTGGCTGTATTTGGTTGATTTTTGTAAAAAAATCTACATTTTTAGCCCCAAAAATTTGCATTTTGCATTTCTTGGGGCTATATTTGTATACATCACTAAACAAATAACCAAACAAACGAAAAAGGACATGATACAGAGATTCAAAGTAAAAAATTATCGATCTATCAGAGATGAGCAAAGCATCTCCTTTGAGACAACCAAAGATCGTACAAATAGAGATTTGTTAGCAGTAGAGGTTAAACCTAATTTATATATCAATAAATTGGGAATTTTTTATGGTGCAAATGCTTCTGGTAAATCAAATATGATTGAGGCAATGACGTGCCTTTTCATCATGATGGTTGTCCCTACAAAAGAACAGGATATGTCAATAAAATCATATATACCATTTGCTCTGAATGATGGAGAGCCTACATCTTTTGATATTACTTTTTTTAAAAAAGGTATACAATACGATTATAGTATTTTGTATAATCGCACTCAAGTATTAAAAGAAGAATTATATTATTACCCTGGTCGTAGTAGGGCTTTATTTTATTCAAGAGATGCAGTTGAAAATGGAACACAGCCTAAGGTGGATTTTGGCAGTAGCCTAAAATTATCAGCAAAAAGCAAACAGACTTTAAGGGAAAATACATATAACAATCACACAGTATTAAGTACCATTAATAAAATTACATTAAAAGAAGATGCGGCATCATTTATTGAATTATATGAATGGTTATTATTCAATGTAAATTTGGATTTTAGGGACTACAAAGAGCATAATATGGTTGCAGAGATGAGTAATGTTATTTCTGACGCTGATAAGAAAGAGTTTTACATTAATATGCTTAAAAAATCTGACTTCAATATTGCTAACTTTGATATTGTTGATAAAAATCATTCGTATTCACAGAAAATGTTAGATATGATTAAGTCTCTTCCTGAAGAACAACAAATGTCAATGATCAAAGATGTAGCATATACTAGTCATACTGTAAATGGAGATTTTCAATTGCCATCAGAACTACAATCTAAGGGAACCCTTAAATATACTGAGTTGTTAGATGATCTTTATGATGCCATTACTGGCAATCATATTTATTTATTCGATGAGATTGGTGTACGTTTACATAGTGCTTTAACAGAATATTATATAGATCTATTTCTGCGAAACTCAAATCAATCACAGATGTTTTTCACAACGCACAACATCCTCTTACTTGAAGCCGAGTTTATCAGAAGGGATATTGTATATTTAACCGAAAAAAACAATGATACAGCCGTGTCTGAGTATAAAAGGGTTAGCGATATGGGACTACATAAAAATTTATCTTTATATCACGCATACAAGCAAGGTAAATTAGGGGCTGTACCAAGCCTTGGCTCTCCATATATTGTTCGTAAAAAAGGTAATAACTGTGAATAATATGGCAAAGGTTATACATATAATTGGGGATGGCCTTACGGAGAAAGCATACATTGATTCGATAAGAGACATTGTTAAGAACAAACCCACAAAAGTACATGAAGCATCTTCTATAAAGAAACTAAAATCGGCTATTGATAAATGTATTAAAGATGGAATATCTTTGGTTATATGTCTTATTGATATGGATAATAAAGTTCCAGATGGGAAATATGATCATGATGCTAATGCTATTAAATATAATGAACTTAAACAAAAATATCACAATAAAACTTTCATAAATCGTAAAACAAAGGAGGAAACCAAAATTATAATGTTAGAATCATATCCGTGTACGGAAATATTTTTTCTTTATTACGGAGAATATACAACTATGTCAAAAACTAATGATGGTATAAAGAGCGAATTAAAACGTAAATATGGCTATGAAGTTTCTGCGTCATATTTTAACCGACATTCTTTACATGAGGAAGTTTTCTCATGCAGAGGAGGTAGTCTTAAAACGGCCATTTCTAATGCGAGGAAATCTGTAAATAATCATAATAAAGATGATATACACTCTTCTTATAGTGAATTGTATATTCTTTTTGACGAACTCGGATTAGTAGAATAAATTATCTAACAAATGAGAAACTTCGACTACATAAAGGATTTAGGGTTTGATAACCTATACCGATTCTGTGCATCAGCAGAGGAGAATCAGGTGAGTAATCCTGATACTTGTGCCTTTAATGCCCGCAGAGCATTGGAATATCTCGTTAGGGAGATATACAAGATGAAGGGGTTGGCTATTGGTGAGCGCACATCACTATTGGAGTTGATTGATGGTGAGCCTTTCAGTGGGTTCATCGGTGACGGTAAGGTGATGATGGCGGTGCACTATGTCCGTAAGGTAGGTAACAATGCTGCTCACTTGGTGGATGTTAGCAAGAGAGAGGCATTTTTCACCCTGCTCAACATATACAACATTGTCGGTGCAGTGTTGTTGAAACTGCGTGTAGTCGATGAGGTGAAACCTTTTGACAAGACCTTGATTCCAAACTATGTTCAGAAACCTGTGATGGTGCCGACAGAGGTGAAGGTATTACCTACGGACAAGGCTTTGGAGGCTGTGGACAAGGAGGTAGTGAAAGCATCAGAACCTGTGGTGGAGATTGCGTGCGATATTTCAGAGGCAGAGACACGAAAGATGTACATCGACCTGATGCTGAAGGAGGCAGGATGGGATATTCTTACCACTGAGGGTGCTGTGCAACCACTCAAAGCGTGCATTGAGGTAGAGGTTAAGGGTATGCCAAATGCTCAGGAGTTGGGATATGTGGATTATGTGTTGTTTGGTGGTAACGGTAAGCCTTTGGCAGTAGTTGAAGCAAAGCGCACATCTGTTTCACCCATCAAGGGTAAGCATCAAGCAGAACTATATGCTGATTGTTTGGAGAAGCAGTATGGTGTGCGCCCCGTAATCTACTACACCAACGGTTTTGAGACATATATAATTGATGGATTGGGTTATCCTCCTCGCAGATTGTTTGGATTCCATACAGCAAACGACTTGGAGTTGATGATTCAACAGAGGAGCAGGAAGGATATAACAGATTTCACGGTCAAAGACTACATCACCGACCGAGCATATCAGAAGATGGCAATCAAGTCAGTGTGTGAGCACCTGAACAAGAAGCATCGTAAGGCTCTGCTTGTGATGGCAACAGGAACGGGAAAGACACGTGTATCCATATCATTGGTGGATGTGCTGATGAGGAATGGATGGGTGAAAAATGTATTGTTCCTTGCTGACCGCACCTCACTTGTGGGTCAGGCACACAAGAACTTTGTGAAGTTGTTGCCATCGACCACAACTTGTGTGTTGAGTGACAACGGAGAGAAAGACCTCAACGCTCGAATCACATTCAGCACCTATCAGACAATGATTAACTACATTGACACTGATGATAAACCATTTTCAGTGGGTAGATTTGACCTGATAATCATTGATGAGGCACATCGTTCAATATTTGGAAAGTACGGAGCGATATTCAACTACTTTGATTCAATGCTTGTGGGTTTGACTGCAACCCCAAGAGATGAGGTTGAGAAGAGCACCTATGACATCTTTGAGATGGAGCAGGGAGTGCCCAACTATGCCTATGAGTTGGAGGATGCAGTGGCAGAAAAATATTTGGTGAACTACAACGGATTCAAGCGAGGTTCAATGATTCTGAAGGAGGGTATCAAATACAACAACCTGACTGATGAGGAGAAGCAGCAGATGGAGCAGATTTGGGAGTACGAGAGTGCCTTGAAGGGTATTCAGAAGGCTATTGATGACCACTCGTCTGCTCGTGATATTGCTAACACGGAGATTTTCAGTTATATATTCAACATCGAGACCATAGATGCAGTTTTGCAGGACTTGATGGAGAAGGGTTTGAAGGTGCAGTATGGTGAGCGTATCGGTAAGACCATCATATTCGCATACAACCACCGTCACGCTGAGTTGATAGTTGAAAGATTCCATATATTATATCCTGAGTATGGGTCGGAGTTCTGTGTGCTGATAGACAATTATGTGACCTATTCTCAAGACTTGATTGATAAGTTTGAAGTAAGAGATAATAATCCACAGATTGCTGTATCGGTAGATATGCTCGATACGGGAATTGATGTGCCTGATGTGCTTAACCTTGTTTTCTTCAAGCCTGTGAAGAGCAAGATTAAGTTTATGCAGATGATTGGTCGTGGTACTCGTTTATCTGAGAACATCTTTGGTGATGGTAAGGACAAGGAGTGTTTCTATATATTTGATTGGTGTCGCAACTTTGAGTATTTTGAAAAGAATCCAAATGGCAAGATGGCAAAAGAATCCATATCACTCACAGAGCGTATATTTGGACTCAGAGCAGATATTGCGTTCCACTTGCAGCATCAGAAATACCAAGAGGATGAGTATTGCAGGGAGTTTCACAACGAGTTGAATAGCATCTTGAAAGAGCAAGTGATGGCATTGTCAGATAGTCATATCTCGGTGCGCTCCAAGTGGGAAGAGGTGAGCCATTTCAAGAATGAGGATAATTGGTTATCATTGTCAGAGGTGGATGTGCATACCTTAAAGAATGACATTGCACCCCTGCTGCCAAAGAACACGCTGGAGCCTACGGCAAAGATGTTTGATGCTTTGATGTTGGCTATCGAGTTGAGTTTTGTGGATGAGGAGGTAAATGCAGACAAGAAGATTGCACAGGTAAAGAGTGTCGCAGAGATACTTGTTGAGAAGAAGGCTACACTACCACAGGTACAGGCTAAGATGGCAACCTTGAAGGAGGTATTGTCAGTTGTTGCGTGGGAAAATGTATCACTCAGTTGGTTGGAAAAGGTACGCAAGGACTTGAGAGAGTTGATGCAGTTCCTTGTTGGTGATAAAGGTAAGAAGTTTGTGATTGACATTCACGATGTAATCACTGATGATGGCGAGGCTGAAGGTGTGAAAATGAGAGTATCTTACAAACAGCGCATCATAGATTTCCTTGCTAATAATCGTAATCTGCCTGTGTTGAAGAAGATTTACAACCTTGAGCAACTTTCGATAGATGACATCAATGAACTTGAGCGCATCTTGTGGGAGGAACTTGGAAGTAAGGAGGATTATGCCGTCCATACACAGGGGATGTTGTGTGGAGGTAATGTTGCAGCCTTTATCCGTTCACTGATTGGAGTGGATAGAAGGGAGGCTTTGGAGAAGTTTAGTGATTTCTTGACGGATAGTGAACTCAATGCTGAACAGGAGGATTTCTTGAATACCATAGTTCAATATGTGTGTGAGAATGGTGACATCACAAAGGAGATTGTGGTGAATGAGTCTCCATTTGATGAGCGTTTGGTGCTGTTCACTCCATATATGATACCACTTGGAAAGTATATTGATACCATACATAATGTGATTGTCCCTCAGTGCGCATCAACGGGGATATACGCATCGTAGAAATAAAAAAGTAGGTTTAAGAGTATATTTGAAATTGAAAATTATAATACTATGATAACAAAAGACGAGTTGTTGGATTTGCTGAAGAGCACAGAGACTTATCGTGTTGAGAGGACTATCTCAACTACCAATATGGATAAGTTTTGTGAGGCTATCTGTGCTTTTGCCAATGATATGCCTAATAGCAAGAAGAAGGGTTATTTGCTCATTGGAGTTAATGATGATGGTAGCCGTTGTGGTCTGAAAGTAACCGATGAACTGCTATTGAAACTCTCTGCAATTCGCACTGATGGAAACATCCTCCCTCTGCCTGTTATGTCAGTTGATTACATCACATTTGAAGATGGTGATGTGGTTGTGGTGGAGGTGACACCATCTATCTTGCCACCTGTGCGTTATCGTGGTCGTACATTTATTCGCATAAGTGCCCGTAAGGATATTGCAACCCGTGAGGAAGAGGATATTTTGGTTGAACGCAGAAGTGCAAATTTCCCAACCTTTGACACTACACCTTGCCCTGAAGCCACTATTGATGATATAGATACGGAGTTTATCACTCGTGCCTATTTGCCTCGTGCCATTAATCCTGATGTGTTGGCTCAGGATACCCGTAACCTTAAGGAGCAGATGGCTGCACTTCGTTTGTATGACCTTAGGACTGACCATCCAACCAATGCAGCCATCATCTTGTTTGGAAAGAGACCTGAATATTTCCTACTTGGAAACTATATTCAGTTTGTGCGCTTTAAGGGCGTGGATAACGCTGCTGATATTACCAATCAGTTTGAGTTCAAGGGGTCATTGGCTACCGTACTACCAAAGTTGGATACATTCATTGAGACCTCACTCATCGAGAGTCGCCCTGTGGCTGTTTCAGCTTTGAAGGAGGAGAATAAATACAACTATCCTCTGTGGGCTGTTCGTGAGTTGATGATGAATGCAGTAATGCACCGAGATTATAAGACACATACACCCACAAAGTTGTACCAATATGCAGACCACTTGGAGATTACCAATGCAGGAGGTTTGTATGGCAATGCCCGCCCTGAAAATTTCCCCAATGTGAATGACTACCGTAATCCAATAGTTGCTGAGGCACTCAAGATTATGGGCTATGTGAATATGTTTAATCGTGGTGTAGCCCGTGTGCAGACCCTGCTTGAAGAGAATGGTAATGGTCGTGCCAACTTTGTGATTGATAGAATCACCACATTTGGGGTAAATATCAAGGATGCTTCAGTGAATGATGTAGTTGAAACAGAGACTACCCCAAAAACTACCCCCAAAACTACCCCAAAAACTACCCCAAAGATTATTGAAGCAATAGAAAATAATCCATATATCACACGTCAAGAGATGGCTGATACACTTAACATTACACTTGATGGAGTTAAATGGCAGTTAAATAAACTCAAGAAAGAAGGTGTTATCAAGCGTGAGGGAAGCAGTCGAAACGGCAAATGGGTGGTGATTAAGAAGTAGAATCAATACGAAATATTAAAAATGTGATTATTCCTCAAGGTACACAAACAGGAGGATATGCCTCGTAATTGACCTTGCAAAATTATCATCTTTTGGTGATAAAAATGAAAGATAAAACAGTATATAAAACATTAGAAAGTATTGCCGAGTATATATCTCTATCAAGGCTTGCAAAGGGCATTGGCAAAGATAAGAGTTGGCTATACCACAAACTGAAGAATGATATTGTCAATGGGGTTGAATATCGTTTCAATGTTTCAGAGTATGCTTTATTGGCAGAGCAGCTTCATAAACTTGCAGAGGATATACATAGATGTGCAGAAGAGTTGGATAGCGTAGTACAAGATGCCAACCGAACAGCAGGAAGGTATTATACAAATGAGAATGTATTTGAATATCCTTTATTCAAAGAGTGGCTCAATCTTATACCTGAATTGGAGAGAACAACCATATTAGAACCTTTTGCAGGAGAATGTTCCATACTTAAAATGCTTGAACAATATGGTTTTAAGTGGAAATGTTACGATATTGAAGGAGGTGATAATGTTGTTAAGAGAGATACAATAAGCAATTTTCCGAAGAATCATAGAGTTTGTATCACCAACCCTCCATATCTTGCAAAGAACTCTGCCACAAGACGAAGGTTACAATACCCTGATTGTGAGTTTGACAACATATATAAGTATTGTTTGAAGCTGATGTTGGATAATTGTCAGTATGTTGCTGCTATTATACCTGATAGTTTTATTCAATCAGGATTGTTTACCGATAGATTATATGGGGTTATATCTCTTCCTGAAAAGGTTTTTGAGGATACAGAGTATCCTGTTTGCCTTGCGATGTTTGTTCCAAGCAAGACGGAGGATTTCTACATTTGGAATGGGGATTCAGTTATAGGAACATATCTTGAATTGTCAAAGTATGATTTATCAGAGTATAATGATGAACGATGGCGATTCAATGACGCTAATGGAGAAATTGGAGTAGTATGCTGTGATGGAAAGGTAAATAAAATCCGATTTGTAAAAGGTGATGAGATAAATACCGAGATAAAAGGTAGCAACAGGTTTTTGGTACGAATCTCAGGGTTACCTGACGGTGTAGATTCTGAAAGTTTCATTGAGAGGTGTAATTGTGTTTTAGAGCAATATCGAAATAATACAAAAGATGTTTTTCTTAACTCGTTTAAGGGCTTGAGGAGTGATGGTACATATAGAAAAAGAATTCCATTCAAAATTGTACGCTCCATATTGACCTATGCGCTACAACAGAGAGAAGCGTATAGAGAGAATAGGTAAAAATAGACAAACAATATAGGTGGAATAAAAATCAAACTATACGTAGAAAAAACGATTAGAACTAACCCTAAAAATTATCAATAAATAGGTGCGTTGATTGATAGTTTTTCCACGTACAGAAATGAGTGAACTTCTTGAAATAACTAATTGTGGAATTAGGTTAAAATACATTATGCTAAGTATAAAACACTGCAAAAAGGTACTAAACAGGAATGGAATGAAACTTACCGATGAGGAAGTAAAACAAGTTAGAGATTATTTGTACACGCTTGCGGAAATACAAATAGAAGCCGAACAACAACTAAAGGAAGAAGCGTTGAAACAAGAGGCAGAAGGTAAAAAGAGCGATATATTGAAATAGGTGTAAAGAAAAGAAAAACATATTATATTTCGAGGATTGTGAGCAACTCAGTCCCACCGTTAGTTTCAAAAAAGAATATAAAGCCCCCAAAAACCGCTACCTTTCAGCATCGGTGTGTTAAGAAAACTATTGAAATATACTTAATAATACTTATAAATAATTGATTTTTAGAATTTTATATTATTATTTTATTTAATTTTTATAATTTGAATAAAAGTAAGTAATATATTGAATTATTTTTATATTTTATTGATTATTAGTATATTATATCTAATTTAGATACTCTTGTAAAGATACAGCAATCCCCTTAAGGGAATCTCAAGAATAACTATCCTCGTGCGTTCAGATGTTAAGTTTGGGGTGATAAGGGTTCTTTTGTATTTCGCTCAGATTAAGTAGCCTCTATACTACTTAAAATCCTGATTTCCTTAAGACATCAATCAGTAATCACACCTATATAGCATCCATTTTTGACGATGGAGGGGCTTACGCTAACTTCCTATGTGCCTTGATACCTATTCGGTTCTACTACAACCCTCCGTCTAAGCCTCGTCCTAATTTGCGTGCTTCCATACTTGTTCTACTACAAGTACCGCATTGCTACGAGGCTGAATCCACACTATGCCGTGTGGTCGTCTGCCATTTTAAGATTTTGTTTGATATTATATTTGTCGGACTGCTCACAATCAGCCCACCGTCAATTTTCCAATTTTTATAAATATACAAAAAATAATTGAGAAAATCAAGTATTTTTCAATCATTCCTACATATAAATAGTTGGTAAGTTTGAAAAGTATAGAAAGATAGGAAAATTTTTAGTAAAAAATAATGCCCCGACACCGAGTCGAGGCACTGCCGTTAATAAACACCATTGGTGGTTGAGCCTGTGTTCCGTTGGGGTATCTGCTGCCAATAGTTCTCTAACCCCTTAGAGATATTGGTGCAATGGCTAAGGCTCTTTCTCCTACCCTTAAGACTTGAGGAGATTTTCTGTTTAGTGACATCACTTAACGCTCGTTGTTTTCTTTTATATTCCATACTTTAACCTATTTAAATATAAATAGTTTAATAACTATAAAAAGTATGGTAGGTCGATATTTTTTTATTGAAAATTTTACCCAAAAATTTTCACGACCAACAGGCTAAAGCCCTCCTACTAAACCTACGAGAGAAAAGTTATCGTAAGTTGGTTAGGTTGTTTTGAATATGCCCGAATATGGGCAGTATGCAGTCATAAAATTTTAGGGAAATTAATTCATTTTAGAGATACTTCAACGCCTTAAAATTTATATCAAAACTCTCTCTTAGTGTTTTTACATTATTTTCGTTTGAAGACTGACTGATTAGATATAGACCTGTTAGTGTATCCACACTAAGAGGTACATCCCAATAAAAATTATTGGAATATACAAAACACTCATCTTCTCTATTATACTTTACCGAATGTGCCTGTATAGTGTTATCTACGGCGTAAGCAAACTTCTTTTTCTTAGCAATAACGATGTAATCGCTATCATTAACCTCATATCCCGTATTCCCTGTTTGAATTACAGCATATCCATCATCTACAATGTTGCCATCCTCATCTTCATCAATCACGGGTACAATAAATGATTGTGCCTTCGTCGCTCCCATAAACTTCTTAGGTTTAATCTCCAATATAGTATAGTAACGGTTAGACAAGTGAACAACAATTTTACTTATAAACCTATTCACATACTTCTTCATCTCAGCAGGATTACCTTCTGCTGACAAAATAATATCCGCTACACTTTCAGACATCCTATTAGCGATAAAATCTCTAATACTATCAATTTCTGATTGCTTGTTCTTAATTGCAGACCTCAAACTGCCAATATTTTTCTTTATAGACACGACTCTGTTTTCCAATTCAGATAGGGTGATTGCATCTATTCTAAATAGGTCATTTTCCTTTGCTTGTTCTCTCTCTTTCTCCGTTATCTTAACTTCAATGTTGGCAATTTCTCTCTCTAAATTTGCAATAGTCTCAGTGTTGAGATTCCTCATTTGCTCTTGCTCAATCAACTCAACATTCTCTTTCAAATATTGCCACACGACATTATCTAAAATTCTCATTGAAACAGAGTATCTCTTTTTGCTACAAGCGTTCTGAAATCTACACTCTCTTTTACAGGCATAAGCACTTTCCTTCTTTACCTCTGCTATCAATGTACAATCACACTCAGCAACATAGAGTAGTTTTGCCAAAATTGATATGTGCTTACTTGATTTCTCAGGGCAGTTAGTAGTTAGCATTTCCTGCACTTTGTTAAACAACTCTATATCCACTATTTGAGGATAGTGATTATATGTATATGATGATACTACATACTCATCAACATCGGTCTTACCAAGTTCATAATATTGATAGTTCCTTCGTTTATTATTGGTTGTCTTAGTTCCGATGTAAGCAGTTTCACGGAGGCATTTCTGTATATTGGTTGTTGAATGTAAATATGCACTAAACCCCATTGCTATACATTCAACCTTTATTTTAGATATAGACTTGCCATCACGATACAACTCAAATACCTTTCGTATTTGTTCTGCCTCAGATTCATTTATCTCAAGCGTTTTTCTTTTACCCTCAACCTGTACGATGTTATATCCAAACAATGCTTTACCTCCAACAACATAACCATTCTCACGCAGTGCTGTTTTTGCTCTTGCGAATCTATCTCTTTTCTGTTGCATCTCTGCACTTGCTATCGTAGCAAACATATTGAATGTTATGTCGGTAGCATAGTTATAATTCCCGTTATCATCAAACAAACGAAAACTTATATCCTTAACTATAAGTTGGATTTTATTCTCCTTGAAATAGGTCTTACAATGTATCAACACATCATCATAACGGGATAGACGGGATAACTCTGTTATGATAAGTGTACGGCAATCAGGATTGGTAGAAAAGAACTCTTTAACCTGTTTGAAACCATCCTTTCTCTCAATAGTTCTAAAACCTGACTCTTTGGTACTGATTATACCCGCAACCTCATACCCTAAGTCATTGGCATACTTCTTCAAGTCCTCTTCCTGAGGGGTAAAATCTTGATATTTAGTTGAGACACGGGTTAATAACAGGCACTTCTTCATATCTTTATGTATTTGAGATACACAAAGATAATGATATTTTATAAAAACTACTATTTAATTCCATTTATTTAAGTTTGGGTTAGTAGTTTAAGGAGCTTCTGTAGCTCCGAAGATAGGCGGCAATCGTGAGATTCCCGCCTATTTTTTGTTCTATAGCGGAAAACGAGACTCGAGCCCACGCTTCGCGTAGGCAATTTCTCGCGAATTATATTTATACCCCCAGCCCCTGGAAGGGGAGCATTGGGGTTGCTCGTTACGAGTCTCTTGTAGTTTCTTGTTCGAAGCCTCCCTTTTCAAAGGGAGGTTTGGAGGGATTGTCTGTATAGTTGCGGAATCTTTCCGCGAAACGCACAAAAAAAGCGATAATCGTATGATTATCGCTGTGCGTTGAGCGGAAAACGAGACTCGAACTCGCGACCCCAACCTTGGCAAGGTTGTGCTCTACCAACTGAGCTATTTCCGCAGATGTTTTATGAACTTGCAACTGGTTTTATCCGATTGCGAGTGCAAAGGTATATAAAAAATCTGATTATGCAAATTTTTTTGTATCTTTGAAGGTGAATTTTTATAAAAAATATTGAATGGTATCAGTCATAGACTCTTTTGTTGAGTTGGGTAGAAGATTGCAAAGTTTTGGTAATAACGAATATACATCGTCTGTGGTAGCCAAAGCCTGCGTCGCCAACGAGTGGTTTACCCCAAGTGATATTTCTCGCGCCATAGAGGCCATCCGAGAGCAATTCCTCGATCGTGAGAAGTTGCAGGGGTGGCTTACGCACTATAATATCCAACCACAATGCTCACGCCGCGTCTCGATAATTATGGCGGGCAACATTCCGCTTGTTGGATTTTTCGACCTGATGTGCGTGTTGATGTGTGGCCACACTGCGCTGGTCAAGCCGTCGAGCAAAGATCGTGTACTGACCGAATATATAATAGGTGAACTATTGGCCATCTCACCCGCCCTGCCCATCATCCTTTGCGACAAAGCCGAAGATTGCGATATGGTGATTGCAACGGGTGGCGACAGTGCGGCCGCCTATTTCCAGTCGCGATACGCCACCACCCCCTCGCTTATTCGTGGTAGCCGCCACTCGCTTGCTGTTTTGGGTGGTGATGAGAGCGATGAGGAGTTACGCTCGCTTGCTTGCGATATCTTTACATATAGCGGTCTTGGCTGCCGCAACGTATCGCTTGTGATGTTGCCACGAGGTGCAGAACTTCGTCTGCCTGCGCCCGAGTCGCTCAGCGATATGTATCGTGGCTGCTACCTCTCCAGCCGTGCGCTGATGATGATGACCTCGCAGCCTCATATTGATTTAGGTTATGCGTTGGCCGTTGAGCGACAAGGTTTTTCGGATAATATCAGTTGCATAAACTATTGCTATTACGACTCTTTAGAGCAGGTGGAGCAGTGGCTCGCCGAGAACGACGAGAAGATACAGTGTGTAGTGTCGCGCAAGGTGGCTCATCCCCGTAGAGTGGATTTCGGGCGTGCGCAATACCCCACTCTGTTTGACTATGCCGATGGTGTTGATGTAATGAAATTTTTAACCTCAAACTAATATGACCAAGTTATACGATTTCGACAAGGTGATTGACCGCAAAGGCACTAACTGCGTCAAATTTGACGGTATGAAGGAGCTTTTCGGTCGTGAAGATTTGATACCTCTCTGGGTGGCCGATATGGATTTCGAGACACCTGATTTTATCATTGATGCTATGCGTGAGCGATTGGAGCACCCTGTGCTGGGCTACACGCTGGCCTATGACTCCTATTGGCAGAGTATAATCGGCTGGCTCTATAATCGTCACTCGTGGCGTGTCGAGCGCGAGTGGATGTGTTATATCCCTGGCATTGTAAAGGGTATCGGTATGGTACTCAACGCCTTCACCCAGCCAGGTGATAAGGTTATTATCCAGCCTCCCGTTTACCATCCGTTCCGCCTGGTGCCCGAGAAGAATGGCCGTGTGGTGGTGTTCAATCCCCTGCGCCGCACTGAGAGTGGTTATGAGATGGATTTTGAGCATCTTGAATCTATTATCGACTCTCGTTGCAAGGTGCTTATCCTTGCCAATCCACACAATCCTGTCGGTATTGTCTGGTCGCGCGAGACTCTGCAACGTCTGGCTGAGATTGCCGTTCGCCACAATTTGATTATTATCTCCGATGAGATTCACTGCGATATGCCTCTGTATGGAAATGTGCATACGCCGTTTGCAACGGTGTCGGAGGCTGCAGCGAAGTGTAGTATCACATTTGGCGCACCATCCAAGACCTTCAATATAGCGGGTGTGGTGAGCTCTTATGTCATTGTACCCGATGCCGAGCTTCGTGAGAAGTTCTTTGCGTGGCTTGAGGCCAACGAGCTCGATATGGCCACAATATTTGCAATGGTTGCAACCGAGGCCGCCTTTACAAAGGGTGATAGTTGGCGATGCCAGATGTTGAAATACATCGAGCAAAACATAGATTTTGTGGCTGACTATCTTGCGGAAAACCTGCCTGCGGTGAAGGTCGTTAAACCCCAAGCGTCATACCTCGTATGGCTCGACTTTTCGGGCTTGGGACTGTCGCACGCCGAGCTGGTGGATGCCATCGTAAACAAGGCTCATCTTGCAATGAACGACGGCGCAATGTTTGGTTGTGAGGGTGAGCAACATATGCGAATGAATGTGGGTACTCGTCGTGAGGTGCTACAACAGGCTATGCAGCAGTTGTGTGCTGCTTTTGCTTAGTAGTATTAAAGTATTGCTTTAGGTAATATCTAAATAATATTGTAATACAAAAATTTAGGTTGCGCTAAGTGTGGGCGCAACCTATTTTGTTATCTTTTGTGTTGTAATTCAAATATTGTTATTTCGGGCCTTGCACCTATTCGCATCGGGAAGCCTACGCAGCCGATTCCATCGTTGATGTAGAGCCATCTGCCCTGCTCATAGTATAGTCCCGACCATCTTTTATAGAGCAGCATCGAGGGTGATATGCCACGTTTGCCAATCGGCAATTTTAACTGCATCGAATGAACGTGCCCAGAAAGGGTTAAATCGGAGGATGTTTCGCTCAAAATCTTATCCCACATTTGGGGGATGTGTGATAGCGTGATTGAGAAGCTCTCTGCGCTCACGCCCTCGTGTGCCTCGGCAAAGTTGGTCTCGGGGAGTTTGCGCGAGTGTCTGTGGTCTTGCAACTCCTTTTGATAGGTTATTCCCGTAACCGAGATAGAGTCAGTGCCTCTGTATATCTTTTCGCTTCTGTTGTCGAGCACTCTCCATCCCAATCGCTCCTGTTGCAGGATGAGCTGTCGGGTGTTGTTGTCGGGCGTGAATGTGATTGAATCTTTGATATATACGCCAACGTCGTGGTTGCCAATGATGGAGAATACCCCGTCGCGAGCCTTGAATTTTCGCAGGGTTTTGAGAATCGATGGTGTCAGCTCCTTATAGCGGATATTTACTATGTCGCCGCACATAGCAATCATATCCACATCCTCTTGGTTGCAAATCTTAACCAACTCTGCAAGCTGTTTCTCGGGCTCAAGCATCGAGCCGATGTGCAGGTCGGAGAGTTGCATAATTTTGTAACCATCAAAACTCTCGGGCACTTTTTTAGACTCTATTACTACCCTATTTATCACATAGTCGGTACGAGTGACTAATGCTCCATAGGCCATAATGGCTATCAATGCCACCCATATTGCACCACCAGCTATCCTTGCAAACAGATTTTTTGAGAGCGAAATAGCTATGTTTAGCGGACAACGAGATACGGCCGTTGCAAGGTAGAACAGAAACGCACAATCACTGAAATTTATCAGCCAAGTGGGGTTGTCGCGAAAGGTTATAAATGTGATAACCGAAAGAATCTGAGGAAGAAAATCAAAGGCCCAGAGTACGCCTACAACACGTTTTAGCGTGCGACGATTCTCTCCACCGATTACTCTCTTTGCAGTGAGATAATCGATAGCGGCCAATATAAGTGAACATAGAAGAACAAGCCAAGCCATAATCTGAATTTTGCAGCACTCCAAATTTGTTGCCTTTGGCATAGGAGTTGCTTTTTTCTGGGTGCAAAGATACGGTTTTTAATTAAAACATTTAGCCTATGAAAACAATTAGACTTATAGCAGTTATCTCGCTGGCCACCCTCGCAGTGGGTAGTTTGTCGGCGCAAAGCTATCGTTATCGTTCTTCTCATCATCGCCCGACGGTCTATCTGATGGCTGTCGAGGAGAGTGACTCTCTCTACTCCTATCCCGTCAGCGGAGTTATCTCGGTCAATCGTGTTATAGCCGACAACACCCGTGACGACTTCTCGGAGACTATGCGTACCGGATTCCAGCAGGTGCAGAATCCTCAGTTTGTCTTTGCTACCCGCAACAACCGTTTTGCTTTGGGTATTGGAGGCTATGTAAACCTGCGCACGAGTTACGACTTTATGGGTGCGGTGGATAATATCGACTTCGTGCCATACAACATTCCACTCTCGGCAACCTATGCCAACCGCCAGCGTATAATGATGGATGCCACCACCTCGCGTATCTTTACGAAGGCTGTGGTCAATTCCGAAGTGCTTGGTCGTGTGGTTGCCTTTGTCGATATGGATTTTCGTGGTGGCGAGGAGTTTAGCTATACGCCCCGCCTTCGCTCGGCCTATGTGTCGATGTTGGGATTCACGGCTGGTCGCGATGTAACCACTTTCTGTGACTTGGATGCTGCGCCTACGACTGTCGATTTTCAGGGCCCTAATGCCTACAACTTCAACTTCGCCACGCTGTTGCGCTATGAAATAGAGTTCCTCGACCGTCATTTGAAGGCGGGTGTTGCAGCCGAGATGCCAGTTGTGAGCGGTACTTATGGCAATACTTTTTCTCCTATTTCGCAACGTGTGCCCGATGTGCCACTCTATTTCCAGTATGCGTGGGGCGAGAATCGCCAGAGCCATTTCCGAGCATCGGCCGTAATGCGCAATATGTATCTGCACAACAACGTAAGTGGCGAGAATACAAGCCTTTTCGGTTGGGGTGTGCAGGCGAGTGGTCGCGTGGAGCCTTGTGATTACTTTGTGGCCTATTTCAATGGTGTGTATGGTAAGGGTATCACTCCCTACATTCAGGATTTGACAGGCAGTGGTCTCGATTTTACGCCAAATCCAGCCAATGCCGAGCAGATTCAGACTATGCCTATGTGGGCTTGGCAGGTGGCAGGTCAGGTGAATATCATCCCATCGAAACTCTTTGTGAGTGGTGGTTACTCGACCGTTAGGGTAAATCGCACCAACGGATACTTTGCCGAGAATCAGTATAAGCGAGGCTCTTATATCTTTGGTAATGTCTTCTATCAGGCTACTCCGAATATGCGCCTTGCGTTGGAGTATCTTCACGGCTCACGTACAGATATGAACGATGCGAAGGGTGAGGCCAACCGCCTGAGCGTGATGGTGCAGTACAACTTCTAAACCAGCATAGCCACTCTTGTTGGTCAGTGTGGCTATTGCTTCGGGTTGCCGGATTCTCTCTGGCAACCCTAATTTTTGTGTTCTGAGTATTGGAATGTAGCGATATGTGTAGCTTGCGGCTTTGATGGTAGTGCAATTTTTTGTACTTTTGAAAAATTATTGCTTGCAAGGTGAGACACTTTCTATCCATAGCCTTTTTGTTTGGGGTGGCGTTTTGGCCACCGCACGATGATGCGCAGTCTGCCGCTGAGCCGCAAAATGCTGCCGAGCAGAGTGTTGTGGTGCGTCGTGCTCGTATTGTTGCCGCAGGCGATTTGATGCAGCACACACCTCAAATCTCTGCCGCAAAGCGGAGCGATGGACGATACGACTACTCCGCCTCTTTCGAGTATATCGCCCCCTATTTCCGAGAGGCTGATTTGGCTATAGTCAATCTCGAAACTACCCTATCCTACGATGGCCCATATACGGGCTATCCCGCTTTCTGCTCTCCAGCGGCTGTCGCCGACGCATTGCGTGATATGGATATCGATTTGGTTGCGCTGGCTAATAACCATTGTTGCGATAAGGGTGGCCGAGGCATTGGTGCCACTTGCGGCATATTGGATTCGTATGGAATAGCTCGCACTGGAGTATATACAGATAGTGTTGATTATAAGTTGAATAGAGTGAGTTACCTAAAGCGGAATGGAGTTCGCTTTGCGGTTGTAAACTACACCTACGACACCAATGGCGTTCCCACTCCGAAGAACCGCATCGTAAATCTGATAGATACGGTTGCCATAGCTCGAGACTTGGCTACAATCGACCGCGAGAGAGTGGATTGTGTGGTGGCTCTGATGCATTGGGGGTATGAGTATCATAGCCAGCCCAATCGCGAGCAGAGAAGGGTTGCCGATTTCCTGCAACGCAATGGTGTGGATTTGATTATCGGCAGCCATCCCCACGTAGTGCAACCCGCCGAGCGCTCGGCCGATGGTCGCATTACGCTCTACTCGCTCGGAAATTTTGTGTCGAATCAGCGCAAACGATATTGTGATGGCGGAATTATCGCGGCTATTGATGTTGAGATTTGTGACAGCGTGCTGAATGGTAAAGTTGTGGCAACAAGCAAAAGTTATGATTTGAAGATTATCCCTGTGTGGGTGTCGTTGCCTGGTTATGTTGTTTTGCCGCAGCCTGTGGGTGACACGATGCAGATGAATGAAAGCGCCCGCTCGGCGCATGAGCTATTTATAAACGATACCAAAGCTCTGCTAAATATAAAATAGAAGTGGTTACCCAACAAGTACGTCGGGCAACCACTTTTCGTTAGAAGTTGTATAAGAAGAGCTATTTTGAGGATGCTCGCAGATGGGAAAACCGCAGCATACTATGCGCAAAAGAGGATTTTCACATCAAGGCAGACGCTAAAAGAGCCTTATTAGACAGCTTCCACTAATGTCGAAAATATTGTTAAACTACTAATAGTTCTCCTTCTTTGGCTCGAAGTATGCCTGAGCGTGGGCGCAAGCTGGACACTTGATAGGAGCCTCCTTTGCAAGGATAGTGTAACCGCAGTTACGGCACTGCCACCAAATCTCGTTGTCGCGGATGAATACCTTACCCTCAGTTACTCGCTCAAGCAACTTGATGTAACGGCGCTCGTGCTCTGCCTCAACCTTTGCAATCTGGCGGAAAGTCTCAGCAATTTCGGGGAAGCCCTCGCTGTCGGCTACCTCAGCAAACTCTGCATAGAGTACATCCCACTCCTCGTGCTCGCCCTGAGCTGCTGCAAGCAGGTTCTCGGCAGTTGTGCCAATCTTACCGGCTGGGTATGATGCAGTGATTGTAACCTCACCACCCTCCAAATACTTGAAGAACTTCTTTGCGTGCTCCTTCTCCTGCTCGGCAGTCTCCATAAACACACCTGAAATCTGCTCGAAGCCCTCCTTCTTTGCAACGCTTGCGAAGAATGTGTAACGGTTACGAGCCTGGCTCT
Source organism: Alistipes sp. (assembly GCA_045658265.1). Taxonomy (GTDB): domain Bacteria; phylum Bacteroidota; class Bacteroidia; order Bacteroidales; family Rikenellaceae; genus Alistipes. Next base: position 22,059 of record JAZOUS010000057.1, read on the forward strand.
CGCCTGCAAATGATTTAAGCAAATTCTGCTCTGTCAAAGTTCCCTTAACGCTTTTCATAGTTTCTCTTTTTTTATTTGTTTATGAATAATTATCTGTTTGTTTTCTAATGCAAAGATAGTATGAAAATCGGTTTTGTCAATAGGTGTTCGATTATAATTATTTATGCTACTATCAATTTGTCTTATAGTTGTGATCGTCTTATATTTTAAGCCTCTACTCTACAAATATCGTGAAAAATATCGATTTGGACAAATTTATATCCGTCTGAAGCGAAATAAAGCCGTTTCGGTTGGGTTTTGTGAAGATAGTTTTGTAAATTTGCCAAAATTATGGCCGTATGTGAGCTGTGGTGTCCAGTTGGGTGAAATAGGTGCGGCAAATTATGAAAAGTGGAATAAACGCGGAACAATATAAATAATATAATATATGGCAGACGAAAAAATCATATTCTCGATGGTGGGTGTCTCAAAGACCTTCACTAATCAGAAAAAAGTTTTGAACAACATCTACCTTTCATTCTTCTATGGTGCCAAGATTGGTATCATCGGTTTGAACGGTTCGGGTAAGTCAACTCTGATGAAGATTATCGCTGGTATTGATAAGAACTATCAGGGTGAGGTGGTGTTTGCTCCAGGTTACTCGGTTGGATATTTGGAGCAGGAGCCAAAGTTGGACGACTCTAAGACAGTCAAGGAGGTTGTCGAGGAGGGTTGCGCAGCAACTGTTGCTCTTCTTAAGGAGTATGAGGATATCAATATGAAGCTCTGCGAGCCTATGTCGGATGATGAGATGAATCGTCTTATCGAGCGTCAGGGCGAGCTGTATGAGCAGATCGACCACGTCAATGGTTGGGAGTTGGATAGCGTGTTGGAGCGTGCTATGGATGCTTTGCGTTGTCCCGATCCCGATCAGAATGTGGCTGTGCTGTCGGGTGGTGAGCGCCGTCGTGTGGCGTTGTGCCGTCTGTTGTTGCAGCAGCCCGATGTGCTTTTGCTCGATGAGCCTACCAACCACCTCGATGCCGAGTCTATCGACTGGTTGGAGCAGCACCTCCAGCAGTATAAGGGTACAGTTATCGCCGTTACCCACGACCGTTACTTCCTGGATAATGTGGCTGGTTGGATTCTTGAGCTCGATCGTGGTGAGGGTATCCCCTGGAAGGGTAACTACTCTGGATGGTTGGATCAGAAGTCGAAGCGTCTGGCACAGGAGGGGAAGCAGGAGTCGAAGCGTCGCAAGACTCTGGAGCGCGAGTTGGAGTGGGTGCGTATGTCGCCTTCAGGCCGTCGCGCCAAGAGCAAGGCTCGTCTGTCGGCCTACGATAAGTTGATGAACGAGGATGTAAAACAGAAGGAGGAGAAGCTCGAAATCTTTATCCCCAACGGTCCACGTTTGGGCGATGTGGTTATCGAGGCTCACGATGTGAAGAAGGTCTTTGGCGACCGCATCTTGTACGAGGGATTGAACTTCTCTCTGCCACCAGCAGGTATCGTGGGTGTTATCGGTGCTAACGGCACTGGTAAGACCACCCTCTTCCGTATGATTATGGGCTTGGAGGAGCCAACCGAGGGTACATTCACTGTTGGTCAGACTGTGAAGTTGGCATACGTTGACCAGCAGCACAAGTCTATCGATCCCGAGAAGTCGGTTTATGAGGTTATCTCACAAAATAGCGATTTGATTACATTGGGCAACCGTCAGATTCCTTCGCGTGCTTATGTGGCACGTTTCAACTTCAGTGGTGCTGATCAGGAGAAGAAGTGCGGTATGTTGTCGGGTGGTGAGCGTAACCGCTTGCACTTGGCTTTGGCACTCAAGGAGGAGGGCAACGTGTTGTTGCTTGATGAGCCAACCAACGATATCGACGTTAATACATTGCGTGCATTGGAGGAGGGTTTGGAGAACTTCGCAGGTTGTGCGGTTGTTATCTCGCACGACCGTTGGTTCTTGGACCGTATCGCCACACACATCCTCTCGTTTGAGGGCGACTCAAAGGTTGTCTTCTATGAGGGTTCTTACTCTGAGTATGAGGAGTGGAAGAAGATGCAGGGCGAGGATACCACTCCAAAGCGTGTGAAGTACCGCAAACTCACCGAGAATCAATAGTCCGCTTGCGATTTCATAGTATTTTATTCTGTAAGGCGTTTATAATTTTGAATTTTGAATTCTGAATTTTGAATTAATATTATATGGCACAGAAACCATCAATACCTAAGGGTACGCGCGACTTCTCGCCAGCCGAGATGATGCGTCGTACATATATTTTCGAGACAATCAAGAGTGTGTTCCGCACCTACGGTTTTGCTCCATTGGAGACTCCTGCTATGGAGAACCTCTCTACCCTGCTGGGTAAGTATGGCGACGAGGGCGATAAACTCCTCTTTAAGATTCTTAACTCTGGCGACTATGCTGCGGGCTTGAACGATGAGCAGATTCGCACCGCTTCGCAGATTTGCGAGAAGGGTTTGCGTTACGACTTGACAGTCCCTTTCGCCCGTTACGTTGTGCAGCACCAGAACGAGATTTCGTTCCCATTCAAGCGCTATCAGGTGCAGCCTGTATGGCGTGCCGACCGTCCACAGAAGGGCCGCTATCGTGAGTTCTATCAGTGTGATGTTGATGTTATCGGCTCTCGTTCACTCTTGAACGAGGTGGAGCTTATCGAGATTGTTGAGCGTGTCTTCGCCAAGTTGAAAATCAACGTAACGCTGAAGATGAACAACCGCAAGATTCTCTACGGTATTGCCGAGGCTATCGGCCACGCCGACAAGATGATGGATATTACGGTTGCAATTGATAAACTCGAAAAGATTGGTCTTGACAATGTGAAGGCTGAGCTCGCCGAGCGTGGTTTGGAGCAGGAGGCTATCGACAAACTCCAGCCAATCCTTGAGTTGAGTGGCACCAACGCCGAGAAGTTGGCTAAGTTGCGCGATGTAATCGGTTGCTCAGAGACTGGTTGCAAGGGTATCGACGAGATGTCGGAGATTTTCGGCTATGTTGAGCAGCTTGGTATCGAGCTTCCTATCGAGTTGGATCTCTCGTTGGCTCGCGGCTTGAATTATTACACAGGTGCTATCTTCGAGGTGAAGGCTATGGATTACGCCATAGGTTCAATCTGCGGTGGTGGCCGTTACGACGATTTGACCGGTATCTTCGGCCTGCCTAACACGTCGGGTGTGGGTATCTCATTTGGTGCCGACCGTATCTACGATGTGATGGTTGGCTTGGATTTGTTCCCCGAAGAGGTGAACTTCTCAACAAAGGTTCTGTTTGTGAATCTCGGTCAAGAGGAGCAGTTGGCTTCATTGCGTATTATGCACTCGTTGCGTGATGCAGGCATCGCGGCCGAAATCTACCCAGAGTCTGCCAAGATGAAGAAGCAGATGGAGTATGCCAACCGTCGTATGATTCCTTTTGTGGTGATTATCGGTGGCAACGAGTTGCAGGAGCAGAAGGCTACCGTTAAGAATATGCGTACGGGAGAGCAGACTGCTGTTGCATTTGGTGAGGTTTGCGATTTCTTGAAGTAGTATAATTCTATTTTAGCCCCTGCTCATTCGGCTTTTGACGTGCCGATGCGTGGGGGCTTAATTTTTGCAGTTGGTTGCGATATGAGATACATATATAAAATAGTACTGGTTGTGACGCTTGCCCTCACCGCACTGTGTGGTGCGTATGCCCAAAACCCAAAGGGTGCAAGCCCAAGTGCCGAGAAGCAGAGCTTGGAACAGATGCAAAAATGGATGTATTTCTATCGCTATCTGAGTAACCTCTATGTCGAGGAGGTGGATATGCAGCCGCTTGTCGAGGAGTCTATCCGTGCAATGCTCGCAAAGCTCGATCCCCACTCAAGTTATCTCGATGCCGAGGAGATGAAGGCCTCGCAGGAGATGACAAAGGGTGAAATTGGAGGTATTGGCGTTCAATTTAATATTCTCAATGATTCTATTGTTGTGGAGAGCACGTCTCCGCAAGGGCCCGCTGAAAGAGTAGGATTGATGCCCAATGATAGAATCGTGGAGGTTGATGGTGCTAATGTTGTGGGTGTCAAACGTAGCGATGTGCCAAAGCTGCTACGAGGTGAGAAAGGAAGCGTGGTTAATGTTGGCGTTGCGCGCCGAGGTGTGGCCGACCTGCTCAATTTTTCAATTACTCGCGGAAATATTCCTCTTACGACGGTTGATGCAGCCTATCGCGTTGGCGAAAGCATAGGATATATAAAGGTAAACCGCTTTGGCCATACCACTATGCGCGAGTTCCGCGATGCTATGAGCAAGCTCTCTGGCGTGGAGACTCTCGTTCTCGATTTGAACAACAATGGAGGAGGTCTGCTTAATCAGGCCGTTGAGATGGCTGGGTATTTTCTGCCTAAAGGTTCTCTTGTGGTTTCAACCGAGGGGCGAGCTGTGCCTACTAAGGAGTATAAATCGAGCAGCGAGCAGGAGTTTGAGGGTAATGTGATTGTTATGGTCAACGAGGCCTCCGCTTCGGGTAGCGAGGTGGTGGCAGGTGCTCTGCAGGATTGGGATAGAGCAGTAGTCGTTGGACGAAGGAGCTATGGCAAGGGTTTGGTGCAGCGAGAGATTCCTTTAGGGGATGGCTCGGCGGTGCGTATCACCATTGCACGCTATCACACCCCTTCAGGTAGAGTAATTCAGCGCCCTTATGAGCTTGGTCATAAGGAGGAGTACGATAAGGCATTTGTTGAGCGATTGAGCAATGCCGCCAGTGGTGTTGACTCTGTGGCGCAAGATAGTGTGGCTGCTTCTGAGTTCAAGACTCTGCGTCTGCGCCGAAGTGTATATGGTGGAGGTGGAATCACCCCCGATGTGAGGGTTGAAATCGACACCACCCGCACAAGTCGTTACATCACGAAGCTCGTTGCTCAGGGTGTCTATGCTGAGTATGTGATGGAGTATATGGATAGAAACCGTGCAAAGCTGAAGGAACTATACCCCACTTTTGCAAAATTCAATGCTGAGTTCGCTCTTGGTGATGACGATCTAAAGCGGGTTGTCGAGATTGGCGAGGCTAAAGGTATCGCCTTCGATGAGCAGGGATTTTTGAGTTCGCGCGAGCTTATGTGCAACCAACTCTCGGCTATGGTGGCTCAGCGATTATTTACTTTGTCGGAGTATTACGAATTTATCAATATTCGAGAAAACAATAGCTTCAAAGAGGCAATTTCTCTTGCGTATGAATGGAAATCTAATCAGTTGGCGCAGAAAATAAGCACAAAATAGGATATTTTTGCAATAAAGTGGCGGAAATATTGATAAGGGTTTGGAGAGGCGCGTTTTTTATTGTAACTTTGGTGTCAGGTTAGTTACCGAAAGACAACTTGATTAATTATGGTACCCGAAAATTTACAGGAAAACACAGAAAATGCAGATTTATTTGAAAAATCTGTGTATGCAAAAAGGATTAGAGCTGGCCATCGAACATATTTTATCGATGTCAAGCAGACTCGTTCAAATGATTTCTATTTGAGTATAGCAGAGACACGCCGTAAGATTACCCCATCGGGTGAGATTGTGAACGAGCGTAGTAAAGTTCATATCTACGAGGAGGATCTTAAAAAGTTTACCAATGGCCTCGGCGAGGTGCTTGATTTTTTGAAACAGGCTATCAAGGAGTCTTCGCGGAATAAGTAGTGTGTGATATGTCAGAGCGTGTGGTGTTAGGTTTTAGTGGGGGAATTGACAGTATGACTGCTGCTCAACTGCTGAAACGTGACGGCTACAATGTGCTGGCTACGACACTCAACACCGTAGGAGATAGCGCTCTTTTGCAAACAGCCTCTGCGCGAGCTTGTGAACTTGGGCTTGAGTTTGGCGTGGTGGATGTCCGTGAGGAGTTTTCAAACTATATAATTGATTATTTTACACAGAGTTATAGGCAGGGGCGCACCCCTGCCCCCTGCACTGTGTGCAATCCTCTTATCAAGTGGCACAATCTGCAGAAACGTGCCGACGAGGTTGGGGCACACTATGTTGCAACGGGCCACTATTTCAAAATCGAGAAGCATAACAATCGCTATTATGTAGCCCGTGCGGCAGATTCATCAAAGGACCAATCCTACTACCTGTGGGGGCTTAGTCAGGAGTTGTTGTCGCGTGTGCTGACGCCTATGAGCGATATGATAAAGAGCGATGTAAAGCAGAATTTCGCCGACAAGCGCGAGAGTATGGGCCTGTGCTTTCTGCAAGGGCAAACATACCGCGATTTTTTGGCAGAGCACTGCTCGGATGTGGTGCGCAGAGGTGAAATCGTTGACTTGGCGGGGCAAGTTGTGGGTAGCCACGATGGCGTTGCTTTCTATACAATCGGCCAAAAGCGAGGTCTTGATATCGAGTTGTCGGGTGTGGCAGTAGTTGGAATCGATGCCGAGCGTAACCGTCTGATTGTTGGCCCACAAGCGGCATTACTTCACGAAACACTTGAGATAGGCGATTGTAATGTTGTAGATGAGGAGGAGCTGCTTTCGGCCGATGACATCTCTGTTGTTATTCGTGGCATTGGTCGCAATCCCGATGGCTTTGCAAGGAGTGTCGTGCGTACAAAATCTGGATATAAAATCTCCCTCTCCGATCCCGCGTGGGCTCCAGCCATAGGCCAGCCTTTGGTCTTTTATAGGCAAAATAGAGTCATAGGTGGCGGAATAGTTGAATCGTTTGGTTGATATTTGCACTAAAATCGTTATCTTTGCCGAAGTTAAAAAACGATAAAGATAATAGTGTAGATATGGTTAAACGTCTGTATGATTGGGTGCTCTCGTGGGGCGATTCTAAGTGGGGAGCATTGGCATTGTTTGTTTTGGCATTTGCCGAGTCGAGCTTCTTCCCCATCCCACCCGATGTGTTGCTTATAGCTTTGTGCTTGGGTGCAGTGAAGCGTTCGTTCCGCTTTGCTACAATCTGTCTTGTAGGCTCTATTTTGGGCGCTGCGGGCGGTTATGCAATCGGTTACTATCTGTGGCAGAACACCGCTGGCGAATACACTGCATTGGCTAATTGGTTCTATGCGCACGTCTTTAGCGTTGAGAAGTTTATGCAGGTGAAGAACCTCTACGACGAGTACGATTTCTGGATTGTCTTTACTGCGGGATTTACCCCTCTTCCATATAAGTTGTTCACCATTACGGGCGGTCTTTTCAAGATTGATATCTTGATGTTCTTTGTGGCTTCGGTTGTTTCGCGAGGTCTGCGTTTCTTCCTGATTGGCGGATTGATTTGGAAGTTTGGAGCCCCCATCAAAACCTTTATCGACAAGTATTTCAATCTGTTGGCAATCCTCTTTACGGTGCTTCTGGTTGGTGCTTTCTTCCTGGTGGCCAAAGTGTTGTAGGAGTATAAACAAATGTTGTTGTGAAACAGTTGGGTTTGATAGGCCGCACTCTCGGCCACTCGTTTTCGGCTAAATATTTTGCCGAAAAGTTTGAGCGTGAGGGTTTGTCCGAGGAGTTTTCATATAGGCTTTTCGAGTTGCCCGATATTGGCGATGTCGAGGGTTTGATTGCCGAAAATTCCAATCTGATTGGCTTTAATGTTACTATTCCCTATAAGGAGCAGATTATCCTCTATCTTGATGACTTGAGCGACGAGGCGCGAGAGATCGGTGCGGTGAATTGTGTGAAGATTCTTTCGGATGGTCATCGTGTGGGATATAATACCGATGTGGATGGCATCCGTCTTACACTCGACCGTTTGCTCGATGGCGAAAAGATTGAGTCGGCTTTGGTGCTTGGTTCGGGCGGTGCTTCAAAGGCGGTGAAATTTGTGCTTGGTGAACGTGGAATAGAGTGCGTTGTGGTGTCGCGAAATAGCACTTCGGGCGATATTACATACGATGAACTATCGCAAGAGGTAATAGCTGCCAATAGATTGATAATCAATGCTTCGCCCGTTGGAACTTTCCCCAATGTGGATGCAGCTCCCGCGCTACCCTATCATCTGCTTACAAGCGAGCATAGACTCTTCGATTTAGTGTATAATCCTGAACTTACACTCTTTATGAAGCGAGGCGCAGAACGTGGTGCCCGAGTGGTGTCGGGCATCGATATGCTCTATGCTCAGGCTGAGTCGGCCTGGCGAATCTGGAACGAGTAAGCCTATGTTTTTTGGCGGAAAGGCCTCCGTTTCGCAATCTCTACTCCGAGGAGTAAGCCTCTAAAATCTCTTCAGCTTTTGATTTGTCTTTACTGCGCACGACCAACTGCGCAGGCATCACTCCTGTCGGATATATAGCCGACATAATCTCGTTACGAATCATAGAGTATATACCCTCACCCTCTAAAATCGACTTGTCCCACTCGGCGTCGTTAATCGAATCATATTCGCGTATAACGACCAATTTACTCTCGTTCATATTAGGTTAAATTTAGCAAATCCCCACATAGTAGATTTGACGGTTGTAACAAAGTTAAGCAAATTGTTGAAAACTTGCAATGCGTAAATTAAAATATATCATATTTTATGCCTATATTTGTATGGTATAACCCGAATGAATTATAATAACTAATATAAAAAACTGAGATTCAGTATGAAACGAGTTGTGTGGGGAATTTTGGCAGGTGTTGCTGTGTGTGCACTCTGCTGCCACGTTGCCAAGCCACGAAAGGCTGAAATTGAGAGCAAACCATTTAAGTTTAACACCGAGCGAATGGTGCTGGCTGATAGTGTGATTAACCAGTCGATTGCCGACGATGATTTTCCAGGTGCAGTGTTGTGCGTCGTAAAGCGTGCCGACGATGGCGAGTCGATGGGTGAAATCCTCTATTTGAAGGCTTATGGTAGCCGTCAGGTATGCACCGCAAGAGATACCGCAAGCGGAGAGTTTGTGAGCGACACAATCCCGATGACAACCGATGCTATCTTCGATTTGGCATCAGTTAGTAAGTGTGTGGGTACTACCCTTTCGTTTATGCGTGTTGTGGAGGATGGTTTGGTGCGTTTGACCGACAACGTATCGCGCTACATCCCTGGTTTCAAGCCCTGGGAGAGCACTCCCGAGAAGAAGGGTGACAGAGTGGTGCGTAGCAATATCACAATCACCAACTTGCTTAACCACACCTCTGGTCTGCCTTCGTATGTGGGCGTTCCAGGATTTTTGGCTCGCTTTGAGCAGTATGGCGATCCATTGAAGATGAATTTGCGTGATTCGCTCACAGCATATCTTGCTGATGGCCTTCCACGTTTGAATCGTCCAGGCGAGGTGATGCGTTATAGCTGCTTGAACTTTATCACTTTGCAGACAGTTATCGAGCGTACAACAGGTCAGCGCCTCGACCACTTCGCAAAGAAAGAGGTATTCGATAAGCTGCAGTTGAAGAACACTTGGTATAACTGCATTGCCGATGCCGAGCGCCCATACTCGGCGGATGCTAAAATTGTTCCTACTGAGGTACAGCCCGACGGTAAGGTTTTGTGTGGTGAGGTACACGATCCATTGGCACGCGTAATCAATGGTGGTGTGTCGGGTAATGCTGGCGTATTCTCAACTGCCGAGGATTTGGCTGTTGTGGCTTCGCTTATGCTCAACGATGGTGTTATCCGCCTGTCAGCAGATGGTATTAAGGGTGTGTTTGGTGGTACTGAGCGCGTACGTCTCTATTCAAAGAATACAATTGATGCTTTCACTCGTATTCCTGCCGGCTACGAGGAGCACGGTCGTGCACTCGGTTGGGATATTGGTGTGCCTCACGGTAGCTATATGGGTGAGTTGCTCACTCCTGGCTCGCTTGTAAACCACTCTGGTTACACAGGTACATCAATCGCTATCAATCAGAAGGATGGTATTGCGATTATCTTCCTTACCAACCGTGTTCACCCATTTGATGATGGTGCTGTAGGTCGTGCTCGTGCAACGGTTAGTAATATCGTTGTGTCGGCTATGGACCACCAGTAGTATTGTAGAAATAACTCAAAGAGTTGAAATATTTTCAGTGTGTCACATTGTGGCATATTGAGTCGGTAATTTTGTCTGCATAGTAACAAATGCAGACAAAATTATCAATATGAGAGAAAAAACTATGCAAGATTTCGTTCATCTTCACGTCCATTCGCAGTATTCAATCCTCGATGGTCAGGCGAGTATTCCCCGCTTGGTCGATAAGGCTATTGCCGACGGTATGCGCGGTATAGCCATCACCGACCACGGTAATATGTTTGCCATCAAGGAGTTCTGGAACTATGTAAAGAAGAAGAACGGAGCCCGTCGTGACAAGGTCAAGCAGACGAGTGCGGCCATTGCCGACCTGCAAGCTAAAGTAGATGCAGGCGAAGCTACCGATGAACAGTCGGCTGAGTTGGCAAAACTCAAGTCCGAGTTCGATACATTGCCCAAAGAGGATTTCAAGGCTATTATCGGTTGTGAGGTCTATGTGGCTCGCCGAGGTATGCAGCTCAAAGAGGGCAAGGTTGACCAGAGCGGTTACCACCTCATACTGCTTGCCAAGAATGAGAAGGGTTATCACAACCTAATCAAGATTGTTTCAAAGGCGTGGACCGAGGGATTCTATATGCGTCCCCGTACCGACCGCACCGAGATTGAGAAGTATCACGAAGGCCTGATTTGCTGTTCGGCCTGCTTGGGAGGCGAGATTCCTAAGCGTATTACCGAGGATAATTTAGAGGCTGCCGACGAGGCTATCCAGTGGTATAAAAACCTCTTTGGCGAGGATTATTACTTGGAGTTGCAGCTTCATAAAGCTACTGTCGAGAGAGCTAACCACGAGGTATATCCTTTGCAGGTGAAGGTCAACGAGAAGTTGAAGGAGCTCTCCTTTAAGCACGGTGTGAAGCTGGTTTGCACCAACGATGTTCACTTTGTTGACGAGGATAATGCCGAGGCTCACGACCGCCTGATTTGTCTCTCAACAGGTAGGGATTTGGATGATCCTAAGCGAATGCTCTACTCCAAGCAAGAGTGGATGAAGACTCGTGCCGAGATGAACGCTCTGTTCGAGGATGTTCCCGAGGCACTTCACAATACAGTCGAGATATGTAACAAGGTCGAGAACTACTCTATTGACCACGCCCCTATTATGCCCACCTTTGCCATCCCCGAGGATTTTGGTACCGAGGAGGGCTATCGCGCCACATATAGCGAAGAGGATTTGTTCAACGAATTCACCCGCGATGAAAATGGCAATGTGGTGATGGAGGAGGCCGATGCACGCAAGAAGGTGGAGAAGCTGGGTGGCTATGATAAGCTCTATCGTATCAAACTTGAGGCCGACTATCTGGCAAAACTTACGATGGGTGGCGCCAAGAAGCGTTATGGCGATCCATTGACTGCCGAGGTGGCCGAGCGATTGAAGTTTGAGCTGCACATTATGAAGACGATGGGTTTCCCTGGCTACTTCCTTATCGTGCAGGATTTCATTGCGGCTGCTCGCGAGCAGTTGGATGTCTCGGTTGGTCCTGGTCGTGGTTCTGCGGCGGGTTCGGCTGTGGCCTACTGCTTGGGAATCACGCAGATTGATCCAATCAAATATGACCTACTGTTTGAGCGTTTCTTGAATCCCGACCGTATCTCATTGCCCGATATTGATATCGACTTCGATGACGATGGTCGTGGTCGAGTGCTTAATTGGGTGACACAGAAATACGGTAAGGAGAAGGTGGCGCACATCATCACCTATGGTACGATGGCAACGAAGATGGCATTGAAGGATGTCGCTCGTGTGCAGAAGCTGCCTTTGAAGGAGTCCGACAGATTGTGTAAGTTGGTGCCCGACCGTATTCCCGACAAGAAGATTAACCTGAAGAACGCCATCGAATATGTGCCCGAGCTGAAGGCTGCCGAGGAGTCGGACGATCCGATTATGAGCGACACAATCAAGTATGCTCGTATGTTGGAGGGTAATGTTCGAGGTACGGGTGTGCACGCCTGCGGTACAATCATCTGTCGTGACGACATAACCGATTGGGTGCCTGTGAGTACGGCTGACGATAAGGAGACGGGAGAGAAGATGCTCGTTACGCAGTATGAGGGTGCTGTGATTGAGGATACGGGCCTTATCAAAATGGACTTCTTGGGCCTCAAAACCCTGTCCATTATCAAGGATGCCGTTGCTAACGTAAAGCATACTAAGGGTATTGAGATTGATATCGACAATATCTCAATCGAAGACCCTGCCACATATAAGCTCTATTGCGAGGGACATACAGTTGGTACGTTCCAGTTTGAGTCGCCTGGTATGCAGAAGTATCTTCGCGAGTTGAAGCCTTCAACATTCGAGGATTTGATTGCGATGAACGCCCTCTACCGTCCAGGCCCAATGGATTACATCCCCGACTTCATCGACCGTAAACACGGCCGTAAGCCTATCGAGTATGATATCGACCTTATGGAGAAGTATCTGAAGGATACCTATGGTATTACGGTCTATCAGGAGCAGGTGATGCTTCTCTCTCGTCTGCTGGGTGGCTTCACCCGAGGCGAGTCGGACACCCTGCGTAAGGCGATGGGTAAGAAGATCAAGTCGAAGCTGGACGAGCTGAAGCCTAAGTTTATCAATGGCGGTCAGGCTAACGGCCACGATCCACAGGTGCTCGAGAAGATTTGGGCTGACTGGGAGAAGTTTGCTTCCTATGCGTTTAATAAATCGCACGCCACCTGCTATTCGTGGGTAGCCTACCAGACGGCATATATGAAGGCCAATTACCCTTCGGAGTATATGGCTGCGGTGCTGAGTCGAAATTTGGCTGATATCAAGTCTATCACTCAGTATATGACCGAGTGTAAGCATATGGGCATCAACGTCTTTGGCCCTGATATCAACGAGTCGGAGATGAACTTCTCGTCAAATAAGGCTGGCGATATCCGCTTTGGTCTGGCTGCGGTGAAGGGTGTCGGCGAGGCTGCTGTGAAGGCTATTATCGAGGAGCGCAAAGCCAATGGCCCATTTAAGAATATCTACGATTTCGTTGAGCGTGTGAATTTCAACGTCTTCAACCGCAAGTGTATGGAGAACTTGGCCTATGCTGGAGGATTTGATTCGATTATTGATTTCCACCGAAGCAAATTCTTTGCTGTGGATACACGAGGCAGCTCGCCTCTGGCTTTCCTCGAGCAGTTGATGCGCTATGGCCAGCGTGTTCAGCAGGAGAAAGTAAATTCGCAGCAGAGCCTGTTTGGTGGTGGCTCGGTTGTTGATATTCAGCCTCCTACTGTGCCTGTTGCCGAGGATTGGAATCAGTTGCAGGTGCTCAACAAGGAGCGCGAGATGATTGGTCTTTATCTGTCGGCTCATCCGTTGGATGATTACTCGGTGATTATCAACCATATGTGTAAGGCGAGCCTTACAGATTTGTCTGACTTGGAGCAGTTTAACGGTCAGGAGATTGGTGTTGCGGGTGTGGTTACGTCGGTGCAGGAGATGACAACCAAGACCGGTCGCTCGTGGGGTAAGTTCACTATGGAGGATTATAATGGCACGCACGAGTTTGCGCTCTTTAATAAGGATTATGAGACTTTCCGCCCATTCCTTTTCCCCAACTACTTCCTTTTTGTGAAGGGAAAGGTGCAGCCACGTCCTTATGGCGACAACCCAGAACTGGAGTTCAAGGTGTTGTCGATGATGCAGCTCTCGGAGATGCGCGACACGATGATTAAGGAGCTTCATCTTGTTATTCCAGTAGAAGAGATAACAGAGAGTTTCATCTCGGAGTTCAGCGAGAAGGTGAAGGAGAATAAGGGAAACACGGTGCTGCGACTTACCGTGTCGAGCCGTCAGGATGGAGTGAATCTCAATCTCTTCTCGAAGAGGTATAAGGTGTCGCTCACGCCAGAGTTTGTGGAGTACCTCGACGCAAATGAATTTAAGTATACATTATCATAAATAACAATAAAAATTAGAATTATTATGGCTTTAGCAATTACAAACGAGAATTATGAGTCGTTGATGGCTTCGGGCAAACCCGTTGTAATCGACTTCTGGGCAGAGTGGTGTGGCCCCTGCCGTATGGTTGGTCCAATCATTGATGAATTGGCAGAGGAGTATGGCGACGCTGTTGTTATCGGCAAGTGCGATGTTGACTCTTGCGACGATATCGTAGCACAGTACCGCGTGCGCAACATCCCTACTATTGTATTTATCAAGGGCGGCGAGGTTGTCGATAAGGTTGTCGGCGCCACAAGCAAGGATACTTTGAAGTCAAAGATTGATGCGATGTTGTAATCGTTGCCTTCAAGCAATAAATGGTAATGGGGTTGCTAACATTTGTTAGACAACCCCATTCCTGTTATTAGGTCAAATTCTCAATTCTCCAATTTTGAATTTTGAATTTTGAATTTTGAATTTTGAATTCCCTTCTCCTACTTCTCGATAAGCGAGATGCTTCGCTGAATAAAGTCTGTAAGATTCTTGCCCTTCAGCATACCGTTTGAAAGCAAGGCAAGGTCGATAATCTGACGCACCAGGTTGTTCTGCTTGCCAATCTCCTTGAGGCGCTCATTGCGCTCGTCACGCAGCAAGACAACCTTCTTCGATAGCTCCTCGCGCATCTCTTTCTCCTCGGGAGTGAAATCCTCCTCCTTTTTGTTCTTCACACTCTCCTCGAAGCGGCGCTCCTCGGCAACGGCAGCATCAATCTTCTTGGTTGTACTCTTCAGCTTGTCGCCATACTCGCTCTCCACCTTACCCAAGATGTCGATTACGATTGGGTGGTTACCGTTCACTGCTATAGTGAAGTTGTCGGGCATCTGACCATAGAACTGGCTCATACCGCCGCCATTCATTTTGGCCATATCCTTCATACGGCGCATAAACTCGTTCTGTGTGATTACCACAGGCGCAGCGTCGGCAGCCATTGGCTCAAACGAGATGGTGTAGGTAATCTTATCGTCCTTAGGCATTTGGCTCTCGAATACTGGGCGCATAATCTCCTGCTGAGCCTCGGTGAGCGACATCGACATCTGCTCCTTCTTCTGAATGAGCTTATCGATCACGTCGCTATCCACTCTCACAAAGCGGGTGTTCTGATTCTTCGACTCATAGTAGTTGATGTAGTGGCTGTCGAGTGGGCCGTTCATCTCCAACACATCGTAGCCCTTAGCCTTTGCAGCCTCTACGAATGGGTGCTTGTCGATAGGATCGTCAACATAGAGCAGAATTACGTTGTCGTTCTTGTCGGTCTGGTTCTCCTTCACCAGCTCGACATACTCCTTTGGAGTGAAGTATTTGCCCTCGGTTGACTTCAGGAGCATAAAATCCTGAGCCTTCTCGGCAAACTTCTCGTCGGTGAGGATTCCATACTGGATAAAAATCTTCAAATCGTCCCACTTCTGCTCATAGTCGGCACGCATCGTTGTAAACAACTCCTTCAAGCGGTCAGCCACCTTGCGGGTGATGTAGCTCGAAATCTTCTTTACGTTAGAGTCGCTCTGCAAGTAGCTGCGTGATACGTTGAGCGGAATATCTGGTGAGTCGATAACGCCGTGCAACAGCGTAAGGTACACAGGCACGATGCCCTCCACCTGGTCGGTAACGAATACCTGGTTGCAGTAGAGCTGAATCTTATTCTTCTGAATCTCAAAGCTGTTGTTAATCTTTGGGAAGTAGAGAATACCCGTAAGGTTGAATGGGTAGTCGATGTTCATATGGATATAGAACAATGGCTCCTCGCTCATTGGGTACAACTCGCGGTAGAACTCCTTGTACTGCTCCTCTGTGATGTCGGATGGCTTGCGAGTCCAGAGTGGCTCGACATTGTTGATGATGTTCTCCTTCTCGGTGTCAACATACTTGCCGTCCTTCCACTCCTTCACCTTGCCAAATGCGATGGGCACTGGCAGGAAGTGACAATACTTTTTCAAAAGCTCGTCCACCTTCTGCTCCTCGCAATACTCCTTGCAGTCGTCGGAGATGTGAAGCACGATTGAGGTACCGCGCTCACGCTTCTCAGAGAGCTCCTCCATCTGATACTCTGGTGAGCCGTCGCACACCCAGTGTACGGGCTTGCTCTCCTCTTTGTAAGACTGAGTGAAGATCTCCACCTTGTCGGCAACCATAAACGATGAGTAGAAGCCAAGACCAAAGTGGCCGATGATAGCCTGATCCTTATACTTTGCCAAGAACTCCTCGGCACCTGAGAATGCAATCTGGTTGATGTAGCGGTCAATCTCCTCAGCAGTCATACCGATACCCTTGTCGGTAACTGTCAAGGTCTTCTTTTTAGCATCAACCGCAATCTGGATTGTAATATCGCCCAACTCGCCCTTAAATTCATTCTTAGCCGAGAGGGTTTTGAGTTTCTGTGTGGCATCGACTGCATTCGACACCAACTCACGCAAGAAAATCTCGTGATCTGAGTAGAGGAATTTCTTGATTACGGGGAATATGTTCTCCGTTGTTACGCCAATTTTTCCGTTTTTCATTTTATATAGTTTTTGTTGTTATTTGCTATTTGCTATTTATGCACACCTATAACAACATCAAACTATGTGCCACCCGTGTTTGTTATGACATTTTGGCACTCCGAGCCTCCGTGACTGACAGAAAATATTGGTTTTTGGCAGATTATTCCTTTCTGCGAAGCAGACAAAGCGAGGCAAAGAGCCCCTGTGCGGCATAGTATGTGGTCATAATCCACAACGAGGCGTTGGGGATGCGCTCGATGTATTTGTTATAGACTATCACCGAATCCGAGAAGATGAAGAGTATGGCAGCCGCAACATACCACCACTTGCGCTTGATGTCGAGTGTGAGAGCCGAGGCTCCCATTGTGGCTATAATAGCGGCATAGATTGCCACCGCAACCATCTCGGCCACATTGCTCATATTTCGGATTACAATCGCACCATAAACAATGGCATAGATAAACGGTATTACGGCTAATGCTCTGTTGAGCTTCGAGAACTTGCGCTTGGATAGGAAATCTGTGATGTAGAAGATGTGGGCCAGCGCAAAAAAGAGAATCTGCAGGATGAAATTATGCTCCGAGCCCTGATAGTCACCTATGGCAGACATAAACAAGGCAACGGGGATAGCCCATCCGCCTTGACGGCTGTGGGCAAGTGTGGCAAATCCCATAAACAACACTGGCATAGCGATAAACCACGAACTATGCTCTGCGATGAAAAAGTAGAGAGCGAGGATTAGATACACACCAATTACCTCTGCCAGATAGAGTTTGCCATTTGTATTCATAGTCTCTTCTTTTTATTTGCGATTATTGTTGATTTTCTTGAGTTCCCTCCTTTTCGATATATTCGTTTAGTTTTGCCACAAACCATTCGGGCGCACGGCAGGGACGGCGAGTCTCGGCATTCATAAATCCGAGCGTCACGCTACCCTTGTTTATCAATCTGCCCTGCTCGTTATAGACCTCCGAGGCAATCACAAGACGTGCCGACGGAATCTCGTCGAGCGATACCTTTACTGTCAATACTTCGTCGTAAAACGCTGGGTAGAGGTATTTTGAATTTACCTCGATTATTGGCGACATCACACCTCGGCGCTCAATCTCAGCATAGGTCAGCCCCATATATCTAAGCCACTCAGTGCGAGCCATCTCGTATAGTACGATATAATTTGAGTGGTGCATAATGCCCATCTGGTCGGTATCCTTATAGCCTACTCTGAACTGATGCTTATATGATGCTAATGCCATAATTATATATTATTTACGCTATTTATCTCAATTAAAACTTTATCTTCTTTGCGGCCCTCTGCGCTCCAGCCGATAACTCTTACAACTCTCTGCTCCTGAATCACCATCTCGGCTGGCTTACCCGCAATGTTTGCGCAATATCTGCCCTGCGGCGGGAGGAGCTTGGTGGAGTCTATGCCAGATATGATGCCATCGCTTCCAATGCTACCTATAATTATATAGGGGTGAGTGAGTAGAGTTGTAGCGTGCTGCATATCGCCCTGTTCAATGGTCTTGCGGACGATAGTTGAACTCACCTTGCTCTGCTGCATTTGCTGCTGTTCGACAAGATGGATTTTCAGGTTACTACCCTGACTCTCCAAAAAGCTGTAGTCGCCCTGCTTGTTGTGACCAAAGCGGTGGTTGTAACCCACCACCAGTGTCTCGATGCCTATCGAGGCAATATTGCGGCTGATAAACTCTTCGCGTGATGTCTTGCTGAACTCGATGGTAAATGGTATGATAATCACATTATCTATGCCAGCTTGCTCAAGAAGATACAACTTCTCCTCTAATGTGCTTAGAAGATACAATCCTTCGCCTGTGCCGAGTACATATCGCGGATGAGGCTCAAAGGTGAGAACAATGCTCTCGCCACCGCACTCTTGCGCTACCCTTTTCACTCGACGCAATAACTCCAGATGGCCTCCGTGAAGACCATCAAACGAGCCCATTGTGGCAACGCCCTTGCTGAATTGTGGCAGATTGTCGAAACCTCGAAATACTCTCATCTCTGGCTTTTGGCTTGATTAGTTCTTGTCGTTACTCTCGTCGCTCTCCTTCACGAAATAGGCAACCTTTTCGAGAATGGTTGTGATGTCGTAGTTCTCCGACACGATACCCTGCGGGAAGTGTAGCGGTGCCGACGTGAAGTTGAGCACACCTTTAATTCCTGCGTTGATGATGGGTACAACGAGTGTTGGTGCAACTCTTGTTGGCGATGAGATAACCACAATGCTGATATCCATCGACGAAACAACCTCCTCAAACTGATTCATATGGTAGCAGGGAATATCGTCGATTGTGGTACCCACCTTCTCGGGGTCGATGTCGAATGCCGTAACGATTCTTAGCTTCAAACCCTTGCTGTTGAAATATTTGGTGATGGCCTGCCCCAAGTGTCCCATACCGATTACGGCAATGTTCATCACACTCTGGCTATCGAGTATGTTGTTGATAAACTCAATCAGTACCTTCACATCATATCCCTTTTTTGTGTCGCTCGAAAAGCCGATAAGCATCAAATCACGACGCACCTGTACGGCCGTAATGCCGTGCATACCAGCCAAAACGTGCGAAAAGATATGAGTGATGCCCTGCTTATGACACGAGAGCAGCGAGCGACGGTACTCGCTCAGTCGCTCAATGGTCTTTTCGGGGATGTTGCTATTGGGGACGTTAGACATAGGCTCTTGTTATTCGATTGTGATGGTGTAATTACTATTGTAATTGATTCTAATCCACTCCTGATTTACATAGTTGCCACCCTCCTTTGTCTGCACAAACTTATAGGTTGTCTGCAGCGGAGTGTAACGCTTGTCGAGCATATTGTACTCAATATCAGAGCGCATACCCATACCAAACATTACAGCGGTGTCGTAGCCACGATATGAGAAGAGTGATGGCAGAGACTGGTACGATTTGATGTATTCGCTGTCGAACTCGCGCACCACCTGCGAATCGCGCTTGGCGTGGTAGGTCGAAATCATTACCACATTGTTGTTGAAATACGAGGTGTGGTCGATATTGTTGTAGCGGCCCCAGCGTGATGTGCCAAGCACTACATACTGTGCGCACTTCTCGCTGCGGTCGGTAAGGGCAACCTTTGCCGAAGAGATTGTACCCAATATGCGGTCAACATCGGTCTCGGCATTTGCCAACACAACAAACAGGCAGGGCTTCTCCTGCTTCAGGATGTCGTCCATAAGCTCGATTGGCTGTGCTGCGGCATTCTTTGGGGTGAAGATTGACTTCTGGTTGAATGAGTAGTTGTAAGCGGCATAGCTCTTACCCTCAAGCTGCTTCAGTACCTCGCCCTCAAACTCCTTGTCATACGACGAGGCATAGATGAGATAGATATCACGACCACCATCCAGCAGGTTGGTAATCTTGTCGTACTTCTTCTCTGGCGCTGGTGAAAGCTGATAGAGAGCAGGACTGCTCACATTTCCGATATTTGCCAATGGCGTTACAACGGGCACGCTGTTCGCCTGTGCATACTGCAACACTGGTCGCATCTCATCCTCATATACAGGGCCAACGATAAGGTTTGTACCCTCAAAGAGCTGGCTCTGCACGATGTGCTGTACCTTTGCCTGGTCGTGCTCGGTGTTGTAAACGGTGAGCTTAATCTCGCCCTTGCCGCTCTGCTTGAGCTTCTCGATACCGAGCAGGAATCCCTGATAGAACTCCACAAAACTTGCGTTTGGCTTTGAGCCCACGTTAAGAGGGAGCATAAGTGCAATGTTGAGTGTTGTATTCTGCTCCAAAGCGCGGAATACGATATTCATATCGCTTGAGTGTGCCTCGATTGTGGCATTGTTCTGCAAGGCGTCGTTGGCCTCTATCACTCGCAGATTCTCCTCCTTTGACTGAGGAATACGAATCACCGCACCTGCCTTCAGGCCGTTGGCTACATCGTTGTTGGCCGCAAAATCCTTCTCGCTGATACCAAAACGGCGTGAGAGCGAGTAGATTGTTTCGCCTGGCTTCACAACATAATAGTCAAAACCGTCATCCACAGCATTGTTCAGCGCCTGTGCATAGGCATCCATCTCGGCCTGCGCCTGCTTCTCCGACGATGAACCCATATCACTGCGACGAATCCACAACGACTCCCCTATCTTCAGGAACTGAGGATTGATTTGAGGGTTATCCTCGCGGATGGTGGCAACAGGGATGTTATAGTCGCGAGCGATTGAGTAGAGTGTCTCGCCACCCTTGATGCGGTGTGTGAGATACTCCTTCTTGCGTTTCTTGTCGGCGCGGGCCTCCATCTCGATAGCCTCCGAAACGGGAATCTTCAAGCTCTGGTCGATTTTCAATCCGTCTGCAGCAATCGGGTTGCACTCCCTGATAGCCTCCTCGCTTACCTGATACTGCTTGGAAAGAGAGTAGAGCGTTTCACCCGACTTTACGGTGTGAACATAATACTTCTTGCCATTTACAAATATTACGGTAGCCGACTTCTGTGCCTGTGGAACATACTCCATAGCGCCAGCCGACAGAGTGGCAAAAGCCAGACAGAATGTGAAAATTTTCTTTAACGGTTTCATATCTATTATTTAACGCTACAAGCCCGATTTGT
Organism: Alistipes sp.; assembly: GCA_045658265.1. Taxonomy (GTDB): domain Bacteria; phylum Bacteroidota; class Bacteroidia; order Bacteroidales; family Rikenellaceae; genus Alistipes. The sequence continues at coordinate 43,027 of JAZOUS010000057.1, forward strand.
GGTCGGGCTCTGCGTGGGTTTAACATTTCTTGTCGCGACAGCGAATCTCGGTTATGATTTTCTTGGTGTAGAGCGGGAAGTCGCCATTCATCATCCACGAATAGTAACTTGGCTCCATCTGGAATACCTCGCTCACGCTACGACCTTTGTACTTTCCAAAGTTGAATACCTCCTCGCCCTTCTCGTTGAAGGCTATGCGGCCTGCATAGTCGGCCATCTCTCCTCGCGATGAGAACTCGGCAAGTGCAGTCACATCGTTCTGCAGTTCGGGATAGCGATCGAGTTGCGCCTTCAGCACCTCGTATGTAGCTTTGGTGTCGGCCTCGGCCGAGTGGGCATCCTCAAGATTCTTGTTGCAGTAGAATTTATATGCCGCAACCAGCGTGCGCTGCTCCATCTTGTGGAAGATGTTCTGCACATCGATAAACTTACGACGGCGGAAATCCACATCCACACCTGCACGCAAAAACTCCTCGACAAGTATCGGCAAATCGAAACGGTTGGAGTTGAAGCCACCAAAATCGCAACCCTCGATAAACTGGCTGAGCGACTTGGCTATCTGCGCAAATGTTGGCGCATCCTTCACATCCTCGTCTGTGATGCCGTGAATTGCGCTGGCATCCTCTGGAATGTGCATCTGGGGATTGATAAGGCGTGTGCGTACAATCTCCTGGCCATCGGGCATAACCTTCACCATCGAAATCTCGACAATGCGGTCTTTGGTCGTATCAACGCCCGTAGTCTCCAGATCGAAGAAGACAATCGGGCGTTTAAGGTTTAGTTCCATCCTCTGCGACTTATGCGTTAATCATCATCGGCATCAAAAGCATCAAAGTCTCGCTCTGCTGCTTGTCGTCGTAAACTGGCTTGAACACGCCGGCACGAGTTGAGTCGGCAAGCTCAATAACCACAGTTGGAGTCTCGATGTTAGAGAGAATCTCCACCAGGAATGTTGACTTGAAGCCAATAGTAACAGGCTGACCATCGTAGCTGCAAGAGATAGTCTCGTTAGCCGATACCGAGAAGTCGATATCCTGAGCCGTAAGGTTGACCTTATTGTTGGCAATATCCATACGGATAAGGTTGGTTGTTGGGTTAGAACATACCGCAACACGCTTGATGCCGTTTACAAACTCCACACGGTCGATAAGCACCTTATTTGGATTAGCGGCTGGGATAACTGCGTTGTAGTTAGGATAGTTACCCTCGATAAGGCGGCACACGAGCTTGAAGTTCTTGAGCTGGAATGTTACGTTCTTTGCATCGAATGTAACCTCTACTGGCTCCTCCTCCTTTGCCAAGAGAGCCTTCAAGAGGTTGGCTGGCTTCTTAGGCAGAATGAGTGATGCCGAGAAGTCGGTTGTATTCTCTGCTGCATACTTCACGAGCTTGTGAGCATCGGTAGCAACAAATGTGAGCGATTCGGGTGTGAAATCGAAATAGACACCATTCATCACTGGGCGTAACTCGTCGTCGGCTGTGGCGAAGATTGTACGGTTGATACCGTTGATGAGCATATCAACATCGAGTGTGATGTTCTTGCTCTCGCTGCCCATACTCTGTACGGCTGGATAGCTGACTGCGCTTGCGCCAGGGATTGAGAGGTGACCGCTGTTCCACACGATCTGAATCTCCCAAGTTGTATCGTTTACCTCGATAGTTAATGGCATCTCGGGGAACTCCTTGAGTGAGTCGAGCATCAACTTGCCTGGGGCTGCAATTACGCCCTCGCGCTCTACATTCTCCACTGTGATTGAGCCGATGAGGGTAGTCTCTAAATCCGATGTTGTAACGGTGAGCTGACCATCCTTAAGCTCCATCAGGAAATACTCCAAAATGGGAAGAGAACTCTTGTTGCTGATAACCTTACCTGTTGTGGCCAGCAACGACTGCAATGCTGAACTTGATACTGTAAATTTCATTGTGTTAAATTATTTTCGTTATTATTTGTTTCCAATTAAGTCTCCTATCAAATGTTTGCCCTAAAGGGTTGCGAGCTTGTCTAATGCCATACGAATCATCTTATCTACAAATGGCTTGTAGTCGGTGCAGGCATCTTTGGCGATGCGCTGGGCGATGATTGTACACATTGTTGTTGCTCGGTGCCCCATCAATCGGGCCAATCCTGCAAGTGCCGAACCCTCCATCTCGAAATTGGTGATTCTTCGGCCCTCAAAGCGGAACGCCTCTATCTTCTCGTTGAGATTGGTGTCGGCGGGCTGCAACCTTACCCATCTGCCCTGTGGAGCATAGAATCCTGGGGCGGCAATCGTAATACCCTCCATCACGCTATCCTTGAATAGCTCCCAAAGCTCGTCGTCGGAGTTGACGAAATAGGGCTTGGGCAAAAGCTCGCTCCAGCTTGTATGTTCGATAAATGCCTTCTCGATTGCCAAGTCGCACACATCGTTGCGACCAGCGTAATATCCCAACAAACTGTCAAACCCAACCGATGTGCGGGCATAGACCACATCTCCCACCTTGATGTCGGGCTGCAAAGCTCCCGATGTACCGAGGCGTACCATCGTAAGCTGGCGCCTGAGTGGCTTCTCGGTGCGGGTGGCGAAATCAACATTGGCCAGAGCGTCGAGCTCGGTTACGCAGATGTCGATATTACCGATTCCGATACCTGTCGAAAGCACTGTCATACGCTTGCCTTTGTAGTGGCCAGTCACGCTCTTGAATTCGCGGTTGGTAGCACGACACTCCTCGCTCTCGAAGTGGGAAGCAATTTGCTCAACACGCGCAGGATCGCCAACCAAAATTATGGTATCAGCAAGCTGCTCGGGACGCAGATGAAGATGGAAAACAGAACCGTCTTCATTGATTATCAACTCAGAAGGTGGGATGATTCTCGGTTGCATATGATAAAAAATATCGGTTTCGCTTTTTTATATGGCATAAAAGTAATATATTTACATCGAATTACAAAATAAAATTCGCTTTTTTTATACAAAGTATAAAGGTTAAAAAATAACGATATGACACTTATTAAATCAATTTCGGGTATTCGAGGCACTATCGGAGGCCCACAGGGTGACAACCTCACACCTATCGACATCGTGAAATTCACAACAGCTTATGTGCGCTTTATGAGCGAGAAGAACGAGGGTAAGCGATTGACTATCGTGGTTGGTCGTGATGCTCGTATTTCGGGTACAATGGTTGGCGATATCATCGAGGGTACGCTGCTCGGTTGTGGCGTAGATGTTATCAATGTCGGCTTGTGTACTACCCCAGGTACCGAGATGGCGGTTATCACACACAAGGCCGATGGTGGTATCATCATCACTGCTTCACACAATCCTAAGCAGTGGAACGCATTGAAACTACTCAACGAGAAGGGTGAGTTTTTGAACGATGCTGAGGGTAAGCGAGTGCTCGCTTTGGCCGATGACGAGGCATACGATTTCCCACAGATTGATTCAATCGGCAAGGTGGTATTGCGTGAGGATTTCAACCCTACTCACATCGAGCAGGTTTTGGCTTTGGATATGGTTGATGTAGAGGCTGTTAAGGCGCGTCAGTTCAAGGTGGTTGTAGATGCTGTAAACTCTATCGGCGGCGAGGTTATTCCAGCCCTTTTGGAGCGCTTGGGTTGCCAGGTTATCAAGCTCAACTGCGAGCCTAATGGAGAGTTTGCCCACAATCCAGAGCCACTACCAGAGAACCTGACCGAGATTTCGGAGGTTATCCGCCGAGAGGGTGCCGATTTGGGTGTTGTTGTTGATCCCGATGTTGACCGTTTGGCATTGGTTTGCGAGGACGGCTCGATGTTTGGAGAGGAGTACACTTTGGTAGCTGTGTCGGATTACATCTTGTCACACACTAAGGGTAACACAGTTTCAAACCTCAGCTCTTCGCGTGCATTGCGCGATGTGACAGAGGCTCACGGTGGCGTTTACACAGCATCGGCTGTTGGCGAGGTGAATGTTGTTGCAGCGATGAAGCAGACAGGTGCTGTAATCGGTGGCGAGGGCAACGGCGGAGTTATCTACCCTGCTCTTCATTATGGTCGTGATGCGCTTGTGGGAGTTGCTCTGTTCCTTACCTTCTTGGCTAAGAAGAATTGCTCGATGAAAGAGCTTCGTGCGGGCTATCCAGCATACTATGCTTCGAAGAATAAAATCGAGCTTACACCAGCTATTGATGTAGATAAAGTATTACTTGAAATGAAGAGCCGTTATACTGGTGAGAATGTGACAGATATCGACGGTGTGAAGATTGACTTCCCTGCTAATTGGGTACACCTTCGCAAGTCGAATACCGAGCCTATTGTTCGTGTCTATACCGAGGCTAAATCGGCTGATGAGGCCGATGCTTTGGCTCAGCGTTTTATTGGCGAGATAAAAGAGATTTGTGGTTTGTAATAACACCTAAATTGAATATAAAATATGGAAAAAGTACAGAGTTATATTGATAGCAACAAGGAGCGTTTCCTTGAGGAGTTGTTTGAGCTTCTGCGCATCCCATCAATCAGCGCTCAGTCGGAGCATAAGGGCGATATGGTGAAGTGTGCCGAGTGGTTGGCGGCTTCGCTCGTAAAGGCTGGTGCTGATCGTGCCGAGGTGATGCCAACCGATGGCAATCCAGTTGTTTATGCCGAGAAGATTGTTGATCCTGTGGCTAAGACTGTGTTGGTGTATGGTCACTACGATGTGATGCCAGTCGATCCACGCGCTGAGTGGAATACCGATCCATTTGAGCCAGTTGTGAAGGATGGTCGCATTTGGGGACGTGGTGCCGATGACGATAAGGGCCAGCTCTTTATGCACGCTAAGGCATTTGAGGCTATGTGCGAGACCGATTCACTCCCCTGTAACGTGAAGTTTATGTTGGAGGGCGAGGAGGAGATTGGCTCTCCAAGCCTCTATAAGTTCTGCGAGGAGCAGAAGGAGTTGCTCAAGGCTGATATTATATTGGTATCGGATACTTCGATGATTTCGATGAATACCCCATCTATCACCTGCGGTTTGCGAGGCCTTACATATATGGAGGTAGAGGTTGTAGGTCCTAACAAGGATTTGCACTCTGGTCTGTTTGGTGGCGCAGTTGCCAACCCAGCCAATGTGTTGACTCGTTTGGTGTCATCGCTCGTTGATGACAACGGCCGTGTGACTATTCCTGGCTTTTATGATGATGTTCGCGAGCTTTCGGAGGCTGAGCGCAAGGCGTTCAACGAGGCTCCATTCTCGTTGGAGGATTACAAGAAGGCTTTGGATATCGACGATGTGGAGGGCGAGGCTGGTTACACCACCATCGAGCGTACAGGCGTGCGTCCATCACTCGACGTGAATGGTATCTGGGGTGGTTACATCGAGGAGGGTACAAAGACTGTAATCCCATCTCGTGCTTCGGCAAAGATTTCGATGCGTCTGGTGCCAAATCAGGACTTTGTGAAGATTGGCGAACTCTTCGAAAAGCACTTCCGTGCTATCGCTCCAAAGAGCGTTAAGGTGAATGTGAAGTTCCTGCACGGCGGAGCACCATACGTCTCTCCAACCGATATGGCCGCATATCAGGCTGCCGAGAAGGCTATCGAGGAGACATTCGGCAAGAAGCCATTGCCATTCTACTCAGGAGGTTCAATTCCTATTATCAGCGGTTTCGAGCGCATCTTGGGAATCAAGTCTATCCTCATTGGCTTTGGTTTGTCGGAGGATGCAATCCACTCTCCAAACGAGAGCTATGGTCTTGAGCAGTTTGATAAGGGTGTGAGAACAATTCCTTTGTTCTATAAGCACTTTGCGCAGATGTAAAATCTGGCGAATGAATATGATCGGGATGCGGGGCGAAGGCTCGGTATCCCGACTTTTTTTGTGGGGATATGAGATGCAGTGGTACAAAAATAGGTGCTGGCGTTTCTGAGCCAGCACCTATCTGTTGTTTGTAGGATATTTTTTTTGATTATTTCTTCTGCTCTGTTGCGTTCTTCTCAGAGATGTGACCTACACCCAAGAGCTCCTGCAACTTCCAGCTAAGGTCGCTGTTCTCCATTACGCCGTTGATGTACTCAGCACCTGTACCATAGAGATATACTGGAACCATTGTGGCTGTGTGGCTTGATGTACCGAATGCGTAGCTGATACCACTCTCTGGAAGGGTAAAGTCGGTCTTGTTGCTTGGGATTGCCAAACCGCCAGTCTCGTGGTCGGCGCATACAACCACCAATGTACCAGGGTGTGTGTCGGCATAATCCATTGCAACCTTGATCGCGTTGCCAAAGTCGCGAGTCTCAGCCAAGATACCCTGTGGGTTGCGGCTGTGTCCCTCGCCGTCGATTTTAGAACCCTCGACCATCAATACAAAGCCCTTCTTCTTGTTGTTCTTCACGTTGTTGGTCAAAATCTCCAACGACTTGGCTGTGGCCTCAGCCAAGTACTCACCACGCTGGCCTGTGCGAGCCAATGGAAGGTCGCTCTCGGCATAGATGCCGAGCACCTTACCCTCTGATGGAGCTGACTTTACGTTCTTGAGGTCGGTGTGGAGCTGGTAACCCAAAGCCTTGATACCCTCGTTGAAATCCTTGTTCTGGTTTGTAAAGTGACGCTTGAAGTACTTCATACCACCACCGAAAGCTACATCGATGCCGCTCTTGTAGAACCAGTCGGTGATGTTGTCGTTCTCGCCTCGGCTCTTAACGTGAGCATAGAATGCCGCTGGAGTTGCGTGCTGCAAGTAGCAGGTAACAACCAAACCTGTTGCAAAATTCTGCTTCTGAGCCTTTGTGATGATAGACTCAACGATTGTGCCGTCGGGAGTCATACCGAGCATACTGTTGTTAGTCTTGTAGCCTGTTGCCAAAGCTGTACCCGCAGCAGCAGAGTCGGTAACGCGGTTGTTGAGCGAATAGGTTTTGATAAGGGCAATATTCTGCGCCTTGTCGAATGATGTGGGTGCATACTTGCCCTCCATCTGCACCATCGAAACCTGAGCCAAGCCCATACCGTCACCAATCATATAGATGATGTTGTTAACCTTAGGTGTTTTTCCACGCTTTGCCTCTGCAGATGTTGACAGAGTGAGCGCAATCAGAAGAAACAAAAATAATTTTTTCATAATGTTTTAATGTGTAGTTTGTTCATTTAATGGGCCAAAATTATAATTTTTTTTGTAAATTTACATCACGAAAACATTAACTTTTTGCGATGAAAGTGAAAATTGCTGCCGATTGGCAGGAGATACTACAGCCTGAATTTGATAAACCTTACTTCGAGGAGCTAACAAATTTTGTGAAGGCGGAATATGGCTCTACAACGGTCTTCCCAGCCGGAAAGAACATTTTTAGAGCATTTGACAAATGCCCATTCGACTCGTTGAAGGTGGTAATCATAGGCCAGGATCCTTATCACGGTGTGGGGCAGGCTAATGGATTGTGCTTCTCGGTGAACGATGGTGTGCCCTTCCCTCCTTCGTTGCAGAATATCTTCAAGGAGATACAGAGCGATTTGGGTATTGCCGTTCCACAATCGGGTAACCTCGACCGTTGGGCCGAGCAGGGAGTGTTGTTGCTCAATGCTGTGCTTACCGTTAGAGCCCACGAGGCTGCTTCACACGCAGGCAGAGGCTGGGAGCAGTTCACCGATGCTGTGGTGAGGATTATCAACGAGCGTAAGCAGGGCGTTGTCTATATGTTGTGGGGAAGTTATGCACAGCGCAAAGGTCAGGTGGCCGATTCGTCGAAGAACCTTATCTTGAAGAGCGTTCACCCCTCTCCCTTATCTGTGTATCGAGGATTTTTCGGTTGTAAACACTTCTCGCAGGCGAATGCCTATCTGCAGAGCATAGGCAAGAGTCCTATAATTTGGTAGTTGGATATGAGTATTAGAGAGATTTTCAGCGAGGCAGATGTGCGTCGATTAGTTAAGGTGGCCGAGGTGGTTTGGCGTGAGGCTAACACCGCCTTTTGTAGCATCGAGCAGGTGGAGTATATGATTGAGCGATACCAGAGCTTTGAGGCTGTGATGGGCCAGTTGATGCAGGGCTATCGCTATTTTGTTGTGGAGGAGGATGGTGAGATTATCGCCTACTTCGGTGTGCAGCCTCAGGATGATAGATTATTTTTGAGTAAGTTCTATATCCTGCAGGAGAATCGTGGCCGAGGTATCTTCTCGATGGGATTGGATGTTATGTGTGAGATATGCCGCGAGCAGGATTTGCGAGCTATATATCTTACTGTAAATCGCAATAACAGACGAGCTTACGAGGTTTACCTCCACAAAGGCTTCAAGGTAATTGAGGAGGCTGTGGCCGATATTGGTTGCGGCTTTGTGATGGATGATTATATAATGGAGTACGCTCTGTAATCGTATATACGACTTCTGAAAACATAGGGTGTGTCCGACTATTTGTTGGACACACCCTATTACTTGGTATTTGTTGGAATATTATCCCAAATAAGACTGCAACAACTTGCTGCGTGATGAGTGGCGCAGGCGGCGGATAGCCTTCTCCTTAATCTGGCGCACACGCTCGCGTGTAAGGTCAAACTTCTCGCCAATCTCCTCCAAAGTCATTTCTGAGCAACCGATGCCGAAGAAATACTTGATGATGTCGCGCTCACGCTCGGTGAGAGTCTCCAATGCGCGGTCAACCTCTGTTGCCAAAGACTCGTTAATCAAGCCACGGTCGGCATTGGGAGAGTCGGTATTTACCAACACATCCAAAAGGCTGTTATCCTCACCATCGGCAAATGGTGCGTCAACCGAGATGTGGCGGCCTGCTACACGCAGTGTGTCGGTCACCTTCTCGCGTGGAAGCTCCAACTCGTTGGCCAACTCCTCGGGCGATGGAGTACGTTCGTGCTCCTGCTCGAAACGCTGCAAAGCCTTGTTAATCTTATTGAGTGAACCAACCTGGTTGAGCGGCAAGCGGACAATACGGCTCTGCTCGGCCAATGCCTGAAGAATAGACTGACGAATCCACCACACGGCGTAAGAGATAAACTTAAATCCGCGAGTCTCGTCGAACTTCTCGGCAGCTTTGATAAGACCTAAGTTACCCTCGTTGATAAGGTCGGGAAGGCTCAAACCCTGGTTCTGATACTGCTTGGCTACTGATACCACAAAACGGAGGTTTGCCTTTGTGAGCTTGTCGAGTGCCTCCTGATCGCCCTTGCGGATTCGCTGGGCCAATTCCACCTCTTCCTCAACGGTGATGAGGTCCTCTTTGCCAATCTCCTGCAAATATTTATCAAGCGATGCGCTCTCACGATTTGTGATCGACTTTGTAATCTTTAATTGACGCATATTATTTATATTAAAATTTCTTCAATGGTCTGGATAGAGTTACTCCCACTCTCCCAATTAAAACAATATCAATAGCAATACGAATTTGCTGATGCTTTTGTTTCGTTTAGTGAGATATTTTTTCAAAATAACTCTATCCCAAGCCATTTAATAACGTATCGAAGCGCGAAAAAATTCTCTCAAAATTGTCTTTTTGTTGTAGAATATCGGCTTCGGGGCTCTCGCTATGCAAATAGTGCGCCGAAAATCAGTTGGTTGCAAATAAAAAGGCTCGCGCACATATTTTAGTGCTGCGAGCCTTATGCCTCTATATACTATTATATAGATTATCCTACCAAGCAAACAAAGGATACTCGGCCATCATAGCGTTCACATCCTTGCGAACTGCTGCGATGTTCTCCTCGTTCTCGGGATCGTGCAATACACGGTCGATAAGCTCAACGATGTAGTCCATCTTGTCCTCCTTCACACCACGAGTTGTGATGGCTGGTGTACCGAAGCGCAAACCAGATGTGAGGAATGGTGAGCGAGAGTCGAATGGCACCATATTCTTGTTGGTTGTGATGTCGGCCGCTACCAAGCAACGCTCCGCCAACTTACCTGTGAGCTCAGGGAACTTAGTGCGAAGGTCGATAAGCATCAAGTGGTTGTCTGTACCGTTTGAAACGACTGTGTAACCACGCTTTGCGAATGCCTCGGCCATAGCCTGTGCATTCTTCTGCACCTGCTGCTGGTACTCCTTATACTCTGGCTGCAAAGCCTCGCCGAATGCTACCGCCTTAGCTGCAATGACGTGCTCCAATGGACCACCCTGGATGCCTGGGAATACTGCAGAGTTCAAAATCTGTGACATCATCTTCACTACACCCTTTGGAGTTGTGTAGCCCCAAGGATTCTCGAAGTCCTTACCCATAAGGATAATACCACCGCGAGGACCACGCAAAGTCTTGTGGGTTGTAGATGTTACGATGTGAGCATACTTAACAGGATTGTCCAACACGCCTGCTGCGATAAGACCAGCAGTGTGGGCCATATCAACCATAAAGAGTGCGCCAACCTTGTCGGCAATCTCACGCATACGCTTGTAGTCCCACTCACGAGAATAAGCCGAACCTCCAGCCACGCTGAGCTTTGGCTTGTGCTCCATAGCCTTGCGCTCCATATCCTCGTAGTCGATTGTACCTGTAGCCTCGCTGAGCTGGTAGCCAACAGCGTTGAAGTACATACCCGACATATTCACTGGCGAACCGTGTGAGAGGTGACCGCCGTGAGCAAGGTCGAGGCCCATAAATGTGTCGCCTGGCTTCAATACAGCGAAGAATACTGCCATATTTGCCTGTGCGCCAGAGTGAGGCTGCACGTTAGCGTACTCTGCATCGTAGAGTTTGCACAAACGCTCGATAGCCAACTTCTCCACCTGGTCAACTACCTCGCAACCGCCATAGTAACGTGCTGCTGGGTAACCCTCGGCATATTTGTTTGTAAGTACAGAACCCATAGCTGCCATAACCTGGTCGCTAACGAAGTTCTCCGATGCAATAAGCTCGATGCCGTGCATCTGACGCTCGCGCTCCTTTCCGATAAGCTCGAAAATCTGGTTGTCTTGTTTCATTGTCTATTGCTTGTTAAATTTAACCTCAAAATCCCCTACCTCTTTATCTTGTGGTAATAAAGATGGCGCAATGCCGCTATCGGATGGTGGAAAATCATTCTCGGCCCCGAAAATCGCATAACCTCGCGAATACGCTCACGCATCTGAGGGTTGTAACAGTGGGTTGTGCAGTTCGAGCAGAAACTCTTCTCGGCCATATAAGGGCAGAGGTCGGTGCGTTGGTCTGCATAGTCGGCCAAAGCCCGACACTCGTTGCATAACTCACTGCTGCCGTGATTCTTGCGACAGTAGAGCGAAATCATATCTCGGATGATTTGCTTTTCGCGCTGTCGTTTGTTGTCAATCTTTGCGGCTTTCATTGCTGTTATTTGCCCGCAAAGGTAGAAAAACATTTTCTTTTTAGGAAATATTTATATCATTATTGATATAATGGCTTCGGCGGCTGATTGTCTTGGTTGGTGTTGCGGTGTTTGTTATTATTGGTGTTGTTATGGGTCTGTTATTGTTGCTGTTGCTCGGCCATCATCTTTTTGAATTTGCGAACTGAGAGTGATTTGTCCCACACCATCTGATAGTCGGCAAAGTCCCTGTATGCCTCGATTTGCGCCAAGATGGGTGGTAGCCCAGCCTCTGCACGACGCTTGTCGAGGGTGCGATTGCGGCGTACGGGCCATAAGTAGCATACCTGTTGCGGGATGGGTTTGCCTTCGATGATTTTTGTGTGGCTTTGTGTTTGTGTACCAAATAGTTGTCGGCGGCCACTATGCATCATAATCCTGTCGTATAGGGTGCTGATTTCTTTCTGCTCAATCTTACCCTCTTTGGCCGCTTGCTTGAGTGTTTTGAAGTGGTGTTTTTGATAACTGATGTCGGCGTGGTCAACCACCAAAAATATAGCAGAATAGGACTCTTTTGAAAGTCCTTCGGGGATGCCTTGTGAGTGGATTAACTCGCCGACATATTTTTGGTTTTCTGCATCAATTTTTGCCATTTGCTCTACATAAAACACCAAGCTGTCGATGTCGCCTTTCTGCTGACTCTTGACAATGTTATGACGCACACTCTGGTCGCGGTTGCGAATCTTCAGCAGGCGCAAATCTATCTGCTCAATCTCCTGCCCCGAAATAGGCAACCAAACCATCAGCAGTAGTGCAATAATCAATGCTTTTTTCATAGAAAATCTCTTTATAGCTCTACAAATGTAGAGAAATTATTCGGTGTAGCAAAAAATGAGTGGTTCGGAGCGTGGAGAATCAAATTTTTTTCCTAAATTTGTTAAGATTTTGTTTGATGCAGAATATTTCTGCGAAACTACAACCCAAACACTAAACTTACTATAAGATGAGAGTACACCATTTTGCGGCGATTGATCTTGGAGCAACAAGCGGTCGCGTGATATTGGCCGAGATTAAAAATTGTAAAATCTCTTTTGAGGAGATTCATCGTTTTCCCGATCCTATAATCCAGATGCAGGGCCACTTCTATTGGGATTTCCCTGCTATCTATAAATCAGTTGTCGAAGGTCTGGCCAAGATTGCGGCTATGGGTGTTCAGATAGAGTCGATAGGAATTGACACCTGGGGTGTTGATTTTGCAATGTTTGGAGGTGATGGAGCATTGCTTCGTCTTCCCTACTGCTATCGTGATCCACATACGATGGATGCTCCCGAAAAGTTTTTTGAGCGTATGCCACGCAAGGTGTTGTATGATAAGACGGGAATTCAGATTATGAATTTCAATTCGGTCTTCCAGCTCGACACCCTGCGTCGTAATGGCTGCTCGGCTCTGGAGGCTGCTGATAAAATTTTGTTTATCCCCGATGCGTTGGCCTATTTGCTTACTGGCGAGCAGGTGACTGAATACACTATTGCCTCAACTGCACAGATGATAGATCCTCGCACCAAAGAGTGGGATGCCGATATTCTTGCGATGCTCGGCTTGTCGGCCGATAAGTTTGGCCGTATGGTGATGCCTGGTGAGCAAATTGGTGTTCTGACCGAGGAGGTGCAGCGATTGACGGGACTTGGGGCGGTGCCAGTGGTTGCGGTTGCAAGCCACGATACAGGTTCGGCTGTGGCGGCAGTGCCAATGGAGGATGAGCGCTCGGCTTACCTTAGTTCGGGCACTTGGTCGCTGATGGGAATTGAGTCGGCTGAGCCAATTATCTCGGAGCGAAGTTTTGAGCTGAATTTCACAAACGAGGGCGGAATTGAGGGCACTATCCGTGTGCTGAAAAACATCTGCGGTATGTGGCTTCTGGAGCGTTGTCGTGCCGAATGGCCCGATATGGGTTATGGTGAGCTGATAGCTGCCGCCGAAGGTGCCGAGCCATTCCGTTCGCTGATAAATCCCGATGCTAAGTGCTTCGCCAATCCAGAGTCGATGACTGCGGCTATTGTGGACTATTGTGTGGCAACTGGTCAGCCTCAGCCCGAAAATGTTGGAGAGTTTGTGCGTTGTATCTTCGAGTCGCTGGCTCTGCGCTATCGTCAGGTGGTGGAGATGTTGCGTGAGCTCTCGCCTGTTGCTATTGAGCGATTGTATGTAATTGGTGGCGGTGCTAAAAACCAGATGCTCAACCAATATTCGGCCAATGCGATTGGTATTCCGGTGGAGACTGGCTCGTCGGAATCTACTGCGGTGGGTAATGTGATGATGCAGGCCAAGTGGGCAGGCGTTGTTGAGACAATATCCGAGATGCGAAAGAAGATTCGTGAGTCGTTGGAGGATAGCAAACGCTATGAACCTCAGCAGAGTGAGGTGTGGAGCGAGGCCTATGAGAAGTATCTCAAGGTGTTTACCGATATGTAGTGGTGTGACGGGGTAAATAAAGATTTAGGTGATGAATAGAATTTTAAGAGGCGTGGCCGCTGTGGCCGCTATGATGATAGGTGTGGGATTGGTCGGCTGCGGTCAGGTTGAGCCGCTCTACCCTTCGGCGTATAATGCCGAGCAGAGCAAGCTCGACACCCGCACAAGAGAGTATCTCTCGCCAGTAAAGATTGTCTGGAAGCAGAATGCGGAGCTTATCTCCAATGCCGATTATCTGTTGCGTGAGGGTAATGGTCAGGCTGATTTGACCAATAGTCATATCTGCGTGATGAAGAGTACGGCAAAGGAGCATCCAGCTCTGTTGCTCGACTTTGGTAAGGAGTTGCAGGGTGGTTTGCAGATTGTAACGGGTATGCCCGCAAGCCACGAGCCTGTGCGTATTCGTGTGAGATTTGGCGAGTCGGTAAGCGAGGCTATGTGCGAGATTGATGGCAAGAACGGAGCAACCAACGACCACGCTGTGCGTGATTTCGAGACCACACTGCCCTGGCTTGGCGTGAAGGAGATGGGAAATTCGGGCTATCGCTTTGTGCGTATTGATTTGTTGGATGATAATGCAGAGCTGCATCTAAAGGAGGTGCGAGCCATATCGGTCTATCGCGATATAGCCTATCGCGGTTCGTTTAAGTGTAGCGACGAGCGTTTGAATCAGATTTGGCAGACGGGAGCTTACACCGTCCACCTCAATATGCAGGAGTATTTGTGGGACGGTATCAAGCGTGATCGCTTGGTGTGGATGGGTGATTTGCACCCCGAGATTACGACTGTGAGCCACGTCTTTGGTTTTAATGATGTTGTGCCCAAGAGTTTGGATTTGGCTCGCGATGTTACCCCACTGCCCCGCTGGATGAGTGGAATGTACACCTATTCATTGTGGTGGGTGATTATTCAGCGCGACTGGTACTATTTCCACGGCGACAGAGCATATCTTGAGCAGCAGCGAGAGTATCTTGTTGGCTTGCTCGATATCTTGTTTGGTAAGGTGGATGAAAAGGGTTTTGAAACAAGTGGTGGCGGTTTTCTCGACTGGCCATCAAATGCTAATCAGCCAGCTATGCAGGCAGGTACTCAGGCGCTGATGATGATGGTTATGAAGTCGGGCCGTGAGCTTTGTGAGGTGCTTGGCGAGGAGCAGATGGCTGAGCGATGTGTCGAGTGTTATGAGAGAATGCAGGCGGCTTCATCGGCTGTGTGCGAGCGATACTTCAAGACGGCTCAGCATCCAACAGCTCCAGGTAGCAAACAGGGTGCTTCGCTTTTGGCTTTGGCGGGTGCGCTCGATGCTAAGAGGGCAAACGATGAGGTTGTGGCTGTGGAGGGTGCTCGAGGATTCTCTACATTCTATGGCTACTATATGCTCGAGGCGATGGCTAAGGCTGGAAATTACGAGGGAGCTATGCAGGTGATTCGTGATTTCTGGGGTGGTATGCTCGATATGGGAGCTACATCTTTCTGGGAGGATTTCAATATCGACTGGCTCGATGGTGCAGCACCGATTGATGCCCTTGTGCCAGAGGGGAAGAAGGATATTCACGGTGACTTTGGTGCTTATTGTTATGAGGGTTTCCGTCATAGCTTGTGTCACGGCTGGGCATCGGGCCCAACATCTTGGCTTAGCCGCCACGTCTTGGGTGTGGAGGTCGTAGAGCCAGGGTGCAAGGTTGTTAAAATCTCGCCCAATCTCGGCGATTTGGAGTGGGCTGAAGGTAGCTTCCCTACCCCATACGGCGATATTAAGCTCTCGCACAAGAGAGGTGCTGACGGCAAGATTATCTCGGAGATTGATGCCCCTAAGGGTGTGAAAGTGATTAGATAGAGTTAGATAGAAGTGTTTGAATAAAATACCTAAAACGATAATAATTATTAACGAATAAAGATTTTACAATGAAAAAGGAGTTGATTGAAAAGGCTTATGAGCTTGCTAAAGAGCGTTATGCCGCTATTGGAGTTGATACTGATGCCGCTATGGAGACTTTGCAGGGCGTGCAACTGTCGTTGCACTGCTGGCAGGCAGACGATGTGAGTGGCTTTGAGAATGCTGGTGCTCTTACGGGCGGTATTCAGGCTACGGGTAACTACCCTGGCCGTGCGAGAAATATCGAGGAGTTGCGTTCCGATATCAAGATGGTAACATCGTTGCTTCCTGGTAAGCATCGTTTGAACCTTCACGCTAACTATGCCGATTTCAGCGAGACTGGCCCTGTTGACCGTGACCAGTTGGAGCCAAAGCACTTCGAGAGTTGGATGCAGTGGGCTGCCGAGAATGGTATGAAGCTCGACTTTAACTCTACTTCATTCTCTCATCCCAAGAGCGAGGATTTGACTCTGTCGAGCCCAAAGGAGGATATCCGTAAGTTCTGGGTGGAGCACACCAAGCGCTGCCGTGCCATTGCCGAGGAGATGGGCCGCCGTCAGGGCGATCCAGCCATCCTTAATATATGGATTCACGATGGCTCGAAGGATATCACCGTAAACCGTATGGCTTATCGAGCTAACTTGAAGCGCTCTTTGGATGAGATTTTGGAGACCAAGTATGAGAATATGAAGGATTGTATCGAGTCGAAGGTGTTTGGTATCGGTCTGGAGAGCTACACCGTTGGTAGCAACGACTTCTACACTGCATACGCAGCGCAGAATGGCAAGATCGTTACTCTCGATACTGGTCACTTCCACCCAACTGAGAGCATTGCCGACAAGATGTCATCTCTGCTGCTCTTTACTCCAGAGGTGATGCTCCACGTCAGCCGTCCTGTGCGTTGGGATTCCGACCACGTTACAATCATCAATGATGAGACTTTGGATTTGACAAAGGAGATTGTTCGTTGCGATGCTTTGGATAGAGTTCACATCGGTTTGGATTACTTCGATGCTTCGATTAACCGCATCGGTGCCTATGTTATCGGTGCTCGCGCTACTCAGAAGTGCCTGTTGCAGGCTCTGTTGGAGCCATTGGCTACATTGCGCCAGTATGAAGCTGAGGGTAAGGGCTTCGAGCGTTTGGCTCTGCTTGAGGAGTGTAAGTCAATGCCCTGGAATGCTGTGTGGGATATGTTCTGCCTGAAGAATGGTGTTCCTGTTGGTGAGGAGTTTATCGCCGACGTGAATAAGTATGAGGCTGAGGTAACATCTAAGCGAGTATAGTTGCTAATCACTAAAACAGAGAGTTATGGAGATTATAATTGGTCTGTTGATTATTGCTGTGGGTGCGTTCTGCCAGTCGAGCAGTTATGTGCCTATCAATAAGATAAAGAGTTGGAGCTGGGAGTCGTATTGGCTTGTGCAGGGAGTGTTTGCGTGGCTTGTGTTTCCAGTTTTGGGAGCTATGTTGGCAGTGCCCGAGGGCCACTCTTTGTGGGAGTTGTATGCGGCCTATCCCAAGCAGAGCGCATTGACTGCGCTGTTTGGCGTGTTGTGGGGCGTGGGAGGTTTGACCTTCGGCCTTTCGATGCGTTATCTGGGTGTGGCACTTGGTCAATCCATCGCACTCGGTACTTGTGCGGGATTGGGTACTATCCTCACTCCCCTGCTGCTGGGCCGCCCAGGTGATTTGACTACGGCCGTTGTGTCGGGAGTTGTTGTAACTCTGCTCGGTATCGCCGTAATTGGCGTTGCTGGTCATATGAAGTCGCAGTCGCTCTCCGACGAGGAGAAGCAGGCGGCTGTGAAGGACTTTAATTTCACAAAGGGTATCGCAGTTGCTTTGCTGGCTGGTTTTATGAGCGCTTGCTTCAGCATCGGTTTGGGCTTTGGTGAGCCACTCAACTTTGGCGATGCTACTGCCGATATCTACAAGACTCTGCCAGCAACATTTATGGTGACGTTGGGCGGATTCTTGACAAATGCCGTCTATTGCCTCTACCAGAATGCTCGCAACAAGAGCTTCTCGGATTACGGCAAGGGTAGCTTGTGGGCAAACAATCTTCTGTTCTGTGCATTGGCTGGAGTGCTGTGGTATAGCCAGTTCTTTGGCCTTAGCTTGGGTAAGGGATTCTTGACTTCGTCGCCCGCTCTGCTCACATTCAGTTGGTGTATTTTGATGGCTTTGAATGTGGTCTTTTCAAATGTGTGGGGAATTATTCTCAAGGAGTGGAAAGGCTGCTCGAAGAAGACTATCGCTGTGCTGGTGGCGGGAATTGCAATTCTTGTTTTGAGTTCGTTCTTGCCCGAAATTTTGAAGTAAAATATTACGGGTGGGATTTCCGAATCTTGCCCGTAAACTTTTGATTTATCTATGATTAACAATAAAACTATACTTGCGGGCCGCGATGCTTTGGCTCGCGAGGTTGAGCAGGTGGCCGAGGTGGCTGGTTATCTCTGGCAGAAGGGCTGGGCCGAGCGTAATGGCGGAAATATTACGGTCAATGTAACCGAGTTTGTTGACGATGAAATTCGTCAGATGCCTGCCATTGCTGAGCCTGTTGCACTGGGTGCTGTGTTGTCGAATTTGAAGGGTTGCTACTTCTTCTGTAAGGGTACAAACAAGCGTATGCGCGACCTTGCTCGCCGCCCTATGGAGAATGGCTCGTTTATTCGTATTACCGACGATTGTGCCCACTATGAGATTATCGCAGATTACCCCGTAAAGCCAACCTCTGAGCTCCCTTCGCACTTGGCTATGCATAACTATTTGCTGGGCAAGGGCGTGCCATATAAGGCAGCTTTGCATACCCATCCTATCGAACTTGTTGCAATGTCGCACACAAATAAATTTTTGGAGAAGGATGTGCTGACCAACCTTTTGTGGAGTATGATTCCAGAGACAAAGGCTTTCTGCCCCCGAGGTTTGGGTATTGTGCCTTATCAGTTGCCTGGTTCGCAGATGTTGGCCGAATCGACCATCGCATTGCTCGACGACTACGATGTGACACTGTGGGAGAAGCACGGTGTGTGTGCTGTGGGTGTTGATATTATGGAGGCGTTTGATCAGGTGGATGTGCTGAACAAATCGGCTCAGATTTACATCAATGCCAAGTGTATGGGTTATGAGCCCGATGGTATGTCGCAGGAGCAGATGCAGGAGATGTCAGTAGCGTTTAATCTGCCTAAATAGAGCTAAACGTAGGCAGATTTTTTCGGATTCTGCTCTGCTGATAGTTTTTGCAAGCAAATGAGCTTGTCGGAATTGAGCCGACAAGCTTTTTTTGTTTGTTATTTTCCGCGACAAATAGCGATAATTTGCGTAAAAAATTGTATATTTGTACGCTTGAGAAATTCTATTTTATATGGATAAAAAACGTACGGTTGTAGAGCTTCGTGATGTGGCGGTGTATCATACCGACAGCGAATCGGGTGGCGCAAAATCGACCGACGAACTCGTTTTGTCGGATGTTGATTTGAAGGTGTCGGAGGGTGAAATGGTCTATTTCATTGGTAGAGTCGGTAGCGGAAAAAGTACCTTACTCAAAACTTTATATGCCGAGGTGAAACTCGCTGAGGGTGAGGGACGTGTGGTAGGTATGGATTTGCGTCGTCTGCGCCGATCTGATATCCCCTATCTGCGCCGAAGGATGGGAATAGTTTTTCAGGATTATCAGTTGCTCGATGATAGAAATGTCTTCTACAATCTCTACGATGTGATGAAGGCTACGGGTTGGAAAAAGGATAGTGATATGCGCCGCCGAATCGATGAGGTGTTGTCGCTGGTGGGATTGGATAACAAAGCCTACAAGATGCCTTACGAGTTGTCGGGTGGCGAGCGTCAGCGATTGGTGATTGCAAGAGCGCTTATTAACTCCCCTCGCCTGCTTTTGGCCGACGAGCCAACGGGTAATCTCGATCCTGTGACTGCCGACGGTATTATGCGCCTTTTCTGGGAGATTGTGTCGAAGGGTTGTGCGGTGATTATGTCAACCCACAACACAGCTCTTATTGAGCAGTATCCTGCTCGAACGCTGCTTTTCTCGAAGGGTAAGATTAGCGAAATTGATATTGCAGAGAGTTTTTCGCAGTAATAACGCGTGAATTAGGCAAAATATAGCCCGAATCTATGATTCGATATTTGCATAAACCATAAAAAAGAGCTATTTTTGTACGCTAAACAAGTCAAGAAAGAAATTAGAATCGCAATAATGAGTACAGAACAAGAGATTGTTAAGAAACAAGAAGAGGAATACTCGGCGTCCAATATCCAGGTGTTGGAGGGTTTGGAGGCTGTGCGTAAGCGTCCGGCTATGTATATCGGCGACATCGGTGAGAAGGGTTTGCACCACCTTGTGTATGAGGTTGTGGATAACTCTATCGATGAGGCTTTGGCTGGCTACTGTACACACATCGAGGTCTCTATCAACGAGGATAACTCAATCACTGTAAAGGATAATGGTCGAGGTATCCCTACAGACTACCACGAGAAGGAGGGTAAGTCGGGTTTGGAGGTTGTGCTTACAGTACTTCACGCTGGAGGTAAGTTTGATAAGGGTAGTTATAAAGTGTCGGGAGGTC
>JAZOUS010000058.1:0-43902 GCA_045658265.1 Alistipes sp.
CACGCGTGGAGTCAACGAGCGATGCGCTGGCGCTGCTGTCGGTGCGTGACGATTTTGACTTTGTGCTGACGATGTACAACGTGGGCGGGCCCAATGTCTTCGACTTTGCCCGTGAGGTGAAGAAGCTGCACGCTGACCTGCCCGTGGTGTTGCTTACATCGTTCTCGAAGGAGATCTATCGCCAGATTGACGAGCAACAGTGCGATGCCATCGACAATATCTTTTGCTGGCACGGTAATACCGATCTGTTGATTTCGATCATCAAACTGATGGAGGATAAGCTCAATGCCGAGAGCGACATTCTGGAGGGTGGCGTGCAGGCTATCCTGCTGGTGGAGGACTCGATTCGTTTCTACTCGACCTATCTGCCCGAGCTTTACAGGATCATCCTTGTGCAGAATAGCGAGTTTCTGAAGGATGCCTACAACGAGCAGCAGCAGATTAACCGCAAGCGTGCCCGCCCGAAGGTGCTGCTTGCAACCAACTATACCGATGCAATGGAGACCTATGCCCGCTATAAAAAGAATCTGCTGGGTGTTATCTCCGATGTGGGATTGATAATAAAGCAGGGCGACAAGGCCGAGGATGAGAAGCTGGACGCAGGTATCGAAATCTGCAAGACAATCAAGGCCGAGACACCCTGGATGCCTGTCATTATGCAGTCGTCACAGGTGAATTACAGCTCTGTGGCCGAGCAGTTGGGCGTGGGATTCATCTCAAAATCGTCGAAAACTCTGCTTTCGGAGTTGCAGGATGTAATCTTGCGCGAGTTTGGCTTTGGTGACTTTGTTTTCCGCGACCACAAGAGCGGAGCAGAGGTGGGACGTGCCCGCGACCTGATGCAGATGCAGGAGCTGATTGCAACTGTTCCCGACGATGTGTTGGAGTCGCACCTCTCGCAGATGAAACTCTCGAAGTGGCTCTACTCGCGCGGTTTGTTCCCGCTTGCAAATGTGATTAGAAGCATCAATAGTAGCCACTTCAACTCTACGGCCGAGCACCGTGCAGCTTTGGTATCGCTCTTTAAGGATTACCGCACAATGCTCGGTCAGGGATTGGTGGCTCAGTTCGACGAGGAGACATATAGCGATGCCATCGGTTTTGCCCGCTTGGGCGAGGGCTCTATCGGCGGTAAGGCACGAGGTCTGGCCTTTATGAACAGTATGCTGGCGAAGTATAACCAATACTTGAAATACCCCAACGTGCGAATTATGATTCCACGCAGTTTGGTGGTGGCAACCGATTTCTTCGACCAGTTTATCAA
Organism: Alistipes sp.; assembly: GCA_045658265.1. Lineage (GTDB taxonomy): Bacteria > Bacteroidota > Bacteroidia > Bacteroidales > Rikenellaceae > Alistipes. Next base: position 1,265 of record JAZOUS010000058.1, read on the forward strand.
GCTCAACGGTTTGAAATATGTCATCAGCCGCGATTTGGACGATGAGGCTATTCTCTCGGAGTTTCTCAATTCGACACTCCCTGGCGAGCTGTATCAGAAGCTGAAAGTGTTTGTCTCGACTTGCCGCAAGCCGCTTGCAATACGCTCATCGTCGAAGTTGGAGGATTCACATTATCAGCCATTTGCGGGAATCTATTCAACCTATATGATTCCTCGCTGCGACAACGACGACCAGATGCTGCGTATGTTGGTGAGAGCCGTCAAGAGTGTCTATGCCTCGGTATATTTCTCTTCGTCGAAAGCCTATATCCAATCGTCGCAAAATCTCTTGTCTGAGGAGAAGATGGCTGTGCTGATTCAGGAGGTGTGTGGTACCGAGCAGAACGGATATTTCTTCCCAACACTATCGGGTGTCGCCCGCTCGCAGAATCTCTACCCACTTGGTTATGAGAAGGCAGAGGATGGTGTGTGCAATATCGTGATGGGATTGGGTAAGGCTGTGGTTGATGGTGGCAAGAGCCTGCGTTTCTCGCCTGCATATCCTGATAAGGCATTGCAGACCTCCACAACCGAACTTACGGTGCAGGATGCGCAGACCGAGGTGATGGCTCTGAGCCTTAATCCCGACAATTTCCGCCAATCGACCAACGATGCCATCAATATCGAGAAGATTCCCGTATCGAGGATGAACGATTTTCGTAACGCAAAATACGCCTGCTCGTATTACGACTATCAGAACAACCGCATAAGCGAAAGCCCCACATTGTCGCGTTATTTCAGGGTGATTACATTCAATAGAGTGCTGAAGTACAATTCGTTCCCGCTGGCGGCCATCATCCGCGATATGTTGCAGATGGGCGAGGCCGAGATGCGCTGTCCTGTGGAGATTGAGTTTGCGGTGAATATGGATGTTCCAATGGGCGAGATGCAGATTTTCAATCTGTTGCAGATTCGTCCTATTATCCGCAACGAGGAGAGCGCCAAACTCGACTGGTCGCAGGTCGATAAGAGCAACGCCATCGTATATTCGGAGTGTGCATTGGGTATTGGCCGTATGCGCGACATAAAGCGAGTGGTCTATATGAAGTTCGACAAATTCTCGTCGCTCAAGACTCAGCAGATTGCCGACGAATTATATGAGATAAACAAGCGTATGCGCGACGAAAGTGCCGAATATGTGCTGATAGGCACAGGCCGCTGGGGCTCGTCTGATCCAAATTTGGGTGTGCCAGTTAAGTGGGCACATATCTCGGAGGCGAGGGTTATAGTAGAGTCGGCACTTCCCAACTTCAATATAGAGTCGAGCCAGGGTACACACTTCTTCCAGAATGTGACCTCGCTGGGCGTGGGTTATCTCTCGCTCAACCCTTCGCAGGGTGATGGAGTCCTCGATTTGGAGCAGTTGGATAAGATGCCTGCGCTGTTTGATGGCGAATATATGCGATGTGTTGAGTTCGAGAAACCGCTCTATATCTATGTCGATGGCCAATCAAAGAAGGCACTTGTAAAAGTAGCTGATACAGAGTGATATAAAATAGGTTAGTTAAAGTATATGTTTATGAAAAAGTTATTGAAGATCGCAACCGGCACAATCGGCCTGATTCTGGTGTTGCTGCTGGTGCTCCCTATTGCTTTTAGAGGCAAGTTGGAGGGTATAGTAAAAGAGGAGGGTAACAAACTGTTGAATGCTCAGTTCGATTTCGAGAAGCTCGATATCGGTCTTATCCGCAACTTCCCATCGGCTTCGATTACGCTCAAGAATTTCTGGCTGAAAGGCGTTGGCGAGTTTGAGAACGACACATTGGTCTATGCTGGCGAACTTACTGCGGCTGTAAACGTAATGTCGCTCTTTAGCGATAGCGGTTACGAGGTGCAGAAGGTCATTATCGACAACACTCGCCTGAAGGCTATTGTGCTGGAGGATGGCAAGGTGAATTGGGATGTGATGAAGCCATCGGCCGAGGCCGAGACTGAGGAGGAGAGCGCCGAGCCAAGCGTATTCAAGATTAGTCTAAAGAAGTTGTCGGTTGAGAATCTCGACGTCGTTTATGATGACCGTCAGGGTGGTATGTATGCTGCTCTGCTCGGTTTCGATGCAACCTGTTCTGGCGATTTTGCCGATGACAATACAACCGTTAAGCTCAAGGCTGAGACTCCATCGCTCACATTTCGTTCGGGCAGTGTTCCATTCCTTAACCGTGCCGCCATCAAGGCCAAGATGGATGTGGATGCCGACCTTAAGAATATGAAGTTTACACTCAAGGATAATGAGCTTAGCCTTAATGCCATCCGTGCGGCTATCGACGGTTGGGTGGCAATGTTGGACGATGGCTTCGATATGGATTTGAAGCTCAACACCAACGAGATTGGCTTCAAGGAGATTCTCTCGCTCATTCCAGCTATCTATGCAAAGGATTTCGATGGTTTGAAGACCGACGGTGTGGCTACTCTCTCGGCATACGCTAAGGGTAAGATGGTGGGCGAGGATTGCCTGCCTCAGTTTGATGTGGCACTCAACGTAAAGAATGCTATGTTTAAGTATCCATCTCTGCCAATGGGTGTTGAGAATATCAACATCGCAGCCAAGCTAAAGAACCCAGGCGGCAGCATTGATGCAACAACCGTAAATGTCAATCCATTCAGCTTTACATTGGCTGGCAATCCATTCTCGGTTGTGGCCGATGTGACAACCCCCGTCAGCGACCTTGCCTTTAATGTGGCGGCTAAGGGTAAGCTCGATCTGGGCAAGATTAAGGATGTATATCCAATCGAGGATATGAATCTCAACGGTTTGGTGAATGCCGATTTGGGCCTCAATGGTCGTATGTCATACATCGAGAAGGAGCAGTACGACAAGGTGCAGGCGCAGGGTAGTGTGGTGCTGAGCGATATGAAGTTGGCATTGGCCGACATTCCCGAGGTGGATATCAAGCAATCTACATTCAGCTTCTCGCCTCAATATCTACAACTCAGCAAGACAACCGTAAACATCGGCTCAAACGACATCACTCTCGACAGCCGCTTCGAGAACTATCTGGGCTTTGTATTTAAGGGCACAACATTGAAGGGTACGCTCAATGTAAACAGCAATAAAATCAACGTAAACGATTTTATGACCTCGTCGGATGCCCCTGCTGCAGAAGCTGAGACTAAGGCTGAGGCGCAGAGTGCAGCCGATACAACATCTATGGGTACAATCCGTATCCCCGATAATATCGACTTCCGTATGCAGGCCAATTTCAAGCAGGTGCTGATGAACAAGATGACATTCTCGGATGTGAAAGGTCTGCTTGTTGTAAAGGATAGCAAGGTCGATATGCAGAATCTCTCGCTCAATGCAATGGGTGGTGGAGTTGTGGTGAATGGCTCGTATGCTACTCCCGCAGGTGAGCAGGCGCGTTTGGATGCAGGCTTTGCGCTCAACAATATCGGTTTTGCTCAGGCCTACAAGGAGCTTGATATGGTGCAGAAGCTCGCTCCAATCTTCTCGAATCTGAAGGGTAACTTCTCGGGAAATATCAAGGTGAATACACTACTTGACGACTCGATGAGCCCTGTATTCAATAGCTTGAATGGTAGCGGTAGCCTCTCGACTAAAGATTTGAGCCTTAGCGACGTTGCCTTTATCAACCAGGTGGCAACCATCGTCAAAAAGCCAGCATTGAAGGATATGAGGGCAAAGGATTTGAACATCGACTTTACCATTGCCAATGGCAGAGTCAACACCAAGCCTTTTAATATTAAGATGGGCGACTATGTGATGAATCTTTCGGGTTCGACTGGCCTCGACCAGACTATCGACTATCGTGGTAAGATTACCATCCCCGAGTCGGCTGGCATAGCATCGAAGATTGGCACTGTGGATATGACCATCGGCGGTACGTTCACCTCGCCAAAGGTGGCTATTGATATGGAGAGTCTTGCAAAGCAGGCAGCAAAGCAGGCCCTGACTGGTCTTGGCCAGAAGTTGTTGGGTAAGACCAATAACGAGTCGGCTGAGGCTGAGGCTGCTGATTCAACTGCAACAAACACAACCACCAACAAGCAGACAAAGGCTGCACAGACAGTGGGTAAGGTGCTCGATTTATTCAAAAAGAAGTAGCAACGGTGAATAGAAATGAAAGAAGCTGTCTAATAAGGCTCTTTTGGCGTCTGCCTTGATGTAAAAATCCTCACATACGCTTAGTATGCTGCGGTTTTCCCATCTGCGAGCAGCCTCAAAATAGCTCTTCTTATACAACTTTTAACGAAATGTGGTTGTCCGACTTTGCGGTCGGACAACTTTTTATCTCAATCGCTCTCGAAGAAACGATTTTCTGCCATAGATAAAGAATGTGGCTATGCCCGCTATATTTACAATCCACGCGCTCCAAAATGCCGCGTGATAGCCAAGATGCTCGGCCGCAATGCCACCAATCAATATACCAAGTCCCATCCCTATATCCCACGAAACAAGCATCGTCGAGTTGGCTGTGCCTCGCTGGTCGTTGGTGGCAAGGTTGATAAACATAGTCTGAAATGAGGGGAACATAAGTCCATTGCCAAGACCTATGATAAGTGCCGCACCATAGTAGCCAATCTTATTATGAATAGTAGCAAAAACGAGATAACCCACCATAGCGATAACGACTCCTACCGATGCATTCTGCACGATTTTTCCTCGGCGCAAGGTGCGGCTTCCAATCAGGCGTGAGCAGATAAGACCTATGGCTAACAGAGCGAAAAACAATCCCGTTCCACTTGTAATTCCAAGCTCATCCCTGCCATAGATGGCTATATATGTAACGAGTATTCCGTAAGAGAATGCAAAGCATACAACCGAGAGTCCCTGACTCCAACCTTTAAGCAAAATAAATCTGTCGAGTGATAGTCGAGAGGAGGTTTTTGCCATTGGGCGGCGGGGTGGTTTTACGCTTGCCGTCAGAGCTAAACCAATGGCTGAGGTAACAAATGCTAACCAAAAGAGAACCTGAAAGTTATCACACGCGCCATAAACAAGTAGTGCAACCGATGGACTGATGGCTGTGGCTACATTATTGCTCAATCCATAATAGCCTATTCCCTCGGCTCGTCGAGATGGCGGAAGCACATCTATCGCAACGGTACTATTCGACACTGTAGTTGCTCCAAATGGCGCTCCGTGAAGTGTGCGCACAATGGCAAACAGTAGCAATGTGCCCGCCACGAGATAACCTGCAAAGAGCATACAGAAAAATGCATAACTCAGCACCAAAACCACACGGCGAGGAAATCTGTCAACCATATAACCACTCAGCGAACGGATTATAAGGGCCGTCATCGTGTAGCCCGACAGTACCATTCCGATTGTATCCTTATCGGTGTGAAACGTCTCGCTCAGGTATGTGGGCAGCAGTGGCGTGAGCAGCATAAACGAGAAGAAAATCATAAAGTTCGCCAACCATACTTTTATATAGTTGCCGTTCCATAATCTCTCTTTCGGTATGTCGCATCTCTGGCTCATTGCATCTGAAAATTACTCTGCTTCACTCCCTTTGAGGTTAATTACTGCCATATCACTATTTGTGCCAATACGGAACGGAGGCCCCCAAAGCGAGAGACCGCACGACACGAAGATGTGCGAGTGGCTCCACTTGCGATAGCCATAGCTCTGCTCATACATCTTGTCGGTAAGGAGGCTTGCAGGCCACACCTGACCACGATGCGTGTGGCCGCTTAGGTGTAAATCCACCTTCAGCGAATCACTCTTGTGCAGATTATACGGCTGGTGGTCCACCACGATAATTGGCTGCTCGGCGTTAGCCTCAGCCATCAAATCCTCAAGCTCTCGGCGGCGACGATTGCTTCTGTCATCACGACCGATAATCTGCACACCGTTAGTGAGGGTGAGGATGCTGTCGCGAAGCAGCGTTATGGGCGTGTTGGCCAAAAACCGAGCCGATTTTTCGATACCGCTGATATATTCGTGATTACCGGCAACCATATATATTCCCATCGGAGCCTTCAGCATTGAGAGCTCCTCTTGCATCTGCTCACGATAGAGTGGCGTGACGCTATTGTCAATCAAATCACCAGCGATAAGGATAATGTCGGGATTTTGGGCGTTAATCAGCTCGGCATATTTTTGCATCTGCCGCTTGCCTGTACCCTCGCCAAGATGCACATCGCTTATCGCCACAATCTTCATTGCCCCGCCAGCAATAGGTTTGTCGAGCGTGATATCGAGGTTGATGATTTTAGGATTAAGATAGTTTATATGGCCATATATCAGGAGTGCAAACGTAAAGCCCAAAGCACACCAAAAACCATATCGGAATTGCGGCACAATAAGTCTTGCAATGTCGCACACAAGCAACGCCAGCACCATATAGAGCGTGAATACCAGCCACGCAGTGCCTACCGAGTGTAGTGCCTTCATAAGCGTAGCAGGCAATTCGGCATCTCTTGCACCAAATGCAATAAACATAGCCAATGCCGCCAACCAAAACAACACCGAGAACACAATTTTGATTGCAACAGAGTGCCCCGCAAGAGTCTGCAACGCCCTTACGAAGATATAGATATTGCCACCCAAATAGGCGAGCATCATACCGCCAAAAATAAATCTCATAGCCTTCAAATAGTAATACTTATGCAAAAATAGTGATAAAAAACTCAATCTGCTCAGATTTAGCAGGCGATTTTATTGCAAGATGAACCAAATAAAGGTTGTCGGATAAAAAAAATACCGAGAGAGGATTGCTCCAGCTCTCGGTAATATCAGTTTAAGCCCTAAAACTATTTAACAGGCATAGGAGTCTTCAACTGCTTCTTAGAAACCTTCAATACCTTGTTGATTGCATCGCAAACCATAGGCTCCATAATTGTACGGTAGCACTCCAAGTTAGGGTGGCAAGTGTCGTGGCTCCACTTAGCTGGAAGACCGCCCTTCTCGTCAGTAAGAGCTGGGTGATAATCGAGGTAGTAGATGTCGTTAGCCTCGGCATAAGCACGGATGAGCTTGTTCATCTCGCGAATCAGTGGGGCAGGAGTGATATCCTTTCTCCAACCGAAAACTGATGTAGGAGTTACAGAGCAGAGGATAACCTTGATACCGTTAGCCTTAGCAAGCTCACACATCGAGATAATGTTGCTGAGTGTGTTCTCCTGCTTGATTGGGCCATTGTTCTGAGCGATATCGTTTGTGCCAGAGAGAATAACCACGCAGCGAGGGTTCAAGTCGATAACATCGCGGCGGAAACGAACCAACATCTCTGATGAAGTCTGGCCACTGATACCACGACCTACAAAGTTGTTCTTCTTGAAGAACTCAGGATCCTTACCAGCCCAACCATCAGTGATTGAGTTACCCATAAATACAGCATCTGGACGAACTCCTGTTGCCAAAACCTCGGCATTGGCCTTCTCGTAACGACCAAACTGAGCCCAATCCTTCTTCTGAGAGTAGCCGCAGAGTGTAACCGCACTCAAGGCCAAAATAAGCAAAATACGTTTCATAAAAAACTCTTTATTTGATTTAACATTTAGTTTGCATACACAAAAGTACAAATTTGTCGCGAATAAAGCATAATCTTTTCTGCAAAATTATTACTTTTGCGAAGCTAAACAAGAGTAAAATAGTAAGAAATGGAGAATTTTAAGGCTACGTCATACAAGCTGATGTGTGTGGCTACAAACCACGAGTTTGAAGATACGGGTTGGCTTCTCGAGGACAGCGAGGCTACCGAGCCATCGCTCATCAGAGCAATCTATGAGAATAAGCAGCTCAATTTGAAAGGCGACGAGTATGGATTTTACACATTCTGCGACTGGTTGCCCGTAAAGCGTACACTGAAGGGTTCGGCAGCTCCCGTTACATTCAAAAGCAAGGGATTGGCCGATTTCTTGGGCCTGAAGAATCTCTATATCACGCTCAATGGTTACTCTCCAGCGCACGGTGCTGCGATGACAACCTGTTCGTTTAAGGAGACCGAGGCATTCAGCGTGTGCGGTCGTATGAGTAGCGACGAGAAGCGAATCTTGGTGGTGGCATCGGCTGGCAACACAGCCCGCGCCTTTGCAAGAGTATGCTCCGAGAATAATATCCCGCTGTTGCTCTCTGTTCCTGCCGACAATCTCTCGGCTATGTGGTTCGAGAAGCTATTGAATCCCTGCGTGAAGCTTATCGCTTGCGAGAAGGGTGGCGACTACTTCGATGCAATTCGCCTTAGCGATATGGCCTTGCAGTCACCAAAGTTTTATGCCGAGGGTGGTGCAAAGAATGTGGCTCGTCGTGATGGTATGGCTACAACAGTTCTTTCGGCCGTAACCACAATCGGCCGTATTCCCGATTACTATTTCCAGGCTGTGGGTAGTGGTACAGGTGCTATTGCCGCTTGGGAGGCAAATATGCGTCTTGTGGAGGATGGCCGCTATGGCAACAACACTATGAAGCTGATGGTTTCGCAGAATGCTCCATTTGTGCCTATGTTCGATGCTTGGAGAGCCGACTCTCGTGATATGCTGCCATATAGTGCCGACAAGGCTCGTCGCGATGCAGCTATCATCGACGCAAAGGTGCTCTCTAATCGCAAACCACCTTACGGAATCAAGGGTGGTCTTTATGATGCTTTGAAGGCTACCAATGGCGAGGTGCTTGTTGCAACAAATGCACAGGCTCGCAAGGCTGCCAAGCTGTTCGAGGAGTTGGAGGGTATCGACATCCACCCAGCCGCAGCTATTGCTACCGCCTCTCTTATCAAGGCTGTGCAGGATGGCAAGGTGGAGAAGGATGCTACAATTATGCTCAATATCACCGGTGTGGGCGAGAAGCGATTTAAGCAGGAGCACGAGGTGGTGCATCTTGAGCCCAGCAAGATATTCCCTCTTAATGTCGAGGCCGAGGAGGTTATCTCGACTGTAGAGTCTTTGTTTGAGTAATTTTAACAGTTATATAAGATGCTTTATCCTATAAAATTTATTCCTCGTTTGCAGGAGGTTATTTGGGGCGGCCAGGAGTTTTTGGCTACAATCAAATCAGGCAAGGGTGCTCGCATTGCGCCCGATAAACTCTATGGTGAGAGCTGGGATATCTCGGCTGTGAGTGGCAACACATCGGTAGTGGCTAACGGCTTTCTAAAGCGCAACAATCTGGAGGAGATTATCGAGGTTTATATGGGTAATCTGATTGGTGACAAGGTCTATGAGCGTTATGGTCTTACATTCCCATTGCTCGTCAAGACACTCGATTGCAACGATGTTTTGTCGGTGCAGGTGCACCCCGACGATGAGTTGGCTAAGGAGCGTCACAACTCCTACGGCAAGACCGAGATGTGGTATGTGATTGATGCCGAGCCAGGCTCATATCTATATGTGGGTTTCAAGGATAGCAACATAACTCGCGAGGAGTTTTTGGAGGCTACCAACAACGACACTCTGCCCGATATCCTGAACAAGGTGGAGGTGAAGGCTGGCGATGTGTTCTTTATCCCTGCGGGTACTATCCACGCATTGGGTAAGGGAATTAAGGTTATCGAGATTCAGCAGACATCCGATATCACTTATCGTGTTTACGACTGGAATCGTGTTGATAGCGAGGGCCGAGGTCGAGAGCTTCACACTGCATTGGCGGTTGATGCTATCGACTACTCAAAGAGCGGTGATGAGTGCCACATCAAGTATGAGTTGGTAAAGAACGAGGCTGTGAAGTTGATTGATTGCCCATACTTTACAATCAATGCTATTGGCGTGGATGGCGAGCTGGAGCGCGATGTAATCTCTCACGACTCATTTGTGTTGTATAGCTGCACAGAGGGTGAGGTTGATATCATTATGGGCGACAACGTTGAGCATCTCACCAAGACCGATGTTGTGATGATTCCAGCCGAGGCCGACAGTGTGACTATCAAGGGTTGTGGTCAGTTGATGGAGACATATATCAGCAAGTAACCACATAACATCTAAAATAGCTGAAGGGGCTGTCCGATAAATTTGTCGGACAGCCCCTCACTATTTCATAAGTTGTATAGCAAGAGCTATTTTGAAGCTGGTCGAAGCTCGAAAAACCGCAGCATACTTTGGCGTATGTGAGGATTTTGAGAGCAAGCCAGATGCCAAAAGAGACTTGTTAGGCAACTTATATACTATCAGTTATTTCACTTCGCTGCTGCTTTTCATCACTCTCAGCCATCTCATATATCCCACAATGGCCAGCACCGAATACAGAGCATAAAGTCCTGCCGTAAACGGTATCTCCTTGTGAATGTAGAGTCCCACACAAATCACATCAACCACTAACCACAAGAGCCACTGCTCGACATATTTGCGCGACAGCGACCAGTAGGCCACCGCGCTGAGTGCAGTTGTGAGTGCATCCCAAAATGGCACTGTGCTATCGGTGAAATTGACCAAAAGAAAATATATTGCAGCGTGCAAAACCGCATAACTTCCCACAATCGCCACCCATACAGCGAGTGGGGTACGGCTTATGCCCGAAGTGCTCACCTTCTCATCTTTGGCTTTCGACTTTTTCCATACGTTAAGACCGTATATGCCCGCAACTATATAGAACAACTCCATCGAGAAGTCGGCATACAGCCCCTGACGGAAGTATAGTATTCCGTGTACGACAGGCATAATGAGTCCTATCACCCAAAGCCATATATTGGCTTTGTACTCGAAATAGAGATATAACAACCCCAGCAGAACGCCTGCGATTTGAAGTGTGAGTTTCCAATCCATATCTTAGAATTTTACTGTTACGTTAGCCAACACGTGCAATGGTGCCTGAGGGAAATAGTAAGCCTCGTCGTATCGCTCGCCATCCCACATATAGGAGTAACCATAGCCGTTGCTACAATATTTATTGTTAAAGAGGTTGTAGATGCTTACACCCAAGCGCACGCTTTTGGCTTTCTGAGTTGAAAGTGTGTAGGCCAAATCGAGATTTGCAACCGTGTAATCATCAAGCGATAGAGCCTCAATCTGGTTGTTTGTGAAGTACTGCTTGCCCACATATTGTGTGTTGAACACAGCTTCAAACTGCTTGAATCTCAGCTCGGCAAATACCGATGCAATCACCTCAGGCGAGTAGGCAATGGTCATATCGCCCAGATTTTCGCCATAGGTTGGACTGCCAGACAGCAAATCCACATAGTCGATAATCTTGTTGCGGCTGAAGGTCGCATTTCCACCCAAAGTGAGCCAGCGCGCAACGCTCCACGATGCTGTGAGCTCCACACCTGCGCGATAGCTCAACGGCACGTTCACATTCAGCGCATCAGAGCTGTCGTTCACCATTCCTGTTGGGATAAGCTGATCCTTATAGCGCATATAGTAGATGTTTGCGCCCAAAGCCAAACGCTGCGTCTTAAACTGATAGCCAAGCTCATAATCGTAAAGCTGCTCAGGCTTTGGCTGAGTCTGGTCGGCCGCAAACATATAACGGTCGGTAAAGTCAGAGCGTGTAGGCTCTTTCTGGGCTATAGCAAACGAGGCGAAGATGTTGTGATGCTCGGCTGGCGAGTAATTCACACCAGCGCGAGGATTGAAGAAGTTGTAACGTTTGTCCACATCAATAGGCTGCATCGACATAGTGTTCCAATCATAATTGTCGTTCACGCCCCAAGCCTTGTAGCTCACGAAACGATACTGCAAATCGGCAAAGAGCGTCAGCCCGCGAGTTACACTCCACAAAGCCTTCGCAAAAATGTTTGCATCCTGCTTGTTTACATCGTTGTCGTACCAACGGCCCGAAATGGCACTCTCAGCATAGCCATCAACCCAATCCAGCTCACCCCAGTGTGGCGAAGAGTAGTAGCTCCACGAGCCACCTGCAAGCAGTTGCAGCTTCTCGGAGGTGTAGGCAGTGGTGAGGTTCAAACCAGTTGTGTGGGTACGCATAATCTTGCGGCGAATCATATCGGCCTCCACCGATGAATCGCTGATTCCAAGATTTGTGTATTCCAATAGTGTGCGAGCATCTTTGTATTGTTTGTAGTAGCCGTAACCATAGCTATAAAATCCCGTTGCCGAGAGATTCCATCTGTCTGATAATTGCTGATTGAGTATCAGTTGATTGTTGATTTGCAGATAGTTGTCGGTCTGGTCATCGTAGTAATCAACGTGAGTGCCATCAGCCAAGACGTGTGGACCATTTGAGGTTGGGTACTGGCCCTCGGTGTGGTAACGGCGACCATATAGCTCCATCTCCTCCTTCGTTACACCCGTATATGTAAGACCAGTCTTGGCCTTGCCTCCAAACGAAATAAGTTTGAGGGTTGTACGATCTGAATAGTAGGCTCCCTGCAACATATACGACTTAAGGTCGGTTGCTCCTCGGTCGATATATCCATCCGAACCGATGTGAGTCATTCGTGCATCAACAGCCCAGTGGCGATTGATGATTCCCGAACTGAGTCGCACAGCCTGCTTGTTGGTGTTGTATGAGCCATAACTCAGCGAAGCCTCTCCGCCAGCCTCCGACGATGGGGCGGCAGTAGTCATACTAACTGCTCCACCAAAAGCGCCCGTACCGTTGGTTGATGTTCCAGCGCCACGCTGCACCTGCACATCGCCAATAGCCGAGATAAGGTCGGGCGTGTCGTACCAATAGGTAGAGTGCGAGTCGGGATTGTTGAGCGACATACCATTCACAGTCACATTCAGACGTGTGGCATCGGTTCCTCGCAGGCGGATAGATGTACCACCGATGCCAATTCCTGTCTCGTTGGTAGCAATCATCGACGGTGTGAGCGCCAGCAGCGACGGAATATCCATTCCATAGGAGTTTCGCTCAATCTGACTCTCCGACAAGTTAGCGTATGCTACGGGAGTCGATTGGGTGGCGCGTGTTGCAATGACGTGAATCTGTTGCAAGTTGCCCTCCATCGAGATAGTGTCCCGCTCGTTGTGTGGTTGATTTTGTGCTTGCGCTCCGTTGTGAGCCCAAGTGATGCCAAGCGACAGGGCCGCAATGGCAAGGTTGATAAATTTCCTTTTCATTTTTCAATTATATTAAATTAAAAACAGAAAAGGGGTATGTTTGTTGATTACGCTACTCCCGGTCTCGGCATTACCCGTATCCGGTTCAATGGGTATAATCTCAGCCTGATAGTAAGGCACCCCTTAGATGTCGGGGCAAAGATAATTATTTTCTGCAAAATATCTCTCATTGGTTTTGCGTTTTTTCGTATATTTGCATATTCAAACAAATTTGCGATATGAAAACATTTATTTCAGACTCTATAAAATATATCGGTGTAGATGACCTCACGCTCGACCTCTTTGAAGGTCAATATGCCATTCCACGCGGCGTATCTTACAACTCCTATCTTGTTGTGGACGAGAAGATTGCCATAATGGATAGTGTGGATGTCCGCAAGCAGGATGAGTGGCTCTGCAATCTTGAGCGAGAGCTTGATGGTCGCACGCCCGACTATCTTATCGTGCAGCATATGGAGCCCGACCACACCGGCAGCGTGGCTGCGGTTGCTGAAAAATATCCACAGATGAAGATTGTGGCATCAGCCAAAGCTGTGCAGATGTTGCCTAACTTCTTCAGTACAACCGATTTTTCCGACAGAACCATCTCGGTCAAGGAGGGCGATACGCTCACGCTTGGTGCTCACACATTGCAGTTCGCTATGGCACCTATGGTGCATTGGCCCGAGGCTATGGTAACGTATGACTCGCTCGACAAGGTTATCTTTTCGGCTGATGCCTTTGGTAAGTTTGGAGCATTGGCTCACGACGAGGAGTGGGACGACGAAGCACGCCGCTACTATATAAATATATGTGGTAAGTATGGCCCATCGGTGCAGACACTGCTTAAAAAGCTCTCATCGCTTGATGTAGCCACGATATGCCCGCTTCACGGCCCTGTATTGAAGGAGAATCTCGGCCACTACATCTCGCTCTACAACAAGTGGAGCTTGTATGAGCCCGAAAGTGAGGGTACATTTATAGCTTACGCATCTATCTATGGCGGTACTGCCGCTGCGGCATATAAACTTCAGCAGATGCTGGAGGCAAAGGGCGAGAAGTGTGTTATTGCAGACCTAAGCCGATGTGATATGTCGGAGGCTGTGGCCAATGCGTTCAGGTATGGCAAGTTGGTTGTGGCCGCCGCAACCTATGACGGTGGGGTATTCCCTCCTATGCACGATTTTCTCTACCATCTGCAAATCAAGGGGCTGAAAAATCGCCGTTTCGGTATTATCGAGAATGGCTCTTGGGCACCCGTTGCAGGTCGCGTGATGCGTTCAATGATTGAGCAGATGAAGCAGATGGATATCGCAGAGCCGCTCGTTACCATCAATGCCCGCCTCAAAGAGTCGGATTTGCCCAATCTTGATGCGCTCGCCAAAGCAATGGTGGAGTAGCACATCACAGGCAAAATTACCACTCCTTGTTGAATTACAGGCCGTGATATTTAAAAATCAAGCAGTTACAGCAAAAGGTAACTGCTTTTTCTTTTTTCGAATTCCTCTTTTGTGAAAACCAAGCGATATGATACAAAAAAATTACCGAATAATCTCGCAATTATTCGGTAATTCCCTTTTACCCTAAAATAAACCTTTGGTTGTAACCAACCACCAATAATGTTGAAACGCCATCATCGGGCGGAAGGAGGGGGATTCGAACCCCCGGTACCCTAATCGAGTACGTCAGTTTAGCAAACTGGTGGTTTCAGCCACTCACCCATCCTTCCAAACAACTCCTTCCAACAATCTTGTTAAGAGTGGTGCAAATGTATGCAAAAAAAACGATAGTGCCAAACGAAGTGGGTAATTTTTTTAATATTTTTACATTTTATCGCTTTTGTATTCATTTTCCTTATCAAATTTCGTATTTCATTCCTCCCAACGTCCAACAAAAATAACTACTCTTTTCGAGCAGCACCCAAAATTTCCTATACATATAATGTATATATTGGAAAAATAATTTTATCTTTGTATTGTGCTCTTTGTTTATGCAGTTGGCCAATATTGTCAATCTATCACAATATTTAGAGGCTGCACGCAAAACAGAGGCAAGAGCAAACCAACTGAAACAAACTTAAATAACAAATAAGATGAAAAACAATGATCGTTTAATGTCACTCGACGCACTGCGTGGATTTGATATGTTCTTTATTATGGGACTATCGGGTTTGATAGTCAACATTTGTGCGATGTTCCCTGGCGGATTCTCCGAGATGCTCTCTGAGCAGATGAGCCACGTTGCGTGGGATGGCCTGCGTCATCACGACACTATCTTCCCGCTCTTCCTCTTCCTTGCTGGAGTGTCGTTCCCATTCTCATTTGCCAAGATGCGCGAGAAGGGTGCTTCGATGGGTGCTATCTATTGGAAGATTATTCGTCGTGGTGCGATGCTCGTGCTTTTCGGCCTGATTTACAACGGCTTGTTTAAGCTCGATTTCGAGAATTTGCGTTGTGCCAGCGTGTTGGGCCGTATCGGTTTAGCTTGGATGTTTGCAGCGTTGTTGTATGTTAATTTCGGCGTGCGTTCACGAGCTGCCATTTCGGTTGTTATCTTGGTAGGTTACGCTATTATCTCTCGTTATGTGGGTGCTCCCGATGTTCCAGGTGCCGATCCTTTGACTCGCGACGGTTGCTTGGTGGGCTACATCGACCGTCTGTTTATGCCTGGCCGATTGATTTATGCCGACAACACATTCGATCCCGAGGGCTTGTTCTCTACTCTGCCTGCTATCGTTACCGCTATGCTCGGTATCTTTACTGGCGAGTTGATTCGCTTGCCCGAGGATAAGGTTACAGGCAATCGCAAGACTCTCTATATGTTGGGCGCAGCAGTTGTTTTGGCTATTGTGGCGGTGGCTGCTAAGGGTTTCAACCCAATCAACAAGATGTTGTGGTCGAGCACATTTGTTTGCGCAGTAGGCTCTTACTCATTGGCTATGATGGCATTGTTCTACTATTTGGTGGATGTGCGTGGCTGGCAGAAGTGGACATTTGTTTTCCGCGTTGTGGGTATGAACTCAATCACAATCTATATGGCTCAGCGCATCATCAACTTTAGCGGAATTTCACGCTTCTTCTTTGGTGGTTTTGCGGGCTTGTTCTCTGAGGGATGGGCCAATGTAATCAACTCTGCGGGCTTTATTGTGGTGTGCTGGTTGTTCCTCTACTTCCTCTATCGCAAAAATACTTTCTTGAAGGTTTAATCCGAGGATTGTTTAGCAAGAAATTTTAACAGATTTAGCTGATTCTAAATACTCATATTAAGTAATATTAGGAATATGAAAAGAGTTATGAAATTTGTGTGCCTTCTCGTTGTTTTGACAATATCGTTTGGCTTTACAGCGACAGCACAGAAAAAGGTCAAGGATTCTAAGACAACTTATGCAAAGGAGGTTTTGCAACCTTATGTTGATAAGGGCCAGTTGTCTGGAGCTATCAGCATCTTCTATAAGGATGGCGTGCAGGAGACTTGCTGCGTTGGATATGCCGATGTGGCTGCAAAACGCCCTATTAAGCTGGATAATGTCTTTATGCAGT
Organism: Alistipes sp.; assembly: GCA_045658265.1. GTDB lineage: Bacteria > Bacteroidota > Bacteroidia > Bacteroidales > Rikenellaceae > Alistipes. Next base: position 17,743 of record JAZOUS010000058.1, read on the forward strand.
GTTCTCAGACAAAGGGCTTTTGCGGCGTGACGATAGCCAAGCTTGTGGAGGAGGGTAAAATCTCGCTTGATGATCCCGTCTCAAAATATTTGCCCGAGTTTAAGGAGTTGTGGGTGCAGGTGTCAAACAAAGATGGAGTTAAGACATTGCATAAAGCGAAGAATACACTCACAGTCCGTATGGTGCTCAATCATACGGGAGGTTTCCCCTTCGAGGCAAGTGTAAAGCGTAACGATGTGCGTGGTGGCGGTTGGAGTGGCGGTGCGCCTTTGCGTCAGGTGGCTGCTGTTGCGGCTGGCTCGCCCATTATGTTTGAACCTGGTACTCGCGAATTGTATTCAAACACAGGTATTGATATCGGCGCTGCAATCGTCGAGGTGGTGACAGGTATGAAGTGGGAGGAGTACCTCAAGCAGGAGGTGCTGGATCCACTCGATATGAAATCCACCTGGTTTTGGCCTACCGACAAGCAACTCAAGAAGAAGATTGAGTTGTACGCATTCAAGCAGGATGCGCCCGCTGAGTGGGTTGAGGAGATGGCCTGGCAGCAGCGTCCTTACAACGACTCTCACGTCTTCCCATCAGCGGGAGCAGGCTTGTGGACCACAGCCGCCGATCAGCTCAAATTCTACAAGATGCTGATGAATTTGGGTGTTGGCGAGAATGGCGTGCGTATTCTTAAAGAGCAGACCGTTAAGACTATTCTTGCTTGCTCAACCCGTCCTAAGAATCTGGGTGGTTATTCTCTTGGTTTGACTGCTCCGGTTAATGACAACGAGAATGCTTGGTTTGGTCACGGTGGTGCCTGGGGTACTAACTGTATGATTAACTGGCATAAAAAGCAGTTGAAGCTGTGGGTGATCCAGTGTGCTGGCGGCCCTCAGCCCTGGAACAAAGATATTGGTAAGGCTGCCGAGAAGTTCTTTGCTCAACCTTTCGATGCATCGGGAGTAGATGCTTATACAGGTCGAATCGGTTCTGGTAATTAGGCCTAAATTTGATTAAATTAGCAGAGAGGGATATGCCAAAGGGTGTATCCCTCTCTCTGTTATAATAGATTGGTGAGTAATTTGTAACGTAAATAGATGATTGACCATAGAATTATCAATTATTTTTTGTATTTTTGTGGGCTATTATCAATTGTTATGGCAGAAAAAGATAAAGAAATATTAGATAACTTAGAGCAGGGCGAATATAAGTATGGATTCACCTCTGACATCGAGACCGAAACCATTGGTAAAGGCCTCAATGAGGATGTGATTCGCTTGATTTCGGCAAAGAAGGAGGAGCCCGAGTGGATGCTCGAGCGCCGATTGAAGGCCTTTCGTCATTGGCTCACGATGAAGCACCCCGAGTGGGCTCATCTCGATATACCTGAAATTGATTTTCAGGACATAATTTACTATGCTGCCCCCAAGCCCAAGAAGGCGCTGGGCTCGATGGATGAGGTTGATCCTGAGTTGAAGCGCACGTTCGACAAGTTGGGTATTCCATTGGAGGAACAGATGGCTTTGGCTGGTGTGGCTGTCGATGCCGTTATGGATTCAGTATCGGTAAAGACAACATTCCGCGAGACTCTGGCCGAGAAGGGCATTATCTTTTGCTCTATTTCAGAGGCCATCAAAGAGTATCCAGAGCTTATTAAGAAATATTTGGGTACTGTCGTTCCATATACCGACAACTTCTATGCAGCCCTTAATGCAGCAGTTTTTTCCGACGGCTCGTTCTGTTACATTCCTAAGGGTGTGCGCTGCCCAATGGAGCTTTCGACCTACTTTAGAATCAACGCCGAGGGTACAGGCCAGTTTGAGCGCACGTTGCTTGTGGCCGACGAGGGTGCCTATGTAAGCTATCTGGAGGGTTGTACTGCTCCACGTCGTGATGAGAACCAGCTCCACGCTGCTGTGGTGGAGATTATTGTCGAGAAGGATGCCGAAGTGAAGTACTCGACTGTGCAGAACTGGTATCCAGGCGACAAGGAGGGCAAGGGCGGTATCTATAACTTTGTAACCAAGCGAGGTTTGTGCCGCGAGAATGGTCGTTTGTCGTGGACTCAGGTGGAGACTGGCTCGGCAATCACCTGGAAGTATCCAAGTTGTGTGCTTCTGGGCGATAACTCTGTGGGCGAGTTCTACTCTGTGGCTATGACCAACAACTTCCAGCAGGCCGACACGGGTACAAAGATGATTCACATCGGTCGTAATACCCGCAGTAGAATCGTATCGAAGGGTATCTCGGCTGGCCGTAGCCAAAATGCCTATCGAGGTTTGGTGAGAGTGGCAAAGGGCGCAGAGAATGCCCGCAACTACTCGCAGTGCGACTCGTTGCTGATTGGCGACAAGTGTGGTGCACACACATTCCCCGAGATTGATTCTCACAACCCAACGGCAGTACTCGAGCACGAGGCTACCACATCGAAGATTTCGGAGGAACAGCTCTTCTATTGCAACCAGCGAGGTCTTTCGACTGAGGATGCGGTGGGCTTGATTGTAAACGGTTATGCACGCGAGGTGTTGGCTAAGTTGCCTATGGAGTTTGCAGTAGAGGCGCAGAAGTTGCTGGCTCTGAGCCTGGAAGGCTCGGTGGGTTAAAGCAACGATTTAACTAAAGTGATAATTGAAATAAACGCAATAATATGCTAAGTGTAAAAGATTTGCACGCCTCAGTTGGCGAAAAGGAGATACTTCGTGGCATCAACCTCGAGGTGAAGGCTGGCGAGGTGCACGCTATAATGGGCCCTAACGGCTCGGGTAAGAGCACGTTTGCATCGGTGCTGGCAGGTAACGAGAAGTTTACGGTTACTGGCGGCTCGGTAGAGTTTATGGGGCACAATTTGTTGGATATGTCTATCGAGGACAGAGCTCGTTTGGGCTTATTCCTCGGTTTCCAGTATCCTGTGGAGATTCCTGGTGTTACGATGGCCAACTTTATGAAGATGGCCGTAAACGAGCAGCGCAAGTTCCGAGGCGAAGAGCCTCTTACGGCTGGCGAGTTCCTGAAGCTGATGCGCCAGAAGAGCAGCGTTGTGGAGCTTGATACCAAGCTCACAAGCCGTGCCGTAAACGAGGGCTTTTCGGGTGGAGAGAAGAAAAAGAACGAGATTTTCCAGATGGCTATGCTTGAGCCAAAGCTCGCTATTTTGGACGAGACCGATTCGGGCCTTGATATCGACGCATTGCGTATCGTGGCAACAGGTGTTACCAAGCTCCACACCGAGGATAACGCAACGGTCGTTATTACCCACTACCAGCGTCTGCTGGATTATATCGTGCCCGACTTTGTACACGTTTTGTATAAGGGCCGCATAATCTATTCTGGTGATAAGAGCCTCGCTTTGAAGCTCGAGAAGGAGGGTTACGACTGGCTTATTAACGATTATAAAGAGTAGTTCAGATGAGGTTACTCGATTATATAAAGGAGTGCGGTATCGACATCGAGTCATCGGGTGGAGAGCTTCAGCTTGCAGGGGGAGATTGCGCCGAAGTGCTTATCAATCCCGAGAGTGCAGAGTATTGCATTGCCGAGAATCAGAGCGAGTCGGTTGTGGTGCTACACACTGCGGCTGATACGTCGAAACTCTCGTTTGATGTGGGTGCCTACGGTAAGCTCAATCTTGTGGAGGTCTTCTTTGCAGGTGCTTTTTCGGAGTGCAATATCCGTCAGCAGGCGGGTAGTGTGTGCGACGTTACAAGCGTGGTGGTTAGCGAGGCTATTGTCGACTACACCATCGACCTTAATGGCAAGCAGGCTGCGAATGTGCTTCGCAGTGCATTTGTCGTATCCGACAAGGAGCGAGCAAAGGTGTCGGTGAGGGTAAATCACAACTACTCGGATTGTACGAGCGATTCACTCGTTAAGGGTGTTGCTGCGGGCGAAGCTGTGGGTGAGTTCATCGGTTTGGTTTATGTGGCACAGGATGCGCAGCGAACCGATGCCCGACAGACAAGCCGTAATATCGAAATTGGCCGTGAGGCTAAGATTATCACCAAGCCACAGTTGGAGATATATGCCGACGATGTGAAGTGTTCACACGGAGCTACTGTTGGCCAGTTGGACGGTGAGGCTATTATGTATATGCGTCAGCGCGGACTTTCGGAGTCACAAGCCCGAAAATTGCAGATTGAGGGATTCGTGAAGGATATTGCTCTCTCATCGAAGACGCTGTCGGAGGAGCTCGCTGAGGAGCTTAGTCAGAAGCTCGAGACTCTATAATAAAAGGGGAGTATATTGATGTTTAACGTAGAGGAGATACGCAAGGATTTTCCGATTCTGAGCCGCAAGGTCAATGGCAAGGATTTGGTATATCTTGATAGTGGAGCTACAGCGCAGAAGCCGTTGCAGGTGATTGAGCGTGTGGATGAGATGTTGCGTATGCACAATGCCAACATCCACCGAGGCGTTCACCATCTGTCGGAGCAAGCCACCGAGATGTATGAGGCAGCTCGTGAGAGTGTGCGTCACTTTATCGGTGCAGAGCATCGTGAGGAAGTGATTTTCACTGCGGGCGCTACTGCATCGCTCAACACCGTTGCCTATGCCTGGTGCGAGAAGTTTTTGCATCAGGGCGATAATATTATCGTGAGCGAGATGGAGCACCACTCCAACATCGTGCCCTGGCAGGTTATGGCCGAGCGCAAAGGTGCCGAACTGCGTGTGCTTCGATTCGATGACAATGGCCGCCTGAGGGTAGAGGAGTTGGTGTCGTTGCTCGATAGTAGGAGTCGCCTTGTGGCTATCACTCAGGCATCTAATACACTCGGAACTCGTCCAGAACTAAAGCCAATCATAGATAAGGCTCACGCCGCAGGTGCTGTGGTTGTGGTGGATGGTTGTCAGGGTGTGGTGCACGGTGGTGTGGATGTTGATGCACTCGATTGTGATTTCTATGCGTTCTCTGGCCACAAACTTTATGGCCCAACTGGTATCGGAGTCCTTTATGGTAAGCGAGAGATATTGGAGCAGATGCCTCCGTTCCTCTATGGTGGCGATATGGTGGATAGGGTATCTTTTGAGAAGACAACCTATGCGCCTTTGCCGCTAAAGTTTGAGGCTGGCACTGCCAACTATGTCGGAGCAGTGGGTTTAGGCGAGGCTATCAACTACCTTGAGAAGCAGGACTTGGAGGCTATCGAGCAGTATGAGCGTGAGCTTACTCGCTATGCTACCGAGAAGTTGAGCCAAATTGATGGCCTTAGAATTTATGGTCAGACGGATGATAAATGCTCAATCATATCGTTTAATGTTGATGGTGTGCATCACTACGATTTGGGTATGATTCTCGACAAGTTGGGAATTGCAATCAGAACAGGTCAGCATTGTGCCGAGCCTGTTATGCAACACTATTCGATTACGGGTATGTGTCGCGCATCGTTTGCGATGTACAACACCAAAGAGGAGATCGACGCCCTCTATAAAGGCGTGGAGCGTGCTGTAATGATGCTACGATAGTTTGCCGTTGGCCACACGGGGAGAAGGAATAGAGTTAAAAGTGGCCAAACGCAATATATACAGAAGTAAAGAGAAAATATAAGAGGAATTAGTAACCCTAAACTATATAAATCAGATGTTTATAGTACTTGAAGGAGTTGACGGTTCGGGTAAATCTACACAGATTGCCGCGTTGCGCAAGATGTTTGCCGAGCAGGGTGTGGAGAGCGAGTATCTCCATTTTCCACGTTTCGATGCGCCATATTTTGGAGATATGATTGCCCGCTTTTTGCGTGGTGAACTGGGTAGCATCGAGCAGGTTGATCCCTATGTTGTGGCACTTCTCTATGCCGAGGATAGGCGCGATGCTGCGAAGATGATTCGCGGCTGGATTGCCGATGGCAAGGTGGTGATTTGCGACAGATATGTATATTCCAACATAGGTTATCAGTGCGCCAAGATGGCAACCGAAGAGGAGCGCGAGAAGCTGAGAAAGTGGATTCTCTCATTGGAGTATGACTACTTTGATGTGCCTCGCCCAGATGTATCAATCTTCCTTGATGTGCCGTTTGCCTTTACTGAGCGTAAACTCACTCAGGAGGTACGCACTGGCGATGACCGCGACTACCTGAACGGACAGAAAGATATCCACGAGGCTTCGCTCGATTTGCAACGTATGGTACGCAATGTATATTTGTCGGCAGCCGAGTGCGATGAGAATCTGCACGTTGTAGATTGCAGCACTGCCGAGCAGACTATGGCCACACCCGAGATTATCTCGGCAAAGATTAAGGAGATTGTAAATCAGTACTTTAAGTAATAAGTGGTATAGAGAAGTAGGGTATGGCTTCACGCGGATTAAATATTGCGGCTCATCTGTGTCGTGTGATTGCAGGACTCGTATTTGCATTTTCGGGCTTTGTCAAGGCAGTTGATCCCTGGGGAACAGCCCTGAAAGTGAACGAGTATCTCTCGATTTACGGCATCGAGGAGCTTGTTCCGTATAGTATGATATTCTCTATCTGGCTATGCGGTGCAGAGCTGATGATGGGTTTGATGCTCACCTTCAAGGTGCGCACACGCCTCGTCTCAATCTTTGCGTTAATCTCGATGATGTTCTTCACGATTCTTACATTCCTCAGTGCAACGTGGATTCCAGTTGAAGATTGCGGATGCTTTGGCGATGCGTTGAAGCTATCACCCTGGGAGACATTCTTCAAAAATCTTGTCATCCTGCCTATGGTGGCTATCGTGTGGTATCGCTACCGCCGCCACCGAATATTGGAGTTCTCTAAGATTGAGATACTCTTGGCTGGATTGTTCTTCACGATTGCAATGGGTGTGGGCACATACAGCTACTACAACCTGCCGCTGATTGATTTTCTACCATATAAAAAGGGTGCCAACATATATGAGATGATTGAGGCCCAGCACGATACAGGCTCAGAGGAGATGGCAGTAGAGGAGTATGTATTGGTATATCGCAACAAACGTACTGGCAAACTGCGTGAGTTTTCGATCGACGATACCGAGTGGCAGAACGAGGAGAAGTGGGAGTGGGTGGAGACTCGCGTGGATAACGAGACCAATGCTATCCAGACTCTCGTGAGTGAGTTCTCGATTTCCGATCCCGAGGGTGATGTAACGAAGGAGGTGCTTACACGAAAAGGTAATGTGTATCTGCTCTGTGTAACCAACCCTTCGAAGCTCAACAAATTCTGCAAGGCGAGAATGCGACGAGTGGTTGAGCACGCCGAGCGAGAGGGGGGATATGCAATATACCTAACGCCTCAGCCACTGCGCAGTGCTACATATTATGACTTTGGTGATGGCGCAGAGGTGCGTTGTTATAATATTGACGCAACGGTGATGAAGACTATGCTGCGTGCAACAAACGGTATGGTAGTGCTGAAAGATGGCGTTATCGAGAACAAATATAACTGCCACAAGATAGACTTTTAATCTATATGCTTTTTGACCATTAAGCCTTTTTGCCAAACGAAAGTATAATCGAGCAGAAGATAACGAATATGGGGGTGTCCGACAATTTGTTGGACACCCCCATCTGTTTCAGAAGTTGTATAACAAGAACTATTTTTGAAGCTGGCCGAAGACCGAGAAACCGCAGTTTACTAAAGCGTAAATGAGGATTTCGAGGGCAAGCCAGATACCGAAAGAGCCTTGTTAGGCAATTTCTTTATCTACTAATAGAAGCAAGAGCTAATCTCCTTATAGTTGTGAACACGCTCGATAACCTCGGCGAAGATGTCAGCAACTGAGAGAACTGTGAACTTGTGCAAATCCTTCTCTGGGTTCAATGGAATAGTATCTGTTACGATAACCTCCTGCAACTTGCTGGCGTTGATACGCTCGTAAGCAGCACCCGACAAGATTGGGTGAGTAATCACAGCGCGAACGCTCTTAGCGCCCTTGTCCATAAGCATATCGGCAGCCATACAGATTGTACCTGCTGTGTCGATCATATCGTCAACGATGAGGACGTTGCGGCCCTCTACATCGCCGATAGCAGTCATACTACCCACTACGTTAGCCTTAGCACGCTCCTTGTGAGAGATGATGATAGGTGCCTGAAGGTGCTTTGGGTAAGAGTGAGCACGCTTTGCACCACCCATATCTGGTGAAGCGATTGACAAATCCTCGATATTGAGGCTCTTGATGTAAGGAACGAAGATACCGCTTGCATAGAGTGCATCAACAGGAACATCGAAGAAGCCCTGAATCTGGTCAGCGTGCAAGTCCATAGTCATCACACGGTCAGCACCCGCTGCAACCAACAAGTTTGCAACCAGCTTTGCACCGATTGGAACGCGTGGACGGTCCTTGCGGTCCTGACGAGCCCAACCAAAGTAAGGCATCACAGCAATAACCTTGTGAGCTGATGCACGGTGAGCTGCGTCAATCATCATCAAAAGCTCCATCAAGTTGTCTGATGAAGGGAATGTTGACTGAATGATAAACACTGTGCAACCACGAATAGACTCGTTGTAGTAGGGCTGGAACTCACCGTCGCTAAACTGGAGAATCTCAGAATCACCCAACTTTGTGCCGTAGCTGGCAACAATCTTTTCAGCCAGATATCGCGATGCGCGACCTGTGAAAAACTTAATCTTATGAATAGCCATTTTGTCGTTGTATTATTGTTTTGCAAATATATACAAAAAGTACTCTAAAAAGTCGCATTTTCGGCGACTTTATCAAATAGTTATAAACAACTCTCGATAAATGAGAGAATTTCATCACGTCCGATGCCCTTTTCGCTCGATGAATAGAGCATAGGTGGCAACTCTTCCCACTGCTCGGCAAGTTTGGCCGAATAGTTTTCGATGCTCTTCTTGCGCTGTGTAGCCGAGAGTTTGTCGGTCTTGGTGAAGATTATTCCGAATGGAATGCCATTCTCGCCTAACATCTCGATAAACCTTAAGTCGATAGCCTGAGGCTCCAGACGTGAATCCACAAGCACAAACAGAAAGTGCATCTTCTCGCACTTCAATACATAATCGAGGATGATTTTCGAGAATTCACCACGCTGGCTCTTCGACACACGAGCATAACCATAACCAGGCAGGTCAACCAAATACCAGTTGTTGTTGATGCAGAAGTGGTTTATCAATCGAGTCTTACCAGGTGTGGCCGAAACCTTAGCCAAACCCTTGCGACCGGTAAGCATATTGATAAGCGAAGATTTGCCAACATTACTGCGGCCGATGAAGGCTATATCTCGCAAGTCGTCCTTTGGAACCTGCGAAATCTTCTCTGAACTACATTTAAATTCGGCCTTAGTAATCTGCATAGCTAAATGATAATAAGCAACAATTCACAAAAGTATATAAAAAAAACCAAATTGCGAAATAGTTATGCCATTAAAGCAAATCCCCGAAACCGCATTTGCCATTTCGGGGATAAATTTTATCTGTTTGAAGTTCAAATTAGTGGTTTATCGCATTTTTCTGACCAGCTTACGACTCATCGCTTGGCGCTGTGATGTTTGGCACCTCCACAAAAAGGTCTCGATCCGAAGGCCACTCCTGCACTCGCGACATAGCGTTGCGAATCATCGTGCCGAGAGAATTGGTAAACGACGCACCGCGATAGTTGCTCGTGTTGGTCAAAAAGGCGTATGATATGCCCGAAGCCTTATGTTCGATGTAGGCACAAGTGCCCGACATTGTTCCCGTACGCACCAAAGTCTGCGAACTCTCGTGGTAGCGAGCCCAGCCTAAAGCGTAATCGCCCTTGCGGGTAATGTGGCGCATCTCGGCCACACTCTCTGGCGAGAGGATATCTGGCACACCTGGCTTACCATCAATCGAAGCCACCAGTCGCATCATCTCCACCGCCGATGATACCCAAGCACCTGCGCCTTGCAGGCCTCTGATATCATTACCGCCATACTCTCGTGGAAGCATCTTGCCCGAACCGTCATACGACTCGATGCGGTCGTTGGGATCGTTGCCATAATACTTCACCTCCATAGGGTAGCGCTCCTCATATAAATTGCGGGCAATGTGCATATCATAACAACCTGCTGGCCACAACACATTCTCCTGCAAATATTGCTCATAGCTCTTTCCCGAAGCAACCTCAATCACTCGCGATAGAATCAAATAACCGATATTGGAGTATTGCGCCGAGCCTCCAGGACGATCGCGCATACGCTGACGAAGCTGATATGCAATAAGTTCGTCTGCCGTAGGGGTAGTATCCAACTCCTCCCACTTGATAATGTCGGCAATGCGGAACATCGGATCTCCCATTCGGCGGCTGAAACCAGCAGTATGGTTGAGCAGATGGCGCACAGTGATATTCTCAGCTCGCTTATCCCTAATCTCGGTAAAGTGTTTTAATACCCCTTCCACGCCAAAGACTTTATCATCCAATCGCAACTTACCCTCGTCGCATAACTTCATAATGCCGACTGCGGTGATGAGCTTCGAGGCTGATGCTACTCTATATATGTGTCCCACCTCGGCGGGCTGGTTGCGCTCCTCATCGGCCCAGCCGAAGCCCTTGCAATAGATGAGGTGTTCATCCTTCATAACGGCTAACGATGCGCCTCGGATGTTGTAGCGATTCATCCAGTTGACTATGTATCGCTCCATCTTTTCGGTTGTGGGAAGGTCTGATATAGAGTTGGATAGCATATCATTGAGGCGATATTGCAACTCTTCGGGGATGTCTGGTTCAGGCTCGGCCGTCAGGATGCGATGGGTGAAGATTCCTACACCCACAAGCAAAACTAACACACTTAAAATCAGAAATCTTTTCATATTACCATACGGCCTGAAACCCGAGTGCAAAAGTAATGATTTTATCGCATTTATACAACTCTATCGGAAAAGCAAAATTCTCTTTGGCGATTTATATTGGCTATTTTTTTGTAAATTTGCAGCCGAAAAAATTTTTGTGAGATATGAGAAATTTGCAACGTGCAACGATTCTTTTTTATGCGCTCCTTTTCGCATCGACAATTCAGGCTCAAAACGAAGCTACAAGCATTGATTCATTGAAGGCCGAGATAAAGCGTGAGGTCAAGCAGGAACTTAAAGCAGAGATTGAGGTAGAGAAGCCTAAAAAGCTGTTATTCAAGCCATACGGATTTGTGCGCAACTTTATCTGCTACGATAGTCGCCAGAATCTACACGCTATGGGTGATACATTTAATATCATCCCGCTCGATGAGCTGCTCAACGAGGATGGCACGCAGGATTTGAACAAGACTTCGGAGCTTACATTTGTGGCATTCACAACCCGCCTGGGCTTGGATATCGGCGCAAGCAACATCGGCAAGATGGCTGCTTCAGCTAAAATTGAGGCCGATTTTTGCGGTTATGGTACAAACAACACTATGTTCCGCATCCGTCAGGCATTTGTCAAGATGGCTTGGGAGAAGATGTCACTCACGGTTGGCCAGACCTGGCATCCGATGGCTATTCAGGTGCTGCCAACCGTTGTGGGATTCTCGCCTGGTACACCTTTGAATCAATTTAACCGCTCGCCACAGGTGAGCCTTAATGTGGATATGGGCAAGGGGTGGAATCTCCTCGCCGCCGCAATCTATCAGCACCCCAACACATCGGTAGGCCCTAACGGTGCTACATTCGACTACTCGCGCTGGAGCAAAATTCCCGAATTATACGCTTCGGTGAAGCACGTCGGCGAGCGATTTATGATTGGAGTGGGTGTGGATTACCTCAGTATTATGCCTCGCAAGACATCCACCATCACCAAGCAGACCACATCGGCCGATGGCCAGAGTGCGTCGCAGAGCATTACGGTGAAGGTGAACGATAGGGTGACTGGCATCTCACCAGAGGTGTTTGCTAACTACAAGAGTGGTAAATTTGACTTAAAGTGGAAGTTTATATACGGCCAGAATCTTGCTCATCTTACGATGATTAGCGGATATGGTGCTACGGCTTATAACCCCGAAGATGGCTCTTACGACTACTCGCCAATCAGCAGTGCCACAAGCTGGATAAATGCCACTTATGGTAAGAAGTGGCAGGTGGGATTCTTCGGAGGATTCTCGCAGAATCTCGGTTCGAAAAAGGATTTCTTATCGGTGGATGATTTTTGGGTGCGTGGCGCAAAGAATACCGATTATATCTATCGTATTTCGCCTTTTGTATCTTACACAACAGGCGGTTTGCAACTCGCCCTTGAGCTGGACTACACGGCAGTCGGCTATGGCGATTTGGCTCTTAACGGCCACTCGAAGGCACTTCGCGAAATCGGAAATATCCGCACCTGCTTTATGGTGAAGTATTCGTTTTAATTAAAGCTGTAATTAAAATAAACAGGCCTAAACCATTGAAGTTTAGGCCTGTTGTTTTTATATATCTTTGCGGATCTGCTCCAAAATGCCCTCGCAACCATCTTCAAGCAGGTCGAGTACCAACTCGAAGCCTTCGCGCCCCTCGTAATAGGGATCGGGGACATAGCTCCATTGGGGATGGTGGCGACAAAACTCTGTGAAGCGATATACTTTGTCGAGATATTTTCGCTCGGGAGCAAGACGCGAGACATTCTCATAGTTCATATCGTCCATCACGATTATCTTATCGAAAGAGTAGAAGTCATCCTCGACAATGCGACGTGAGCGATGGGTGAGATTATATCCTCTCCTTGACGCTGCCGAGCGCATACGTTGGTCGGGAAGTTCGCCCGCGTGGCCCCCATAGGTGCCCGCCGAGTCGATTTTAACTTCGCTCTGCAATCCTTCGCGCTCGATGACTGCCTCCATAATGCCGTGTGCTGCTGGCGAACGACAAATATTGCCGAGGCACACGAATAGTATCTGCTGTTTCATAGTGTTATATCGTTTAATCTATAGCAAAAGTAGTGCAATATCTCCGCAAAACAAAATATTAGGCCTGTGTTGGAATATTTTTTGTGCAATGGGCGGGTATGAAACAGACAAAAACAACTCCACAACCAAACTCGCGCTCAAGCGATGTTGCAATACTATTTTTGCGATTCTTTATAGGCGCGGTCTCACTGTTGCACATAATAGGTAAGTTGCAGACCTACGACAACACCATATTGCTTTATCCCGAAATTCTCGGCCTCGACGCCGCCACATCGTTTGCCGTAGTTACGATAGTGGAGGGGTTGATGACGGCACTGATTGTATTAGGCTATGGAACAAGGTTTGCAGCGGCGGTGATGAGTATCATTTCGGCCTTGATATTGATATATTGGATTATGATGGGCATTGTGACGGCAGATATGAAGCTCAATTTTGTCTATATGGGCATCTACATCACACTACTTATATCGGGTGGGGGATATTACTCATTTAGAGTACCCGACCTAAGAAAAAAAATGTCCTAAAGCGACAAAAATTTGGATGGAATGAAAAAGTGCTATACCACCTAAAAGAAATTTTCGTAATTTTACACCGCAGTTTTAATTAAGTTGAAATTTCGGTATGAATAAGAGAATATTTGCATTATTGGCGATGGTGTTCCTCTGCTCGGCAGCATCGGCTCAGGATAATAAGGATAAACCATTGGAAGTGCCACTGCCACACAAGGTGGAGAATCTGGAGATTGTGGATTTGTATAACAAAGCCACCAAACTTCCGATGTGGGGCGAGAAGCACCTGCTTATATTCTATGTTGATCCCGATCGCCACAGACAGAATCACGAGTTTACGGTTGAACTCGAGGAGAATCACGGCGCCGAGGGCGAGGATATCTATGGCTTTGGAATTGTGAACCTGAAAGACACCTGGCTCCCTAACGATATAATCAGAGCGTTGGCACGAAAGCGCACCGAGAAAAATAAGGCTACAATCATTACCGATGAGAATCGCTCGGTGGCAAAGCAGTGGGGCTTGGGAGATTGCAACAACCTCTTTATAATAATGTTTGTTACCAAAGAGGGTGAGTTGGTATATTGCAAAAAGGGCCAATACACCGAAGAGGATAAGGCTGAATTTTACAAATTCATAAAGAAATACCAGTAGAAAGAGATATGCGCAGAGGTAGAATCTTACTTATAATAGGCTTCGTGCTGGCTGCATCGGTTGCAGTTCAGGCTAAGTCGGTGTATGTTGAGCAGGACTCTACCTTCGTGCAGCGCAAGCAAATCTATGATCCCACCGACTATGCTCAGGTGCGGGCCAATTTGGAGTGGGCCTCTAAAAAGAGCTTCTGGCAGCGTGCGGTCGAACGCCTCAGAGCCCCGCTTTTCAAAAACAATCCAGAAGACAAATTTAATTACACAGGCTCGGTAGGCTTGGGATACACAACCGAGACAGGCGTGATGTTCTCGGCCAAAGCCGCCGCTATATACGACCGAGAGATTGGCGGGCCATTTGACTACCCATCCACATTGTCAGCCTCGGCTGGTGTTTCGGTAACGGGATTCTATGCTATAAACATTGCAGGAAATAACTTTTTCACCGATGGCAAGAACCGACTCTCGTATGGTGTGGACCTCAGCTCTCTGCCTATCCGTTTTTGGGGCTTGGGATATGAGGCGGCCGATGTAAATCGCAGAGCCAATTACAAGAAAAAGTATCACATAGCAAAGGTGCGATATATGCGCCACATAGTCGATAAATTCTGGTTAGGCGCAAATCTTGATTTCAGATATGGATACGGCGGCGAGCTTGATGCTCAGGCCAAGAGCTATTTGATTGAAGCTGGGCAGACACAGCGTTCGGCCCTGTCGGCTGGTGTGGGCCTTGTGGCGGAGTATGATAGTCGCAACAACCGAGTCAACACAACCAAAGGCGTATTTCTATCCATCCTTGCCGAGATGCGCCCCAAGATGCTGAGTGATGTGGATAGCGACCTGTGGCACATTACGGCTGTAGCCGACTTCTATCAGCCTGTGTGGCAGGGTGGTGTGTTGGCAGTAGATTTGTATGGAGATTTGTGGTCGTCGGCCACGCCCTGGGTGTATTGGCCTGCGGTGGGTGGTGATTACCGTATGAGAGGATACTATTATGGCAGATATATCGACCGCAAACTGTTGTCGGGACAGGTGGAGTTGCGTCAAAATGTGTATGGTCCGCTGAGTTGTTGTGTGTGGGGAGGTGCCGCAAGCGTGTGCTCATCACTCAAACTGTTCGACTTCTCGGAACTACTTCCTAATGTGGGACTTGGGCTGAGAATGGAACTTGGCAAGAGCGGCCGCCTAAGAGTTGATTATGGTTTTGGCCGCAAATCCAATGGTCTGATAATTAGTATAAACGAAGCATTCTAAAGATGAACGCAAAGAAGAGATTAAATCCTCTGCTGCTCGCATTGTGGTTTGTCGTGTCGTTGATGTTACCCGTTGCCATATTGGCCTTTACTGAGAAAAATCCGTTGTGGACAACCGTTGCGGGAGTGCTGCTGCCGCTGGGTTTCTATATGATTTTCTATTCGTTGTCACGCCGAAGCGGCAGAATGGTGTGGGCGGGATTTATCTTTATCTTCCTGAGCGCATTTCAAATCGTATTGTTATATCTGTTTGGAAATTCGGTAATTGCAACCGATATGTTTCTCAATATCCTGACAACCAATCCCGACGAAGCATCGGAGCTATTGAGCAACATCTATCCCGCAGTTGTGGTTGTGTGCGTAATCTATCTGCCTATGCTGTGGATTGCTTCGCGGCATCTGCGACGCAAGGTGGAGATTCCCACAAATCTCAGACGAGGGATGGCATCGGCGGGTTGTGTGGTGATGTTGCTCGGTGCACTTACGCTTTGGCAAGGTTGTAAAGGCGAGGCAAAGGGCACGCTAAGAGATGATGTGTTTCCTGTAAATGTCTGTTACAATTTAGGGTTAAGCATATCCGAGGCTCGCAAGATTGCACGTTATGAGCAGACATCAGAGGGCTTCAGCTATAATGCCAAACGTAACGTCAATATCGGGCAGCGTGAGGTATATGTGCTGGTCATAGGCGAGGCTTCGAGAGCAGCCAACTGGCAACTATATGGCTATGGCAGAGCCACCAATCCACGCCTGTCGAAACGCAGCGACTTGATGCTATTTCGCAACATAACCACTCAGAGCAACACCACGCACAAGAGTGTGCCGATGATGCTCTCGTCGGTACATACCTCGCAGCACGATGAACTATATCGCCGCAGCGGCATCCTTGCTCTGTTCCGCGAGGCTGGATTTACCACCTACTTCCTATCCAACCAATCGCCACAAGGCGCTATGATTGACCACTTGGCCAATGATGCCGACCACATAGTATATCTCGACTCGCCCCGATATGATATGCAGTTGGTGGATAAGATGCGCGATGTATTGCGCAGTGAGCCAGCCAGAAAGATGCTCTTTATTCTGCACACCTACGGTTCGCACTTCAGTTACCATCAGCGTTATCCCCGTGAGTTTGCGAGATTTCAACCCGATGATAATGTGGCGATAAAAATAAAGAATATTGATAAAATTCGCAATGCCTACGACAACTCCATCCTCTACACCGACCACGTTATGGCCGAGCTGATTGATATGTTGGAGCAGATGCCCGATGCGTGTAGTGCCATATATTACTGTGCCGACCACGGCGAGGATTTGATGGATTGGCAGGATTGCAGATTTCTGCACGCAACGCCAACGGTGAGCTATTATCAGTTGCACGTCGCATCATTCGCCTGGTTTTCACCTATGTATAATAGGTTATTTACAGAAAAGGTACAGGCCGCCAAAAGCAATAGAAACGCTCCAGCCACCACCTATTCGGTGTTCCACACTATGGCCGACATTGCATCCATCTCGTCGAGTTACGTTGAGCCGAGGGCCTCACTTCTATATGGTGATTATGATTATGCAGCGCCGAGATACTATCTCGACGACCACAACAAGGCGGTGCCACTCGACCATAATATTGGAATCAACTCGGCACAGCGTGAATTGTTCCGCAGGGCTGGAATCATTCTCGAAGAGTAGGGCGCAAACAGAATAACCGCCGAGGTGGTCGCAATAAGGCTACAAAACAAAAAAGGTTGTCGCAACCATCGGGTTGGACAACCATTTCGTTTAGCACAGAAATAAATTATTTCTTTGCCTCCTCTACAGATACCTTGCGGAACTCCTTCAAGAGCTTTGTAAGCTCCAAAGCAGCCTTACGAGCGCGAGTACCAGCAGCCTTGTTGCTCTTCTCAACCTGAGCAGCAGCGTTTGTAGTGAAAACCTCGATCTGTGCATTGATCTGATCTACCAAGTTCTTCATAATCTTCTCTTGCTTTAATGGTTTCTATTCGTGAGCAAATATATGAAAATTTCTATTAACCAAATAATTTTAAGCAAAAAAAGACATATAATTACCAAATATAACGCATTTTACGCTCATTTGAGCCATCAGCAGAAGCATTTTAGGTAATAAATCGTATATTTGCAATAGAAACAGAGCCTATGACACTGCAACTTATTATAGTATATGTAATTGGCGCATTTGTGCTGCTTTGGATAGCACGACGCATCTATTGTCGCCTGATAGGACGCAAAGGTGGCAGTTGCGAATCGTGCGGCGATCGCAGTTGTCCACATCATAAGGCTAATAAAAAATAGAAGGCTCAATCCTCGATGGGAATGAGCCTTCTGCATTATAAAGTATTATATTGCTATGCCGCCATAAGAATCAACAACTGCGCTGTGAGAACTCGCAGGAACATCACAACTGGATATACCGTTGCATAGCCAACGGCAGGCATATCGTTACCAGCAGCAGTGTTGGCATAGCCGAGTGCTGGGGGATCGGTGGTACTACCAGCCAAAAGTCCCATCAGTGTGTAGTAGTTCATCTTGAGTCGCCAGCGGGCAACGAGTCCCACGATAATCAATGGTACTACAGTGATAATAAAACCATATCCAATCCAGCGGTAACCACCGTCAACAATCGCATCGACAAAGCCGTCGCCTGCACCTATTCCCACACCCGCAAGGAACATAGCAAGTCCCACCTCGCGGAGCATCAGATTGGCACTCATTGTGGTATATGTCACAAGATGGAAGTGGGGGCCAAAGCGGCCAATCAAGATGGCCACAATCAATGGGCCACCCGCCAAACCCAACTTCACTGGCTGTGGGATGTTCATCAATGGCAACGAGCCGAGCAACACACCCAAAGCAATTCCGAGGAAGATAGTCAAAAGCTGAGGCTCGCGCAACTTTTTGAGCGAGTTACCCAACACATCTGCCACACTCTCTATATCCTTCTGCTGACCAACAACCATCACCCTGTCGCCCATCTGCAACTCCATACCTTGATAGGGGATAAGGTCGATACCAGCACGATTTATACGGGTGATATTGATGCCATACTTAGTGCGGAGGTTCAAATCCGAGAGTTTCTTACCGTTAATCGAAGATTTGGTGATGATAATGCGGCGTGAAACAAGCTCCTTCTGATTTTGGGGAAGAGCACCCCAATCCTTCTCAGAAATATCTACCACCTGTCCCAAAAATGCAGTGATGGCCTCACTGTCCTCCGACGAACAGATTACTCGGAGCCTCTCACCAGTCTTAAGGAGGCTACTTCCGTCGGCAATGGAAATTGTGCCGTCGTTGTGCATAATTCGAGAGATTACAAACGAGCGATTGATAAGCTCGCGCATATGTGCAATGGTGTAGTTCTCGAGTGTGCTGTTGGTAAACTCGATAGAGATACGCTCGGCAAAATTACGCTCGCTGCTGATGGCAGCTAAAGCCTTGTTCTCCTCCACATAATTTACTCGCGTGATGAATCTTACGGCAATCATCGAAAGGATGATACCCACCACACCCAAAGGATAGGCGACGGCATAACCCAAAGCCACGCTCTCGTCGTTGATGCCCGTAGCGTCGGCATACGCCTGCTGGGCAGCACCCAAACCTGGGGTGTTGGTCACAGCACCCGACATAATACCCACCATAGTAGGCAGCGGTGTGCCAGTAACTAAGTGGATGATGTATGTGGTGAGGGCACCTAACAACACAACCGATGCGGCACAGGCCACCATCTTGACACCTCCCTCCTTAAAAGAGGAGAAGAATCCAGGGCCTACCTGCAAACCGATAGAAAAAACAAACAGGATAAGACCAAACTCCTTGATAAAGTGCAGCGTGTCGTGGTCGATGCTCATACCGAAGTGACCAGCAGCGATACCGACAAACAAAATCCACGTCACTCCAAACGAGATTCCGCGAATCTTGATTTTACCCAGCACAATACCCATTGCAATCACAAGCGATAGTACCAGCACAGTGTGCGCGATACCATCACCCACAAAGAGATTGTACAACCAGTCCATAAATGATTTTAATAAAAAAATTAACCTATGTTTCCTAACCGGCCGCAAAGATACAATTTATAAATAATTTTAAAAACTATTTGGCCTGTTAATTTTCTGCTAAGTTGAAATATTAGATATTGGCAACGAAAATGGCAAGTGACAAAACACGAAACAGAGAAAAAATTGCATCTGTGTAATCAATATAAGTGTAAATAAAATGTAAAATCACTATATTTGTATAGAAGAAATAGTATAAAACATAAACGATATGAAAAAATATGGACTTCTAATTGTCTCAATATTTTTGAGCGCGATATTCGCATTTGCGCAGGAGAGTTATGAATACAATAAGTATTTCGCGGCCAATGGAGACTCTCTGCTGTATCGCAGCCTAAAGCCTGCCAAAATCGAAAAAGGGAAAAAGTATCCTCTGGTATTGTTCCTTCACAATGCAGGCCTTAGGGGCAACGACAACGAAATGCAGTTAAATTCAGGTGGAAAAATGTTTCTGAATCCACTCAATAGAGAGAAGTATCCTGCGTTTGTAATCTTCCCGCAATGTCCTAAAAATGAGTTATGGGCATACGAGAGAATACCCAAAAATTTCGACAAACTGCCATACCCCGACAAGATGAATCGTTCGATGCAACTTGTAAAGGAGGTTCTCGACAAATATCTGCAGATGCCCGAAGTAGATAAGGATAGGGTGTATGTAATGGGTTCGTCGATGGGTGGAGTAGGAACTTACGAAATTGTATCGCGCTATCCCGAAATATTCGCAGCGGCAGTGCCACTTTGCGGAGCAATTGCCCCAGGGCATTTGGGCGGCGCAAAAGATGTTAAATTTAGAATCTATCACGGTGACGATGACACGACGGTACCTGTTGAGTGTGCAAGAAGAGTCTATAGAGAACTTCGCTCAATCGGAGCCGAGTTTGAATACATTGAGTACCCAGGCGGAAAACACGGAATTGGAAGTATGACATTCACTCGCCCCGACTTTATGGAGTGGGTTTTTGCCCAGCGCCGAGGCAAACGAATGGTCAAGATAAAGAAGTAAACTGCATAATATTGAAAATTTTGACAAAAACCGAACTTGAATAGAGTTCGGTTTTTGCTTTATATGAAAAAAAATATTATTTTTGTTGAGTAATTTGCAGGGATGTGTGATTGCCGATTATGTATGATGCGTAAAAGCAATATTGATATTGCAGAATCGGGCAATGCCACACACAGCGGCAAAATGCAAAGATGCGATATTCCAAACTTTTTACGGGATAATTAGGAAGTGTTATTATAGTCTGATATGAAAATAGGATTTGACAACGAGAAATATCTCAAAATACAATCTGAACACATCAAGGAGCGAATAGCTCAGTTTGGTGACAAACTCTACCTCGAATTCGGAGGCAAACTCTTCGACGACTACCACGCCAGCCGCGTATTGCCAGGTTTCAAGCCCGACTCAAAGTTGCAGATGCTTATGCAACTGAGTGACTGTGCCGAGATTCTGTTTGTAATCAGCGCACACGACATCGAGAAGAACAAGATGCGCGGAGATTTGGGTATCACCTACGACGAGGATGTGTTGCGTCTGCGTGCCGAGTTTGAGAATGTGGGATTGTATGTGAGCAGTGTTGTCATCACACACTACAACGGCCAGTCGAGTGCCGATGCCTACCGAGCACGCTTGGAGCGCTTGGGTATCAAGGTGTATTACCACTACACAATCGAGGGTTATCCCAACAACGTGGCACTTATCGATTCAGACGAGGGCTTCGGCAGAAATGATTATGTGGAGACAAGCCGTCCGCTGGTTATCGTCACAGCACCAGGCCCTGGTAGCGGTAAGATGGCCGTATGCCTCAGCCAGCTCTACCACGAGAACAAGCGTGGCATCAAGGCGGGTTATGCCAAGTTTGAGACATTCCCCGTATGGAGCTTGCCACTCAAGCACCCTGTAAATATGGCCTACGAGGCCGCTACAGCCGACCTTAACGATGTGAATATGATTGATCCATTCCATCTTGAAGCGTACGACAAGATTGCAGTGAACTACAACCGCGATATCGAGATATTCCCCGTGCTGAATGCGCTGTTTGAGGGTATCTATGGCGAGAGCCCATATAAATCACCTACCGATATGGGTGTGAATATGATTGGCTATTGTATGAGCGACGAGGATGTCTGCTGCAACGCCTCTCGCGACGAGATTATCCGCCGTTACTACTATGCGTTGTGTAAGCTCGCGCAGAAGGGTGACAACGAGAACGAGGTAAACAAGATTGCCTTGATTATGAAGCAGGCGAAGCTGACCACCGAGTATCGTCGTACGACTGTTGCAGCGCAGGAGCGCAAGGAGTTGTCGGGCGTGGCGGCTGCAGCTATCGAGATGCCCGATGGTACAATCATCACTGCTCGCTCAAGTGCTTTGCTGGGCCCAAGTGCAGCGTTGTTGCTCAATGCGCTCAAGCATTTGGCAGGTATTCCCCACGAGGTTAAGCTCATTCCTCAGGAGTTGATAGCTCCAATCCAGAAGACAAAGGTGGAGTATCTTCACGGCAAGAATCCACGTCTGCACACCGACGAGGTGCTTGTGGCAATATCGCTTCTCAGCAATCAGGACGAGAACTGCAAGCGCGCCATCGACCAGTTGCCAAAGATGGTGGGTTGCCAGATGCACTCAACGGTTATGCTGAGTGAGGTGGACCAGAAGGTATTCAAGAAGTTGGGCGTGGGATTGACCTGCGATCCAATCCAAAAACTCGGATAGCAAATAGAGGTGGAACTAAGAGTACAATAGTATAGTCAACAAAGAATCAAGGGGTGTTTGCCTATGTAGGCCGACACCCCTTTTTGCGACTACGCGTCGTTAACCAAACAGCGAACTTATGAAAGTTGAGATTCTCCGATAACCTGCTCGGGCAGCAAAAGCCACATCATAGATTGTCTCGATATGCTCTTTCAGATGTTCGATAGAGCGGCGAGCTGAGATGAAGTAGATAATAATGGAGAATAGGGCAAACGCCAAACCAACTATCAAAGCTGCCGAAGCCACCGAATAGAGATACTCGGCAAGCCACGAAATGAGTGCGGCGACAAATAGCATCAGCGCTATAACGATACAGGCCAGACAAGCTATGATTGGCGACAACACTCGTCGTGGAGGTGGAGTCTTGTAACTATCCATAATTCGCTGCGATTACGACTATTTGTGATCGTTGCAATGACAACGCATCTTGTCGGCCTCCTGGTCAACATAGTCGCGTATCTTGTTACTCAATTAGGGGCCCGACTGTGGTGTTGTGAGAACTGCTACCATCGAGCCAACCAAAATTCCTCCCAAGAAAGAGACCAAACTGCAAATACCTGTACTTTTCATAATGTGTTTATTTTAGAATTCATCTGCGAAAGTTGCAAATCTCAGGCCAGAGCGATAATTTTGCAGAGATGAATTCAGAAAAAAGCATATCGGTTGCATTCACCGGCCACCGCACCTATGCGGGCGAGGCCGAGGCTCAGTTGCGCCTAACCCTCAGGCAACTTTACGCCGAGGGCTACACGCGTTTTCTGTGCGGAATGGCGTGGGGCTGGGACTTGGCGGCAGGCGAGGCGGTTATCGAGCTAAGGGATGAGCATCCCGAAATTGAGCTTGTAGCGGTGGTGCCGTATGCTGAATTCAGCAGGCTCTTTCACGGTGACGATTTGGAGCGATACAATAGGGTAGCGGAGCGTGCCGATGAGATTGTGGTTGTAAGTGACAACGGTGGAGATGCTGCCTTTCGCAGGCGCAACGACTTCTTGGTGGATAATGCGTCAATTGTGGTGGCTTGGTTCGATGGTGCACCACGCGGTGGCACAGCCTACACCGTCCGCCGAGCCCGCAGAAAACACATAGAAATAGTAAATCTCTATCCTCAGCAACAGTTAAAGCTGGGATTTTAACAGAATAGGGCGCCCGTTTGGACACCCTATAATCTTATTCAACAAGAGTTATATACTTACTACCGGCTGAATCTTATCACCCAAACCCCAAGCTTCTCGATATGCTTTTACCGATTCCTCTGGGACATAAATAGTTGTTATGTTGGTTGAGCCTCCGAATACATTAGAAAATTCTATTGGGACATCAACAGATTGTTGTATTTCAACATTCCATTCACTTCTATATAACTTTGGAGGTTCTGCACATTGGAATGTTATTGTGTGTAAATCACTGCAATTATTGAAGGCCTCATTATAAATTTTCTTCACAGAACTTGGAATCTCAATACTTTCAAGACCAC
This sequence comes from Alistipes sp., assembly GCA_045658265.1. Classification (GTDB taxonomy): domain Bacteria; phylum Bacteroidota; class Bacteroidia; order Bacteroidales; family Rikenellaceae; genus Alistipes. The sequence goes on from JAZOUS010000058.1 coordinate 41,203, forward strand.
TACCACTAAAAGCACCATTTCGAATCTCAATAATATTATCATATAGTGTTATACTCTTAAGTTTTGTACATCCAGAAAACATTCCTGTGCCAATAATAGTAGAAGTAGCTGCCAAATTTACATTTTCAAGATTGGAACAACGAGCAAACGCATAATATGTATCGCCAAGACTTCCAGGAATTGTGGCTGATCTTAGGTTGGGGCAATCTGCAAATGCAACATATAAAGCACTGTTCACACCTTCTGGTATAACTATACTTTCAAGACTTGCACATCCATTGAAAGCCATTTGACCTATGTTTGTAAGCCCAGCGGGGAGAGATACACTTTGAAGGTTTGGGCAACCATTGAATGCAGAGTCGTCAATAGATGTTATACCCTCATTAATGGTAATACTGGTAATCGCCGAATTTTGTGAAAATATACCTGATTTTATTTCATCTTCCAATATTATTATCTCGCCTACACCATCGCTATAAGAATGGCCAAGAAAGTTATTGACATCACTATATGAGTCCGAGTCATTCTCAATACGAGAAGCAGCTTGGTATGTAATCCTTGGAGCCGCTACAAATTTGCCTTGTGTTGATACAGCCGGCATAGGAGTTATTACATTTTGTGTAATAGATACTGGCTCGCTACACAAAGTTAAGATATTGTAATTATCATCAACGGCAAAAACGGTAAATCCATCGCCGAAATTAGTAGGAGGAAGGGTAAAAATAAATGAAATACCTTCTTCAGTCAACGCGACACCATCGCCACAGTCAATAGTAATCATATCGCTACCATATGCTGAAATATCGGTTATATCGTTGAGATTAATAGTTATATCTCCCGAAATAGATTCCCAATTATTTCCCTTTAAAATTACTTTTTTTATAGTCTCATTGCCTTCGCCTTGAAGTGTTACTCTTAGATAACCGAATATATTTCTAAACTGAACATTTTCCGTGCTATTTTTTTCAGCTACGGCAATCATTGCATTTACATTTGCTCCATAAGTATTTGATCCTACAAATGTCTGAATATTTGGAGCTTCGTATGTAAGATATTTTCTTTCGCCATCTTGACTTTTCCACGCATACAAGTATTTACTATCAGTGTATGGATAAAAAGCAACCATATTATCTATTTCAAAATTTTCACCTTCATACTCATAAGGATCATCGATCAATGAAAATGCGCCTTGTGAGCCAGACTGTCCTATAAGCTCATATACATTGTATTGTGACGAGCCATTTAATACGGCTATTTTGTCGTTCTCGCTCCAATGAGTGCGTGGTGTTGTACTATCTTCCCAATGTAATTCGGTACGAGTATAATCGTCAACTGAGGCATATATAGTAGTTGGCGTGATTTTACTAACACTTTCTTGCTTATATATTGTATCAGTATCTTTTGTACAAGACGCCACCAATATGGCCAGACCTAATATATATAAATATTTTTTCATAACACTTCGATTTTTAATTTTTCCACTGACCTTCACTTCCCCAAATTGGATCTTCGGTGTCACCCGTTTGGGCAAATCCTTTCTCTACTTTGACTTCAAGCACCTCGACTTCGGGTGCAATGTAATTTTGCTTCTCCATATTATTGAATTTTATATTTGTATATACAACAAAAAGGGATAGCCGTTCCTAAAAACAGCTATCCCTATAATATTTACTTAAAGTATTACTTGAATTAACGCGCGTAATACCCCCCCCCATCAGTGATTTACAAATTGGGTGGCTGGCGAAATTATATTTAGCAACATTTTTCATAACCGCAAAATTAACACATACCATCAAATTCTGCAATACATTATATATAAAAAAACCGCAACTCCTTTCGGAAATTGCGGTTGTCTATATTCTGAAATGGGTTTATTACCACTCCAAAATCTTCTTGAAGTCGTAAGCCTCAGGATTAGCAACATAAGCCTTTGCAGCCTCGTAATCCTCTGGAGTTACATAGTGCAAGAGGTTGTTGATAACCTGCTGAATCTTGTCTGACTCGATGTTTACCAAACGTGGAGGAATCTTGCCTGTTGTTGGATCCTGCAAGTCCTTCAAGTAGAGAGGCGATACGAAACCATCCTGTGAGATGTAAACCATACAGCCAGTCTTGCCCTCAGAGAAGAGCTTGTAAACACCCATACCCAACTCAGAGCAGTAAACCAAGTCGTAAGCGATAGGAGTCTGGCAACGAACCTCGTAACCAATCTCAACTGGACGTGACTTAACCTTGATACCCAACTCCTTGAGCTTGTTCTCCAAAAGCTCGTTGAAGATGTTAGCCTTTGATACCTTACCGCGCTCTGGGTGACCGTGATCGTCGTATGTGAAGTGGATACCAGAGTTGCGAATCTCCTCGTCAGAAAGTGGGTGGGACACACCCTCAGAGATCATTGCAACACCGTAGTCGATACCCATAATCTTACGCTTGATGATTGAAGATACGACCAAGTTTACGATCTTCTCGATAGTAATCTCTGTCTTGTTGAACATCTCGGGGATAACAATCATAGGGTAGTGGCAAGCTGAACCAATACCGAATGCCAAGTGACCTGCAGAACGGCCCATAGCAGCTACAACAAACCAGTTAGCCGATGTGCGAGCGTCGTTGTAAACGGCACGACCGATAACTGTACCACCCTCCTTAGCTGACTGGTAACCGAATGTTGGAGTACCTGCTGGCAATGGAAGGTCGTTA
>JAZOUS010000059.1:0-23713 GCA_045658265.1 Alistipes sp.
AGCTGTTGCACCCATTCTCGATGCCAAGATACGGTCTTTGGCTGTTGGTGGGCCACCACGCTGCAAGTGGCCGAGGATAGTTACACGAGCATCAAACTCTGGGAACTCCTTCTTGATACGCTCCTTCAGACCAAGCGCACCGCCTGTCTTTTTATTTTCGGCTACAAGCACAATTGCCGAGCTCTTGCTCTTGCGGAATCCGTTGTGGATAAGCTCTGCCAACTGGTCCACTTCGGTCTCACGCTCGGGGATGATGGCCGCCTCGGCACCCGATGCGATAGCACCGTTGAGCGAGAGGTAGCCCGCTGTGTTACCCATCACCTCCACAAAGAACAATCGCTCGTGGCTGGTTGCTGTGTCGCGCAACTTGTCCACAGCATCAACGATGGTGTTCAGCGCAGTGTCGTAGCCGATTGTCTCATCGGTGCCGTCAAGGTCGTTGTCGATTGTGCCTGGCAGGCCCACGATTGGAATATCATACTCGCTGGCAAAAATCTGCGCTCCCGACAATGAACCATCTCCGCCAATTACAACCAAAGCGTCGATGCCTGCTGCTCGCATATTGTCATAGGCGAGCTTGCGACCCTCTGGTGTGCGGAACTCCTTGCTGCGGGCAGTTTTCAGAATTGTACCACCCTGCTGGATGATGTTGCTCACGCTCTGCGACTTGAACTCCACAATCTCGTTGGTCACAAGACCGTGATAACCACGCATAATACCCTTCACTTGATAACCATTATATATAGCCGTACGCGTAACGGCACGAATTGCTGCATTCATACCTGGGGCATCACCACCCGAAGTAAGTATTCCTATACATTTGATAGCCATAATCTTTTTGAATTTCGTTTACACTTTACTAATGCAAAAATAGTGAATTTTTTCATATAATCACTACTTTTTACTCCACTAAATGTGTCGGCTATTGATAACTTGCGACAAACAAATAAAACAGAAGGCCACTCCCTGCGGAATGACCTTCAAATTTTAATGCTTTATGGTTAGGGTGGGGTAGCGCACTACTTTCTGCGAATCTTCACAGCAGTACCCACTGCCGAGACCATAAACATAGTCTTGCCCTTGCCCGAAATCTCGTTGAAATCCATCTTTAGCCCCACAACGGCATCAGCTCCAATGCCTATGGCCTTCTGCTCAATTTCGTACATTGCGTTTTGATAGACATCATCCAGCTTGTGCTGATATGTGGTCGAGCGGCCACCAAAGAAATCGGTGAACGAAGCGGCAAAGTCCGAAAAGAAATTTGTTCCGATAACCACATTGGTCGAAACCAGACGAATATACTGAGTAATCTCAGCTCCCTCAATGTTGTTTGTTGTAGTGATAATCATAATCTTCGAGTGTTGTTAATTGTTATCCATTTTTTTTGAGTTGCAACATAACTTGCGTTACTTTTTTTCTGTGGGAATAATCCCTGAATGTAAGCAGTATTTTGTGGCCTTTGATAGTGAATACCTCCTTCACTATGGAATCAGATGTTGTTACCAGATGTCGAGACAATATCTCCTGCTGTCGAGACAATATCTCCTGCCGCCGAGATTATATTGCCAGCCGCGTCAAATATCTTCGATGTAACACCAAAGATATTACTAATCAGCTCCTTTGAAATCTTGCTCATATCAATATCGGGGCCTTGCTCGAACTGGATTTTTATGCCATCAATGCTGAAGTTGTATGTCGTGGTGGCCTTTTTGTCGTTGTTGATAGATGTTTTCTTAGCCATCGAGCCCACGAATGCCTTTCCATCAACCTCAATACCCTCTGCCGAAGCCTTCACTTTCTTGCCCTTTGGGGTGATAAAGGTGAGATGATTGTCGGTAACCAAGAGCGACTTCTCGCATTTCTCAACATCTTTCTCCTTACCGCAGAGCATAATATGCATTTCGTTCTGGTAGAAACTCACTGCACGCTCCTTGCCGATGGTGTAGTAGTGCTTCATATGTTTTGCCCCCTCGGTGCCATACTTTCGCTTGGCCTCCTCTATCTGCTTCTTAGCATCTTCGATTTGCTCCTCGGCCTGCTCCATCTGCTTTTTGTGATTTTTCACAGCTTTTTCGTGAGTCTCCATTGCGGCTTTGCTGCTCTCAGTCGCAAGGCGACCTGCGGCCATAACGGCTTGGCTTGGCATATTGAAGATTTTACCTACAATATTGCCAACATCATCAAACTTGAAGACCTCCTTTACAAACTCCTCGTCCACCTTATCCTCTCTGGCATCTGGGCCGATTGCGCAATAGACCATCAGGTTGTTGTCCACTGCAAACGTATATTCCACATTGTGGCCACTTCCCGATGTTTTTGTATTTTCGATTGCCTCCTCGGTGCAATCAATTTTGCTGCGAGAAACCTTTACGGGTGTGCCTTTGGCTGTGCGGAACGAAATGGTCTTCTTCTCGCTATCCAATATGAGCGACTCAGTGGCGGCAGTCACATCTGCCTGATTGCCGAGGAAAATAGCCAACACTTCGGGCTTGTGGTTGCTCGATACCAAATACTCACCAACTTTATATGTGGTTGAGCTCATTCCTGCCTCCTTCAAATCGACATACTCCTTCACCTTCTCCTTGTCGAAACCATCATACAATACCACCTCGTTCTTGTCGAATACCGAAGCAAAGGCGTTGGCAATAGAGTTGTTGAAATTGATTGGTGACTTAATGGCGCTGATGGTCATCGAAGTGAGAGCCACAATCCACAACAAAAGTATTGCCAGCAATATCATTCCCTTTGGACGGTGCGAGATAAGGAATGAGATGGCCAAATAGATGAGCATAATGATTGGCAGGATGGCCACAAAGAAGAAACTCAGCAGGGCCAAACCTGTGTTGAACTCAAATCCCAACATCGGCATTGCGTTGAGCGCCACCAATCCGAGTATGCTTCCGCCTACCACCAAACCTATGAGTAGCATCAGCGTAATGAATTTCAGCGCGATGAGCAAGATTGTGCCAATCATTCCCACAACCTTTGCAATTATCGAACGCTCCTTCATATCGGATGCCGCCATAGTATTATCCTTGATGCTCTGAGCCGTAATCTTCTCACCGCGCATCTCCAACTTCTGGCGAGCCGACGAAGCCACAGGCACGGTAAACCACATCACCAGGTAACATATCAGCTCAATGATAAATATATTTCGCATCATCGGCTCAAACAAACTGATAATGCCGAGTGGTCCCGACATAACGGATAGAATTAGCGGCACAAACATCAGCAGTCGAATCAGCGTCACATCTCTGTCGAAGTAGTTGGCTATTCCCGCACACACTCCGCCCAACTTGCCACTCTCCATATCGCGATACAATCGGCGTGGCATTCGTGGGTTACCGTTTGAGTCGGTTATTTCTGGCTCGTGCTTTGGCTGTTCGTACTCCGAACTCTCTGAGTCAATCTCCTCGGCCGAGCCAAGCTGCTTGATGATGTTGTTGATGAGTGGCTTGCCAATTATAGCATCGGCCTTTTGAGCCGAGAGTATAAGCTCGGCTATGCGAGCCTCAATGTCGGCCACAATCTCCTCACCATCGGGATCACTCTTGTAGTTATCTTTTAGCGACTCGATGTAGGCACTTAGCGCCTCGTAGGCATCGGTCTCCATAGTGAACGATATGCCCGCTATGCTACACTTCTTTATCTGGTTCATAATTGGTGCTTTTTAATGGTTTAACTACATATCCTTTACGCTGCCGCCGCTTGATGTGCTTCGGCTGATGTCGGTGGCACTGCCCGTATAACGAATATCAGCTCCCGATGAAGCCTGTGCGCTGAGGCGTTTTGTGGCGTTCACACTTATATCAGCCCCCGACGAAGCCTCGGCATCGGCCACTGTGGCCCTAAACTTGTTGGCTACAATGTTGCCTGCCGACGATGCATCGGCCTCCAACTGCTCGGCACTTCCTGTGAGGGTTATTTTTGCACTCGAAGAAGCATCGCACTCAACCTCTTTTGCCGAGAGCTCAATATCAATTCTTGCAGCCGACGAAGCATCAATCTCGCAAGCCCCCTTTACCGTGTATGTTCCGCTGATGTTAGCGGCCGAAGAGGCTGCAATATCCAGAGCCTCCACCTCTGCGCTTAATATTTTAACTCCTCCTGCCGACGAAGATGAAATCTCCAATGACGAGCTTCTGACGGTTGGGTAAATTGTAACATTGCTTGCCGAACTCGTGCTTATCTTTTTTATGGTCTCGTTCTTTGGCAGGTAGATATTCACGTCGATATTCGAAATCGAGCCAATTGCATCGCTGATTTTTGCGATTAGTTTGCCGCTCTCGACCTTACACACAACATACTCCATCACGTTGTCGTCGGCTTTGATTACAACTTTGTTGTCGGTGCGGTCTTCGATAACCACGTTTACAGCTTTGCACGTCTCTATCGTGCTGTATGCTTTCGAGAGAGTTGTCTCCTTCTCGATTATTTTGCCGCTACCGGTCAGCTTTTTCAATCCCCAATTTGCCTCTGCCGAGGTTGTGAGGTTGCTGCCGAGATTATTATCTTCTGCATAAGCTGCTGGGAGCGAAAGGATGGCCAACGCAAGGCCACAAAAAATTATCTTTTTCATTGTAGTTCAAGTTAATTGTTGTCTGTTTTTAGTTAGTTCTCTCGCAATAACGAGATAATTGTAATAGTTGTCGGGCTTTTGCCCGAATTGCCTTAATTGTTTGTCTGTAATAGTTGTTGTAATGTTGGCCTACATCTCTGGATTCTCTACCACCTCTGGCTCGATTATCTCCTCGGCCGAACTTGTGGCCAATTCCGATTTTCCGCCGTGTCGAATAGCCGAAATCTGCTCCACCATCTCATCCCACGCCTCATCGAGCAATTTTAGGTGCTTGAGACCATCTTCGGTGAGTATATAATATTTGCGAGGTGGGCCTTGTGGCGACTCCTCCCAACGGTATGATAGCAAACCTGCATTCTTCAATCGTGTGAGAATAGGGTAGAGCGTACCCTCCACCACAATCATCTGCGCCTCCTTCAGCTCGGAAATGATTTTTGGTGCGTATGAATCCTCGCGCGAAAGTATTGCTAAGATGCAATATTCCAAGATGCCTTTTCGCATCTGTACTTTTACGTTGTCGTCGTTCATAGAATACCTCCTTGTTAATGGTTATTTATTCAAATCGAAAGGTTTTGCAGGCTCTTCTGGCACAATGGCCCAAATTATAGCATACAGGAATATTGTCGAAAAGGCTGCAAATACGCCTACAATAGCAATCAGGCGAACAAGAGTAGCGTCGATGTTGAAGTATTTACCCACGCCACCACACACTCCCGCAATCGAGCGGTCTGAGCGTGAACGGTAAAATTTCTTCGGAGCATCGTAGCTTACAGCCGTTGGATCAGCCTTCTCACCCATCGGGCGTACCGGCTCGCCGAAGTTCTCGGGGCTTCCTAATTGATTCATCGTGCCAATCACCACGCCATTGGTGATGACCATCATTGGCGATGTGACCTTCTCGCGGAATATCTCGGCTATGCGACTCTCTATGTCGTTCATCGTCTCACTGTCGCCATCGGGCAGACGGCGGGCAATGTCGTCAAGATAACGAGTAAGAGTCGAGTAGGCGTCCATATCCATCGTGAAGGCCTGTTGTGCAATGTTTACGTTAATCGTCTCTTTCATCTTTTCTTATAGAGTTTTGGTAAAATGAATATTTCGTTGATGCAAATATAATGATTCTTTTGGTATTTTGTATCACAAAGTAGTGGATTTTTTCATAGAACCTCGATTTTTTTTGACTTTCTCTTAAAAAGAGAAAAAATTTCGCTCAAAATCCTGGCTTTGCAGTTTTGCATCTCGATTTTTGGCTCAGGGTTTGATTTCAGAGTGAAATAGTGTAATTTTGTGGCGGCTCTGAGGAGCGAAAATTAGACACTATGTTTTATATTTTAGCCATAATGTTTGTGGGAATCGGCGCTGGATACCTTCTTCGCCGATGGCGTGGGGTAGAGCACGTCTCCACCTCGACCACTATTACGATAATGCTCCTGTTGTTTGTGATGGGATGCGAGATAGGGGGCAATGAGACTCTTATGAGCAACCTTCCCACTTTGGGTGGCGAGGCCGCCGTTATAGCCATTGCTGCCACGCTGGGCAGTGTGGTTGCAGCCAAGATAGTCTATAACCAATTCTTTAAGCCAAAATCCGACAAGTAGTTATGAAGGGGAGTATTCTTATTGTAGGTTCATTTGTCGCGGGATGCGTCGTGGGCCGATTGGGATGGTTGCCTAACTGGTGGTTGGGAGGAGCTTTGTCGCTCGTGGTGTTGTATGCCCTGATGTTTCAGGTGGGCGTTGGCATCGGTAGCGATTCTCGCCTGAAAGAGATTTTGCGCAGCATCACGCCCCGAACCATTATCGTACCCTGTGCAACCATCGTGGGTACAATCGTGGCTTCGTTTCTTGTCTCGTTTGCATTGGCTCGCTGGAGTAGCGCCGAGGTTATGGCTGTGGGTTGCGGCTTTGGCTACTACTCGCTCTCGTCGATTTTGGTCTCGTCGCTCAAGGAGGCCCACATTGGTCTGCAGGCTGCTGCTGAGTTGGGAACAATTACACTTATGGCAAATGTTTTTCGTGAGTTGATGACGCTTCTGCTGGCCCCATTTATGGTGCGATGGTTCTCTCCGTTAGGGCCTATATGCGCAGGAGGCGCAACGACTATCGACGTTACGCTCCCTGTTATTACCCGTTTTTCGGGCCGAGATTGGCTCTTTGTATCAATTCTTCACGGTGTGGTGGTCGATTTTTCGGTGCCGTTCCTCGTCCCCTTCTTCTGCTCGCTCGGTTAATCCAATATAAAATACTTTGCGTGTGGCGATGCTAAGTAGAATCCGCAGACTGATGATTGTGGATACATCGCTCCATTCTCGGTAAGTGTGATGCCAATCTTGTCGATTCCAAGCAACTCGCCAACGGGGAAGATGTTGCGCTGGTCGGGCAGTGATGGATAACCTATCGCTGGTCGTATGCCTTTGTAGCGAGCCTGGAACATCTCCTTTATCGAAATATCCTCCTCGGCATCATAACCCCACATCTCGCGCCTTACCTTTGCGTGTAGCCACTCGCTTGCAGCCTCCACCAATCTGTCGCCAATGCTCTGCATCAGGATTGAGTCGTATATCTCGCCACTCTCCTTTAATTGCTCCAACTCCTCGGCCCACTTCTTGCCAACCGTAACGGCAAATGCTCCAATGTGGTCGCCATAAGATTCGGGGGCGATGAAATCACACAGAGCCCAAGTCTCGCCATCAGCGGTTATGCTCCTCTGGCGTGGCGTTGCAATTGTTGTTGAGCGTTTCACTCCACCGCAGCAGGGACAACCCTCGGTGTGGGTGATAACAATGCTCTTGTCGGTTCCATACGCATCGAAGAATCCAACCCTTGCCATTAGGTGGTGGCGCTCCTGCAAATCATTCATCATAGCCTCTGCCGCCGCAATGATATTCTCAGCCTCGGCTGTCTCGGGACGTGTTCCCCAAAGGTTAAGGAAGTGTCGCCAATTTATGTATGGTCTGATTTCGCTGATTGAGATATTCTCGATTGTCTTCACTCCCTTGAATGTTGGAGGGTAGAGATTCTCGCTCTGCCAATCAATCTTCTTGCGATGTTCTATATTCTGCGAGCCATCACCCTCTGCGTGGCTCTTTGTCTGCATCGTCTGTCGCAACTGCTCCTGCTCATATTTCAGGCAGGCAATCGCCTTTTCGCGCTCCTTTCCCGCAAGTTGCATTGCAAGGATGGGATTCTGCGCAGCATCTTTAACGTGAAAGACTGGGCCATCGTAGAGTGGGGCAATCTTTACGGCAGTATGCAACGCCGATGTGGTGGCTCCTCCGATAAAGAGAGGTACATCCACACCCGCACTCTTCAGCTCACTTGCCACTCGGCACATCTCGTCGAGCGATGGCGTGATAAGACCACTTAGACCGATGTAATCTGCCTGTTGCTCGATGGCTGCCTTCACAATATCCTCGGCCGACACCATCACACCCAAATCTACCACCTCGAAGTTGTTGCAGCCAAGCACAACGGCCGCAATATTCTTGCCGATGTCGTGCACGTCACCCTTTACGGTGGCCAGCAGATAACGACCATATTTTATAGTCGATGTGCTTTGCGATGCGGTGATGTGAGGTTGTAGAATCTCAACTGCTCGCTTCATCGTGCGGGCACTCTTCACAACCTGCGGCAAGAACATCTTGCCCTGACCAAAGAGCTCGCCCACCTGAGTCATTCCACCCATCAGCGGGCCTTCGATGATTGACGAAGGTGTTGGGTATATAGTAAGTGCCTCATCTATATCCTCTTGCAGATGCTCGTCGTCGCCTCGTTGCAGTGCCTGCGACAATCGCTCTTCAAGCGGAATGGTTGTTCTGTCGATTACAACTGCCTGAACCTCAGTTGGTTTGTCTTTGTATTGCTCGGCGATGGCGAGCAGGCGCTCGGTGGCATCGTCGCGGCGCATTAGGATAATATCCTCCAATACTTCAAGCAATGGTTGAGGTATATCCTCATACATTACTGCTGTTGAAGGGTTTACAATGGCCATATCCATACCGGCTCTAATGGCGTGGTAGAGGAATACGGCGTGCATTGCTTCACGCAGGAAGTTATTGCCTCTCAGCGAGAAAGAGAGATTACTTACACCTCCACTTACGCTGGCGTGTGGTAAGTTATTGTGAATCCACTCGGTAGCCCTTATGAAATCGAGTGCATAAGAGTCGTGCTCCTTGATTCCAGTGGCTATTGTGAGTATGTTTGGATCAAAAATTATATCCTTCGGATTGAACGCAAGTTGCTCGGTGAGAAGCTTGTAGGCGCGGGCGCACACCTCGATTTTTCGTTCGAATGTGGTGGCTTGTCCCTGCTCGTCGAACGCCATCACGATTAGCGCAGCACCTAAATCGCGCACTCGGCGGGCACGCTCAAGGAAGATTTTTTCGCCCTCTTTTAGCGACAATGAGTTTACGATTGCCTTGCCTTGAATGGTTTTCAGAGCCGCCTCGATAACCTCGAAACGAGATGAATCGACCATCAAAGGCAGGCGTGCAATCTCGGGATCGGAGGCCATAAGATTGAGGAAATTCACCATCTCGCTCTGGGTGTCGAGCATAGCATCGTCCATATTTACATCGAGAATCATTGCGCCATCACGCACCTGAGCGCGGGCAATGGCAAGGGCCTCGTTGTAGGATTTCTCCTTAATCAGTCGCAGAAATTTGCGGCTGCCCGCCACGTTGCATCGCTCGCCTACATTGATAAATGCTCCGTTGCTGCGGAAGGCGTCGATGCCTGCCAGTCGTGGCAAATTACCAGCCGATGGCTGACGGATTGATGATGCCTTCGATGCCACCTCGGCGATGGCTCGGATGTGGTCGTGGGTAGAGCCACAGCATCCGCCCACGATATTTACTATGCCCTGCTCGATGTAGCTATTGATGTTGCGGGCCATCATCTCGGGAGTCTGGTCGTAGCTACCCATAGAGTCGGGAATACCTGCGTTGGGGTGGGCGCTCACCCACCAGGGGGCTATGCTTGAAATCTCTTTCAGGTGGGGTAGCATCTGCTCGGCTCCGAATGAGCAGTTGAGTCCCACCGAGAATATATCGGCGTGTGAAACAGAGCAGAGGAATGCCTCTATAGTCTGTCCCGCGAGCATACGGCCCGAAGCATCGGCGATGGTGGCCGAGAGCATAATGGGTAGTCGGCTGCCGCGCTTTGCAAATACCTGCTCGGCGGCTGCAAGGGCGGCCTTTGCGTTGAGTGTGTCGAAGATGGTCTCAAATAGTAGAACATCGGCACCGCCCTCAATCAGGGCATCAATCTGCTCGATGTAGGCACTCTGCAACATATCGAAATCAACCACTCTAAGTGCTGGATTCTCCACATCGGGCGACATTGAGGCTGTCTTGCCTGTGGGGCCCACCGAACCCGCCACGAAGCGAGGTTTATCGGGTGTAAGGGTGCTCATACGATCGGCCTCGGCGCGAGCTAAACGGGCTGCGGCGAGGTTGATTTGACGCACATACTCGGTGGTGGAGTACTCGGCCTGAGAGATGCTCTGCGCATTGAACGAGCAGGTGGAGATGATGTCGGCACCCGCCTCGAGATATTCGCGGTGGAGTGCCGAGATTACATCGGGGCGTGTGAGACACAAAATGTCGTTGTTGCCAGCCAGCTTGATGGGGTGGTTGGCGAAAATCTCGCCACGAAAATCCTCTTCGCTGAGGTTGTGGCGCTGTATCATTGTGCCAATCGCACCATCTAAGACGAGGATGCGACTGCGTATCAGTTCGTGAATTGTAGCCATAGGCATTGATTGTTAATATACCGCTTTTGCGATAGCCTCGATGCTTGCTGAGGCGTTCATCGAATAGAAGTGGATGCTTGGCACTCGTGCGGCCTTCAGCTCGCGAGCCTGAGCTATTCCCCACTCTATGCCGAGTTGCTTCACGCTGTCGTTGTCCTTGCATTTGCGCAACTCATCGGCCAAATCCTTCGGCAGGTCGATATGGAATGTCTTTGGCAGAAGTGCCTGCTGGGTGAGCGAGGTGAGGGGTTTGATGCCTGGGATGATAGGTACGTCGATGCCCGCCTTTCGGCAACGCTCGACAAACGAGAAGTAGCTGCTATTGTCGAAGAACATCTGCGTTACGACATACTTTGCACCAGCGTCAATCTTGGCCTTCAGGTATTCGATGTCGATGTCGATGTTCATAGCCTCCTCGTGCTTCTCGGGGTAGCCCGCCACACCATAGGTGAATCGCTGAGAGAGTGGTTCGTGGCTTGAGCCGTCACGCATAAATCCGTCGTTGAAGGCCTCCACCTGCTGGCAGAGCTCGATGGCGTGGGTGTGGCCATCCTCGACAGCCACAAAACGATTCTCGCCTTTGGCTCTGTCGCCACGCAACACCAAAAGGTCGGTGATGCCAAGATATGAGAGGTCGATAAGCTCGTTCTCCAGCTCGGCGCGCGTGAAACCGCTGCAAATCATATGCGGAACGGTGGGGATGCCATAGCGGCCTTTGAGTGCTGCTGCGATGGCCACCGTACCCGGGCGCATACGCTCGGTGGTACGCTGGAACACACCCTCCGAGATCTCGCGATAGATGACTTCGGTGCGGTGGGTGGTGATATTGATATATGCTGGATTGAACTCCACGAGTTTATCCAACGTCTTGAAAACCTGCTCAATGCTCTTGCCTCTGACGGGTGGCAACACCTCGATTGAGAAAGCCGTGTCGTGCTCTGCGGTCAAAAATTCTGCAACACTCATAACCTGTGATGTTTAGTCATAACACGCAAAGGTACATAGTTGAATTCAAAATTCAAAATTCAAAATTCAAAATTGAGGTCTTACGACCTTTTTATGATTGAGTTTGAGGGAAAAGAATTTAGGGAATTTAGAGAATATAAGGAATATAGGGAAAACTCTCCCTCTACCTTAGAGGGAGTGTGCATTGAAATGAAAGATAAAAATAAACACGTCTTTTCGCATTTTTGTATTGGTTTGGCTGATTAGAATAGATTAGTTGCCATACAAAAATGCAGAAATCTACCTTTGGGAAAACGGCGGTGCAAGAAGTGACTTTGCGGCAAAGAATCGTTCTTTGCACGGCCTTTAATAAGCGGTAGATTCCAACATTTTCGCATAGAGCGTTGTATTATCACTGCTGGCCGATGATGCGAAAATATGGAATGACGGATATATAATTAAAATCCGCCTTTGGCGAAATAGTGCGTTGTAAAACCCAATTTTGCATTACAAAAAATGCCAGCCGTGACGGGCTGGCATTATATTCAACTATCGTGTGTAGGTCTATTTCGCAGACTTTGTCATTACGATGCTGAGGTTGATTGACTCGATAGCATCGGCTACGGTGTCAAATACTTCGGCGACAGCCTCGGTATCGTTTACATCCAACTGACCATAACACGACATCAAAATCACTGATGTGTTGGCAAAGAACTTCTCGAACGAACTGGTTGGCATATACAAATGCATCTGGGGGTTGTCCTGATCCTGGAATGTATAGACCTCTACATCCTTATAAGGGCCGTTCTCGCTCATCTTGATAGTCATCTTGTTGCCCTCTACCTTATTTTTCACAGGGCAACTCACGCATTATTACCACAAAACCCGCCTGACATTTGTTGTCCGACGGGTTGTGGGGTGATTTATTGTTGTTACTCAACAACAAAGTCGAATGTTATGGGTTCGTTCTGCTCGTCGTTGATGTTATAGTACGAGAAGGTGAATGTACCCGTAAATTTGCGATTCTTCCAGGTGTGACGCTTGCTATTAAGGTCGCGCTGGAAATCATTCAGGAACTGCTCAATCGAGATGCGGCTATCTTCCGACGTGTCAGAAAGGTTGAACTCGTGATTATCCTTTTTCCAGAAACGGTTATGTGTTGATGCAAGCATCGAATTCAACTCGTCGCTATAAGGCGAAACGTTCATCATCCACAACTGGTTGCAGCGTGGCGGTGGCATCATCAAAAAGCTCACGCGCTTGGTGGTGGTGTGGTTGGCATACTTTGCAAAAGCCTCGAAGAAGCCAATGTTGTAATACATAATCGACGTTGTAACCTTTGTCTCGTCGAAGAGACGGTATGAGCCTGTGGGGTTGGGAACTTTCCAAATCCAGCTCTGGTCAACCTCGCACTCGCGGCGCATAATGGAGGGTGCCTCGGAGTGGGATGTAGGCTTAAATAAATTATAGTATGCCTCAGGCAGATTTTTGCCCACATATTTCCACTCTGGCACACCACTGGCTGTTGAAGCGATAATATCCAAATCGTCGATAGTCTGCGAGGTGGATGTGTCGTAGCTTACGCTGAAGCCAACGTTTACGCCTGGATCTTTGGCCAAGAATAAACCGCCATCGAAACCAACGCTGAAACCATCGGTCTTATCGATACTGCCGATACTATTCTTGGGTGAATATTTATCGACTGCCACATTTGCAACGCCCTTAATAGATTGTGCATCGGGAAGTTCAACGGCAGTAGTGGCCGAATCGACAAAGTTACCGGTATGGGCGTGGCAAATGCTGCGGCTCTCGATGTCGCGCATAAAAGGCCCATAATATGGGTAGGAGTACCAACCCTTCACTTCGGCGTAAACATCTTCCATAATATCGTCTCTTGGCTCGCCGAAATTGTAGCTTTCACGCCACTTGCGATTATTATCCGCGCCAGTAGGGCCACAATCCAAAAGCTGATTGTAGGAGAGAATATTCTTATAGAAGCAGTAGTAGTCGCAATTAGTATCCTCCATATAGATTGAGCATATCTCGAAGCTGACGGTTACGGGGAGTTTGGGGCCAACATCGTAGGGTGTGGAAGCACTGATGGTGTATTGCACCTTCTGCACAGTGCTAATATCCTCCAAAGAGAGTTTTGAGGTCTCGGCAGCGCGAGTGTTGAAGAGGTTAGCACCACGTCTGCGCATAGCCTCCTCGTTCTGAATATAATACTCCTGCTCGTTTATCCACTTGGTGAACATATCGGCAAAACGGCCGTAGGTGTAGGGCGTGATAACATTTGAGGGAGCAGCTCCAGTAGAGCTCTCGATTTCGGGTGTCTCAACCTCCTCGGTTGTACCCTCATCATCGACAATCTGCTCGTGATATATATCCGACTCGGCAACACCCTTCATTCTGTCAACGATGTGGAAATCGCTACCTCGAACAGCGATAGCTTCGGCAAAGATGCCATCGGTGTCGGTGTCGAGCAGGAACATAGACTCCAACTTCGAGGAATCTGTGCTTATCTCATAGAAGGCCTCTAAGGTCTGGCGAGCACCAGTAACCACGTCAAGAGCATCGAGCAACTCTTCGCCGCCTTCAATACTCGTCAACAGGAAGTAGAACGTGGTGATCATATCGCAGAAGTCGTTGAAATCTTTGACCGTTGGCTCGATGATGATGATATTGCGCCCCGTCAACAACTGCACCAAAATCACATCCCAATCGTCGAAAACCCCTATCTGCGAACTATGAAGCACCACCGATGCCAAATCGTTGATAGCCAGCTCGTCGGTCAGCTCAGCTCGGTTTTGCAGACGGTTCACCAATGCAGCACCAAAGCCTTGATATTCATAATTGAAAACATATGCAGGCAGATCTGATTTAATTGTAAGTTCATCCTCTGTCGGGATTGAATACTTCTCTGTCTCAAACTGCAACTTCTCCCGCCCAGGGGCTCTGTTGTCGTCCTTCTTGCAGGCCGACAGCGATATGGCTATAAACAAAAAAAGGATAGCATTATAAAAAATGCTGAACCGATTTTGGGAATAACACGTCTCATATACTCCATTTTATATATTATAACGCCGCAAATATAGCGAAAATATTGATTTGATTGAAATTCACAGGTTAATTGCTGAGCTTGTTATGATTTTGCAAAAAAAGAGGTTGCCAACATAGCTCGTTAGGCAACCTCGCGTGTGATATATTTTCTCAAAGAAAAAACTCCTAATTAAAACTCCGAAGTGAAGTGGAAGCGGATATCCTTGAAGTTCTCCTGCGCCAAAGCCAAAGCATAGCTTGTGTCGGCAAGGAATACATCGCGGCCGTGCTTGTCAACCGCCATATTTGCGTGCTTGCGGCGTTTGAAGTCGGCAAGCTGCTCGGCGTTGTCGCTCTCAATCCAGCAAGCCTTGTGGATTGAGATAGGCTCCCAACGACACTTAGCACCATACTCGTGCTCCAAACGATACTGGATAACCTCAAACTGCAACTGACCAACAGTACCGATAATCTTGCGGCCATTCAGACTCGACGTGAAGAGCTGTGCCACGCCCTCGTCCATAAGCTGGTCGATACCCTTCGCGAGCTGCTTGAACTTCATAGGATCGGCATTCTCGATATAACGGAAAAGCTCAGGCGAGAACGATGGGATGCCCGTAAACTTGAGCTTCTCACCCTCGGTGAACGTGTCGCCAATCTTGAATGTACCCGTATCGTGCAGACCGACAATGTCGCCAGGGTAGGCGAAGTCGATAACCGACTTCTTCTCGGCCATAAAGGCTGTGGGCGATGAGAACTTGAGCTGCTTGCCTGAGCGGACGTGCAGGTAGTTCTTGTTGCGCTCGAATGTACCCGAACAAATCTTCATAAAGGCCAGACGGTCGCGGTGGTTGGGGTCCATATTGGCGTGAATCTTGAAGATGAAACCGCTCATCTTCTGCTCGTCGGGCATAATATTGCGAGTCTCTGTAGTCGAAGGACGTGGCGATGGCGCAATGCGGATGAAGCACTCCAAAAGCTCGCGCACACCAAAGTTATTCACAGCCGAGCCGAAGAATACGGGGGCGAGCTTGCCGTTGAGGTAGGCCTCGCGGTCGAAATCGTCGTAAACAGCCTCAACCAGATCCAGATCGTCGCGCAACTGCGAGGCGAATTTGGCTGTGATGTAATTATCCAACTCTGGCGAAGAGATATCCTTGAAATCCACAGTCTCGGCATCAGCCGTCTGACGCTCCTCGCTGGTGAAGAGCGAAAGATTCTTCTCGTAGATGTTATACACACCCTTGAATGTATCGCCACTTGAGATTGGGAATGCCAATGGGCGCACGCGAATCTGCAACTCGCGCTCCACCTCATCGAGCAAATCGAACGGATCCTTGCAGGGGCGGTCGAGCTTGTTGATGAAGACCATAACTGGCGTGTTGCGCATACGGCAGACGTTCATCAGCTTCAGAGTCTGCGCCTCCACTCCCTTTGCACCGTCGATTACGATGATTACAGAATCTACGGCGGTGAGTGTACGATATGTATCCTCGGCAAAATCCTCGTGACCTGGGGTGTCGAGAATGTTAATCTTTACATCCTTGTAGTTGAAACCCATCACAGATGTAGCAACCGAGATACCTCTCTGTCGCTCAATCTCCATAAAGTCGGATGTTGCACCCTTCTTGATTTTGTTGCTCTTTACTGCTCCCGCAACGTGGATAGCACCTCCAAAGAGAAGCAATTTTTCGGTGAGGGTGGTTTTACCCGCGTCGGGGTGTGCGATAACTGCAAAAGTTCTTCGCTTTGTGATTTCGTCGATTAACGCCATAATATCTGTTTTAGTTGGCCGCAAAGATACAACATCACGCCCGCAACACAAAATTTTGTGCATTTTTTTGCTCAAGAGTGCCAAAATTCCAAAAAGATTTCAGAATTGGGTATTTATTTTGTGGCCAAGAGAGGTGTTTTTTTAAGAGAAACCTTTGTTGGGTAAATATTATTTTGTTAATTTTGTAACAACTGAAACTTGGAATAACTAACCTAAATATGAATATGAAAAAGCTTTATTACTTTTTGCTGGCTTTGATGGCAACAGCGATGTTTGTGGCTTGTAGCGACAAAGGGGAGGAGAGTATTGATCCTGCAACACCATCTACCCCCGAAGATGAGAGTGCTGTGGCTATTACCAAAGTCACATTCCAAAAGGCGCGAAACACCGAATTGGATAGAGACCTTTCGTTTACCCCCGATGCCGAGGGTAAAATTACGGGCCGCCTCTACACCTACAAAATGGTTAATGGCAAAAGTATGATGCAGCCTGTGAATATTCGTGGTATGGTGGCCAACTTCGAGACCAATGCGTGGCGATTGTATCACGGTGACAAGCAGATTGTAAACGGCTCGACTCGTCTGGATTTGTCGCGTCCGATAACCATCAAGGCTGTGGCCAAGAGCGGTCAGTCGAAGGAGTATCTGATGGATATTTCGCACTTTACGAAGCTGCCTATTATCTATCTTAACACCGACTCGGGTAAGGAGGTTAAGCGTCGAAGTGTCTATGAGGGTGCAACACTCGAGATTTTGGGCGTTGGCGATATGAACGACACCGAATTCCAGAAGATTCAGATTCACGGTCGCGGTAATGCAACGTGGACTGTAATGCAGAAGAAACCATCTTACACATTTAAACTCGAGAGCCGTCAGAAGATGCTCGGTATGCCCAAGCATAAAAAGTGGGTGTTGATGGCAAACTACCGCGACAAGACTTTGATGCGTAATAGCGTGGCGTGGTGGATTTCACGAAAGTTGCCAGCTCTGAAATATGTGCCCAAGTATGTGCAGGCCGAGATGATTTTCAATGGCCAATATCGTGGTGTGTATCAGCTTGCCGAGCAGGTACGAATCGACAAGAATCGCGTGGCTATCAACGAGATGCAGATTACCGATACCGAGGGTGAGGCTATCACCGGTGGCTATATCATCGAGCTTGATCGTATCGAGAATTCCGACCTGTATGAGTGGGTGATGCCTAATATGCACGGTTCGGCCCATCGCTTGAGTATCAAGAAGCCAAAAATCGACGAGATGAATCAGCAGCAGCACGACTACATCAAGGCTTATGTGCATAAGATTGATCAGATGTTTGGCGATCCATCGAAGCTCGAGGAGGTGATGACAAAATATATTGATATGCCTTCGTGGGCGGCCCAGTGGCTGGTATTTGAGATTTCGGGTACTCCCGAGCCAAATGGCCCAAGTAGCTGGTTTACATATAAGGAGAAGAGCGACGACAAGTGGTATTGCGGACCACCCTGGGACTTCGATTACAAGTCGTATGTGCCATCGACAGCCAATCAGTGGATCAATGCGGGTGCGATTTATATGCCCGAGATGCTGAAATACCCTCCATTCAAGGAGGAGCTTATGAAGCAGTGGAAGAGCATCAGAGGTTGTCTGCCTGAGTTGATTGGTTATATCAATGCCGAGCGCGAGTATATGCGCTTGTCAGCATCGGTAAACTGGTCGATGCACGAGCAGAACCTGATTGATGACGACCGCCGCGAGAATGGCGATGAGTTTATCGAGAGTGAGAAGGCTATCGACCGTATGATTGAGTATCTAAAGGCTAAGTGGGAGTTTATTGACCAGAACTTAGTACATTTGTAGGAAGTCGTCTAACAGGGCTCTTTTTGCATCTGCCAAAAGAAATTCAAAATTCAGAATTCAAAATTCAAAATTGGCCAATCATCTGTCTAATATAGAATTAGGCAGATGATTTTATATAAATACGTCATTCTGTATTTCTTCATTTGTGAGGGTTGGTGAAGAGAATTAGCTACTATGAAGAAATGCTGGAATCTACCTTTGGAATAACAGCCTTGCTAAGGAGGACTTCGAGACAAAGGGGTGTTCTTTGGAAGGTCTTTAATAAACGGTTGATTCCCGACATTTTCACATAGATGCTTATATTTATCATCGCTGCAATTTGATGCGAAAATTGGGAATGACGTATTGATAATAAAAAGAGCCTATCTAACTTTTTTACATTGTTAGATAGGCTCTGCAGTTTTGATATCAACTCCGTGCCACGACGGCCTGTGTCGGCTTGGCTTATATCTCCACAATTTTGTGTTTGATGGCATAGACGACAAGGCTTGCGGTGTTCTTGCAGCCGCTCTTTTCGAGGATGTTGGCGCGGTGCTTATCGACTGTGCGTTTTGAGATGTAGAGTGTGTCGGCAATCTCTTGGGTGGAGAGACCTCGGCAGATGGCAACAAGAATCTCCTCCTCACGCTCCGAGAGGCGGTCTGCCTCAGCAATCTCGTCTTGTATCGTACCGCCTATGCTTTCGGGTGTGCGGCGCATAGATTCCGAGATGGATTTCATCAACGACTCGCAGAAGTATGTGCCTCCGTCAAAGACCGTTTCAACTGCTTGCACAACCTCGTTAAAGGGTGAATCCTTCATCAAAAAGCCCTTAGCACCGCTTGATACCATATCCGAGTAGTAGGCGTTATCGCCAAACATCGAGAGGGTGATTACGTTCAGTTCGGGCATCTGCGCCAGCGCCTGACGTGTGGTCTCGGCTCCGTTCATATCGGGCATCGAGTAGTCCATAAAGACCACGTCGGGGCGAGCTTGGTCGAGCAGCGACAAAAACTCCTTGCCACTGCCAACATCGGCCACAACCTCAAACTCCTTGTGCGATGCGAGCAACATCTTTAGTCCCTGACGAAATAGTGAGTGGTCGTCAACCAGTGCTATGCGTATCATTGCTTTCTGCGTTTTTTGCGTGGCTGACGTGGCTGGTCGATAGCCGCAGGGCGCACAACCATACGGGCCTCACCACGAACATTCACCTTCACCGTTGCACCCATACCTTTGCCCTTGTTTGAGCGTATGTCGAATGTGCCGTTGAGTGAGTTAATGCGTGAGTTCATATTCGAGAGTCCCATACCGCAATCCATCACAGCCTGATGGTTGAAACCTCGGCCGTTGTCGGTGTATTGCAGCTCAAGGATATCACCTGCCGAGGTGAGCGATAAACGTATCTCGCTGCAACCTGAGTGCTTGAGCGAGTTGGTCACAAGCTCACACACAACGCGGTACATAATAACCTCAATATCGGTGTTGTATCTCTCGCTGCGCAGGTTGGTGACGAACGATATTTTCATATTGTGAAGAGCCGACGAGCGGTCGATGAAGTTCTGTATCCCGCGAGCCAAACCAAAGTCGCTCAGAACGTGGGGCGAGAGGTTGTTTGATATCTCGCGCAGCGAACGCAGAGCCTCGTCCACAACATAGAGCGTGTTGTCGAAAATCTCACGACGTGAACTATCCAACTCATCCTTTGCGATGGCCGAGAGTGAAATCTTGGCAGATGAGAGCAGCGGGCCCAAGCCGTCGTGCAACTCCTTCGAGAAGTCGGAGCGAGTCTTCTCCTCGGCACGCAGCACAGCCGTAAGCACACGCTTGTCGGTGAGCTGGCGATTGCGATTGAGGCGGTCGATATACTCAAAGAGCTTGCCCAGAAGCATAATACCTGCCGATATGCAGACCGAAACCAAGATATCGAGCCATACAATCGTAACGATAGGGATGGGCTTGCCGTAGCTCATCATAAGTTGCAGCACTCGCTGGCCGCCCAGCACCGCAAAACTGATAATAAAGAGTACCCATATCACATTATACTTGGTCTGGCGGACCAGACGTATGGCATAATACATTGCCACAAATTGAATGATGATGGCCAGATAGAGCAATACTCGAATCATCATAAGGCTTTAGGGTTTAAGTTGTTATGTTTTATTCAAAAATCATTGGCTATATGTGTGGCCACTACTCAAGCGCATCCTTCAGGTAGCTCATCCTCGCATAGTCGGTCACATCAATCTGGATAGGCACAACCGATACATATCCACACTTGAGTGCCCACTCGTCGGTATCCTCCGATTCGGGCTCAAAGTTCTTGAAGCCTCCCGTGAGCCAGAAGTAGGTGCGACCTCGGGGATCTTCGTGGCGGTAGAACTCATCCTGCCAATAGCCACGACACTGGCGGCCGATGCGTATGCCCTTAATCTCGTCCATAGGAATGTCGGGCACATTCACATTGAGGCACAAACCTCGGTTTTGCTCGTTTTGCTCGCGCTCCAAAATCGACTTAATTATGCGGCGTGCATACTCCTTTGCAGCCTCAAAATCGGCATCCGCCTCGTGGTTTGTGAGCGAGAGTCCCACCGATGGCACGCCATAGAAGCTACCCTCGATGGCTGCTCCCATTGTACCCGAGTAGAGTACATTGGTGGCGGCATTAGAGCCGTGATTGATACCCGAAATCACCAAGTCAATCTTCTTGCCCTCTAACAAGTGGTCGAAAGCCACCTTCACACAATCGACGGGCGTACCCGAGAATGAATAGACCTCCAAACCCTCCTCCTCTCGCTGCTTGTCGAGGAAAAGCGGATCATACATAGTGATTGCTTGGCTCTTGCCGCTCTGCATCGTTGCGGGGGCCACAGCCACCACACGGCCAAACTCGCGTGCCACCTGCAGGGCAGCCTCGAAACCTTTAGCCTGGTAGCCATCATCGTTGGTTACAAATATCAATCTCTCTTTCATCTCCATTATTCAATCTTTCAATAAAGGACTTAGGGTGGTAGCTCAAAGTCCAAAATGTATATTACTACCAACAAAGATAAAAAAATATTCCGAGTTTTGAGCTCTGTCGGGTTGCAGATGTGAAAAATATTGGCTAAATTTGGGTTGCGCAATTTGGTTTTAAGCGCGAATGCTTCTGATTACTAATATTAAAACATAGATACTATGGCACAAAAACCTTATGCTAAAAAGTACACCAACGCCGACTACTATACCGATGGCGTTTTTAATCAGGATGTGGCTAAGAAGGCCTTTTTGGATATGTTCGAGCACTACGGAATTCCGTTCACTCCATTCTTGGAGGAGAATTTCTGGGTGAACGACTTCGGCTTGGGCGATTTCGAGCACACAGGAATGGGTGGTGTGTTCTGGATTAACAACCCCGAGTATAAATACTTTGGTCACGAAATTTACCTCTTGCCTGGCCAGATGATTGTCGAGCACTACCACGTTCCATCGGCTCACGCGGCCAAGCACGAGAGCTGGCACGTGCGCAACGGTTGGGTGTATAATTTTGGTATCGGCGAGCCTACGCCCAATCCTCCCGCTTTGCCCGAGAGTCAGAAGGAGTTTATCACAGTCCAGAATTTCCACATTATGCGTACGGGCGATATCAGCTCATTGCAGGAGATTGAGAGCCGCCACTTCCTGATGGCTGGCGATGAGGGCGCTGTGGTTACCGAGTATGGCACATTCCACGACAACGACGGCCTGCGCTTCACCAACCCCGATGCAAGTTTGTAGAATAATTAAAATGTATGATATATGAGAACATTTAATCACGTTGGTATGGTCCTCCCCGAGAAGATGGAGGGTATGATGTATGTTGAGCCTTTGAAGGTTTATATCACCGATTGCACACAGAGCCCCAATAAAATTGAGTTTTTGTATTTCGAGCCCGACTCTCCGCTGCCACAGCTTATGCAGCAGCAGGCTCACATCGCATACTCAGTACCCAATATCGAGGAGGCTATCAAAGATGCAAAACTCCTCTTCGGACCATTCGATATGGGACATATGCTCCTCGCCTTTGTCGAGGAAGAGGGTGTGGCTATTGAGTTCAACGAGTTTAAGTAAAAAACCGTCTAATTTGGCTCTTTTGGCGTCTGCCTTGATGTGGAAATCCTCACATACGCATAGTATGCTGCGGTTTTCCCATCTGCGAGCAGCCTCAAAATAGCTCAAATTATACGATTTTTTGAAGGCTGGCAATTTGGCTATTTCGGCATCTGCCTTGATGTGAAAATCCTCACATACGCATAGTATGCTGCGGTTTCCCCATCTTCGAGCAGCCTCAAAATAGCTCAAATTATACGATTTTTTTGAGGGCTGGCAATTTGGCTCTTTTGGCGTCTGCCTTGATGTGAAAATCCTCACATACGCATAGTATGCTGCGGTTTTCCCATCTGCGAACAGCCTCAACCGACGCTGCGGAGTGAGAGCAGAGTGAACTTGTTCACTTTGCTGAGCCGCGAGGAGGAAACACGACCCTCGTGGTCGGGTAAAATAGCTCAAATTATTTCCTAAGATTTGTAGTTGTCCAACATATGTTGGACAACTTTTTTATATATGTGTGTCAACTCTTTTTCGCTCGCGGGATGGAATGAAAAGGTATTTTTGTGCGAAAAAGTTTTTGCGTTGCGCAGGATTGAGTTGTGATTTGCGGCTTGATGAGTGTGTAAATAGTTGTTATGTAATGAATTAAAAACAAAAAGAGGAAAGATTTTCATCTTCCCTCTTTTGAGCTGTTGATCAGGCTTGAACTGACGACCTCTTCCTTACCAAGTATTAAGGTCATAACGCTTGTAAACAAATGATATATAATTAGATATACTCAAATATTTACATTATTTACTATGCTATTTACTATGTTTTATAATTTACATAAATATACCATTTTTCAGATGTGGATATAGAACTTAATTATAATTTAATGATAATATTTTATTATTTAAGATTTTGACAATCAATATCATACCATAGTTCTCGCCAATTTGACAGGTATATTGGTTATATACCTGTGGCAACCTCAACAAGGCTAATTCTCCCTCCCGTGCGCTTATCCTTGAAATATATCATACGCTCTGCACTATCCAAAAACATAGCCAGCCTAAACTCCTCTGAATTAAGAAAGTTGAGAATATTGCAATGCTCACCGACATCACCAACCAGCTTTTGTCCGTAGCGCCCCATAAACTCACGGACATTGGTATTTCGCATCACGACCTCAACTCGATATAATTTACTGATGTCATCCCAACCGAGCCACTCTTTAATACGCTCCGCTTTGTGTGGACTACTCTGATTTAACTCGGTAGCCTTGTCATAAATACGCATCTTCATATCCGTATCCTTAGCCTGACTAAAATATAATGTCGGTAGTTTTGAGAGTTTAGTGCGAGAGCGGCAGTAATACTCGCCATAACCATCGAGGTTTTCATCATTGCTTACCCGCCGTCCGTTTAGAATAAGGTCATAATGCTCGACATCTTTAATCATACGGCGTACCTTACCGATGTAGTTGTAGTTACTATCGAGTGCCAACTCTATCTCGGTTATGTTGTTGAATGTCATACCATAGAAATCACAGATGTACTGCAAATCGCAAATATGGTTGGTCGGCTCACCTTTGTACTGACGCATATATATACGATACAATGCCGCATTTTCAAAGGTAAAGAAAGCCTTACCCTCATACTTTGCACTGTCGCTGAATGTGAATGTGCCGAGGCGGTAGTATTCACCCACATCTCTCACATCTACCGTTGCACGCATCACTTGGTCATCCTCCTCGAT
>JAZOUS010000060.1:0-2869 GCA_045658265.1 Alistipes sp.
TATAAGGGCATCGACATTAAGGCTCTCAAAACTATGTATCCGCAGGGTGGCGAGAAGCAACTTATCGCAGCGGTTACAGATCGTGAAGTTCCTGCTCCACCAGCACTTCCGATTGATGTTGGTGCAGTGGTTTGCAACGCATCGACTGCGGTGGCAGTCTATGAGGCTGTGCAGAAGAATAAGCCACTTGTTCAGCGCGTAGTTACCGTTACGGGCAAGAGCATTAAGGATACGAAAAATCTCCTAACTCGCTTTGGAACACCGGTTTCGGCACTTATCGAGAAGTGTGGCGGTCTGCCTGAGGGCGACAACCGCGTCTTGAACGGAGGTCCTATGATGGGCCGCCCGATGTCGAATTTGGCATCGCCCGTGATGAAGGGTTGTTCGGGTATCACCGTGATCAGCGGAAAGGAGGCACTTCGTGGCGAGCCGTCGGCTTGTATCAAGTGTGCAAAGTGTATCGAGGCTTGCCCTATGGGCTTGGAGCCTTACCTCCTCGCAAAGCAGTCGAAGAAGAAGGCTTGGGGCGAGATGGAGAAGAATGATATTGTAAGTTGTATTGAGTGTGGTTGCTGCCAATTCACCTGTCCTGCAAACATTGCGTTGCTCGACTATGTTCGTCTTGGCAAGCAGACCGTAATGGGTATTATCCGCGCTCGTAACGCAAAGAAATAAAGGAGAAAAAGATATGGCAAACAGAACTATTGTAGCCTCGGCTCCGCATGTTCACGGACCTCTCTCGACAACGCGATTGATGGGCGATGTAATTATCGCTCTCTTGCCAGCGTTGGCGGTGTCGGTCTATGTCTATGGCTGGGGCGTGTTGGCAATCACAGCGGTTTCGATTGGCTGCTGTGTGCTTTTTGAAGCGTTAATTCAGAAATTCTTGGTGCGCGGTAAGCAGACCGTAACAAATCTCTCGGCAGTGGTTACGGGTTTGTTGTTGGCGATGAATATGCCTGCTAACATTCCGTTGTGGATTGTGGCTGTGGGCGCACTTGTCGCTATCGGTGTTGCAAAGATGCCTTTCGGCGGTCTTGGCAAAAACCCATTCAACCCTGCTATCGTAGCGCGTGTATTCCTCTTGATTGCTTATCCGGTGCAGATGACATCGTTTGCAATGCCTTCGACCGAGGGCTTTGCCGATGCCTATTCGGGTGCTACCCCACTCGCAGCAGCTAAGGCAGGCTTGTTGAACTTCGCAGAGTATGATGCTCTCGGAATGTTTACGGGAAATATGGCAGGCTCGTTTGGTGAGGTTGCAACTTTGGCGTTGTTGCTCGGCTTTGCATACCTCTTGGTGCGCCGAGTTATCACTTGGCATATTCCGGTGGCAATTCTCGGCACTATGGCGGTATTTGCTGCTATCTATGGCGCAGTGTCGTTTGACACTCCACACCTCGTGTCGAACTTCGCTCTGTTCCACCTTATCGCAGGTGGTGCAGTGTTGGGTGCAGTCTTTATGGCTACCGACTATGTTACCTCGCCTATGACTCCGTGGGGTATGGTTATCTACGGTATCGGCATCGGTGCTTTGACAATGACTATCCGTCTGTGGGGTGCATATCCTGAGGGTATGTCGTTTGCTATCCTTATTATGAATAGCGTTGTACCTCTTATCAATAAGTATGTTAAACCACGCCGTTTCGGCTCTAAAAAGTAGGAGGGCAGGAGATGAAAAGTTCATTAAAAAATATGGTCTTGGTGCTCTTCTGCATCACCTTTATCTCGGCTGCTTGTGTGGGCGTGGTAAATATGATTACCGAGGGACCTATTGCAGCAGCGAAAGAGGCTGCTGTTAAGGCGGCGTTGCAGCAGGTATTGCCAGAATTTGACGCTACCGAGAAGAGCGAGCATACGGCTGACGAGCTGCTCATTATCGCACACAAGGCGACAAAGGGTGGCGAGGTTGTAGGCTACGCCATCGAGTCGCAGACAAAAAATGGTTTTAGTGGCTTGGTACGCTTGATGGTCGGCTTCGATACAAAGGGTACTATCCTAAATGTTAATGTCTTGGAGCAGGCTGAAACTCCGGGCTTGGGCGCAAAGATGACCGAGGAGGGCAACCCCCTCTTGGCAAGTATTCAGTGCAAGGAGGCACCGAAAACTAACCTTACCGTAAAGAAAGATGGTGGCGATGTCGATGCTTTGACTGCTGCCACAATCTCTTCGCGTGCTTATGCCGAGGCTGTCGCACGCGCGTACGCAGTATTTAAGGTTGCAGCGGGCTGGCAGAGCGATGTTCAGGCAACCACAGGTGCAACACAAACAAAGAAGGAGGAGTAACTATGGCAAATAAAGTAACAATGTTCTTGAAAGATAAGCTGCTCCTTACTTGGCGTGGCGTGATTAAGGAGAATCCTACTTTCGTGTTGGTTCTCGGTATGTGTCCTACACTCGGTACGACCACCTCGGCAGAGAATGGTTTTGGTATGGGTGTGGCAACTATGGCGGTATTGATTATGTCGAATATCGTGATTTCGCTCATTAAAAATCTTATCCCCGATAAGGTGCGTATCCCTGCATTTATCGTGGTTATCGCATCGTTCGTAACCGTGATTCAGATGTTGATGGAGGCGTTTATCCCTTCGTTGTATGCATCACTCGGTGTCTTTATTCCGCTGATTGTGGTGAACTGCATTATCCTCGGTCGTGCGGAGGCGTTTGCGTCGAAGAATGGCGCCTTGGACTCGGCTCTCGATGGCGTGGGTATCGGCTTGGGCTTTACCCTCTCGCTGACCGTTATTGGTGCTGTGCGCGAGGTGTTGGGTAGTGGCGCAATCTTTGGCTTTGACCTCGGTTGTGCCGATTATATGCCTTTGGTCTTTGTCTTGGCTCCCGGAGCGTTCTTAGTGCTGGGATTCTTGAT
>JAZOUS010000061.1:0-19498 GCA_045658265.1 Alistipes sp.
AATGGCACACAAAAAAGGAGTAGGTAGTTCAAAGAACGGCCGTGAGTCAGAGAGCAAGCGACTCGGTGTAAAGCTTTTCGGTGGTCAGTTCGCTAAGGCTGGCAACATCATCGTTCGTCAGAGAGGTACAGTACACAACCCAGGTAACAACGTGGGTATGGGTAAGGACCACACACTTTTTGCATTGGTTGACGGTACAGTTGAGTTCTGCAAGAAGTCTTCTGGCAAGTCATACGTTAGCGTAACTCCTCTTGCTGAGTAGTTAGTGGCATCGTAAAGCACTTACAACAAACAACAGCGGAATCCTTCGGGGTTCCGCTTTTTTTGTTTGTAAATACGTCTGGCTTGTTATTTTGGCATCTGATTAAGGAACTTAGGGAGTTTAGGGAATTTAGGGAAAGCTCTCCCTAATCTCCTTAATCTCTCTAATTTCCTTAATTTCCTTAACCTCCCTAATCTTGAATTTTGAAATCTTTTTTTTGATATTTTGGATTATTTCATTACTTTTGTATGACATTAGAGTCGTGGTTAATCATTGGAAAATCAAAAAAAATGTTGCGCTGTAAAGTAAATATCTTGCAGAGAGTTGTGGGCGGAAATGCTCGACAATTCGATGTGTACGCATTGGCTTACGACCAATGTCGCAGCGTTACCCCCCCCCCCCCCTATATATATATTTAACAATCAAGTAGTCAGCTTGTTGTGCTCGATAGTAATAACGCGCTTACAGCGTGGGCTTTGTTGCGCCCAGCCGTAAGCGTTTTTTTTGTCGATTATATTAACCAATAAAAACAGATATTATGGAGAAAAAGACGTGTTATGTAGCTCCCGAAATTGAGGTAATTGAGGTGGCAATAGAAAAAGGATTCGCCCAGTCGGAGCCTATTGATGGAATGGGTTATGGCAACAGCTGGTAGTAGAGTGTTTGTAAAATTATGATTGAAATGATTATGAAGAAGATTATATTTTTTGTGGCTACTATTGCCGCTTTGGTAGTAACATCTTGTAGCAAGGACAATGTTGCAAGTGACAACGGAGTAAAGTATGTTACAGAATTTACGGTAGATTTTGAAAACTCAACTCGTGTAAGTGCCTCATATGTTACTGGTAGCGGTTTGGACTTTATGTTTAACGATAATGATCTCGTTCATGTGTGGAATGCGACAACCGCTGTAAGGCATACTTCTTATCGATATAACTCTGCTGCTGGTAAATTTATATTAGCTAATTCACAACCTGCGATGGTGGAAGGTGAAAAATATTTTCTCACTTTCAACTGTAATTCTGCGAATAGTACCCCAAAAATTGTAGATGGTAAACTTACGGTAGCATGGTATTATACTCAACAATATGGTCGTATAGCAGATTTGCCACTTTTTAGTGATGTGTTTACAGCCGATGCTAATGGAACACTTGTTACTATGCATCACGTTTATGGAATGTTGGAAATTCCTGTAACGGTAGGAGAGGGTAAGACTGCATCACTGAGTAGTGTTAGGAGTTCAGAAATAATGGGTAACCCTTATGTGCAGTTGACATTTGATGCAGATGGCTTGGTTGAAAACGCAGATATAGTTTGTTTAAATCAACAAAATACCAGTAATTTTAAACCGCTTACAGGTGGTATTAGTAATATTCCTGCTAATACTTATTTATTCCCCCTCCCTCCACGTACATATTCAACCGTCACTATTGGATACAGTGTTGATGGAGTTGCGGGGGTTATTACCCTTTCAGACCTATCTCTGACAGTTGAAAGAGGTAAAATTCACAAAAAGGCAACTCCTATTGCACTTCCACCAGTAGAATAGTTGTTCAAATTACCTAAGCAAAAAGACCGCATTTGCGGTCTTTTTTTGTTTGTTACTTCTTTTCGGCCTCGTGGTCTATATCGCACGATGAGCAGTTGCCGTGACAGCCTATGTCGGCGCAATCCGTTCCAGTGTCTTCGCGTGACTCCTGCACGGCGCACTTTATTCCGAGCCTCTGCATATTCTTGTTGGTGGCAATCTCCGAGTCGATGTCGTGTCCCTTGAAAATCTGTGTCAGCGACATTCCCAAAAAGAAGAAGCCGACCAGCAGAACCGATGCTCCTATAACTATCAATATTGTCGAAAAGGTTGCTCCCATAGCGAGTTATGTGTTAAAAAGTTGTGTTTTGTTGAATTTCCGCCAACAAATTTATATATTTGTATGTTAATTTGCAAAAATGTGTACTTTTTGCTCGCTGCAATGTGGCCAACAGACAAGATAAGTGGCCCACTGTGGCCGCAAATTGTGTGATTAGATTTGAAGCTATGAAGATAGTTATATCGGGAGTAGGTGAGATGGGTAACCACTTGGCGCGTATGCTGAGCGGTAGTGGCCACGAGATTACTGTTATCGACAGCGACCAGAAGCTGCTTAACGAGGTGGAGAATCTGGCCGAGGTCATAACCATCGAGGGCGACACCACAACCTTTGCTGTGTTGCGCAAGGCGGGTGTGCGTCGTTGCGACCTTTTTATTGCCGTCAACCACGATGAGAATCAAAATATCCTTGCCGCCATTATGGCCAAGCAGTTGGGTGCGAAGAAGTCTATCGCTCGTATCGACAATAACGAGTATCTCGAACCCAACAACAAGGAGATGTTTATTGATATGGGTATCGACTACCTCTTCTACCCCGAGCAGGTGGCAGCTAAGGAGGTGGCCAACCTGCTGGGATATACCACCACCACCGACTATGTCGATTTCTCGGGTGGTCTGCTCTCGCTGGTTGTTTTCCGATTAGAGCCCACATCGCCCCTGGTAGGTCGCAAGCTGATGGATTTGGCAGCCGATGGCTCGATAGCCGAGTTTAGAGTGGTGGCCATTGCGCGTGGCTCGCAGACAATCATCCCTCGAGGTCAGGATGAGTTTTTCGAGGGAGATATGGTCTATATCATCGCCCGCAAGGATGTGGTGAAGGGTGTCTCGGAGCTCTCAGGTCAGAAGAGTGTCGAGGTGAAGAGCCTGATGATTCTGGGTGGCTCACGAATTGGTGTGAGTGTGGCCGAGAGGTTGCAGGAGCAGATGAATGTGAAGATGGTGGAGTATAATGGTGAGAAGGCCTACCGTCTGGCCGAGAGGCTGGATAAGACTCTTATAATCCACGAGGATGGCCGTAAGCTCGATGCTATGCTCGAGGAGGGCTTAGCCAATATTGATGCTTTCCTTGCCGTTACGGGCCGCAGTGAGACAAATATCCTGGCTGCTATGCAGGCCAAGCGTCAGGGCGTGAAGAAGGTTATCGCCGAGGTCGAGAATCTCAACTACATCTCGCTGGCCGAGAGTGTGGGTATTGACACCATCATCAACAAGAAACGCGTTACGGCATCAAATATCTTCCGTTTTACGATGTCAACCGACGTGCAGGCTATCCGTTGCCTTACAGGCAGCGAGGCCGAGGTGCTGGAGTTTATCGTGAAGCCCAACTCGCCAGCGACGAAGAGTCCAATCAAGGATTTGCGTCTGCCTCACGATGTGATTATCGGAGGTATTGTGCGTGGCGACAAGGTCTTTATCGCTGTGGGTGATACAGCCATCAAGGCCTACGATAGAGTTGTGGTATTCTCTATGCCTGGCTCTATTGCCAAAGTGGGAGAGTATTTTAATTAACCGATAACCAAACTATACCTAAACCGTAAACGAAGCAGACTATGTATGTAGCAATAGCTGGAAATATTGGCAGTGGCAAGACAACGCTCACCGAGATTTTGACCAGACGATATGGGGCAAAGGCCTATTACGAACAGACCGATAATCCATATATCGACGACTTCTACAACAATATGAGTCGCTGGGCGTTCCATCTCCAGATATCGTTTCTGGGCAGTCGCATCGAGCAGACTCTCGATATGATGTCGAGTGGCGATAAGACCATCATCCAGGACCGAACCATCTATGAGGATGCCCACATCTTTGCCGAGAATCTCCACTCTATGGGGCTTATCGCCTCGCGCGACTTTGCTACCTATATGAAGGTTTTTGAGCTTACAACCAACCTCATTCCCCAGCCCGATTTGCTCATCTACCTGCGTGCCAGCATCCCCACGCTTGTCTCGCAGATTAAGCGTCGTGGCCGAGCCTACGAGATGAATATCGACGAGTCGTACCTCACGCTGCTCAACGAACGATATGAGGATTGGATTAACAACATCTATAGTGGCCGTGTGCTTGTTATCGACAAGGATGTAGAGGATTTTGTGGATAATGAGCAGGTGGTCGATTCCATCTGTGCCCGCATTGATGCAATGCTGGCTCAGCCAAAATAGAAGCAAGGGATGAGTATGCAACTACCAGATAAGTTTGTCGAGCGAATGGAGCGTGAGCTTGGCTCTGCCGAGGCCCGAGCGCTCTGTGAGGCTCTGGGTAGCGAGCCATCTACCTCGGTGCGCCTGAACCCCTATAAGATGCAGCACGAGAAGTGGGGAGGCGAGAGCATCGGGTGGAGTGAGTGGGGCTATAAACTTGCCGCTCGCCCAAGTTTTACACTCGATACGGCCTTTCACGCTGGCGCATACTATGTGCAGGAGGCGAGTTCGCAGTTCGCAGGATATATCCTCTCGCAGGTGTGTGGCGGAGCGGATGCTTGCCGAGGGTTGCGTGTGCTCGATATGTGTGCTGCACCTGGTGGCAAGAGCACCCATTATGCCTCGTTGGTGGGCCCCGAGGGTTTGGTTGTGGCCAACGAGATTAACCGCTCGCGTGCGGCTGTGCTGGCCGATAATGCCCGTAAGTGGGGCTTGGGAAATATCGTTGTGGCGTGCAACGACTCATCGCGCCTGTCGGCTTTCGAGGAGTGGTTCGATGTGGTGGCGGTGGATGCACCCTGTTCGGGTGAGGGTATGTTTCGCAAGTCGGACGATGCCTGCGAGCAGTGGAGCGAGGCCAATGTGGCTATGTGTGCCGAGCGTCAGTGGGAGATTTTGCAGAACGCCTTTGTGGCGCTTCGTGCGGGAGGTGTGTTGCTGTATAGCACCTGCACGTTCAACCGCAGCGAGGATGAAGATATAGTGGCCCGCCTGATGGAGGAGTCGGGTGATGAGCTTGTAGAAGCTCCAGAGGTGAGTGTAGGCAGCAATTGGGGTGTGGTGACAGGTCGCGTGGGCGTGTTCCAGACATTCCGTTTCTTCCCCCACCGATTAACTGGCGAGGGTATGTTTATGGCGGTGGCTATGAAGGCTGGCGAGCCTTCGTCGCGTCGTCGTGCCCCCAAGTCGAAGCGTCAGGCTATCACGTCGGTCGATAAAAAGAGTGCCGAGGAGCTGTCGCGCTGGGTGGTGGATGCCTGTCAGATGCGATTCTTCGAGGCGGGAGATACGATGTATGGTTGCCGCAAGGAGCATTACGCCGATATTGAGGCTTTGTCGAGTGTACTGGCCGTTATCTATTCGGGAGTGGCTATGGGACAGATATTCAAGGGAAAACTCAAACCTGACGGTGCTTTGGCCTTCTATGTGGGGCTTAGGCGTGAGCAGGTGGAGTGCAGGGAGCTGAGCGAGGATCTTGCTCTGCAATTTCTGCGCAAGCAGGATTTGCCTGCGGGGGAGTTCTCCGAGGGTGTGAATATGGTGCTCTGCGAGGGGCTGCCGCTGGGATTTGTAAAGAGGGTGGGAGCCAGGGTGAACAATATGTATTCCAACTCGTTGCGCATACTGAAGTAGTGCGTTGTGCAAAACATAAAGAGAAACATAGTAAAAACAAGATATTATGGTTGCTAAGAAACTCTATTACACGATGGGCGAGGTCGCCGAGATGTTTGATGTGAATGCATCTCTGATTCGCTATTGGGAGTCGAAATTCAGTTGTATTCGTCCGCATAAGAACAAGAAGGGTAATCGTCTGTTCACGCCCGAAGATGTCGAGCGATTGAAGCAGATTTACCACCTTGTCAAGGAGCGTGGAATGACTCTTGAGGGTGCAAACAAGGTTATGCGTGCATCGTCTAAGAGCAACGACCTGGCGCGCGATACCGAGATGCTCGAGCGCCTGCAGCGTATTCGTGCCGCACTTGTCGAGGTGCGTGAGGAGCTGAAACTCGGTGTGGGTGAGCAGATTGTGGATTCAGAGATTGAAGAGCCCAAGCAGGATGTGGAGGTGGCAGATATTGCCCCTGAGCCAGTAGTGGAGGCTGCAGAAGAACCAGTTGCTGAACCTTCTGCCGAGCCAGTTACTGAACCAGTTGCCGAGCCTGCCGCCGAAGTGCAGGCCGAGCAGCCAAAGAAGCGCACCGCACGTCGCAAGAAGAAGAGCGATGACGACAACAAGGAGCTCTTCCCATTCTATGAGCAATCGTTGTTTTAGAGGATATGAAAGTAAGAGAAGTAACCTCCGTAATTGAGGCTTTTGCGCCATTGTCGTTGCAGGAGTCTTACGATAATTCGGGCCTTATTGTTGGCCGATATGACGATGAGGTGAGCAAGATATTGCTTGCGGTTGATGTCACCGAAGAGGTGATTGAGGAGGCCGTAGAGCAGGGGTGCGATATGATTGTCACCCACCATCCGATAATCTTCCAGCCCGTCAAGCGTTTCAACTCGGCCAGCCCCACCGAGCGATGCGTTGAGCAGGCCATTCGTCGTGGTATCGTGCTCTATGCAGCCCACACCAATCTCGACTCCACGCCTCAGGGAATGAGTTGGCGTGTGGCTCAGATTTTGGGTTTGAAAAATGTGGAGGTTATGCAGGCTACATCCTCCGATGGCGCAGGCTTTGGCGTTGTAGGAGAGCTCAACGAGGGCACCCCCTCGCTGGATTTTATGCGTCAGGTGATGGAGAAGTTTGGTGTAAAGGCGTTGCGCCACAGCGATATTGTCAAGCCCGAGGTGAAGAGAGTAGCCATCTGTACTGGTTCTGGCGGCTCGCTCATTGATGTTGCCCGAGCGTCGGGTGCCGACATCTATTTGACCGCCGATTTGAAGTATAACGACTTTATGCGCCACGAAAACTCGATAATTTTGGCCGATATGGGCCATTTTGAGAGCGAATATTGTGCAATTGAGCTTTTATTTGACATTTTATCAAAAAATTTTTGTATATTTGCCGCTCGCAAGAGTGTGCGCTCGCGTAACCCCGTAAATTACTTGTTCTAAAGCCGAGTGGCCGATGGTCGTAAGTCGTAGTGATTTGGCGGTTGATGAAAAGGGGGAGGGGAGCGAAAGTCCGTTTACCAGAGCGTAAAGAAGTTAGGTTACAGGAGCATAAACAAAATTAAGATATATGGCACAAAAGAAAACATCTGAAGTCGATTATTCGATGCAGGAGAAGATTATGGCTCTCTATGAGTTGCAGAAGATTGATTCTCAGATTGATGAAATCAACAAGGTGAAGGGCGATCTGCCTTTGGAGGTGCAGGATTTGGAGGATGAGATCGAGGGATTGAAGACTCGAATCGACAACATCAACGCCGAGATCGAGGAGATTAAATCTCTCACAAACCAGCGCAAGCGCGAGGTTGATCAGGCCAAGATTCAGATCTCTCACTACAAGGAGCAGCAGAACAATGTGCGTAACAACCGTGAGTACGACGCTATCACTAAGGAGATTGAGTATCAGGAGTTGGAGATTGAGCTTGCAGAGAAGCGTCTTCGTGAGTACACCGCCGCAACAAAGGCTAAGAAGGCTCAGGCCGAGGAGACAGAGGCTATCTTGGCAGACCGCAACATCGATTTGACTGCAAAGAAGACCGAGTTGGATGGTATCGAGGCTGAGACTGCCGACCACGTTGCAGCTTTGGAGAATAAGGCAGCAAAGGCCAAGAATAAGATTGATGAGCGCCTTTTGACTGCTTACGCCCGTATCCGTCGCAGCGTTCGCAACGGTTTGGCTGTAGTGACCGTAAAGCGTGATGCTTGTGGTGGTTGCTTCAACCGTATCCCTCCTCAGCGTCAGGCTGATATCCGTCAGGGTAAGAAGCTCATCGTTTGCGAGTATTGCGGTCGTATTTTGGTGGGTGGCGACGAGGAGTAATCCTCTTTTAGCACAGCACCGAATCGGGCCAGCAGAGTGGGTGAATCGGTTAGGTTTTCGCCGCTCGATTAGAATTATGGACAAGTCAGATAATGATTTGTCCATTTTTTGTTTGCGGGGCTTTTTATTTTCAATAAAAAAAGCGCCGTAATTTTTATAGTTTGTGAAATATTAATTACCTTTGCTGAGTGTTATAACTTTTTCTAAATTGAAAAGGAAAATGAAAATAGCTCTTGCTCAATTAAACTACACTATCGGAGACATCGATGCCAATGCCGACCGCATCATCGAATCAATACGCAAAGCCGAGGCCGAGGGTGCCGATTTGGTGCTCTTTGCCGAGTATGCCATAAGTGGAACTCCCGCCTATGACTTGTTGCGCAAAACAACCTTCCTCTCGCTTTGTGAGGAGGCTTTGGAGCGTATTGCATCGGCTTGCAAGCGAGTTACAGCCATCGTTGGCTCACCTGTGCTCACCGAGCGTGGTGCAGTGAGTGCCGCAGTGGTGTTGCGTAATGGTCAGATTGTGGAGACCATCGAGAAGCAGCACATCACAGCTCGCCGCGAGATGGGATTCGTGGCTGCGGGTAGTGGTTACCAGATTGTCGAGATAAATGGTTGCAACCTCGCCATTGTCGTTGGTGATGACTTGTCGCAGTTGCAGGATTTGCCACAGCAGGCAGAGTATGTTATCAGCATCAATGCCCGCCGCTATGGTAAGGGTTTGCTCTCTTATCGCTACGAGATGGTACGCCGCCTGGCCTACACCGAGGCTCGCAATGTGATTATCGTCAACCAGGTTGGTGGCTCAGGCGATTTGGTTTACGACGGTATGTCGGCTGTGATGAACAGTGATGGTAAGCTCGAGTTGCTGATGAAGGATTTTGAGGAGGACTTCCAGATTTACGATACCGAGGCTCACTATGAGGCTCAGGAGGCTCCCTTCACATCATATAACCACCGCACGCGTATGGTCTATCGTGCCGCGTGCCTCGGTCTTCGCGACTTCTTCCACAAGAACGGATATACGAAGGCTTGTGTGGGTTTGTCGGGAGGTATCGACTCATCGGTGGTGGCCTGCTTGGCTGTGGGTGCGCTGGGTGCTGAGAACGTAAAGGGCTTGATGATGCCTTCGCAGTTCTCGTCTGACAACTCGGTTGAGGATGCAAAGGTGCTGGCCGAGAATCTGGGTATCGACTATAGCGTTTTGCCCATCAAGGCGGCTTACGACTCGATTGTCGATACGTTGAAGCCCGTAACAGGTGGTACGAAGTTTGATGCAACGGAGGAGAATATCCAGTCGCGTATCCGTACAGTGCTTTTGATGGCTCTGCAGAATAAGGAGGGTTATGTGCTTCTCAACTCGTCGAACAAGAGTGAGAATGCAGTGGGCTGGTGTACGCTCTATGGCGATACGGCTGGCGCATTCAGCGTAACAGGCGACCTCTACAAGAGCGAGATTTACGACTTGGCCCGATATATCAATCTCAATTTCGGCAATCCTATTCCAGAGGTTATCCTCAAGAAGGAGCCCACATCGGAGCTTCACCCCAATCAGAAGGATAGCGACATCCTGCCTCCATACGAGGTTGTGGATGCCATCCTGTATCGTATGATCGAGAAGGGCGAGCACCGTGAGGAGATTATCAATGCAGGCTTCGATTCGGAGGTTGTCGAGAAGATTCACACTATGGTTATGCGCAACGTGAAGAAGCGTTATCAGTATCCACCAGTGTTGAGATTGTCAACCTGCTCGTTCAGGCACGAGTGCTTGTTCCCATTGGTGAATAAATATGGTTATTAGACTGATGGTCTAAGATTTCTATCTAAGATCTCTATGGCTGCAACTTCGATAAAACACGCTGGCGAGGTTATAGGTGTGGAGCCAGGCAAGGTGATTGTTCGTATGAGTGTGAACAGCGCTTGTAGTGGATGCCACGCAAAGGCGGTGTGCGGAGTTGATGAGTCAGAAGATAAGATTGTCGAGGTTGCTACTTTGGCAGCAGATGAGTATGTTGTAGGTGAGAGTGTTGAGGTGGCTTTGCGACAAAAATCTATGGGTGTCATATCGGTCTTGTTGGCCTATGTGATACCCTTTTTTATTTTGACTTTGCTGCTTTTTGGCCTCTCAGCTATGGGTAGCAGCGAGGAGGTGGCCGCGTTGGCGGCACTTGCGGGGGTGGCTCTCTACTATGTAGTGTTGTGGCTCTTGCGCGATAGAGTGAAAAAAAGAATTGAATTTACAATAACAAAACAAACAAAATGACGGTATTATTATCTACAATCGTAACACTCAGTGTATTGGGTATTCTGGCTGCTGTCATTCTCTATTTTGTGGCTCAGAAGTTCAAGGTAGAGGAGGATCCTCGCATCGACGAGGTGGACGCTATGTTGCCTGGTGCTAACTGTGGTGGCTGTGGATTTGCCGGTTGTCGAGCTATGGCCGAGGCTATGGTTCTGCGTGACGACATTTCTGCGTTGTATTGCCCTGTGGGCGGTGCTGAATGTATGAAGAAGATTGCATCGTATTTAGGTAAAGCGGCGGCCGAGAAGGATCCGGTTGTTGCAACGGTGCGTTGTGGCGGTACTTGTGCAAAGCGTCCCCGTACCAACACCTACGATGGCTCGAGGAGTTGTGCTATCGCTTCGTCGTTGTATGTGGGCGAGACAGCTTGTGCTTATGGCTGTCTTGGTTTTGGTGACTGTGTTGCGGCTTGTAAGTTTGGCGCTATAAGCGTGAATCCCGAGACTGGTATTGCAGAGGTGGATCCCGAGAAGTGTACGGCTTGTGGTGCTTGCGTGAAGGCCTGCCCTAAGCGTATCATTGAGCTTCGTAAGCGCTGGCCAAAGAATAGAGCAATCTTTGTTAGATGTACGTCAAGAGAGAAGGGTGCCGTTACTATGAAGGCCTGCAAGGCGGGATGTATTGGTTGTGGCAAGTGTGTCAAGGTGTGTGCATTTGATGCAATTACAGTGTCAAACAACGTAGCATATATCGATTCTTATAAGTGTAAGTTGTGCCGTAAGTGTGTGAATGAGTGCCCAACGGGAGCTATCGCACTGTTGAATATGGAACCTCTGCCAAAGGCCCCAAAGGTTGCCCCCGCTAAGACCGATGATGCGGCAAAGTCGGCGGCTAAACCAGCCGAAGTCGCGAAGCCCGTAGAGGCTGCAAAGCCTGCTACACAGCCAGCAGTTGAGGTTAAGAAAGAGAGTGTTAACGAGCAGAAATAACATTGAAGATTATGAAGACATTCCCTATTGGCGGAGTCCATCCGTCGGATAATAAGCAGTGGAGCAACACCAAAGCAGTGGAGGTGTTGGAGCTTCCAGATGTTGTAAATGTTCCGCTCGGACAACATATCGGCGCACCTGCAGTAGCAACGGTTGCTAAGGGTGATAAGGTGCTCGTTGGTCAGCTTATAGGTGAGGCTAAGGGCTTTATGTCGGCCAATATCCACGCCCCAATCTCAGGTACAGTCACAGCCGTAGATATGAAGCTCAGTGCTCAGGGTATTAGCCAGTTGATGGTGACTATCAAGCGCGAGGGCGACGAGTGGATGCCCGAGATTGACCGCACGCCCGAGATTAAGCGCGAGTGCAGTTTGACATCTAAGGAGATTATAGATAGAATTCAGCAGGCAGGTATTGTGGGTATGGGAGGTGCTTCGTTTCCCACTCACGTTAAGCTCTCGGTGCCCGATGGCTACAATGCAGAGTATCTGATTATCAACGGTGTGGAGTGTGAGCCTTATCTTACTTCCGACCATCGTACAATGTTGGAGCGTGGCGAGGAGTTGCTAATTGGCGTTGAGATTTTGAAGAAGGCTCTTAATGTCGAGAAGGCCGTTATCGGAGTTGAGAACAACAAGCCCGATGTTATCGCCCACCTCGGTAAACTCATCAAGGAGGGAGGCTATGCAATGCGTGTCGAGCCGCTGAAGGTGCAGTATCCTCAGGGTGGCGAGAAGCAGCTTATTGCCGCGATTACTGGTCGCGAGGTGCCACCACCTCCAGGATTGCCTATCCACGTTGGTGCTGTTGTGTGCAACGCCTCTACAACTGTTGCGGTGTATGAGGCGGTGCAGAAGAATAAGCCTCTTATCGAGCGTGTAGTTACCATCACAGGTAAGCAGCTCTCTAATCCTCGCAATCTGCTGACTCGTATGGGTACGCCTATCACAAATCTGATTGAGGCGGCTGGTGGTCTGCCCGAGGGTGATGTGAAGGTTGTGAATGGTGGTCCGATGATGGGCCGTGCTATGGTGAACATCGACTCTCCGGTAACTAAGGGTTGCTCGGGTATCACGGTTTATTGTGGTAGTGATGCTAAGCGTGTAGATGCCGAGAGTTGTATCAAGTGTGCAAAGTGTGTGGCGGCCTGCCCTATGGGCCTCGAGCCATACCTCTTGATTCGCCTTACTCAGAAGCAGATGTGGGCGCAGCTTGAGGCCGAGTATATCACCAGTTGCATTGAGTGCGGTTGCTGTCAGTACTCTTGTCCAGCGGCTCTGTCGCTGCTCGATAATGTGCGCTATGGCAAGCAGACAGTTATGGGTATTCTGAGAGCTCGTGCGGCTGTCGAGGCAAGTAAAAAGTAATAAATAAAAGAGTAAAGATATGGCAAATAAGTTTTTTGTTGCAGCATCGCCGCACATTCATAGCCCGCAGTCAACCCAGTCGTTGATGCGAGATGTGTTGATTGCATTGGTGCCAGCTTTTTGTTTATCAATTCTGGTATATGGTCTTGATGTGCTGCGTGTTACAGCCATAGCAGTCGTGAGCTGTGTGGTTGTGGAGTATCTTATCCAGCGATTCCTGATTAAGGGCGATTGCACGGTGAAGAACCTTTCGGCTGTGCTTACAGGTGTGTTGCTCGCCTTCAACCTTCCGTCGGATATCCCCTGGTGGATTGTTGTAATTGGTGCGGTCGTGGCTATCGGCGTGGCAAAGATGACCTTTGGTGGCTTGGGACGCAATCCATTCAACCCTGCATTGGTAGGTCGTGTCTTCCTGCTTATCGCCTATCCTGTGCAGATGACCTCGTTCCCACAGCCCATATCGCCAGAGTTTGTCGATGCCTTTGCAGGTGCAACACCTTTGGCTGCGTTGAAGGCTCAGGCTGTTGAGCTTGGTGATGTCAACTTTTTGAATATGTTGTCGGGCGTGATGCCTGGCTCGTTGGGCGAGATCTCGGCTATATCACTCTTGGTGGGTGGCGTGTATATGATTTGGCGCAAGGTTATCACTTGGCACATCCCCGTTGCAGTGTTAGGCTCGATGGCAGTGTTTGCATTTGTCATTGCGGCCTTTACAGGTGGCGGAGCTATGTTGTATGAGCTTCCTGCGTTCCATTTGTTGGCTGGTGGTGCTATGTTGGGTGCAATCTTTATGGCTACCGACTATGTTACCTCGCCAATGACTAAGAAGGGTATGTTGATATATGGTATAGGTGTGGGTGTTATCACGATGATTATCCGCCAGTGGGGTGCTTATCCCGAGGGTATGTCGTTCGCCATTCTGCTGATGAATGCCGTAACACCTCTTATCAATAAGTATGTGAAGCCAAAGCGCTTCGGTGTAATGTCAATTAAATAGGAGGGCTGATTATGAAGAGTACACTTTTTAATATGGTTGCCGTTCTGTTTAGCATCACCCTCATCGCTTCGGCTGGTGTGGGCGCTGTGAATATGATTACGGCTGATGCTATAGCCGAGGCTAAGGCTGTTGCCACCAAGCAGGCTATTGCAAATGTGTTGCCCGAGTTTGATTCAAGCGAGCAGAGCGAGCAGACTATCGACGATATGCCCATCAAGGTCTATACGGCAAAGAAGGGCGACAAGCTGGTCGGCTATGCCGTTGAGTCGATGACTAAGGATGGCTTCGGTGGCGTTATCCGTATGATGGTAGGTTTTACGGCCGATGGTAAGATTAACAATGTGAATGTGTTGGAGCAGGCCGAGACTCCAGGTCTTGGTACTAAGATGTGCGATGAGGGCAATGTTCTCTTGTCGAGCATTCAGGGCCGTAACTCTTGGGAGGTGGATTTCAAGGTGAAGAAGGATGGCGGTGAGCTGGACGCTTTGACAGCCGCAACCATCTCATCTCGTGCCTACTATAACGCAGTAGCCCGCGCTTATCAGGCATTTGCTGTGGCTGTTGGCGCCGATGATAGTGCCGATGGCGTGTCGGGTGCAACCGCAACCGAGGAGACTACAACTTCAAACCAGAGCGATGAGGCTCAGAAAGGAGGTAATAATGAATAAGTTACAGATTATTACAAGCGGTATTCTCAAGAATAACCCTACATTCGTATTGGTGCTCGGTATGTGTCCAACGTTGGGTACAACCACATCGGCTATCAACGGTATGGGTATGGGTGTAGCCACTATGGCTGTGCTCATTATGTCGAATCTTGTGATTTCGCTAATCAAGAATCTTATCCCCAGCAAGGTGCGTATTCCAGCCTTTATCGTGGTTATCGCATCGTTCGTTACCATTATCCAGATGCTTATGCAGGCCTATGTTCCATCGTTGTATGCCAGCTTGGGAGTGTTTATCCCGCTGATTGTTGTGAACTGCATCATCCTGGGACGTGCCGA
The DNA here is from genome assembly GCA_045658265.1 of Alistipes sp. Lineage (GTDB taxonomy): Bacteria > Bacteroidota > Bacteroidia > Bacteroidales > Rikenellaceae > Alistipes. The sequence continues at coordinate 14,594 of JAZOUS010000061.1, forward strand.
GGCTTTTGCCTCGAAGAATGGCCCAATTGATTCTATCCTCGATGGTATTGGTATCGGCGTGGGCTTTACGTTGGCTCTTACAGCCGTTGGCTCTGTCCGCGAGGTATTGGGTAGTGGCGAGATTTTCGGCTACTCGTTGGGTATTGCCAACTATATGCCTTTGGTATTTGTCCTGGCTCCTGGTGCGTTCCTCGTGTTGGGCTATCTGATGGTTTTGTTTAACAAATTAGCTAAGAAGTAGTTATGGAGCTTTCATATTTCGCAATTATCATCGGTGCAATCTTCGTCAACAATGTTGTCCTTGCACAGTTCTTGGGTATTTGCCCCTTCTTGGGTGTATCGTCTAAGGTCGATACGTCGATGGGTATGGGTGCTGCCGTAACATTTGTGATGGCTCTTACGGCTATCGTAGCGTGGTCTATTCAGGAGTTTATACTCGTGCCACTCGGCATTGAGTATATGCAAACCATCGTCTTTATCTTGGTTATCGCATCGTTGGTGCAGATGGTTGAGATTGTACTTAAGAAGGTCTCTCCTTCGCTCTATCAGGCGTTGGGTATCTTCCTTCCGCTTATCACCACCAACTGCGCCGTATTGGGTGTGGCAATCTTGATGATTCAGAAGGAGTTTAACCTCTTGCAGAGCTTTGCATATTCGGTATCTACAGCCATCGGATTTGCTTTGGCGCTGGTTATCTTTGCAGGTATTCGCGAGCGTTTGGAGCTTGACGGCGTGCCTGCTGCGATGAAGGGTATTCCAATCGCGCTGATTACTGCCGCAATCCTTGCTATGGCCTTTATGGGATTCTCGGGATTGGTGTAGGAGATAGATATACATTATAACACACTCCTTAAAGTGTTGTGGAGTTAATGAGTCTGCTAACTTACAGAGTTACGCAGGCTCTTTTTTATAGTCTATGCTTATCCTGAGATAAATTTTTTTGATTGATTTTAGTGGCGAAGCGACTATTTCTGCACTATCTTTGCAATAGGATAAAAGATAAGTATAACCTATTAAAACTAATAATTATGAATAAGTATAGATGTATCCCTTGCGGTTGGGAGTATGATCCAGCAGTTGGTGACCCCGATAATGGTATTCAGCCAGGCACTTCGTTTGAGGATTTGCCCGATGATTGGGCTTGTCCTTTGTGTGGAGCAGGTAAGGATGCTTTCGAGCAGGAGTAGTGTAGTGTTTCAAAATAATAATGTGGTTGTCCAACAAGTATGTCGGGCAACCACATTTCGTTAGAAGTTGTATATTCTATTTTATAATAGAGCCTTGTTATGCCTCTGGCTTTACTAATGAGAGATACAACTCGTCGAGCTGTGCCTGGTCGATAACCGATGGAGCATCGAGCATCACATCGCGGCCTGCGTTGTTCTTTGGGAAGGCGATGAAGTCGCGAATCGACTCCGAACCGCCGAACAGTGAGCACAAACGGTCGAAACCAAATGCCAAACCACCGTGAGGAGGAGCACCAAACTTAAATGCGTTCATCAGGAAGCCAAACTGCTCCTGTGCCTTCTCTGGCGTGAATCCCAAAATCTTGAAGATGAGAGCCTGCAACTGAGCGTCGTGGATACGGATTGAACCACCACCAATCTCAGTGCCATTACATACAAAGTCGTAGGCATTGGCGCGTACACGACCTGGATCGCTCTCCATATACTGCACATCCTCTGGCTTTGGCGATGTGAATGGGTGGTGCATAGCGTAGTAACGCTCTGTCTCGTCATCCCACTCAAACATTGGGAAGTCAACAATCCACAATGGAGCAAACTTCTTAGGATCGCGCAAGCCCAAAAGCTCTGCAACGTGCAGACGCAATGCGCAAAGCTGAGTGAGAGCCTTGAACTTCTTGCCGCACAATACGAGCATCAAATCGCCTGGCTTGGCCTCCATACGCTCTGCGATGAGCTTCAAATCCTCTGCCGAGAAGAACTTATCAACCGAAGATTTCAGGTTACCCTGCTCGTCGAGGCGAATCCATACCAAACCCTTTGCACCCACCTGTGGACGCTTCACATAATCGGTGAGGGCATCAATCTGCTTGCGGGTGTATCCTGCGTAGCCTGTTGCAGCAAAACCTACAACATACTCTGCGTCGTCAAACACAGGGAATGAGTGGCCGTGAGCAAGGTCAGTGATGTCGTGGAACTCCATACCGAAGCGCAAATCGGGCTTATCTGAGCCGTACTTCTCCATAGCCTCAATCCAGGGCATACGCTGGAATGGCTCGTTGAACTCGATGTCCATCACATCCTTGAACATATACTTTGCCCAACGCTCGAAGATCTCCAACACATCCTCCTGCTCCACAAACGACATCTCGCAGTCGATCTGAGTGAACTCTGGCTGGCGGTCGGCACGCAAATCTTCGTCGCGGAAGCAACGCACGATCTGGAAGTAGCGGTCGTAACCTGCCACCATCAAGAGCTGCTTCAAAGTCTGTGGTGACTGTGGAAGAGCATAGAACTGGTTGGGGTTCATACGGCTTGGCACCACAAAGTCGCGTGCGCCCTCGGGTGTTGAGCCCACCAGGTAAGGAGTCTCAATCTCAAGGAATCCCTCCTTGTCGAGGAATGTGCGGATGGCGTGAGCCATACGGTGACGCAACTCCATATTGCGCTGCAAAGGTGGACGGCGCAAATCGAGGTAACGATATTTCATTCTAAGGTCATCGCCACCGTCAGAGTTCTCCTCGATAGTGAATGGAGGTGTTTGTGCCTCGTTCAAAATCTTGAGGCTCTCGGCTGCCACCTCAATATCTCCTGTAGGCATCTTTGGGTTCTTCGACGAACGCTCGATAACCTTACCTGTAACCTGCAATACGAACTCACGTCCCAAGCGTGATGCCACTTCGCGTGTCTGCTCAGGTGAGTTCTCCTCTACTACAATCTGTGAGATGCCGTAACGGTCGCGCAGGTCGATGAAGGTCATCGCACCCAGATTACGCACCTTCTGCACCCAACCGGCGAGTGTAACTGTCTGACCGACGTTCTCAATGCGCAACTCACCGCAAGTATGACTTCTATACATAGATATTTGTTTTATTAGTTCTTCTCATTTTAGCTAAAAACATACAAAAATAATAAAAAAAGCCAATTATACGCAATCTCTTACCTCTTTTTTGCGGGCCGAGGTGGATTAAACCCTGCGAAGGCCATCTCTTGCCCTGCGGATTTGCTTTATTTCCCACAAATTACTATTTTCGCAATACTTTTTTAAGAGCAAAACTAAACACCATAACCAATGCCTACACTATGAAGGAGTTTTCAAATATATCTCTTGTCCCGCCCTCTGCCGCAGGCCACAGTGAGCAAACATCGGCCGATGTGAAGCCCGATTCTCAGGCCGAGCGCGATAAGAAGTTTATGCTTATGGCAATAAATGAGGCACATAAAGCGTTAAAGATAGAGGAGGTACCTATCGGAGCTGTCGTTGTGTGCGGCGATAGGGTAATTGGCCGAGGCCACAATCTCGTGGAGACTCTTTGTGATGCTACGGCCCACGCCGAGATGCAGAGCATTACGGCTGCGGCGGCCACGTTGGGCGGCAAGTACCTGAAGGGTTGCACCCTCTATGTTACTGTCGAGCCTTGCGTGATGTGTGCAGGAGCTTTGGCGTGGAGCCAAATTGACAGGGTGGTCTATGGCGCGGCAGATCCCAAGCGGGGCTACTCGCGACTGCAAGGCCAGTTATTTCACCCCAAGACACAGGTCGTGGGTGGCGTGATGGCAGAGGAGTGTGAGCAGCTTATGAAGGAATTTTTTGGTCGGTTGCGATAGGTTTTTGCGCAATCAATTAGCTATTTAGCCCCTTTGAGGCTATGTTAGCGCCATAAAATTTGCAACGAGTGAAAAATTGTTATACCTTTGTAGGTCGTATCGGTTTCCCTGCGTAGAGGGGTGGCTGATATGGCAGAAATTGAGGAGGAAGAAATTTTTGAATAATAACAACTTAATAACAAACTTTTTTTACGATGAAAAAGATTCTTTTTTTGGTTGCCGCTTTGATGGGTTTCACCTTTGCATCGGCACAGAGCGTAGTTGACAACTACAACCAGAGTGTTCAGGCTCTTCAGGCTAAGGATTATGCTAAGGCTGCTGAGTTGCTCGAGAAGGTTATCGCTGACGGCGATGGCGAGGAGGATGAGGCTATCTTGGGTTGCGTAGAGAACGCAAAGAAGAACCTTCCTGCTGCATATCAGGGTATGGGCCTTCGTGCTGCTGGTGCTGCTATGAAGTTGCAGAAGCCAGAGGAGAAGGACGCTAAGTTCGCTGAGGCTCTCTCATTACTTTCTAAGGCTCAGGCTAAGGCTAAGGCTTACAACCAGACTCGCGCTGCTGCTAACGCACAGGCTGCTGCTGGTAAGGTATACCAGGCACAGGGTGGTGGTTACTACAACTCTGGCAACTATGCTAAGGCTATCGAGGTATTCTCTAAGGGTTATGCTGCTGACAAGCGCAACACCGATATCGCTATGATGCTTGCAGAGAGCTACTTCAAGTCAGACAAGTATAACGAGGGTGTTCAGATCTGCTCTGAGGTTTCAGCTCTTCCAAGCCCTAAGTACGATCCTGCTAAGGCAAAGGCTCAGGCTACTATGAATCAGTACACTAACAACAAGATTGCAGCTATGCAGCAGGCTAACGATTTCGACGGCATCATCAAGATGTCTGAGACTATCGCTGACAAGGCTCTTGCACAGAAGGTTGCAGTTCAGGCTTACTTCCTCAAGAAGGATTACGCTAAGGTTATCGAGATTGGTGAGGCTGCTGCCGCTTTGCAGACAACTGACGAGGCTAAGAGCGCAGTTTACTTCAACTTGGGTTCTGCTTACAACGCTAAGGAGCAGCGCGAGAAGGCTATCGAGACTTTGAAGAAGGTTACTGCTGAGCC
>JAZOUS010000062.1:0-36452 GCA_045658265.1 Alistipes sp.
GGAGTGAGCCTATTGATTTGAAGATTAAGGGTATTGACCCAGGTTTGGTTGTAACGCCCGAGGGTAAGCGTTACCTCTTTACAAATATGGGAAATGTTACACCTCTTACAGATGATGGTTTGGCTCGTGCGGGCGAGACAAAGCGAGTATATACCGGCTGGAAGTACCCTGCTGAGTGGGCAACTGAGTGTGGCTGCTTGGAGTCACCCAAGCTCATATACCACAACGGTTACTACTATATGACATCGGCTATGGGTGGTACTGCAGGTCCTGCAACAAGTCATATGGTCATCTGTGCGCGTGCCAAGGATATCTATGGTCCTTGGGAGAACTCGCCATATAACCCCATCGTTCACACCTACTCGGCAAGTGAGGAGTGGTGGTCGAAGGGTCACGGCTCAATCATCGAAGGCCCTGATGGTCAGTGGTGGATTATATATCACGCCTACCGAAAGGGCGCTCACGCCATTGGTCGTCACACTCTGATGGAGCCTATCGAGTGGACAAAGGGTGGCTGGTATCGTCCTGTTAAGGATTTGGAGATTGCAGAGCTTGAGCCTAACAAACTCAATATATCTGATTCGTTTGACTCTGACCAATTCAGTTGGCAGTGGGCAGGCTGGCGAGAGAATATCACCAAGATAGCATCGCTCAAAAAGGGTGCAGCAGTCCTGCCTGCTCGTGGCACTAAGCCTCACGAAGGTCATATGATGATTGCCACAGCTCCCAACTACCGCTATACCATCGAGACTCAGCTCTCGCTCGGTAAAAAGGGTAATGAGGCTGGTATGATTCTCTACTACAGCGCAAAGGCATATGCTGGCGTAATGTGTAACGGCGAGACGCTCACAATCTACAAGAATGCCACCGACGTCGAGCAGATTCCTAATAAGTTTGGTCGCTCAGTTTACCTCAAACTTGAGAACGGCGGCGAGAAGTTGAATGTGCTTGCAAGTGCCGACGGCAAGAAGTGGGAGATGCTCAGCGAGGGCATTGATATCAAGGATATGCACCACAACAAATTGGGTGATTTCATCTCGTTGCGCCCAGCGTTGTGTTCAACAGGTGAGGATGAGGCGAAGTTCCAGTACTTTAATTATACGCCATCTGAGTAAATACTCAGTGGACTATTGTTATACAACTTCGAATAAGTTGGAGGAAAAAAGGTTGTCCGATTTGTTGGACAACCTTTTTGTTGATCTATTTGTTGATAGCCTCGCGGCGTTTGATATACTGAGCGTGCAGGGGCGATTCGATGCGTTGCTTCATCCTCTCCACCTCGCTTAGCCATCTGTCGTGGCATAGCATATCGGCATTGCTCCAAGCCGAGCCGTTCCACATACGGATAGTCTCGCCCGCCTGAATGTGGCGTGTGGCGACTATGTGACCATCAATCTCGGTGGTTGATACAGCACCTTGTAGAATCACTGCAAGCGATATATCGCCATCGGTGTCGGGCTCTTTTGAGTCGGATGCAGGCTCGGTGATGGCCACATACTCTGAGCCAAACGAGCGAGCCTTCACATCGTGTAGGATGATGCCAGCCGCAACCTCTAACTTACCCTCAAATCCCTCAAATGTGTACTCCTGATATGTAAATCGACTATTGGCATCGAGCGAAATTTTGCGGCGCATCGTAACCATTTTGTCGCCAATATTGATTGGCGCATACTCAAACTCGGCAGATGTGCGAATCGGGCCGTTTGTGGTGCAGCGTTGCTTGGTGTAGTTGCCTGCGAGTGCCAATTTGTCGCCATTGATAATGGCCAGCGCACCACCGCCCAATGTGTTTGCCACCTTATAACAATCCATTCCCTCGCCATAGTTGTGGTGGTAGTCGTTGCGAGCGAACCACTCGTTGATAATCATCTTCGGGGTACTCTTTACCCATACATCCACACCCTGTGTCTGAGGTGATTCCAGGCGTGGACCATAGATTCGGTAGGCCGAGAGATTGTTCTCCCAAGCATAGTCGTCCAGTCGCTCGGGCACATAGCGGCCAAAGGCCTGTGTGGGGTATGCCTCGCGCTCGCCTCGGCGGATGTTGTAGATGGCCGATGAGTCGGCCTCAATGTTGGCTGTAAAAAGCAGCTTTACAGGATCGCCATCATCGTCAAAGAGAACTTGTGAGGGTACTTGCTGACCGTTGGTGTCGAGAACTACCACCTTTTCGGGCGAGATAAGCGCTCGGCCGATTCTCTTCCACTCCATCTCCACCACTTCGCCCTCTCGTTTGAAATCGAGTTGGTTACTCACCTCCAAATAGAGTCCATCGCCCAGAGCTCCGCACGACGAGAGCGCAAGGCCGATAAAAAGTATTGCAATCTTTCTCATAGGCTCTCGCTACTTAGGTTGCTTGCCGATGTAGGCCAAAATTCCACCATCGACATATAAAATATGTCCATTCACAAAGTCCGAAGCCGACGAGGCGAGGAAGATGGCGGGTCCCATTAAATCCTCGGGGTTGCCCCAACGCTCGGCGGGAGTCTTCGAGATGATGAACGAATCGAATGGATGGCGTTTGCCCTCAGCATCGCGCTCACGCAGTGGGGCGGTCTGAGGTGTGGCTATGTAGCCAGGGCCTATGGCGTTGCACTGGATGTTGTAGCGGCCATACTCCGAGGCTATGTTGCGGGTGAGCATCTTCAATCCGCCTTTGGCTGATGCGTAGGCCGATACGGTCTCTCGACCAAGCTCCGACATCATCGAGCAGATATTGATAATCTTGCCTCCGCCACGCTCCATCATCGAGGGGATAACCGCTTTGGCCATAATAAATGCGGCCGTAAGGTCTATATCGATCACCTCGCGGAACTCTTCGACCGACATCTCGTGCATAGGGATGCGCTTGATGATGCCAGCGTTGTTGACCAGAATATCTATCGCTCCCAATTCGGATGTAATCTGCTCGACCATCTTGCCAACTGCCTTCTCGTCTGTAACATCGCACAGAAAACCTTTGGCCTCGACACCTCGCTTCGCATACTCGGCAAGAGCAGAGTCGAGATGCTCCTTCTTGCGGCAGTTGAAGGCAATCCTCGCCCCCGCCGAAGCCAACGCCTCGGCAATGGCGAAACCAATGCCGTAGGCTGCGCCTGTAACCAGAGCCACCTTGCCCTCGAGTGAAAATTTATTTAACGGATTCATATTTTGCAGGCTATTTAAGGTCAGTTATAGCTGAGAAATCCTGATCGCCATAGTCGAGATTCTCACCTCCCATACCCCAAATGAACGTGTAGTTGTGGGTAGCTGCGGCACTGTGAATCGACCATTCGGGCGAGAGAACTGCCTGGTCGTTCTGCATCCAAATATGGCGTGTCTCGTTGGGTTCGCCCATAAAGTGGCAGATGGCATCGCTCTCGGGAAGTTCGAAGTAGAAGTAGGCCTCCATACGGCGTGAGTGGACGTGTGCGGGCATAGTGTTCCATACGCTGCCTGTCATCAGCTCGGTCATACCCATCTGCAATTGGCAGGTGGGCAGCACCTGACTCACGAGCATCTTGTTGATATTGCGGTCGTTTGAGCCCTCTAACGAGCCCATCTTGGCAACTATGGCATCGGCCTTTGTTACCTTGCGGTCGGGGTAGTTGCGGTGGGCAGTTGTGGAGTTAAAGTAGAACTTTGCGGGGTTGGCTTTGTCGTCACTCTCGAAGAACACCTCGCGCTCGCCTGAGCCTAAGTAGAGTGCCTCCTTGAAATCGAGGTGGAAAGTATCGTTACCTACACGCACTGTTCCTGCTCCTCCTACGTTGAAGATTCCAATCTCACGACGTGTGAGGAAATATGGAGCTTTCAGCGGATCGATGGACTCCAATTTAAGTGCTTCGCCAACAGGCATTGCACCACCTACAACCATACGGTCATACATCGAATAGACCATATTCACCTCATTCTCGGCAAATACTCGCTCGATTAGAAAATCGCGTCGCAGACGCTTGGTGTCGTATGATTTGGCATCTTCGGGGTGTGCAGCATAGCGCACTTGGTAGTTTGTTTTCATATATGTTTTGCTTTTATCTGCTTTAATAAGGCAGTTTTAATAAGACTGTGCCGGATGCTGTAATCAGCATAACTACCAGCCTCAGAATCTAAAATATTCTTTGGCGTTGTTGTAGCTGATATCTTCCACCATCTTGCCGATGAAATCGAGCTCGCTTGCTGGGAGCAGGCCTTGCTCCACATCGTTGCCGATGAGGTTACAGAGCGTGCGGCGGAAATATTCGTGGCGTGGGTAGCTCAGGAAACTGCGTGAGTCGGTGAGCATTCCAACAAAGCGACTCAGCAATCCGAGCAGCGAGAGTGAGTTCATCTGGCGCTCCATTCCATCCTTCTGGTCGAGGAACCACCAGCCCGAGCCAAACTGAATCTTGCCAGGTATTGAACCATCCTGGAAGTTGCCAATCATAGTTGCAATCATCTCGTTGTCGCGTGGGTTGATATTGTAGATGATGGTCTTGGCGAGCTTATCCTGCGAGTCGAGGCGGTCGAGGAATTTGGCCATGCTCTTTGCGGTGTTGAAATCGCCGATAGAGTCAAATCCTGTGTCGGGGCCCAGCAGAGCCATCATTCGACTGTTGTTGTTGCGGATAGGGCCATAGTGGAACTGCTGAGTCCAGCCGCTCTCGTGGTCCATAATGCCAAACTCGACAAGCATTGCGCTCTTATATTTGATAATTTCCTGCTCGGTGAGCATTTTGCCGCCATAAACTTTGGCGAAGATAGCCTCTATTTCGGCTGAGGTGTAGTCCTCGGCATAGAACTCCTCGATGCCGTGATCGCTCAGACGGCAACCCACGCTCTCAAAGAAGCGGTGGCGCACACGCAGAGCATCGAGCAGTGTGGCAAACGAGCCAATCGCAACGCCCGATACCTCCGAGAGTTTGTCGATGTATGCTTTGAATACTTCGGGGCTCTCAACGGCCATAGCTTTGTCTGGTCGCCAAGTGGGGAGTACCTTGCATTTGAAGCCATCCTCCTTGCATTTGATGTGATGCTCCAGCGAGTCGATAGGATCGTCGGTCGTGCATACCACCTCCACATTGTAGCGAGTCATAAGGCCGCGAGCCGAATACTCAGGCTGCTGCAACATTGCCGAGCAGTGGTCGTAAATCTCGCGAGCGGTGGCGGGACTGAGCAGCTTCTCAACACCGAAGGCGGTCTTTAGCTCAAGGTGAGTCCAGTGGTAGAGTGGGTTACGCATAGTGTAGGGCACTGTCTCGGCCCACTTCTCAAACTTCTCCCAGTCGGTGGCATCGCCTGTGCAGAATCGCTCGGCTATGCCGTTGGTGCGCATAGCACGCCACTTGTAGTGGTCGCCCGCGAGCCAAATCTCTGAGAGGTTACGGAACTTATGGTCACTTGCCACATATTCGGGATTGAGGTGGCAGTGGTAGTCGATTATCGGCATCTTCGATGCGTGGTCGTGATACAAGCGCTCGGCTGTGGGCGTTTGCAACAGGAAATTAGAGTCGTTAAAAGTCTTCATATAGCGTTAGATTTTGTTCGGTTATACAATCTACACAAAGATAACTTATTTAAGTCGTAAAATCAATTTTTCGGCCCACTTGATATTGAAAAATCAAAGAAAAGAGCCGAGTAGAGAGAAAATTCGTATATTTGTAGCGATGAAACTGGTAAAAGCTATAAAATATTTAGCGAGTGCCGACTTCAAACTGCGTTTTAAGCAGGGAATTTGGCGTGTGATGTCTCGTAGTGCGGTTGGGCGTTATCTGCTCCACCAGTGCTTCTCTGTGCCTGCTGCAAACCTCGAACGAGATGTGTTTGGTATGCACTTTTCATCGCCCATCGGTCTGGCCGCAGGCTTCGATAGAGATGGCGAGATGATTGATGCTATGGCGGCCGCAGGGTTTGGTTTTGTGGAGATAGGCTCTGTTACGCCAAAGCCCCAGTATTCATCAGGCAAGAGCGATAATGTGTTGATGCTCAAAGGTGACAAGGCCTTGATTTATCGCTCGGATATCGAGAGTGCTGGTGTGGAGCGAGTTATTGAAAACGTGAAGCGTCGCAAGAGCCGTATAGTGGTGGGCTGTAATATTGCAAAAAATAGCAAGACGGCCAGAGAAGATGCTTCGGGCAACTATCTGCGTCTGTTCCGCCCGCTGTATCAATATGTCGATTATTTTACGGTGAACATCTGTTGCAACACCATCGAAGAGCCTTATGTTCCCGACACTAAGGAAGAGGTGATGGCCATCCTTGCGCCACTCTTCGATTTCCGTCGTGGTCAGAATCAGTATCGCCCCATTCTGTTGAAGATTTCGCCCGATTTGAGCGACGAGCAGATTGATATAATGACCGATATTATGCTCGATACACCTCTCGATGGTATTGTGGCTTGTGGTGGTACTATCGGCCGTCACGGCTTGGCTGAGTCTGCATCGCAGATGCACTCTATTGGCCGTACTCACGGAGCTATGTGTGGCCGACCATTGAAGAATCGCGCGTTGGAGGTGGTGCAAAGAATCTACTCTCGTTCGAAGGGTACATATCCTATAATCGGTTGCGGAGGCATCTCCACAGCCGAGGATGCTATGCAGATGCTGCAGGCGGGTGCTACGCTGGTGCAGATGGGTAGTGAATTTATTTATGGTGGCGGAGCTTCACTTCGCAATATGCAATTGGGCCTTGACGAGCTTCTGCGCAGGGCCGAAACAGCGGAGAATCCCGTTTCGGAGGGTGATGCCGCATCGAAAAACTAATACAAATGATTAAAGCTGCAATCGTAACTATTGGCGATGAGATTCTCATAGGCCAGATTGTTGATACCAATTCGGTAAGCATTTCAAAATATCTCAATTCGGCAGGAATCACCGTTGTCGAGAAACTCTCTATTGGCGATACGGCCGAGCAGATTACCCAAACTCTGGAGCGTGTGATGAGCTTTGCCGATGTGGTGATAATTACGGGTGGTTTGGGCCCTACAAAAGACGATATCACAAAGTTTACTTTAGCCAAGATCTTCTCGTCGGCTATGCACGAGGATAGTCGCGTGGCTCAGCACGTTGAGGCGTTGCTTGCCAAGCGAGGCGTGGCCTTTAATGAGCTTAACCGCTCGCAGGCTATGGTGCCCGACAGGTGTGAGGTGCTGTTCAATGCTCACGGCACTGCACCAGGTATGTGGTTTGTGGGTGAGTGTGGGCAGATTGTGGTCTCGTTGCCAGGTGTGCCATTTGAGATGGAGCACTTGATGGCTGATGAGGTTATGCCCCGACTGAAGGAGCGCTTGTCGTTGCACGCCAATATCCACCGTACGATGATTACTTCGGGCCTTGCTGAGTCGCTTTTGGCTGAACGCATATCGCAGTGGGAGGAGGCTCTGCCTGAGGGTATAAAGTTGGCCTATTTGCCAGCTCCAAATGTGGTGCGTCTGCGTCTGTCGAGCTACGATGTTGAGAACGAGGCCCAAATGCGTCAGACTATTGAGGAACTCTTCTCTCAGCTCTATAAGATTATCCCTCAGCATATTGTGGGCTTCGAGAATGCTTCGGTGCAGGAGCTTGTACACAATATGCTCATCGAGCGTGGGGCGAAGTTGGCTGTGGCCGAGAGTTGTACGGGAGGCGTGATAGCGTCGCGTTTTACAGCTATGGCGGGTGCTTCGGCATATTTTAATTGTGGCGTTGTGGCCTATGCCAATCAGGTTAAGCGTGATGTGCTGGGTGTAGATGCCGAGGATATCGAGCGTTATGGTGCGGTGAGCGAGAGCGTGGCACGCCAGATGGCCGAGGGCGTTAGGCGTGTGGCGGGAGCAGATTATGCTATTGCTACAACGGGAATTGCTGGCCCAACGGGTGGCTCGGCCGAGAAGCCTGTGGGTACGGTGTGGATGGCCGTTGCAACGCCCGAATACACGGTGGCCGAGCTTAGAAATTGCGGTACGGACCGAGGTCAGATTATCAATCGTGCCTCGGCCTATGCAATCGAAATACTCTATAAGGAGTTGAAAAAATAGGCAAGGGCAGCCATAAAAATTGGCTCAAGGAGCGAAAAATGAGTTTTTTTGTGGTAGGAGAGATAATTTTGAATTTTGAATTTTGAATTTTGAATTTATTTTCCTTATCTTTGCGCACCCTTATTGTGAGGGGGATAGAAATTAAAAAGTAAAAAACAATGAGAGTTTGCGAAATTACAGGTAAAACTGCTGTAGTGGGTAACAATGTTTCTCACTCAAACCGCAAGACCAAGCGCAAGTTCAACACTAACTTGAAGACAAAGCGTTTTTGGTCAGAGGAAGAGGGCCGTTGGTTTACTTTGAAGGTAACAACTGCCGGTATGAAAACAATTAACAAGAAGGGCTTGGCTGCCGCTTTGAAGGAGGCTGCTGCACCTAAGAAGGTTTACTAAAAATTAGAGTAACAAATGGCAAAGAAAGGTAACAGAGTTCAGGTGATCTTGGAGTGCACCGAGCAGAAGGAGAGTGGTGTTGCAGGTATGTCACGTTACATCACTACAAAGAACAAGAAGAACACACCAGACCGTTTGGAGCGTCGTAAGTACAATCCATACTTGAAGAAGGTGACAGTACATCGTGAAATTAAGTAATCAAGCGCGTAGGTTATGGCAAAGAAAGTAGTTGCAACCCTCAAAACGGGTACAGCAAAGAAGTACACCAAGTGTATTAAGATGGTGAAATCAGAGAAGACTGGTGCTTACGTTTTCAAGACTCAGAATATCTTGGACGAGGCAGAGATTAAAGCATACTTCGCTGAGAAATAATTTTTGCATTAAACATCAAGTTTAATACAAAAAAGGCACTTCGAAAGAGGTGCCTTTTTTTTGTGCGTTTTATTTGGGTAAGAGGTTCTGTTACTTCTGATTTTTCTTTTTGTCGGGCTTGCTTTTCGTGTCACTCTTTTTGAGTAGCGGCTCTACCGAGGTCTTTATCACCGCTGAATTTTTGTAGGCCGATATGGTTTTCTTGCTTTCGCCAGCCTTTACCGAAATTTTGGTTGACATATTCCCATCGACAGTGTAGGTGATAACAACATCGTATTTGTTGTTATTTGTGAAATTTAGAAAATTGTAAGATGGTGAGGATGATGCTTCGCGTGTGATGACGACTCCTGAGGTTTGTTCCTGTTGTACTTTTTCGGCCGCATACAATAGGGCACACACGTCGATTGTGGCGACTAATGCAATGAGTGAGAGGAAAATATTTCGCATAATGTTTTGGTTTTATGCCGCTCAACTCCTACTCGACGGTTTTTGTTAGGTTTGTATATATAAAGAAAGTGTGGAGCCGATTTCGTTCATCTGTTAGAAGGTTGTGGAAAGACCTTGACTGAAATAAACGATGCAATACCCCACACCTGAATAGATATGGGGATTGCGGATGCAAGAATTGCACCCACGCCATAATCTAAACAAGAAGCGAGCGTTGTTCGTTAACCCTTTCAGTCTTGAAAACTTCCACATTTTCTAACAAGGATTGCGCGAAAACACTTTCTATCAATATGTCTGCCGAAAGCACGCTCCCGACACCACAAAGATACAAAAACTTTCACAAAACAAGCAACACCCGCCGTAGGGAATTGCACTATAAATTTACATTTGGTATTCTCCTTAAAAAATCATAACTTTGCGTAATAATATGCCTATGCGAATGTATGGGCGCAAAAACAGGAAGATTATGGGATTTTTTGACCTTTTTAAGAAGAAAAAAGATAACGATGCGCCAGTTGTCAGTCCTGAGCAGCAGGCTGCCCAGCAGCAAGTTGAGGAGCAGGAGCAGCAACAGCAGAAGCAGGAACTCTCAGAGGGTTTGCAGAAGACTAAGGAGGGATTCTTCTCTAAGTTGGCGCGCGCCGTTGCGGGCCGCTCGACTGTCGATGCCGACGTGCTGGATGATTTGGAGGAGGTGCTCATCACTTCGGATGTGGGTGTCGAGACAACCGTAAAGATTATCAACCACATCGAGGAGCGCATTGCTCGCGACAAGTATATGAATACCTCGGAGCTCAATGCCATCTTGCGTGACGAGATTGCTCAGCTTATGGAGGAGTCGCACTCGTCACAGCAGGACTTCGGTCTGGAGGTTAAGGAGGGTACTCCCTATGTTATGATGGTTGTGGGTGTGAATGGTGCGGGTAAGACCACCACAATCGGTAAGCTCGCAGCCCAGCTTACAAAGGCCGGTCGCAAGGTCTATATAGGTGCTGCCGATACATTCCGTGCTGCCGCCATTGACCAGCTTGCAGTGTGGGCAGAGCGTGCAGGAGCAACTATGATTCGTCAGGAGATGGGTTCCGATCCAGCCTCGGTGGCATACGACACACTCAAGTCGGCTGTGGCAAATGGTGCCGATGTGGTGCTGTTTGATACCGCTGGCCGTCTGCACAACAAGGTGGGCCTGATGAACGAGCTGACGAAGATTCGCAACGTGATGGCGAAGGTTATACCCGATGCTCCACACGAGGTGATGCTCGTGCTGGATGGCTCAACTGGCCAGAACGCCTTTGAGCAGGCTCGTCAGTTTACTCAGGCTACGCAGGTTACTTCGCTTACTATCACCAAGTTGGATGGCACAGCAAAGGGTGGTGTGGTGATTGGCATTAGCGACCAGTTCCATATCCCAGTGCGTTATATCGGTATCGGTGAGGGTATCGACCAACTCCGTATGTTTGACCGTCACCAGTTTGTGGATGCTCTCTTTGGGGAGAAGAAATAATCATTTACTGCGATGAAGAAAATCAACGTCATAACTCTTGGTTGCTCGAAGAATACGGTGGATAGCGAGCATCTGATGGCGCAGCTTGCGGCGGCAGGATATAAGCTTGAGCACGATAGTGACCGCACCGATGCCGATGTGGTGGTGATTAACACCTGCGGTTTTATTGGTGATGCCAAGCAGGAGAGCATCGACACAATCCTCTCGGCCGTTAGAGCCAAAGAGGAGGGTAGCATCGAGCAGTTGTTTGTAATCGGTTGCCTGAGTGAGCGTTATGCCGATGAGCTTCGCGAGGAGATACCCGAGGTGGACAAATATTTTGGCGTGAACGATTGGGCCGACATCGTGGCCTCGTTGGGTGGCGAGCACCGTGAGGAGCTCTCGACAGAGCGAGTTCTCACAACCCCATCACACTATGCCTATCTGAAAATTGGCGAGGGATGTAACTGGCTGTGTGGCTATTGCGCCATTCCGCTGATTCGTGGCAAGCACGTCTCAGTGCCCATCGAGAAGATCTTGGAGGAGGCTAAAGCATTGGCCGCAAAGGGTGTGAAGGAGCTGATGGTTATCGCTCAGGACACAACATACTACGGCATTGATTTGTATGGCCGTCGCCGTCTGGCCGATGTGCTGACCGAGTTGTGCCGAATTGATGGAATCGAGTGGATTCGCCTCCACTATGCCTACCCAGCGGCTTTCCCCGAAGATGTGATCGAGGTGATGGCTCGCGAGCCAAAGATTTGCCGCTATCTTGATATCCCTTTCCAGCATATTTCGGATCATATGCTCTCGGCAATGAAGCGTCGCCACACTAAGGCCGAGGCTATGGAGTTGATTGCCCGCCTGCGCCGACTCATTCCCGATATTGCACTGCGTACCACACTGCTTGTGGGTTATCCTGGCGAGACTTTGGAGGATATAGCCGAGCTGGAGGAGTTTGTGCGTGAGGTGCGCTTCGATAGACTGGGCGTGTTCCCATACTCCGAGGAGGAGGGTACATACTCCGCTACGGAGCTTACCGACGACGTGCCCGAGGAGGAGAAGGAGCGTCGTGCAGCGCGAATTATGCAGATTCAGGAGCAGATTTCGCTGGAGAACAACCTCGCAAGAGTGGGGCGTGTGATGCGTGTTATAGTCGATTCGCGTCAGGGTGACTACTATGTGGCACGTTCGGAGTACGACTCGCCCGAAGTGGATCAGGAGATTCTTATCCCTTGCAACCTAAGACAGCTCCGCCGAGGTAAATTCTATGATGTTAAAATCACAGGAGCAGAGGATTACGACCTTTTCGGCGAGGTTATAGCTTCGTCGCCAGTGGGGGCTAACAGGTAGAAAGTTTGTACCAAATCGGTACTTATGAGCCCTAAAATTTGCTGAAGATAGATTTTTTTTCTACCTTTGAGAGTGAAAAACCGTTTCAAACTTTTAGAAGATGGCTTGTAAAAGCATCATAAAGCACATAGAGGCGCAGGCTGAGCGCATAATATCGCAATACGAAAAGCTTGAGGCCGATTGCGAGCAGTTGCGCGTGGAGCGTGATGCGTTGCGTGCTGAGGTGCGTGAGCAGCAGGAGCAGTTGCGCGAATTGAAGGCTGAGGTTCAGCGTTTGCGTCTGGCCGAGAGTTTGAGCGGTAATGTTACAGATAAGACCAAATCGCGTGCACGCGTCAATCTGTTATTGCGGGAGGTTGATAAGTGCATAGCACTGCTTACAAAAGCAGAGGAGAACTAAGAGAGACGATGGCTAAACAAAAGATAAATCTCAGAGTGGCCGATAAGCCCTATTCGTTGACAATCGACAGCGATAAGGAGGAGGTGTATCGTTTGGCAGAGCGTGAGGTTAATGCCAGTTTAGCCAACTTACAGAAGGCTTTTGGTGATAATTTCGATATGAAGGATTGCCTGGCCATCACTGCATTGCAGTTGAGTATAAACAATATCGCCATAACTCGACAGAACGAACTGGAAAGCGACGATATGGAGGCGTTGGATGCCCTTTCACGACGATTGGACAAGCATCTGAACCGCCTGCCACGCAACAAGTCGGCTAAGTAATGCAGAGACTGGAGTGCTCTGATTTAGAGCGAGTTGCTCCTATTGGATTAGAATTAGCTTGAAATGGGTTCTTTACATACAAAATCTACCCGCATAGATTTCCTTATAGCTTTGCGAAACTGAACACTTATTACATTGGGATAACTCTCGGTTTCTCAAAATCAGGCCTTAACCCCGCGAGGGGTGTGCCGCGCGCACCGTTGGACGATTGCGAACTCCGGAGCCCCACACCTTGACTTATCGGCAGATTCGTCAAACAAGAAAAGGAACTTCTATGCGGTTTTTTGTTTGTAACACAATATATTGACATACTTAAACTATACATTAACAATATTTTAATTAACAAAATGACTACAGTTATAATAACAGCTATTTTGTCGGCAATAGTTAGTGTAAGCGTCTATTATCTGGTGACGCTCTACATTACCAAGAGCACGATTAAAAAGCAGCGTGAGGCAGCTCTTCGCGAGGCAGAGGCCGAGGGAGAGATGATTAAGAAGGAGAAAATCCTTCAGGCAAAGGAGAGATTTATCAAGTTGCAGAGTGAGCACGACCGCCAGATAAATGAGCGCAATCAGAAGGTAGCCCAGAGCGAGCAGCGTGCAAAGCAGATTGAGTCAAACTTGCAGAACCAGCAGCGTGACCTTGAGCAGAAGATTAAGGAGAACGACCGCTTGAAGGAGCAGATGTCGGCTCAGTTGCAGACACTCAACACCCGCAAGGATGAGCTTGCAGCCGTTATCAAGGAGCAGAATGTTCGCCTTGAGCAGATCTCAGGTATGAGCACCGAGGAGGCTAAGAACATCCTTATCGAGAATATGAAGGCAGAGGCTAAGGCAGAGGCCGATTCATATATCAACGAGACTATCGAGGAGGCTAAGCTCACAGCGACAAAGGAGGCTAAGCGTATTATCGTAACCTCAATCCAGCGTGTTGCAACCGAGACCGCTATCGAGAATGCAGTTACAGTATTCAACATCGACAGCGACAAGGTGAAGGGCCGCATTATTGGTCGTGAGGGCCGTAACATCCGCGCTTTGGAGGCTGCCACAGGCATCGAGATTATTGTTGACGATACCCCAGAGGCTATTATCCTCAGCGGTTTCGATCCAGTACGTCGCGAGATTGCACGTTTGGCTTTGCACCAGCTCGTAACCGATGGCCGTATCCACCCAGCTCGTATCGAGGAGGTTGTGGCTAAGGTTAAGAAGCAGATTGAGGAGGAGATTGTTGAGGTTGGTAAGCGTACGGCTATCGACTTGGGTATTCACGGTTTGCACCCCGAGCTTATCCGTCTTATCGGTAAGATGAAGTATCGCTCGTCGTATGGTCAGAACCTCTTGCAGCACGCTCGCGAGACTGCCAACCTTGCGGGTATTATGGCTTCGGAGCTTGGCTTGCCAGTGAAGGCTGCACGCCGTGCAGGTCTGTTGCACGATATCGGTAAGGTGCCCGATGATGGGCCAGAGTTGCCACACGCAATTATCGCTATGAAGCTGGCCGAGAAGTATAAGGAGAAGCCAGATGTATGCAATGCCGTTGGTGCTCACCACGACGAGGTGGAGATGAACTCTATGATTGCTCCTATTATTCAGGTGTGTGATGCAATCTCAGGTGCGCGTCCAGGCGCACGTCGCGAGGTTGTGGAGTCTTACATCAAGCGTTTGAAGGAGATGGAGGATATCGCACTCTCTTATCCAGGCGTTGTTAAGACCTATGCTATTCAGGCAGGTCGTGAGTTGCGTGTTATCGTGGGTGCTGACAAACTCTCAGATCAGGAGTCAGAGTCATTGTCACACGATATAGCAAAGAAGATTCAGGATGAGATGACTTATCCTGGTCAGGTGAAGATTACCGTAATTCGCGAGACTCGTTCTGTAAGTTACGCAAAATAATAGTTAATACGCAAAGGCGTGGCTTCAGCGATGTGGCCACGCTTTTTTTATATTTCAGCAGAAGAGATGCGTATGGCGAGAGTCATACTCAGTATAAAATAACCCTTAAAACTTCAATATAATATGCGAATCAGTAGATTATTTATCTTGGCGGTGGCTGGCATTGCATTGCTGGGCGTCGGTTGTAATCCATTTCCCAAGCAGCAGACCGATGAGGCTATTCAGGCTGTTATGAGCGAATTCAATGCAGTGGGTATTTCGGCCGCGGTGGTTAAGGATGGCAAGATTGTATATAACAACTCGTTTGGTTATAAGGATTTAGCCACCAAAACACCTCTGTCAAATGATGATGTGATGAGAATTGCCTCTATCTCAAAGTCTTTCACCGCAACATCGCTCCTGCAGCTTGTCGATAAGGGTGTCATCTCGCTCGATGATGACGTGAGCGACCTGATTGGCTTTAAGATTCGCAACCCTCACCATCCCGATATCCCCATTACTCTGAAAATGGTGCTTTCTCATACGGCAAGTATTAAGGATAAGGCCGATTATTTTACTCTCGACCATCTGAATCCTGCGGTCTATGGCGATTGCGAGGAGTCATATTTTACCTATAAGCCAGGTGAGGGGTACAACTACTCTAATATGGGTTTGAATCTTGCGGGTACTATTTTGGAGAAGGTTTCGGGTGTGAGATTCGATGAGTATGTAAAGAAGAATATCATCGAGCCGCTCGGCCTGTATGGAGGTCATAATGTCGATTTGCTCGACAAAGAGAAGTTTGCACGCATCTACAATTTCCGAAATGGGGAGTATGTGGAGTCAACGGGTGCATATCGTAGCACTGCCGATGTTATGGCAGATTATAAGTTTGGTTATTCGTCGCCCATCTTCTCGCCTACGGGTGGTGTGAAAATCTCGGCTTATGATTTGGCCAAGTATATGATGATGCATATGAATTATGGTGAGTATGATGGTGTTCGCATCATATCGGAGCAGAGTGCAAAACTGATGCAGACGCCAGTTAGCTCCAATGGTTATGGATTGTGCCTTACCACGTTCGATGATAAAGTGGAGGATGAGAAGTATAAGAGATCGGGCAATTATCCTATTGGTCATACAGGAGGAGCGTATGGCCTAAGTAGTATTATGCTTTGGAGTCCTGCCGACGGTTGGGGCATTGTCGCTATGACCAACGGCTGTGCGCCAGTTAAGGGCAAGAATTTCCTTAACGAATTGACTAATGCAATCTATCAGGCTTGTATAGCGGAGAAGCAGTAGGGTGTTGATGTGATATAAGTAAAGCGAGGCTACTACAATTGTGGTAGCCTCGCTTTTTGCGTTATAGCAGTATATATTACTGCCTATTTCTTTACTCTATCGGGATTGTTCCTGAGGAACGCTTCCCACGATGAAGAGCCCTTTGCGGCCTTTTTGCCTCCGCCGAGCCCCTTTACTCTGTCGTTGCCCATTGCGAGCGATATGGGGGTGCGGGCTGTGAAGTAGTGGCACATAGCAACGGCCAAACCATCGGTAGCATCAAGACGGCGGGGTGTGTAGTCCAATTTAAGCATACGCTTCACGATTGAGGCCACCTGCTCCTTCGATGCCGAGCCAGAGCCGGCGATTGCCTGCTTGATGCGCGAGGGGGCATATTCAAAAACCTCCTTGTCGAGACTCAGCGCGGCCGCCATAGCCACCCCCTGTGCACGTCCCAGCTTGAGCATACTCTGCACATTAACACCAAAGAAAGGCGATTCCAAAGCCACCTCGCGGGGCTGGTAATCTTCGATGAGTTTGCTCACTCGGTCGAATATGTAACGCAGTTTGCGATAGGGATCACTCATCGTGTGCAAATCGATATCACCCATCACCACCGAGCGAAGCGTGTTACCCTCGACCTCGATGATGCCGTAACCCATATAGTTCGTGCCAGGGTCGATGCCCATAATGCGATATGTCGTTACTTTTTCAGCGCTCATTTTTCGCCTTTTTTTTGATTTGATTTTATTTTATAGATGCACTCTCGTATCTCATCGAGCGTGCCGACAATAAGATAGTATTCATACTCAAATACCGAATCCTTTTCGAGCAGGGTTTTGCGCAGTGGAGCTATATACGATGTGGCTGCACTGTTGGCATCACCATTGGTGTCAGAGTCAAATCGGCCCGCAAGAAACGATGTAGCTGATGGCGAATATACCGCAACACCCCAACCATTGTCATCCGTAAATGCCAGCCACTGCTCGCTTACCTTTGGGTAACGCCCCCAAAAATGGGCAGGGTCGCCGATGATAATCTGTTTTACCTCGGTCTGCTCTGTCGCCTCGCCCGTAAAGGGTTTGTCGCCGAAATAGGAGTGTAGGTTTTTAAGTGCAGAGATCAGATACACGGCTGGTATCTCTTGGTCGAGAGGTGAGCCCACGCCATATATAGAGTCGGTGCGGTGGCAGCAGATTCGGTTCCTTACATAGATTACATTCCCCTTAATATTTGTCCACTGCTCCATTGTTGCCTCAGCTGGTTTGTTGTCCATATCCCATTGCATAGGGATACACTTTACATAAGATGAACTTCCTTTGCTTTTGTGCTTCAGTATCTCAGCTCTGTTGCGTGCGTAATCTCCCACCTGAATTGGATTCCACGCCCAGGGTGACCAGGTGGGCGACTGGCCCTCGCTGAGTCGATTGATGGGGTTTCCCGCATAATATGATTGCTGGATGTATCGTCCCTCGTCGTGGATATTTACCAGATTGCGATCCTCTTCCTGCCTCGATATGTAACATATAGCACCTCCTCGGCTGAGGTCTTGGCGCAGTCGAAGTTCGCGGCTACCTATCTCAATCTCTCGGGTTGGCTCTTGCGCCATTGTGGGGAGCGTGAGCAGAAGAAGGATGATGTGTAGAAAAATTTTCATCTGAATATTACATTGTTTCTTATGCAAATATAATATTTTCATACAATTTCTACAACTCTTAAAGACAAAGGGTTGTCCAACGCATTTGTTGAACAACCCTCTGTTAGATATCTCTCTGACTGATTCTACTTCAAAAGCTCCTCAATCTTCTTCTCCAAAGCCTCACCACGCAGATTCTTTGCAATGATTTTGCCCGTTGTGCAATCAATCAGGAAGTTGGCTGGGATAGTTGTGATGCCATACTCTTTGGGTGCAGGAGAATCTCCCACTCTCAAACCACTCACATTTATCCATTCCATACCAATCTTTTTCATCGCACTCTCCCAATTCTTTTTGCTGGCATCGAGTGATGAAGCATACACCTCGAAACCCTTTTTGTGGAATTTGTTGTATGTCGCTTTGAGGTTTGGCATCTCATTCATACAAGGTCCGCACCACGAAGCCCAAAACTCCAGCAATATAAATCTGTTGCCCTCTTTTTCGACAACGCTTTTCAATGAAATCTCCTTGCCGTCGGTAGTTGGCTCGGCAATGTCGCTATAAGGGTTTCCAATCTCGAAGCGAGTGGCACGTTTGGCCTCCTTGATTTGCTCTGCAAAATACTCCTGCTTGTGTGGTAATAGAGCGTATAACTCCAACTGCTCGGTTGGCTCGAACTCATCGGCCATATAATCTGCCACGAAAACACCAAACTCGTTCTCGGCATTATCGGCTATCTGTTTGTGAACATATTCAAATCCTAAGTTGAGGGTCTCCTCCTCGTCGAGACCATCTTCCTCGGCTTTCTCTATTAGTGAGTTGATATCGTTAAAGAATGTGAAGATTTTATTGTTTAACTCTGTCCCGATAGGTGCGTGTATATCATTGCTGAAAGCGGTCTTGATTCGTCCCTCTTCGAGGATAAAACGGTGTACAATCATAGGCTTGTCGAATCTGAGCGAGTCGTTATAGACACGTGTCATAACGTAGGCGATAGTCGGCTGCTCGATTGTGCCCTCAAATCGGAATTGGTTGTTCTCGATTCTTACAGAGTCGATGTAGTCATAGTCGCCAGAACTATTCTTCTGAATGCAGAGGTATGCCCACTCTCCGTCGGGGCAACGGCCTGTTGTGTCTTTTCCCGTTACGATGTACGAGTTGGGAGCTGAGCAACCAATGGCACAGCACGCAACGATGCTTGCAATAGCGATAAAGCAGTAAATCTTTTTCATAGTGATAAAAGCGTTTGATGTTAATTTATAATTAGTATATTATGATTGTTGGATAATTGGTAAAGGCTT
This sequence comes from Alistipes sp., assembly GCA_045658265.1. Taxonomy (GTDB): domain Bacteria; phylum Bacteroidota; class Bacteroidia; order Bacteroidales; family Rikenellaceae; genus Alistipes. The sequence continues at coordinate 18,835 of JAZOUS010000062.1, forward strand.
GTGTATTAATCAATTACCCCTCCCGCTATTGCGAGGAGGGGTAATCATATCATTGTCGCGAGTTATTACTTCAAAAGCTCCTCAATCTTCTTCTCCAAAGCCTCACCACGCAAGCCAGTAGCGATGATCTTGCCTGTTGCGCACTCGATAAGGAAGTTTGCAGGGATTGAGTTCACAGCGTAGCTGTTGCGTGAAGGAGTATCCCAGAACTTCACGATGCTAACGTGTACCCAGTTGAGCTTCTTCTCCTTGATAGCCTTCTCCCAGTTTGCTCTGTCGCGGTCGAGTGAAACGGCGTAGATCTCGAAGCCCTTCTTGTTGTACTTGTCGTAAGTAGCCTTCAAGTGAGGAACCTCCATCATACAAGGACCACACCAAGAAGCCCAGAAATCCAAAAGAACATACTTGTTCTTCTTGTTCTCGATCACGCTCTTGAGTGAGAGATCCTTACCCTCTGGTGTAGGCTCAGTAATGTCGATGTAAGGATTACCAGGAGTAACCTTCAAAGCCTGCTCGGCGCCCTGCTTCATCTTAGCAAACTCCTCCTGCTTCTCGGCTGGCATAGCAGCGATGATGTCGATGAGCTGCTGAGGCTCGAAACGGTAGTATGAGCTGTTGAGCTGGTCTGCACCAAACTTGTTGGCAGCATTGGCAATGATAGTGTTGTAACGCAAATCGTTAACCTCCTTCTGAGCAGCCTCCACTGCAGCGTCATCCTTAGCCTTGTGAGCCTCGCTGATGCGCTCATAGAGAGCCTCCATCTTGGTGTTGAACTCAGTGTTTGCGTCGTTGAGGAGTGTACCTGTTGCGTTGAAATCCTTCTTCTCGGCGTCAACAACATTTACCAAAATCTTACCAGCCTCTACATATACAGGGATTGTAGCGGCAGCCTCGCGAGGAATTGTAGAGCCAACAGTGACATAGGCCATAAAAGGAGTCTCAGGAGCCTCGCCCTTAAACTTAAATGAGTTCTTGGCTACAACTACTGAATCTACGGTCTCCGCCTTGCGGCTGTCAAATCTCATAATGTATGCCATCTTGCCATCTTCAAAAGCGGCATCCTTACCCGAAATAGTGTAAGTTGTGCCGTTGTCACAGCTTGCCAATGCAGCGGCTGCCAAAACGAGTGTAAAAATCTTTTTCATAATATTATTTGTTTAGTGATAAATCAATATCTGTTTTGCGTGAGTTTACTCCTTATCCTTAGTCGCCTTCTCCAATGCTGCCACTCGGCGCTGCAACTCTGGCAGAGTCTTGAATACCGAGAATGAGCGGTGGAAGTTGATGCCCGACAAGGCTGGTGAGCCGAAGCGAATCTCACCATCGGGAACATCCTTGTCCAAGCCCGACTGCGAACCAATCTTCACATAGTTGCCAATCTTGATGTGGTCGGCAAAACCCACCTGACCGCCGATAAAGCAGTTGTGACCAATCTTTGTTGTGCCAGCGATACCTGTCTGCGCCGATGAAACGGTATTCTCGCCCACCTCCACGTTGTGACCAATCTGGATGAGGTTGTCGAGCTTCACACCCTTGCGGATGATTGTAGAGTCGGTCTTTGCACGGTCGATGCAGGTATTTGCACCAATCTCCACATTATCCTCGATAACCACGTTGCCGAGCTGTGGAATCTTGTCGAACGTGCCGTCTGGCTTAGGCAGGAAACCGAAACCATCTGCGCCGATAACTGCACCAGCGTGGATAATACAGTTTGCACCCACACGGCAACCCTCATAAATCTTCACGCCAGGGTGGAGTGTTGTACCTGCGCCCACCTTCACGCCATCGCCCACATATACCTGAGGGTAAATCTTCGCTCCGTCGCCAATCACTGCGCCCGCCTCGATAACGGCGAAGTCGCCGATGTAGCAATTCTCGCCGATGGTAGCCTTCTCAGAGATTGAGGCCATCTTGCTGATTCCCTTCTTCTGAGGTTTCATAGCGTTGTACATCTCCAAAAGCTGCAACACTGCTGCACCCACGTCGGGCAACTTGATGAGCGTAGCCTTCACCTCCTGCTTTGGCTCGAAATCGTTGCTCACGAGAATAATTGAGGCGTCGCTTGTGTAGATGTACTGCTCATATTTTGGATTTGCGAGGTAGGTGAGTGAGCCACTCTTGCCGCCCTCGATAGATGAGACTGTGTGTACGGCTGCGTTCTTGTCGCCCACTACACTACCGCCCAAAAGGCCGGCAATCATCTCTGCTGTAAATTCCATCTTCTCTAATATTAGGTTTGTTCTGTTTGTCTGTTGAGAGGATATATAATATCCTAAACTGCAAAGGTATAAACTATTACGCGATAATGCAACAGCTTTGGCCTGAATGCCAACAAAAAAAGCCGCATCTGCGGCCTATATTCTCTGTAAAGATGCTCTGTTACTCCTCTCTGATGTAATTTTCGAGCACAATACCCTCGGGCATCATCTCCTCGATGCTTCGGCCGAACTTCCTCAGCTCGCGTACTGTCGAGGATGATATGTCGCTATATTCGGCTGGCGTGAAGAGCATCACGCTCTGCAGGTCGGGAAATATGCGGCGGTTGGTCTGCGCCATAGTGCGCTCATACTCAAAGTCGATGGTGTTGCGAAGGCCTCGGATGATGGCAGTGGCTCCCACCTTGCGAGCCACCTCGCCCGTAAGGGTTGAGTAGCGGATAACCTCCACTCTCTGGTTGCCCGAATAGCAGTCACGAATGAGTCTTTCGCGTTGCTCGGCATCGAGAAGCGAGTTTTTGTTGATATTCTCGCCGATGGCAATCACAACCTTGTCGAATAGGTCGAGAGCCTGCTCAACAAGTGCGGCGTGGCCTCGGGTAAATGGATCGAATGAACCTGGAAATATTGCTGTGCGCATAGGTTTTGACGCTATTTTTTGTTGTTAAAACTCTGTTCCATTGTGGCGGCTATGCGCTCCGAGATAATCGACATATAGGGTGTATTATCGATGTGGGCAACAGCCGAAAGTCCCTGATAATTGGCTATGATAACCTCGTCGGCCGACTCTATCTCCATAGCAGTAAGTTGCATCCGTTGTACGCTATATCCAGCCTTCATTGCAGCCTGCTCAACCAGCGTGCGCTCCACCGATGGGATGTTTGATGTCTGCGAGTAGAGCGTGTAGCCCTTCACCACAAATATCGGGTTGGCCGCATCGCACTTCAGTTCGCCTTTTGGGCCAATCATTATGGCTGAGTGATAACCCCTGCGGCGGGCGATGGCGTTGGCCATTGCCTGAGCCTCGATTGATGCCGAAGTGGGGTAGTCGCCAAGCGGATTAGTGACGGGTAGAGTCACCACCTCGGGGCAGAGGCTCCTCAGCACATATCCCTGATAGATAGAACTGCCGCAGCTTCGCAAAGAGTGGTTGCCGTCGGCATCCAGGCTAAGTTGCAAGCCTATGGTGGCATTGTGCGAGAGCTTGTTGGCCTGCAGAAGCATCGTGGCCTGTCGCTCCATCTCGCGTGTGTCGATATCGAGTTGTACATCAAAGAGTCGTTTCGCCGTCTGGTTGAGTATCTCAATATGGCGGGCAGTGTGGCGACAACTGTGCGAAAAGCAGTGTATGGTCTGATAGACAAACGGCATAGCAGAGGCTGCCTCACGCTGAAGCTCCCCGTTGAAAATCATATATCTCTCGGCTGTACTGCTCATAGCTATCTCGATATGTACTATTGCATAAATATCTTTAGCAACAACTCTCGGCGAAGCTCGCCCTCGTCGGCTGCTCCAGCATCTATACCCTTGCTTTTGCCGTCATATTCGCGCAGAAGTCCCAATATGTTGAACACCCTGCGGTTCTCCCACCTTGCCGACTGCTCCTTCAGCTCGTTAATGGCGTATATGTTGCTCTTCTTGAGTGTGCGCATCAGCTCCATATCGTTGGGGAATGGTATGCCCTTGCGTTTGGTCTGCCAGCGCAGGTAGTTGATAATAAACATATCGTGGAACAATCCAAACAGAGTGGATATTGTGAGAAGCAATGGATACTCCTTCGTGTTGCGTGACATATGGTCGGCAATCTTCAGCGAGCGTGCCACATCAAATGTGGCAACGGCATTACTGAGCTCAAAGTTGTTATACTCCTTCGAGATGCCCACCCTCTCCTCGATATGGGTGTCGGTAATCTGCTTTGTGCCTTCGGGGAGCGAGATAATCAGCTTATCCAACTCGTTGGAAATCTTCGCGATATCGCACCCGAGATGGTCGGTCAGCATCTGCAATGCTTTGGGTGAGAGGCTCATTGATTTCGATGCTGCAAATTTGCCGAGCCAGGCGCCAATCTCGTAGTCGCGAGGTCGCACCGACTCAAACACCACGCCCGACGATGCACACTGCTTGTAGAGTGCCGAGCGTTTGTCGAGATTCTTCTCCTTGTGGCAGATGATGAGTATGGTCGAGCTTTGAGGCTTCGAGGTGTAGTGCGCGAGCTTCTCGATGCTGCGCAGTTGCTGTGCCTCCTTTACGATAATCACCTCATAGCTGCCCATCATAGGCATCTGGCGGCAGAGGTTTACAATCTGCCCCGCCTCGCTATCCTTGCCATAGACGGTAATCTGGTTGAAAGCCTGCTCCGAAGGGGTTAAAATGGTCTGCGCAAGCCTCTCGCACAGAGTGTCGATAAAGTAGCTCTCCTCGCCCATCAGCAGATAGATGGGGGCGAAGCGGCGGGCTGCGATATCGGCCTGGATCTGCTCGAAACGCTCAACGCTATCCTTGAATTTTACGGTACTGCTTTTAGCCATCGTCTAAAGTGTCTCTTTTGTTATGCGTAATACCCACTCGGTCTTGTCGGTTATGCGGAATGGGTGTGCTATGCGTCGGCCCACCAGCCAAGCTATCTCGCCATCCGACTCAAGTACAAACTGGCGTGACTTCTCGGCCATCGAGACCTTGCGGTCAATCAGATAGTCGCTCACTTTTTTGCTGCCGTTCATTCCGTAGGGAGTGAAGCTGTCGCCCTCGCTCCAGCGGCGCAGAGTGAGCGGATATGTAATCTTCTCGGCATCGAGAAGTGCCACATTATCGGCTACGTTGTAGGTTGGCAGGCTATCCACATCACACAACTCGAAGTATAGCACCGAGTTGCCACAGTAGGCTCTCTGCTGTCCCTTCTGCACCATCACCTCGCAGGAATCCTGCTCCTCGATGCGGGCCACCACGATATTGCCTCGGTCGGCGTAAGCAACGTGGCTGCGTGAGTAGAATCTCTTGCCCGTAGAGTCGCTTTCGATGGCTTTGCACAGAGCGTCCACCACATCACCCTTAAAGCCAAAGCGAGAACTTAATATCTCGTAAATCACAAAGTTACGAGTCTGGGGGTGGGCAATCTTCTCTACGTCGATTGTGCAGATGTCGCCCTGCGTGGTTGCTGCGCGCTCGAATATGTTGTCGATGGCGCAGTCGATAAATTGCTGTGCGGAGGTGAGTCGGGCCACATTCTGATTCATAATGAATGCAAAGCGTGGATTTATCTCCTTAAGGCGTGGGATAAGTCCCAAGCGAATCTTGTTGCGCAGATATTTTGTCGAACGGTTCGACGAATCCTCACGATAGGTGATATGCTTATGCAGGGCGTAGTCGAGTATCTCCTTGCGGGTGGCGAACATCAGCGGGCGTACCACTCGGCCCACGCGATTACTTATGCCCGTAAGGCCTCTTAAGCCCGTACCACGCAACATATTTATAAAGAATGTCTCAATCGAGTCGTCGATATGGTGAGCAATGGCAATGACGGTGTAGTTGTGCTTCTCACACAACTCATAAAACCACTCATAACGCAATCTTCGGGCAGCCATCTCCATCGACTCTCCCGTGCGCTCCATCTCGCCCTGAGTGTCGAAACGCTTGTTGTAGCACTCGATACCATAACGGCGGGCTGTCTCCTGCACCATTATTTCATCTTCGTCGCTCTCCTTGCCTCGGAGCGAGAAGTTGCAGTGCGCAACGCCCACATTGTAGCCGCTATTGACGCAAAGCGACATCAGCACCATTGAATCTACACCACCCGACACAGTAAGCAGAATCTTATCCTGACGAGTGAAAAGATTCTGACGGTTGACATATTCTTGAAATCTCTCTATGAGCATACTTTTAGCTACAAAATATTCACTTCAGCCTCAATCTCAATGCCGAAGCTACGGAAGACGCTCTGCTGCACCTCGTGGGCGAGCTCGATTACATCACCACCTGTTGCTCCGCCATAGTTTACAAGCACCAAAGCCTGATTTTCGTGAACACCCACCTTGCCTCGGCGGGCACCCTTAAGACCTGCACGATCAATCAGCCAGCCTGCGGCTAACTTACATTTTGCGGGGTTGCCAGCGGGGTAGAGGGGCATATCTTCAAACTGCTGCTTGAGCTTATCGGCCACCGATTTCTCGACGATTGGGTTCTTGAAGAAACTTCCAGCATTGCCAATCTTCGATGTGTCGGGCAGCTTACGACGGCGAATATCGCACACCGCCTCGCGGATGTTTATCAGTGTTGCGCCACCTCGTGCCTCGGTCTCGGCGGCCAAATCGCCATAGCCGAGATTGGGTGCAGGATGCTTGCTGAGCTTAAATTCTACCGAAGTAATAATGGCACGTCCCTTCAACTCACGCTTGAAGATGCTGTCGCGATAGGCAAACTGGCACTCCTCGCCACTGAGCGAGAGGTGGCGGCACTCCTCGGTGTCGAAATAGTGGACTCGCGAGATAATATCCTTAGCCTCGGCACCATACGCTCCGATGTTCTGCACTGGCGATGCACCTACCGTGCCTGGGATGAGCGAGAGGTTCTCGGCTCCCCATAGGCCTCTTTCAACGCACTCCTCCACCAAATCGTCCCACTCGACTGCAGCCTCGGCCTCGATGGTAACCGAGTCGTCGTCCTCGTCGATAATGGTTATGCCACAACCCATTGGGTGGATAAGTGTGCCGTTGTAGCGTTGAGTGAAGAGGATATTATTTCCCCCGCCCAACACATACCACTCTGTGGGACGGTTGGGCTCGGAGAATATCTTATCTAAATCGTTGTCCTCGTCGAACTCGATTATTCGTGCGGCTCGCTCCTCGACGTGAAAACTATTAAGCTCTCGCAGTGGAAAATCTATGTACTGCTTAATCATTTTACTTTTCGGATTACTTCTTCTGTGAGTCAATCTCCTCGAGCAGAGCCTTAACGGCGGCCTCCAACTGCTCGTCACGACCTGTGATTACAACCTCAGGCGAGTTGGCAACCTTGATATCTGGCTCAAGCTGGCTGTTCTCCAGGTAACCACCATCGGCTGTTCTGTAACCAACGATTGGAATACCGAATGTAAGGCTTGCATCCTGCAGACGCTCCCACGATACACTTGTCATAGTACCAGGAACTGGCATACCTACAACCTTACCGATACCCATCTTCTGGTAAACCCAGGGCGTACCGTGAGCATTAGAGTAGTTGGCCTCGCAGGTAATCATAATCGAAGCCTTGTTCCAGCGGCGGCTTGGCATATCGCAAGACTCCTTGCCACGAATAACCTGCGTAAGATATTTCTCACCGCTGAAGAGAATCTCCACATCCTCGTGCAGACGACCACCACCGTTGAAACGGGTGTCGATAACGATACCCTCGCAGTGGTTGTACTTACCCAAGATGTCGGCATAGATTGTACGGTAGCTGCCGTCGTTCATCGACTCGATGTGAACATAACCGAGACGACCGTTCGACAAACGCTTCACATCTTCGGCACGCTGCTTGAGCCAGCGCTGGTAGAGAAGCACGTTCAGGCGACCTGACGTAGCAGGCAATACAGTCTGCTCCCAGCGCTTGCCATCTGATGGGCGGTAGAGTGAAAGGAGTGTGCGCTTGCCAGCCTTGCGGTTGAGAAGTGGGAAGAAGTCCATACCCTCCTCGATTGTAACGCCGTCAATCTTCTCAATTATATCGCCGCTCTTCACATCCATCGCTGCTCTGTCGAGTGGACCACCCAAAAGCACCTCGGCAATAGTGAGGCCCTTGCCCTTAGCATTCCAGTCGTAGATTACACCAAGCTCGGCTGTAGCATCGGCATTTGAAGATGATGGGCGGCTGTATGTACAACCTGTGTGCGATACGTTCAACTCACCAAGAAGCTCACTCGCCATCTCGGCGAAGTCGTAGTTGTTATTGATGTGAGGCAAGAACTGAGCATAGTTCTTGGTCATTGCATCCCAATCCACGCCGTGCATTGTCTCAATGTAGAAACGCTCCTTCTCCTGGTTGTAGATGCGGTCGAGCATATAAGCACGCTCCTCGGCTGGGTTGAACTTCAACTCGCAGCTCGCTGTAATAGGTGTTGCAACGGCTGGTGAGCCACCCTTGAATTTCTTCATCGAGCCACCCAGCAGGAACATATTCTCCTTCTTCTTGTCCCAAACCAGAGAGCCAGAGCCGATGCCCTTCTGCACAATCTTGTTTGAACGGTCATACATCGAGAGCTGCCACAAGTCATAACCCTTCTCCAGTGAGAGGATATAATAGAGTGTCTTGCCATCCTTGCTAAGTGTGTAGCCACTCACGCTACCAGAGTAAGGTGTAACGCGAACGATTCGGCGGTCGATGTCGTCGAACTCAATCTCGATATCATTCGACTTAGCGTTGCTCTTAGGCTCAGCCTTATCGCCATCCTTCTTGCCATCTTTCTTGTCATCCTTCTTCTCGGCAGGCTTCTCCTCATCGCTCTTCTTGGCGTTTTTCTGAGCCTCCTCGTAGAACTCATACTCCTCCTTGCTCATACGGAAGAGGTCATAGCTCTTGCGGTTGAGGAATACAATCATCACATCCTCCAACGAACCCCACGATGCGTGGCTGCGCATACCATAGCGGTCGGTCTTGAAGAGAAGTGCATTACCATCTAACACCCACTCTGGATCAGATGAGAAGTAACCGTTGTTGGTGATATTGAAAATCTCGCCGCCCTCGGCGCTTACGATACCGATATCAGAATATGGCTCGTGCTTGTTGCCTGTGTAGCTCATTGCGAACCACTTACCATCGGGTGACCACTTATAGTCGATTGCGCCCGCTGTGTTATAGTGCTGGCTGCCATCTGTAATCTGACGCACCTTGCCTGTGGCGATGTTGAGTACCATCAAACGGCAACGCCCCTCGACAAATGCCAGCTCCTTGCCATCGGGCGAGTACTTAGGATATGCGCGGTCGATCTTGTTGTCCTTGAAGATAGGCTTCTCGTCGATGAGAGTAGCGTTGGCAAAGTTAGGATCGTCGGCACGAGTGATTGTAGCTGTGTAGATGTTCCACTTGCCGTCACGCTCCGAAGCGTAGGCCAAAGTGCGGTTGTCGGCACCAAATGTTGGCGAAGACTCAGCCTCGATGGTGTTGGTGATGCGACGTGTAGTGGTGTAGTCAACCGATGTAACGAAAATCTCGCCACGATTTACAAATGCAATCTGCTTGCCGTCGGGCGAAATGGTTGAGCCACTACCACCAGTTACGTTGAGCACTGTGTTGATGTCGGTTGGTGAGTTGTCAACTATCTCCACGCTGAGCTTTTTGGGCGATGAGTTACCCTTTGAGGTGTAGATCTCGCCGTTGTAACCATAGCAGAGTGTACCATCGTTGGCCACCGAGAGGAAACGTACGGGATGAGTCTTGAAGTTGGTAACCTGCTTTGTGGCAGTGGGGTTGTCGATTGGCATACTCCACACGTTGAATGTGCCGCCACGCTCGCTGAGGAAGTAAACGCTCTTGTCGTTGTCGGCAAAACGAGGATCACGGTCCTCGCCCTCCCAGTTGGTGAGCTTGGTGTGCTTGCCAGACTTTGTATCATAAAGCCACGCATCGCGAGTTACCGATGATGTGTGGTGCTTGCGCCAATAGTTTTCGAAACCCTTGCTGTCCTGATACAAGAACTTGTCGCCACTCTTGTTGAAGTCGATTTGCTGTGCAGGAGTAGCCAAAATACGCTCTGGACGACCACCCTCGACACTAATGGCATACAATTCGCTCATAGCCGACTTAGGAAAGAGTGCGCTCTCGGCAGGATCGTAAGCCGATGCCGAGTAGTAGATGCGCTTTCCGTCGTTGGAGAAGGCGTAAGGAGTATCCGAAGCCGAGTGGGTTGTCACACGCTTTGGAGAGCCACCGTTTGCCGAGATTGTGAAGATGTCGAAGTTGCCATAACGGTCGCTGGCGTATGCCAAGCTCTTCGAGTCGGGCGACCATACGGGGTGCAGGTCATAATTCTCGGTTGGGGTGATTCGGGTTGCAGTACCACCTGTTGCGGGTACTGTGTAGATGCTACCTTTATAGGTAAAGGCGATTGTTGAGCCATCGGGTGAGATGGCAGGGTAACGCAACCAAAGTGGCGCAGCCTGAGCCGAAATGGCCACCGAGATAAACGCGATAAGAGTAAATAAATGTTTCATAACTATATGTTTTTTATTGTTTCCTGACGTTATAAGCCAAAAATAGTTCTCATTATTCCACAAAGTTAGAAAATATTTTGTAAATTTGGATAATTTTTAAGCCACTACATACCCCCTATTGAGTAAGATTCCTTATAAAATAGTGTATCGGAGTGGCAAAACCGCCCTTTGTGGCGTGTGCAGAGCATTGATAAACAACTAAAACTATATAAGCCTATGTTTAGCAAAGAGGATTTACAACAAATTCAGGAGCACGGCCTCTCGGTTGAGCAGGTCGAGCAGCAAATAGAGAATTTCCGCAAAGGATTCCCTTATTTGAAGATAGTACGCGCAGCGGCTGTTGGCGATGGCGTGTTGAAACTCAGCGACGAACAGTTGAGTAGCGCAGTGGCTCGCTACGACAGCCAGTCGGGCGATATGCGTGTGGTTAAATTTGTTCCCGCTTCGGGAGCTGCTACCCGTATGTTCAAGGAACTTTTCGAGTTTGTCAATGAGGATAAGCGTGGCAAGGGTATCGACACGCTGCTCGACAACATCGAGAAGTTTGCCTTCTGGCCCGAACTGTCGCAGTTCATCACACCCGATGCTTCTGAAGATGAGATTGTTGAGGCAATCGTGAAGTGCGGCTTGTGCTATGGCTCAAAGCCAAAGGGTTTGGTTACATTCCACGCCTATGATGATGGCAACCGCAAGGCTGTCGAGGAGCATTTGGTGGAGGGTGCTATGTATGCCCGCTCGGGTGACGAGGTCTATATCCATTTCACAGTCTCTGCCGAGCATATGGGCGGTTTCTGGGATGTTTTGGGCGCTACACAGCCTCTTTATGAGGAGAAGTTTGGCGTGAAGTACAACATCTCATTCTCGGTGCAGAAGCCTTCAACCGACACTATCGCCGTTAATCCCGATAACACTCCATTCCGCACAGACGAGGGTAAGCTATTGTTCCGTCCCGCAGGTCACGGAGCGCTTATCGAGAATCTGAATGATATCGAGGCTGATGTGATTTTCGTGAAGAATATCGACAACGTGACAACCGATGCCCGCAAGAGCGACACAGTAACCTACAAAAAGGCTTTGGCTGGCGTTTTGCTTGAGTTGCAGGAGCAGGCCTTTGAGTATATGAAGGTGCTGGAGGTAGGCGGTGGCGATTTGGCCGCTATTGCCGAGTTTGTAGAGAAGCGTCTTTGCGTGAAACTGCCTGAGGATTACAATACTGCGGTGCTGAAGGCTATTCTCGATAGACCAATCAGAGTGTGCGGTGTTGTGCGCAATCAGGGCGAGCCAGGTGGTGGCCCATTCTGGGTGAGTGGTGCTAATGGTACAGAGTCTTTGCAGATTGCCGAGTCGAGCCAGATTGCACCTGAGGATATGCACCTGATGCAGTCGGCTACACACTTCAATCCAGTGGATTTGGTGTGCGGCGTGAAGGATTCGCGTGGTCGTAAGTTTGACCTTACCAAATATACCGATCCCGAGACTGGCTTCATCTCATCGAAGTCGAGCGGTGGTCGCGATTTGCGCGCTCAGGAGTTGCCAGGTTTGTGGAATGGTGCAATGGCTAACTGGAACACCGTTTTGGTGGAGGTGCCAATCACAACATTCTCGCCAGTTAAGGTTGTGCAGGATTTGTTGCGTCCCGAGCATCAATAGAATTTAATGAAAAGGGTGAACAGGTGATTGCATTGCACACTTGTTAGATAACAAAAGATGGTGTCATCGACACCATCTTTTTTGTTGAATGTATTACGCTAAAACGGGTAATACTATTTGCGCTTATAATATCTCACATAGTCTATCTCCATCTTCACTGGCAGACCTTTGGGATCGACAGCACCAGCCCAGTCGCCTCCTAATTGGGCGGAAAGGATTATATAGAAAGGGTGCTCCGAGAATGGGAACTGCTCTTTCTTGTCGGGCTTGATACGCTCGTATGAGCCGGTCTTAACATCGTTGATGTAGAACTCGATGGTGTTGTAGTTAATCTCCACAGAATAGACATTAAATACATCTTGGTCGATTCTCGACACGAATCCCGCCTGTGTCTCGGGTTCGCGCCACTCCCAAGTGTGCAGCGAGTGTACGCTCTGGAAGAGTTTGGGATCGCAGTTAATGTGCTCCATAATGTCGATTTCGCCCCCGTCTGGCCAGCCGATCTCCACATCTGGCATCAGCCAAATTGCCGGCCAAAAGCCTTTTGCGCAATCAAATCGGGCCCTTACGTCGATGCGGCCAAAGTGGAACGAGCGTTTGCCCATAGTCTCAACTCCGCCTGTAAGGAAAGGGCGCTCATCGTCGCAATCTTCGGGACGATTGATGGCGTGGACGGATAAAATACCATCCTTCTCCTGGCATAGAGAGTCGGCATCGGTCATATATATTGCCCAGGGTGCGCTCATTATCGGGCAGCGACTCCAAGCGGATTCATCAATCTTGTTGTCGTTAAATTCATCAGCCCACACCAATCTCCAGCCCTTGTGAGCTTTGCGGGCCCCTTTGGCCGATACGGGAATGGTGTTGTCGCTTGTGGGAGGTATTGTTTGGGCAATGCCTACCTGAGTTGCGAGTAGCATAGCGAGTGCTATCGCAGTTGTAAAAATAGGTCTCATACGTCGGTTGTTTTTTATCGGTTGTTACTCTTTTGGTTGATAGAATCTCACATAGTCGATATCCATTCTTACGGGCAAATCCTTTGGCTCGACCTTGCCAACCCATTCACCACCCAACTGTGCCGAAAGAATCACATAGAAGGGGTGAGAGGCATAGGGGAACTGAGACTCCAGTTCGGGCACCTTCTTATATGAGAATGTGGGCTTGCTGTTGATATAGAATTTTATGATATCCTCTTCAATCTCAACTGAATATACGTTGAATTTATCTCTTTCGATAGGTCCGCTGCCACCATTGAGAATGTAGGGATCGTATTTCTTTACAGTGTGCTGTGAATGCACTGTCTGATAGGCAATATCCTCCGAGTTGAGGTGCTCCATAATGTCAATCTCTCCACCTGTTGGCCAGGGTACTCTGATGTCGGGCATAAGCCAAATGGCGGGCCAAAAGCCCTGACCGCAATCAAAGCGTGCGCGTACATCAAATCTTCCCATCTTCATCGAGCGGCGATGACGGCTCTGCACACCTCCCGTAAGGAATGGCACATTGTCCTCTACGCCTTCGGGGCGGTTGATGCCGTAGAGTTTCAAAACTCCATCCTCGACCTTTACGAGCGAGTCGAGGTTCGACATATGGCGGCCCCAATCAGCTTTGTTGCGTGGGCATCTCTCCCACGACTCTGTGTCTAACTCTTTGCCGTTGAACTCGTCGGCCCAAACCAGCTTCCAGCCTTTGTATGCGTTGCGTGCTCCTTTGGCCGATATGGGGCGTGTATTATCCGCAGATGAGGTGTTTTGTGCGATGCCGATTTGTGAGCAAAATAGCATCGAAATAATAAGCAAGAAAGTGATGTTTCGTGTCATATAAATAGTCTGTTTTTAGTTCGTCTTTTATTATTTGCGCTCATAGAATCTCACGAAATCGACCTCCATTTTTACAGGAAGCTGGCTTGCCTCAATCGGGCCAATCCAGTGGCCACCCAATTGCGCCGATAGAATCATATAGTAGTTGTAGTCGTCGAATGGGAACTGACACTCTGGCTCGGGATCCAAACGCTTGTAGGTGAATGTCTTGCGGTCGTTGATGTAGTATATCACCTCATCGCTGGTAATCTCCACAGAGTAGGTGTTGTAGCAGGTCATATCGACAGGCTCCTTGTGGTCGTGCTGAGTCTTGGGCAGGCGCAATCCCTCGATGTGTCCAGAGTGTACGGTCTGGTAGATGTAGTCATCGAAATTCAGGTGCTCCATAATGTCCACCTCGCCAGCCTCGGGCCAGGGTAACTTCGATTCGGGCATAAGCCAGATGGCGGGCCACCAGCCTTGTGCGAAGTCGAAGCGGGCACGGACATCAATTCTTCCCATACGAATAGAGCGTTTACCCTGGGTGTTCAGACCTCCAGTCAGGAAATTTAACGAATCCTTGTAGCCCTCGGGCTTGTTGATACCCCACAACTGCACCACTCCATTCTCTACTCGGCACAAAGAGTCGAGCAGAGACATATGGCGGTTCCAGGGCGAACCATAGCGGAGGCATCTCTGCCAAGAGCTTTTGTCAATCTCGGTGCCGCTGAACTCATCGGCCCACACCAATCGCCAACCTTTGTGGGCTCTTTTTGCATTCTGCTGGCGGGAGTGTTGCTCGGTGGGCAGGAATTTGTCGTCACTCTTTTGCTGAGCCAGTGCTGCTGTGCCCCAAAGTGTCGATACAATAAGCGTGAATATCGCTAATCGGATAGTAGAAAATTGCATATTTGAAATTTTAGCGGTTAAAAATATCTTCTCTACAAAAGTAATAAAAAATCAACGGTGGTGCAAATCTTGTAGTGAATTTAGTTGGAATTATCACTATATCAGCGTTTTGTGAAATGAGCGGAGGATTATGTTGGTCGCTTTTTAGCGGGTGTTGTGCTGTAAATCTCGGCTGAGCGGGAAAAATGGGTTTTAGCTCTTGATAATGCCGATAAAAAGTCTTAACTTTGCGACGCTTTTTTTTATATATAGGTTTGGTGCGCGTGCGTGAGAGCTTGCGCCTTGATTTTGAAAATAAACAAATAGAAACAAAATATTATTCACTATGGAAAACACAAAACTTCAACAGTTGACCGATAAGCTCTATCAGCAGGGCTTGGAGAAAGGTCGTGCCGAGGCAGATAACCTTGTTGCTCAGGCTAAGAGTGAAGCTCAGAAGATTGTTGCCGAGGCTGAGGCTTTGGCTGCAAAGATTGTAGCTGATGCTGAGGATAAGGCTCAGGATATCGAGAAGAACGCTATGACTGAGATTTCGTTGGCAGGTAAGCAGGCCGTAGCTAAGATTAAGGCCGAGATTGAGACTCTTATCGTTGCAAAGAGTACATCAGAGGGTGTGAAGGCTGCCAATATGGATGCTTCGTTCATCAAGGATATGTTGCTTGCGGTTGCCAAGAACTGGAACAATGGCGACAAGGCAGAGCTTACAGCTTTGCTCCCTGAGGCAAAGAAGGCTGAGCTTGGCAAGGGTATCGAGGCTGCTGCTAAGGCTTTGTTGGCCGAGGGCGTTGAGATTGGCTTCTCTGCTGATGTGAAGAGTGGCTTCAAGGTAGGCGAGAAGCAGGGTGGTTACTACATCTCATTCTCAGACGAGAGCTTCGAGGCGTTGTTGAGCAACTATTTGCGCGACAAGGTGTCGCAGCTTCTGTTTAAGGCATAAAGCTTAGGGAGTATGTTCGAGAAGAATTATTACTCTTTGGTTGCGGGCCTGCGTGAGTATGCTCTCGATGCCGACACTAAGGGTTTCGATGCCAGCGAGATTGTGGCCGAGATTCTGGATGAGGTATCAAAGAGCGATGCTTGTGCTGTGCGATTGATGTACGCCTATTACGATTGTGAGAATCTCATCGCTCGTCGTGCTTCGCGTGCTGCATACAATCCGCTGGGTAATATCGCGGCTGAGGATTTGGACGATGAGCTCTCATCGCCAAAGCGAGTGGCCGAGCCTATGGCTCGTGTGATTCGCGCCTATGCCGATCCCGAGGGCGAGTATGCCGAGGGCTTGGATATGACACAGAGCTTCGAGAAGGCATTGCTTACAGCGTACTACCAGACTTGTAGCAGCTCAAAGAGCCGTTTCTTGCGTGAGTGGGCCGAGTTTGACCGCACTCTGCGCAATGTGTCGGCCGCTATTGTGGCTCGCTCGCTGGGCCGCCCTATCGACAGCGTTACTGTTGGCGAAGGCGAGGTTGTGGAGCAGTTGCAGCGTTCGTCGGCTGCCGACTTCGGTCTGCGAGGCGAGATTGCTTACATCGACGCGGTTATTGCAGCCGTAAACGATGAGCAGAATTTGCTGGAGAAGGAGCATAAGATTGATTTGGTGCGTTGGGAGCAGGCTCTGGAGCTTGCTGGCTTCGACTATTTCAACATCAACGCCATCCTCTCATACCTGGCTCGCATCAACATCGTGGCACGTTGGTCGATGTTGGATCCTAAGCGTGGTCGCGAGATGTTGCAGCGCATTATGGCCGAACTTGACGGCAAAGATTTGGTAAATAAACAATAAAAACAAGATAAATGAAAACGTTAGGACGTGTAAATGGTATCATCTCAAACATCGTGATCGTTAAGGCTGACGGTGCGGTGGGACAGAACGAAATCTGTTATGTCTATTGCGGTGAGACCAGAATGATGGCCGAGGTCATCAAGGTCGTAGGCGATGATGCCTATGTTCAGGTGTACGATAGTACACGAGGCCTTAAAATCGGCGACAAGGTGGAGTTCGTAGGCCATATGTTGGAGGCTACGTTGGCTCCAGGTCTGTTGTCGCGCAACTATGATGGTTTGCAGAACGACTTGGAGAAGATCGAGGGTCTGTTCATCAACCGAGGTTCTATTACCGACCCCATTGACTTTGACAAGAGCTGGGAGTTCACCCCATTGGCAAAGGCTGGCGACAAGGTAACGGCTGGTGATTGGTTGGGCCAGGTGAAGGAGCAGTGGGTTGACCACAAGATTATGGTTCCCTTCATTATGCAGGCTACATACACAGTAAAGAGTGTGGTGAAGGCTGGCGAGTATAAGGTGACAGACACTATCGCTGTTGTTGCGGATAAGGATGGCAACGAGTACAATATCACAATGGTTCAGAAGTGGCCCGTAAAGCAGGCTATCCGCTGCTATACAGAGAAGCCACGTCCATCACGCGTGATGGAGACTGGTGTTCGCGCTATCGACACATTCAACCCATTGGCTGAGGGTGGTACAGGTTTTATCCCTGGCCCATTCGGTGCTGGTAAGACTGTGTTGCAGCACGCCATCTCTAAGCAGGCTGATGCCGATGTTATCATCATCGTTGCGTGTGGTGAGCGTGCCAACGAGGTTGTGGAGATCTTTGGCGAGTTCCCCGAGCCTATCGACTCTCGCACAGGTCACAAACTTATGGAGGGTACAATCATCATCTGTAACACCACGAATATGCCCGTTGCGGCTCGTGAGGCATCGGTTTATACAGGTATGACAATCGGTGAGTACTATCGTGCTATGGGATTGAAGGTGCTCGTTATGGCCGACTCTACATCACGTTGGGCTCAGGCATTGCGTGAGATGTCAAACCGTTTGGAGGAGCTTCCAGGTCAGGATGCCTT
>JAZOUS010000063.1:0-37146 GCA_045658265.1 Alistipes sp.
AGCAAAGAAGATAATTGACCGCAAGGACCCTGTAATTTGTGGTATTTTGGAGATTGTTATCAAGGGTCGCCCTGTGCTTATGAACCGTGCCCCAACCCTTCACCGTTTGGGTATTCAGGCCTTCCAGCCTAAGCTCATCGAGGGTAAGGCAATGCAGTTGCACCCACTGGCTTGTACAGCGTTCAACGCCGACTTTGACGGTGACCAGAAGGCGGTACACTTGCCATTGGGCAACGCCGCAATCTTGGAGGCTCAGATTTTGATGCTTGGTTCTCACAACGTGCTCAACCCTGCCAACGGTGCGCCTATTACAGTGCCTTCGCAGGATATGGTCTTGGGCCTTTACTACATCACTAAGCCCCGCAAGGGTAGCAAGGGTGAGGGATTGGTATTCTACGGCCCAGAGGAGGCAATTATCGCCTACAACGAGAAGCGCGCCGCTTTGCACGCAGTTGTGAAGTGTGTGGTGCGTGACGTTGACGAGAATGGTCAGCCATTCGAGGAGTTGAAGGAGACCACTATCGGTCGTATCCTTTTCAACCAGCTCGTACCAGAGGAGGTTGGATACATCAATACTATCCTCACAAAGAAGTCGTTGCGTGATATCATCGCCGTTGTCTTGAAGAAGGCGGGTGCTGATAAGGTGGCTAAGTTCTTGGATGATATCAAGAATATGGGTTACCGTATGGCGTTCCAGGGTGGTCTGTCGTTTAACCTCGACGCTGTGGTTATTCCTGACTCAAAGCAGGAGTTGGTGCAGGAGGGTTACGAGAAGGCCGATGCCATTATGGACGACTATAATATGGGACTTATCACCAACAATGAGCGTTATAACCAGATTATTGACGTTTGGACAAACATCAACAATAAGCTTACAAAGCAGGTTATCGACACTCTGATTAACGACCAGGATGGTTTCAACCCAGTATATATGATGCTTGATTCTGGTGCCCGTGGTTCTAAGGAGCAGATTCGTCAGCTCTCTGGTATGCGTGGATTGATGGCAAAGCCTCAGAAGTCAGGTGTTGAGGGTGGTCAGCAGGTTATCGAGAACCCTATCCTCTCGAACTTTAAGGAGGGACTTTCTGTGTTGGAGTACTTTATCTCTACTCACGGTGCGCGTAAGGGTTTGGCCGATACAGCGTTGAAGACTGCCGATGCGGGTTACTTGACACGTCGTTTGGTGGACGTTGCTCAGGATGTTATCATCAACGAGGTTGATTGCGGTACATTGCGTGGTTTGACAGCTACAGCTATCAAGCGTAACGACGATGTTGTGCAGTCGCTCTACGATCGCATCATTGGCCGTACTGCTTTGAACGATGTAATCAACCCTGTAACTGGCGATCTTATCTGCAAGGCTGGTGAGGGGATTACAGAGGAGATTGCCGAGATTATCGACAAGTCACCACTCGAGTCTGTTGAGATTCGTTCGGTACTCACTTGTGAGGCTCGTAGAGGTGTATGTGCTAAGTGTTATGGCCGCAACTTGGCTACTGCGCGTATGGTGCAGAAGGGTGAGGTTGTTGGTGTTATCGCAGCACAGTCAATCGGTGAGCCAGGTACACAGCTTACACTTCGTACGTTCCACGTCGGTGGTGTTGCGGGTGGTACAACTGTTGAGACTAACATTATTTCGAAGTACGAAGGTCGTCTGGAGATCGATGAGTTGCGTACTATCAAGGGCAAGAACTCCAATGGTGATGCCGCTGATATCGTACTCTCACGTCAGTCAGAGCTCCGCATTGTCGATCCTAAGACTGAAATCGTACTCTACACTCACGCTCTGCCATACGCAGCCTTGCTCTATGCACAGGATGGCGCAATGGTTAAGAAGGGCGACTTGATTTGTGAGTGGGATCCATATAACGCAGTAATCATTGCCGAGACCGATGGTAAGGTATCATTCGAGAACATCATCGAGGGTGTTACTTATCGTGACGAGCGTGATGAGCAGACAGGTTTGTCGGAGAAGGTGGTTATCGAGTCTAAGGACCGTACAAAGAACCCTGTTATCCACATCGTCAACAAGGAGGGTGAGGACGTTAAGGCTTACAACCTCCCAGTTACGGCTCACATCATCGTTAAGGATAACGGCAAGATTAAGGCAGGTGATATCCTGATTAAGATCCCTCGTACCGTAGGTAAGGGTGGTGGCGATATCACCGGAGGTCTTCCACGAGTGACTGAGCTCTTCGAGGCTCGTAACCCATCGAACCCAGCAATCGTATCAGAGATCGATGGTGAGGTAACATTCGGTAAGATCAAGCGTGGTAACCGCGAGATTGTCATCACATCTAAGCAGGGTGAGGTTCGCAAGTACCTCGTGCCATTGTCACGTCAGATTGTTGTTCAGGAGAACGACTATGTGAAGGCAGGTATGGCATTGTCGGACGGTGCAATCACTCCAAGCGACATCTTGCGTATCCTCGGTCCAACAAAGGTTCAGGAGTATATCGTGAACGAGGTACAGGAGGTTTACCGTATGCAGGGTGTGAAGATTAACGATAAGCACTTCGAGGTTATCGTTCGCCAGATGATGAGCAAGGTGAAGATTGAGGATCCAGGTGATTCACGCTTCTTCGAGGATCAGGTAGTTGACAAGTGGGAGTTTATGGACGTAAACGACGAGCTTTACGATAAGGTTGTTGTTGAGGACGCTGGTGACTCTCAGAATGTTCAGCCAGGCCAGATTATCTCGCTCCGCAAGTTACGCGACGAGAACTCATCACTCAAGCGCCGCGATATGAAGCAGGTTAAGGTTCGTGATATCGTTCCAGCCACTTCAAATCAGGTACTGCAGGGTATCACACGCGCAGCATTGCAGACATCGAGCTTCATCTCGGCTGCATCGTTCCAGGAGACTACTAAGGTCTTGAACGAGGCTGCAATTCAGGGTAAGATTGACCCATTGGCAAACTTGAAGGAGAATGTCATCTGTGGTCACTTGATTCCTGGTGGTACAGGTCTTCGCGACTACGACGATTTGGTTGTAGGCTTGAAGGCCGATGTTGAGGGCTTCGCTCAGGCAGAGTAACTATCGAAAACTCTATGATAAAGACCGCTATCCCGCAAGGGGTGGCGGTTTTTTTGTCGATGAGGGTGGCGTTTTTTTGTGGGCGAGGGTGGCGCAGAGTGCGAGAGATGGTTTTTCTTTCGTATATTTGCACGATTTTTCGTGATTGAGCTATGAGCAATAGAGGGATAAATTTCTCGAACCCCATTTGGGGGCACGCGCTGCTGTTTGTCGCTGCGGCATTCTTTGGCGGCAATGCGCCTATGGTCAAGGATCTGGCCGAGCACGGCGTGTCGGCCGTTGCCGTTGCCGATTTCCGCTCGGTGGGTGCTGCTGTAGCCTTTTGGGTAGCCTCGTTTTTCGTGAAGCCAGAGAGGGAGCCAATCACCTGGCCCATCATCGGAAAACTCTTTGTGGCAAGTATGCTCAGCATCGTCTTCAATCAGGTGCTTTTCACCGTCGGTATCTCCTACACTTCGCCCGTCAATGCAACAATCGTGGCCACGATGCTGCCGATTATTGCAATGATTTTTTCGGCTTTCATTCTCAAGGAGCGTATCACCGTGCCAAAGGTTGTGGGCCTTGTGGTCGGTTTGGCGGGAGCTTTGTTGTTGGTATTGGGTAGCGGTAGTGGTGTCGGTGGCGGAGGCCTGAAGGGTGATTTGATGTGTCTTACGGCGCAGACTTGCATAGGATTATATATGGTGTTGTTCAGCGGGATGATTCACCGTTATAGCGTCTTTACGCTTATGAAGTGGATGTTCCTCTTCTCGGCTATTATTGTTACGATCCTCACCTGGCCCTATATCTCGGCTATCGACTATATCTCGTTGCCGCTTGTGGCGTGGGGCGAGATTCTATTTATTGTCTTCTGTGGAACATTCCTCTCGTATGTATGTTTCACCTATGGTCAGCAGGTGCTAACTCCCACAATAGTGGGAATGTACAACTATGTGCAGCCCATCGTGGCGACCATTCTGGCGGTGGCTATCGGTGTCGGACGCTTCGGTTGGAGGGAACTTTTATCGATGATATTGGTGTTTGGTGGCGTATATATAGTTAATAGAGCTAAGAATTTTGAGCGAGTCAAGCAAAATCAATAAAAAAATATTATCTTTGTAGTCGCTGTCGGTTGACAGTGGTTATGGCTCTATAGTTCAAGGGATAGAACGAAGGTTTCCTAAACCTTAAATTCGCGTTCGAGTCGCGGTGGGGCTACTTTGGTTTAATGTATAATCAGCGCGTATGACCTTGAGTCGTATGCGCTTTTTAAAAGGAGTATGATTATGAGAGTATTTCGTAGCGTAAAGGATTTGGGCAACCTCGAGGTTGCACTGCAGGAGGCAATGGAGATTAAGGCCGACCGCTTCAAGTATCAGGAGCTGGGCCGAAACAAGACTGCGCTGTTGATATTCTTTAATAATAGTCTGCGTACACGCCTCAGCACACAGAAGGCGGCGATGAATCTGGGTATGAATGTCATTGTGCTCGATGTTAATCAGGGTGCGTGGAAGTTAGAGACCGAGCGTGGTGTGGTGATGAATGGCGACAAGAGCGAGCACTTGCTGGAGGCTATTCCTGTGATGGCAAGCTATTGCGACATTATCGGTGTGCGTTCGTTTGCTACCTTCGAGAGCCGCGAGGATGACTACAACGAGAAGATTCTCGAACAATTTATACAATACTCAGGTAAACCAGTATTCTTTATGGAGAGTGCAACGGTTCACCCCCTGCAGTCGTTTGCCGATCTTATCACCATCGAGGAGTACAAGGAGCGCAAGCGTCCTAAGGTGGTGCTTACCTGGGCCCCACACCCTAAGGCGTTGCCACAGGCTGTGCCTAACTCGTTTGCCGAGTGGATGAATGCGGCCGATGTAGATTTTGTTATCACTCACCCCGAGGGTTATGAGCTCGATCCACAGTTTGCGGGCGATGCCAAAGTGGAGTACGACCAGATGAAGGCTTTTGAGGGTGCCGATTTTATCTATGCCAAGAACTGGAGTTGCCCAGGGGTTACACGCCCCGAGGATTATGGTAAGATATTGAGTCAGGATATGAGCTGGACAGTTAGCGAGCGTCAGATGGCCGTTACCAATAATGCTCACTTTATGCACTGCCTGCCCGTGCGTCGCAATATGATTGTAACTGACGACGTGATTGAGTCTCCTCGCTCTTTGGTTATTCCCGAGGCGGCTAACCGCGAGATTTCGGCGACGGTGGTGTTAAAGCGTATGCTTGAGTCGTTGTAGGAGGTAAAATCCGTCTAATGGTCTGTTTTGGCATCTGGCTTGTTGCTGAATTCCTCACATACGCAGAGTATGCTGCGGATTCAGCCCCTTCGACCAGCTTCAAAACAGCCACATTATACGAATTTTACTAAGCGAAAGGGGGAATGGTCTGTTTTGGCATCTGGCTCGGTCTTGAAATCCTCATTTACTTCAAGTAAACTGCGGTTTCTCAACCTTCGGCCAGCTTCAAAACAGTCACATTATACGAATTTTACTAAGCGAAGAGGGGGAATGGTCTGTTTTGGCATCTGGCCAGACCAAATTCAAGATATGCCATAAACATAAATGGGTTTGTTTGACACTTGTCAGACAAACCCATTACTTTAGAAGTTGTATTTTTATCGTTTGAATGCTTCAAGTGGAATCTTAGCCAAATATATTGAAGCATTCTTTGTCTCGTGGGTAGAGTAGTAGCAAACCCACAACTCGTTGCCCGAAATAAGGAAACCTGGGTAGCTATTGTCGCCGCCCGATGGGAGAACGATTTTCTCCACAAAGTTGCCACCGTTTTTACCTGTAAATAGAGCTGTTTTAGCTGGTGAGTTCACATAGTATGAGCGACCTCCAGCCACCAAATGGTCATCATCGAGAACAATAAAGTCGGGGCCGCCAATCCTGAATTCCTGCTTCTGCCACTGCCAGTCGGTGTAGGGGGCGTGGCTCAATCCCCACACAGCCTTGCAGTCGCCAGCATCACGACGGAGCATAATTGCCATACGGCCATCGGGCAGGAAGCGCACTGTGGCCTCGTTGGGGTAGCCGTCGTGGTTGAAACTCTTCACAAGCTCATATTTCACGCCATCGGTAGTTTTCATCAGGTGGATTATAATCTCGTTGTTCGAGGCCTTGCTATAACTCACACCATATCCCGCGCCGTCGTACCAGGTAACACGCCACAACCAGTCGTGGCCGGTGTGCATCTTCTTGTCGAGCTCGATGGGTTTGGGCTCGCTGAATGTAACTCCATCCTCGCTGAAGATAACGTGAGGCACACACCCCTCCAATTTACGGTTGCGGTAAATCGAGCCGCCAACTGTCACCATCAACTTGCCTTCGGGGGTAACCGACAGCTTTGGATCGCGCAGGTCGAAACCCTCCTTGCCGATAAATGCCACCGACTCCCACTTCTCGCCATCGTCCGAAGCTAAGATTCTCACCTTGCCCTCAGCATTACCGTTGCTATCGAATATGTGTGTGGCACCCTCGCGGAATGAGCAGTAGTAACGCCCTTTGAAGCGCTCAATTGATGTGAAGGCGCAGTGTGAACCGTTGCTCCAGATCTGTTTCACCGAGTAGGGGATTTGCTGGGCAGCAGCGCTTGTTGATGAAAGCGCAAAAATAAGTGCAAATAAATAAAAAATTCTCTTCATTGTAGTAAGTATTAAGGTTGTTGGCCCATATTGTGCAGAGCCTTTACAAAGATAGTGAAATTTTATTATAAATGCTAATGAAACCGTAAATTTGCTTACAATTCGTAAGGTGATAATTATGCGTTAATATCCTCTATTTATGCAATAAGATGGAATATATATGCAGAAATATGAGCTTTTTATGGGAATAGTTATTGTATTATTAATAAATTTTAGTAATTTTGTAGCAAACAATAACAATTTAAACTCTTGCGAGTATGAATATTTCAGTGAAAGAGTACGTCGAGCAATTTATGGCCGACGTTGTGGCAAAGAATCCTGGCGAGGTTGAGTTCCATCAGGCCGTGCGCGAGGTAGTAGAGAGTGTAGCACCATATGTTTTGGAGAATCCACAATTGATAAAAATGAAGGTTCTGGAGCGTATTGCCGAGCCTGAGCGAGTAATAATGTTCCGAGTACCCTGGGTTACCGACAATGGTGAGGTGATGATTAACAAGGGTTATCGTGTGCAGATGAACAGCGCCATAGGCCCATACAAGGGTGGTATCCGTTTCCACTCGAGCGTAAACCTCAGCATCTTGAAGTTCCTCGCCTTTGAGCAGACATTCAAGAACAGTCTTACGACACTCCCTATGGGTGGCGGCAAGGGTGGCTCAGACTTCAACCCTAAGGGTAAGTCGGATATGGAGATTATGCGCTTCTGCCAGAGCTTTATGACTGAGCTCCAGCGCCATATAGGTCAGGATACCGATGTGCCTGCGGGTGATATCGGTGTGGGTGGTCGCGAGGTTGGCTATATGTTTGGCCAGTACAAGCGTCTGCAGAACGAATTTACAGGCACACTTACGGGTAAGGGCCTCAGCTTTGGTGGTTCGCTTATGCGCCCCGAGGCTACTGGTTATGGTGCTTGCTACTTTGGTCAGGCTATGCTGGCAACTCGTGGCGAGTCATACAAGGGTAAGAGTGTGGTTATCTCGGGTTCGGGCAATGTGGCCCAGTTTGCAGCCGAGAAGGCGTTGGCTTTGGGCGCTAAGGTGCTCACAATGTCTGACTCAAACGGTTATATCTACGATCCCGATGGAATTGATAGCGATAAGTTGCAGTATATCTTCGAGTTAAAGAATATGCTTCGTGGCCGTATCCGCGAGTATGCCCAGAAGTATCCTTCGGCACAATACTTCGACGGTGAGCGTCCCTGGGGCGTGAAGTGCGATATCGCGATGCCTTGTGCGACGCAGAACGAGCTTAACGGCGAGGATGCTGCCAAGTTGGTTGCCAACGGTTGTATGTGTGTGGTTGAGGGTGCTAATATGCCATCAACTCCCGAGGCGATTGAGACATTCCAGAAGGCTAAGTTGCTCTACTCTCCTGGTAAGGCCTCGAATGCTGGCGGTGTAGCCACATCGGGCTTGGAGATGACTCAGAACTCTATGCGTTTGAAGTGGAGCTCGGAGGAGGTAGATGCTAAGTTGCAGGAGATTATGAAGAAGATTCACGATGTTTGTATCGAATATGGTACAGAGCCTGACGGCTATGTGAACTATGTGAAGGGTGCAAATATCGCTGGATTTATGACTGTTGCCGAGGCTATGTTGGCACAGGGTATTGTATAGCGAGTGAGAAAAGATTCGACTTTTGCCAAGTCAATGTAATAGGTTAGTTAGAAGGTTTTTATTTCGGGGCTGTTTAACAAGACTGTTTTGGATTTCGCTCGACCTTAAATACTTGCATACGAAATAGTGTTGCGACGTTTAGGGTTTTGGAGCAAAGAAATAGCTCTTTGTTATGCAACTTCAAAAGACAGGGGGTGTTCGGCGCATTTGTCGGACCACCCCTTGCTTTTTGATGTTTGGATAATATTGATTATCTTTGGTCGGGAAAGTAAAATACTCTTTATCGAATGGGAAAAACAAAACAGAGCTGGAAGCCAGGTACGATGATCTATCCGCTGCCTGCGGTGTTGGTGAGTTGCGGAGCTACGCCCGAGGAGTATAACCTCTTTACGGTTGCGTGGACGGGTACGGTGTGCACCAACCCTCCGATGTGTTATATCTCGGTGCGCCCCGAGCGTCACTCATACGAGATAATCAAGCGCACGGGAGAGTTTGTAATCAACCTAACGACCGTGGAGCTGGCTCGTGCAACCGACTGGTGTGGAGTGCGTTCTGGTAGAGATTACAACAAATTTGAGCAGATGGGTATCGCCATCTCAGAGGTTAAGGTTGTGTCGGCTCCGGTGGTAGAACTTTCGCCCATAAGCATAGAGTGCAGGGTGAAGCAGATTATCCCGCTGGGTTCGCACGATATGTTTTTGGCCGATGTGGTGAATGTGCTTGTTGATGAGGATTATATAGATCCCCAGACGGGTAAATTCGACTTGCGAAGAGCCAATCCTATAGCCTATTCTCACGGCGAATATTTTTCGTTGGGTGAGCTTGTTGGCCACTTCGGTTGGTCGGTGCGCAAAAAGCCTAAACCCAAGAGCGAGAAACGCAAAAAATAAGAGACAGTTTTTAAGATTCAACCTGGATAGCGACTAATGGCCATTTTCTTTGGAAAATGGCTATTTTTTGCATATATTTGCAACAATATGTATATCCATCGGAGCGTTCTTGTCGTAGAAGGTGCGGCAAAGAATGAGGCGTGATGCTGTATATTATTGAAACACAATGAAATATCATCGCGTGGGTGTGCATAGAGAAGGGTTTTGATAAAACGAAAATTTTATAAAATACTATGAAGAGATTAATTTTTCTGATGTTCGCATTTGTGATGGGGTTATCTGTCGTAAGTGCGCAGAGCAATCAAGAGTTGTTGGAGGCATATCGCAATGGTACGCTTTCGCAGTCGCAGATTGAGAACTTGAAGAAGGAGAACGAGTCACAGAACAAGAATGTTCGTCGTACTCGTCAGGTGAATGTAACGGCCACAAACAAGAGTGAGCAGACTCAGGTGAGTGCTGATTTGACTAATGTGCCAGCCGATCCACAGGGTGGTCTGTTGGAGGCACGTCGTGGTCAGTTGGAAGTGAGTGCAGCGCAAACAGGTACAGCCGCACGTCGTATCTTTGGTCACGATTTGTTTACAAGCAAGAACCTCACATTTGAGCCAAACTTGAATATTGCTACTCCCGATAACTATGTGTTGGGTGCAGGCGATGAGGTTATTATCGACGTATGGGGTGATGTTCAGAGCTCGGAGAGCCACAAGGTTTCGCCCGATGGCAAGATTGTAATCTCTGGTGTTGGTCCTGTTGCAATGTCTGGATTGTCGATTTCTGAGGCTACAAGACGTGTACGTTCGTCACTCGCAAATATCTATGCAGGTCTTAACGATGGCACAACAAAGATGAAGTTATCGTTGGGTAGCATCCGTTCTATCCAGGTGAATATTGCTGGTGAGGTTGCGGCGTCGGGTACATACACTCTCCCATCATTAGCAACTCTGTTCCACGCACTCCACGTTTCGGGTGGCGTGAGCAGATTGGGTACATTGCGTAGCATCAAGGTTTATCGTGGTGGCAAGCTCTTCTCGGAGGTAGATGTTTACGACTACATCCTCAATGGCAAGAGCGAGAAGGATATCGCATTGCGCGATGGCGATTTGGTTAGTATTCCAGCTTACGGTAAGTTGGTTGAAATCTCTGGCGAGATCAAGCGACCAATGTTCTATGAGATGAAGCAGAGCGAGACCGTTGCCGATTTGATTCGCTTCGCAGGTGACTTTACAAGTGAGGCCAACCGCAAGGTGGTGAGCGTTACACGCCGTCAGGGTGGTAAGTATAACTCGTTTACGGTGGATAGTGCCGATTTCGACAAGTTCGTGTTGGAGGATGGTGATGCGGTTTCAATCTCTGGTAGCATCAACCGTTATGACAACCGTGTTGAGATTAAGGGTGCCGTTTATCGTGAGGGCTATTATGCAATTGATGATAAGGTAAAGACCGTGAAGCAACTTATCGAGCGTGCCGACGGTTTGCGTGAGGATGCCTTTATGGCTCGTGCAGTGTTGTATCGCGAGAAGGCAGACTGGACAACCGAGGTTATGTCAATTGATTTGGCTGGTTTGATGGCTGGTCGTGTTAAGGATATCGAGTTGCGTACAAACGATATGCTTATAATTGCATCTGTATCGGAGATGCGTGAGACATACACAGTGACTGTATTCGGTTCGGTAAGCAAGCCCGATACATATCCTTATGCTGAGAATATGACCGTTGAGGATCTGTTGGTTGCGGCAGGAGGTCTTTTGGAGTCGGCTTCGACAGCAAATGTTACTATCACTCGTCGAATCAAGAATCCAAAGAGCGTGAATGTTCAGGAGCAGTTGTTTGAGACATTTACTGTTGATGTGAAGGATGGATTGGTTGTGGATGGCGAGAAGGGCTTTGTGCTGGAGCCATTCGATGAGGTGTTTGTACGCCGTTCTCCAGTCTATATCACTCAGAGTAGCGTGACCGTTAAGGGCGAGGTTGCTTTCGAGGGTAACTATCCATTGGCTCGTCGTAATATGCGTCTTTCAGAGGTTGTTGCGGCTGCTGGTAATGCCACTCCGGGTGCCTTTGTTGAGGGTGCTTATCTGTTGCGCAAGATGACAGATGAGGAGCAGGTACAGCAGAAGGCTTTGCAGAATATGATTGATGCGCAGGCTCAAAAGGGTGATAAGGATTCTCTTAATATGATGGGTGCAGAGCTCGAGTCGGTGTACTCGGTAGGCATTAACCTCAAGGATGCTTTGGCAAATCCTGGCTCTGACGCCGATATCGTATTGCGTGATGGTGATGTAATCTCTATCCCGCAGTATAACAGCACGGTGCGCGTGATGGGTGCTGTGATGTATCCTAACTCTGTAACTTTCAAGGAGAAGAAGAAGTTGAAGTACTATGTATCTTCTGCTGGTGGATTTGATAACCGAGCTCGCAAGAACCGCGCATTTGTAATCTATATGAACGGTATGGTTGATTCTGGTAAAAATGCTGAGATTCGCCCAGGTTGTGTGGTTATTATCCCATCGAAGTCGCCAAGCGAGCCAGTTAAGTGGAGCGATGTTATCGGTGTACTCTCTTCTACAGCATCTACTGCTGCTGTGGTACTTTCAGCAATTAACCTTGCAAGATAGTTAATGGTTTAAATCAGAGAATTATTATGGATCAGATGCAGAATCAAAATAATTTTCCTGTCGATGAGCAGGAGATTGATTTGGTAGAGCTTGTTCAGCGAATGTGGCTGAATAGAGGCATAATATTGAAATTGACGGCGCTCTTTGCTGCTGTAGGTGTTTTTGAGGCAATTTTCAGCCCCAAGGTCTATACAGCAAGTTGTGACGTGGTACCCCAGGTGTCAGATGGCTCGGGCTCATCAAGGATGAGTTCGCTTGCGGCGTTGGCGGGTATCAACCTCAATCAGTCGATGGACGTGAAGGCGCTCTCGCCTTTGGTGTATGAGAATATCCTTAACAGTACAACTTTCCGTAAGGAGTTGATGCAGACACCTATCGAGTTCGAGAAGGCTGGTAAGGCTGTCAGCTTTTATGAGTACTACACCAGTAAGGAGTATAACAACCCCAGCGTTTTCAGTTATATCAAGAAATATACAATCGGCCTTCCTTTTGTTATCTTGAATGCCATTCGTGGCGAGCAGGAGTTGCCTCAGATGAAGTCTGCAGCGGAGGGTGATGCTCGGTTAATTGAGACAATGAGCAAGGAGGAGTATAATGTAAGCCAAATACTTGCTCAGTCTGTGAGTATTGCTCTTGTTGAGAAGAAGGGTTTTGTAACCATCACTGCCAATATGCCAGAAGCGGTTGCGGCAGCTCAGTTGGCGCAGGCTACGGTTACTCTTTTGCAGAAGTATATTACTGAGTTTAAGATTGATAAGGTGCAGTCAAACCTCGATTTCGTGCAGAGCCGTTATGATGAGGCGAAGCAGAATTTCGAGGATATCCAGTATCGCCGCGCCAAGCATCGCGACTCTAACCAGAATGTAATCAAACATTCGGCTCGCGTGGAGCAAGAGAAACTCGATGCTGAGTATACATTGGCAATGACGCTCTATACCGAGCTTGCCAAGCAGTTGGAGCAGGCGAAGATTAACGTAAAGGAGACAACACCAATCCTTACAATCATCAATCCTGTGACAATCCCATACAAGCGAAGCAAACCTCAGCGTGCTACAATCCTTATGGCTTTTGTATTCCTGGGTTTTGCGGCTGGAGCAGGTGTTGTTTTTGGAGTTCCATACCTTGCTAATATTACTGGCAATGAGCGTATTCGCAGCTTGGTGAAGGAGCTTCCTGCAAAGGATGACACCGAGGCTAAGGCGTAGTCTTGAGGATTTGGCTTGATTTATGTTCGGTTGCTATAACCGATAATATATTGTAGATTGGGCTACTGAAAAGTAGCCCTTACTTTTATTAAATGTTTTTGTTATGCCAAAGATTTCAGATAGAGCGAATAGAATGCCAGAATCGCCTATTCGCAAGCTGGTGCCATTGGCTGATGAGGCCAAGAGCCGAGGCATTAAGATATACCACTTGAATATCGGCCAGCCCGATTTGCCATCTCCGCAGGAGGGACTCGACGCCTTGAAGTCTATCGACCGCAAGGTGTTGGAGTATAGCCCCAGCGATGGTTATCTCTCGTTGCGCAAAAAACTTGTGGGCTACTATGAGGAGTACCAGATTAAACTTTCGCCCGATGATGTGATTGTTACTACTGGTGGCTCCGAGGCTGTACTCTTTGCCTTTATGTCGTGCCTCAATCCTGGCGATGAGATTATTGTTCCCGAGCCAGCCTACGCCAACTATATGGCATTTGCTATCTCGGCGGGTGCGGTGATTCGTCCTGTTACGACCACCATCGACGAGGGCTTTGCCCTGCCCAGTGTTGAGCAGTTTGAAGAGCTTATTAACGAGCGTACACGAGGCATCCTAATCTGTAACCCCAACAACCCTACGGGCTATCTCTACACACGTCAGGAGATGAATCGTATTCGCGACTTGGTCATCAAGCACGATCTGTTTCTCTTCTCGGATGAGGTGTATCGTGAATTTATCTATACAGGCTCGCCATATATCTCGGCTTGTCACCTTGAGGGTATCGAGCAGAATGTCGTGTTGATTGACTCGGTGTCGAAGCGTTACTCGGAGTGCGGTATCCGCATCGGTGCGCTTATCACCAAAAATAAGAATGTGCGTGATGCGGTGATGAAGTTGTGTCAGGCGCGTTTGAGTCCACCACTTATTGGCCAGATTGTGGCTGAGGCTTCAATCGAGGCGTCACGCTCATATAAGATTCACACCTACGAGGAGTATATTGAGCGCCGTAACTGCCTGATTGATGGTTTGAATAAGATTTCTGGAGTCTATTCACCTATCCCTATGGGCGCATTCTATACTGTGGCGAGTCTGCCTATTGATGATAGCGACCGCTTCTGCGCGTGGTGCTTGTCGGAGTTTAACTATGAGGGTGAGACAATTATGCTTGCTCCCGCCTCTGGTTTCTACTCTAATCCAGCCAAGGGCCGCAACGAGGTGCGTATAGCGTATGTCCTCAATAAAAATGATCTGCGTCGTGCCCTGATGATTCTCGGCGAGGCACTGAAGGCCTACCCAGGTAGAACTATTTAACTGACCGATATGCGCATATATAATGCAATAGGTGTTCTTCAATCGAAGAACACCTATTGCATTATATCTATATCCGTTTAGAAATAGAAACCAAGTCCTAACTGGAGGGTTGAAATCTTGTTTGAGCCTGTGGTGAAGCCCATAACCTCACTCTCCTTGAATGCACCGTTGTAGCGGGCAGATACGGCCAGCTTCCACAAGCGTACCTCAGCACCTACTGCGTAGCCAACTGTTGGACGCTCAAGACTCCACTTAACATCATCCTTCGAGCCACCTGTGCTGGTCATAAAGTTGAATGTTGGACCAGCCTGAATGGCAAGTATGCCGAAGAACTTGAGCTGAGCCAAAAGTGGAAGGTCGAGCTTGCTGAGTTTCATTTTGCTATCCAGACCTTTGATGTCGAAGCTGTTTTGCGAGAAGATAAGCTCAGGGCGTACGCCAAACATACCCCAGGTAAGCTCGCTCTGCAGACCAGCAAACCAGCCTGTGTTTGAGTCGAACTTAACATTATCTGCGAGTGACTTTATATCACCTGTCTGGTAATCCATACCAGCTTTGATACCCCATTTTGCGTTTGGAAGCAATCCTGCTGATACCTCAGTTGCGATGAGGACAATAGCCAAAAGTAGTGCAATTTTTTTCATATTTCTTGGTTTTGTGCGATTGAGTATCGCTGTTATTTTCTGTTAGTTATTGTAGTTTGTTTCAGTTTTTTGTGCTTATCTTCCCTTTGTGCCCTTTGCTCCTTTAGCACCCGAAATTGTGTAGTTAAAGATATTCTCTTTGTAGCTTGTTGTCTTGAACGATGAGTCTCGTTTACGCTGGAAGGCAATCTCAATCAATCGCTCGGTGAGCTGCTCGAAGCTTATGCCCGAGGCCTCCCACAAATAGAATGAGAGCGAGCCAGGAATAGTATTTATCTCGTTGACAAATATCTTACCGTCGGCCTCATCAATCATAAAGTCGATGCGAGCCACGCCATCACAAGCCAACGCCTTGAAGGTCTCAACGGCAGTTGTGCGGATAAAATCGGTATCCTTCTGTGGAAGATTTGCAGGAATTTCACGCACTGTTGAGCGCATACCCTGCGACTGCTTTACAGCACCCTTGCTGCCCTTGCCGCCACCCAAATATTTGTCGGCATAACTCAAAATCTCGCCACTGCGGATTGGAGCTTCGCAAACCGATGCTTCGCACTCGTAGTAGTTACCAAGCACCGAGCAGTTAATCTCCTTGAGCTTCTCGACGAGTTTCTCAACTATGATGCGCTTCGAGTAGCTAACGGCGTTGTCGATGGCCTCCACCAACTCCTCGCGGTTGTGTACTGCGGTGATACCCACGCTTGAGCCTGAGTCGGCCGGCTTCACGATAAGAGGGTAGGTGAGTGCCTTCTCAACCTTCTCTACAACCCTCTCTTGGCTATCGAACCACTCCTTATCCGAAAACCAGGTGTAGTCGATTACAGGGATGCCACTCTGTGCCAAAACCATCTTCATTGTGATTTTATCCATTCCGTTTGCCGATGCCAACACGTTGCAGCCAGCGTATGGAATGCCTGTCATCTCGATTGCACCCTGAAACGAGCCATCCTCGCAGTTGGTGCCGTGCAGTGCGGGCAGGATAACATCCAACTTGGCCGCCACGTCGCTGCCGAACATAGGCTTACGCACCTTGTAGAGGTTGTTGTCGCCATAGATTGGACGAAGATATACCTCTTGGCAAGAGGCCTTCAGGCTCTCCATATTCTTGTAGTTCTCGCTCTTGCGCAACGCCTCGCCAGTGTACCACACACCCTCTTTCGATATGTAGATGGGTGTGATATCATATTTGTCGGTGTTGATGGCCTCCATAGTCTGGATAGCAGTTAAAACGGAAATCTCATTCTCAACCGAGCGGCCACCAAATATCACTCCTACATTGATTTTACTTTTCATCTTATGCTGTTTTCTATTGTTATCTACTCTTTGTTTTTCTATTTGAATGAGTCGGGCAGGTCGTTTTCGTAGAGCACCACATCGCCTGCACGGAGCATAGTGGCGAGTCGAGCCGAGGCCTCGGCAAAAGAGTCGGCCTCGATAAGATTTTCCTTGCTGAAGCCCTGCTTTAGTATGCCCGAACTGATAGCCTCGCGATTGACCTTATTTACCACGATTGCAATGTCGCAGGCCGATGCAATCACTTCGCCCAATTCGTGGTTTAGCTCTGCCTGACGCTCTCCGAGCTCCACAAATCCAGGGGTTACCACTATGCGGCGGCCACCCTCTGCTCGGCGGAAGTTGCGCAATACTTCGAGTGCCATCTTCGCTCCTGTTGGGTTTGAGTTGTAGGCATCGTCAATTATTGTAACGCCTCCTGCTGTGCGCTTCACGCTGAGGCGGTGCTCAATCTGCTCAATCTGGCGCATAGCACGCTTCTGCATAGCCTCGCTAAGCTGCAGGTGGTCGGCAACGGCAACAGCAGCCAACAGATTGAGTATGTTTCCTCGACCAGCCAAGCGGGTTGTGTAGTCCTCACGCAAGGCCTTGTCACTCTTAATTGCGAATGATGTATCTGCGGCTGAGTAGTTGATATCTTGAGCCTTGTAGTCGGCCTGAGCATTGTCGATGGCATAGCCAATAACCTTGCAGCGGTGGCTCATCGAGCGTGATGCGATAGGCTCCGAGTCGAGGTTCACCACGCCCAAGCCATCGGCTGGCAGAGCGTCGATAAGTTCAAACTTTGTGCGGAGGATATTCTCCTGAGTGTGGAACGTCTCGAGGTGCATCTCGCCAACGGCCGTTACGATACCGATTGTGGGATGTACCAAATCGCAAATCTCCTTGATGTCGCCCACCTGCTTTGCTCCCATCTCAACGATGAAAATCTGATGGTGGGGCTTCAGGTGCTCTCTTACGGTGCGGATAACGCCGAGTGTGGTGTTGAAGTTGCCAGGAGTCATCAGCACATTGTACTTCTCAGAGAGTATGCGGTAGAGGTAGTGCTTTGTCGAGGTCTTGCCGAAGCTACCCGTAACGCCAATGATTGTAAGGTTGGGCATCGAACGCAGTATGCGCTTTGCATCGTTGTAGTACCAACGTGAGATGGCCGCCTCCAATGGTTTGTTCAGGATGTTGGCCACAAGCATCACAACAGGTAGAGCCAACGTGGCGAGTGCTATGGGTATAGCAAATCGTGGAGCGAAGATAAGCGATAGCGCAATCACGCCACCACTTACGATTGCGGCCGTTGCGAACAGACGCTTTACTCGCATAGTATAGACAATCGGCTTTTTATATGTTGTGCGGAGCTCTCGCAACGCTATCACATCCATAAACACCACCGAGAATCCTATAAATACTGGATTTGAGAGAAATCCAACGATTGCCAATGCTGCAATTATTGCTGCGCGACCAAACTTATATCCCCCCTTGAACCAGCGAGCGTAACGCTCCTCGCGGTAGGAGTTGTGCTGAAACATATGCACATCGTAGCGCACTACTGCAAACCACAGCAGGGCGTACAAAGGCCAAAATATAATATTCTCAATCAACATATCTTACCTATTCATCTCTTTTGCTAAAAAACTTGCAAGCACTCGCTCAAAGAGTTGCGGATTCTCAAGGAACGAGAAGTGACCAGCTCCAGCCACCGTAACCAAGCCTGCATCGGGGATAAGGCTCTCCATCTTCTTGGCATCGGCGAGTGGGGTTGCCGTGTCGTTTTCGCCCCAGAAGAGCAGCGTGGGGGCTGAAATCTTGGGCATAAGGTGGCATAAATCCACGTTCACGACCTTCGAGAGGATGGCTCGCATCATTGGCGTTGCCTGACTGTAGTCCGAAGATCCAGCCTTAGCCCTGCGGCTCTCAATCCACTCTGCGGCACGCTTTTCGCCCAACAGCAGGCGGGCAAGATGTTTCATTAACTTGAAGGTATAGACCTTGCGGTAGTAGGCAAGCGAGCGACGAGGCTTCACACCTGCGGCATCAACCAAAACAACCTTCCGAACCTTGTTGCGCGAGGCATAGACAATCGACACACGACCACCAAACGAGTGGCCAATCAGGATGGGTGAGGTGATGCCTTCGTGCTGCGCTATGGCCTCCACCGAGCGGGTGTACTCCTCCACGCCCCACACCTGGTGTGGCTCCTCGCTCTGACCAAAGCCCGCAAAATCTACGGCCGCAACCAAAAAGTGCTGCTCCAAGAAGCCGCGTATCAGCTTGAAAGTCTCGGCATTGCAGCCCCAGCCGTGAAGCAAAAACAAAGGCTGCCCCGCACCCGCGAGGGTGTAGTGCAACCTTATGCCGTTATATGTGATACTCTTGTCCATAATCAAAAGACAAATTTAACTCTTTTTCTTTGAATTACGACATCTCTGCCCCATTTAATCGCTAAATAATTGTGCTTGTTAGTTTAATATAAATTCACTATCTTTGTGATAACATACATAATTAACACGGAAAGTGTAAGTTTATTCTCGTTACTGGAACGTAGGAAATTCTAAGTTAAGGAGGAATAGGCAGACATTTTGCCGCGTCGTATCCATTGTGGATTTCGGCGTGGGCTGTCGCTTATTTTACCTTTAAGGTACTTCCTACGACCTCAGTAACTAAAATAAGTTTTCAGCGCCACGCTTTCTTATTTTAGTTAATCTCCATTTCGACGCTGAATGGAACAATATCCTATTGTTATGAAGAATTTAACAATCTTAACAAGCGCAATTCTTGCATTGTTGGCGTGTGTTGGATTTGTGGCGTGTAGCAACAATGCTGAGGAAATTCCTGCCGAGCCAGAATTTTATACCGTGCAACTCGGTATGGGTGGTGAGATTCTCAAATTGAATGAGGAACCACTTGCTTCAAGAACAGAATCTAATGATCTGTATGGAATCCAGGTTTATTCAAAATCGGGAGAGAATTCATCTTGGGCACCTTATGCCTATGGTTTATTTGATGACACTAATAGCATATCTATTAAGTTGCTTAATGGTGCGAAATATAAGTTTGTGGCAACAATGGTTAAAGATGGGAAAGACAAACTCAATCATTCGGATCAAATGTATCTTGGGCCTTTTAGTAATTTTACTACTACTTCTAATTATACTATTTTAACTAATGATTTTGAATATAGGTCTGATCGCTCTTGTAAAAATTTGGGAGATGGAAGCACTTATCTAAGTAATCCTAAAGAAATTTTTTATAGACCTAATACCGACCGTTATTACGGAGAATTGACCGACTATGTTCCCGATACCGAAAATGCTAAGGCTACAATTCAAATGAAACGTACTGCATTTGGTGCTAAATTTATTGCCGAAGGAGAGTTGTCCAATAGCGGAACATTGGAGGTGCAAATCACCGACGCTCCTAAAATGACATTGGAATTAACAGAGAGTGATGACGTATTGTTCGATATTTTTACGTTTAAAGAAGTAGCTGCTGCGTGGGCGGCAAAAGGCGATTATACTGAAACAGTAAATGTTGCAATAAATTGGATTAGCCCCGAAAATGTTGTTATGCCACTCGGTACACACGAAGTTACATTTAAGCGTAACACAACAACAGTCGTGACCGTTAATATTGAGCAGCAAAGCGAAACTGCGGGTATTGGTTTTGGATTTGATTCTTCTGAACAGGGTAATCCTGCGGAGGATGGTGAAAATGATGTGACAGTTGGTGGAGGTAGTTCAACCGATACCGATGTTGAGGTAAATCAGTAAGATAATTTGTTTTTAATAAGTCAGGGAGTGTCAACATTTTGTTTGACACTCCCTGATTGTTTGAAGTTGTATAAAAAGAGGAATTTTTAGGCTTGCGAAACCCGAAAAAGCGCAGTTTACTTGGCGTAAATGAGCATTTTGAGGGTGAGCATAACGACAAAATTACCTTTTTAGGCAACTTCTATTTATTATTCATAATCTCGTTCTGGTGGTTGATACTCTCGATATGTATTGCCTCCAAAACCGAGCGTACAAACTCCTCGCTTAGGCCCATACCTCGCGTGAGCGAAATCATTCGGCGGCAGATGTCTTCCCAGCGGTTGGTCTGCAGGATAGCCACATTGTTAGCCTTCTTTATCTGGCCAATCTTCTCGGCAGTCTGCATACGTTGGCTCAAAAGGTCGAAAATTTCAGAGTCAATCTGGTCAATCTGCTGACGGCACACATTCAACTCGTCGTTGAACTCAGGATCGTTGGCAGTCTTGGCACGCCACATCACATTCTCGATAAGGGTGATGCAATCCTGAGGAGTCACCTGCTGCGAAGCGTCGCTCCACGCCTTGTCGGGGTTGTTGTGGCTCTCGATGATAAGGCCGTCGAAGCAGAGGTCGGCAGCCTGCTGAGCAATGCCATAGAGCAATGGGCGGCAACCGCAGATGTGCGACGGATCGCAAATCATCATCATCTCGGGGAAGCGGCTGCGCATCTCGAAAATCATATGCCACATAGGAGGATTACGATATTTGCTGTGGCCAAAGTATGAGAAGCCTCGGTGTATCAGACCAATGTTCTCGATGGGTACACCCTCGTTCACAAGGCGGTTCACAGCACCAGCCCACAAGCCGATGTCGGGTGTCATAGGGTTCTTGATAAGCACCGTTACATCCTTGTTGTCGTGGAGGCTCTCGGCAATCTCCTGCACAGCAAAAGGCGATACGGTAGTACGAGCACCAATCCAGAGGATGTCCACATTGTGCTTGAGTGCGCACTCAACGTGTGAGCGATTGGCAACCTCAACGGCGATTGGGAGTCCAGTGGCCTGCTTCACCTCGTTGAGCCACTCCAGGCCTGGCTCGCCGATGCCCTCAAATGTGCCAGGGTTAGTGCGAGGTTTCCACACGCCAGCGCGGATTACATCCACCTTGCCTGAGCGCGCCAACTGCATAGCAGTCTCAATAGTCTGTTCGCGCGTTTCAGCACTGCAGGGGCCCGCGATGATGAGGGGGCGTTTAGCACCAAGTACAAATTTTCCCATTATTCTTAACTAACCTAACTTAATCTAACCTAACTTTTTTCGATTCCGAATAGTGCCCAGCGGGCTAATTCAAAATCTCACGAATCTTATTGGCTTTGTGCATAGCCTCCAAGAGTCCCTCTTTGTCGTCGCGCTCGATCATACGGCGCAGAATCTGTAACTGATGGATATGCTCGCGCAATACATCAAGCACATT
This sequence comes from Alistipes sp., assembly GCA_045658265.1. Lineage (GTDB taxonomy): Bacteria > Bacteroidota > Bacteroidia > Bacteroidales > Rikenellaceae > Alistipes. Next base: position 21,450 of record JAZOUS010000063.1, read on the forward strand.
GTATTTGTTCTGCAAAAAGATTGGGGCCCACGTCTTTGGCAGACTCTTGGCCAGTCGCACGGTGCTCTCGAAACCACCACCCGCCAAGTCGAAGATATGCTCCTCCTCGCGCTCCTTCTCCAGCACTGTGAGGGCCAATGCAAACGATGTGATGTGCGAGATGTGCGAGACATAGGCACAGTGGGTATCCTGCTCCTCAGCCGACATATAGCGTATCGGCATACCGAGCGCACCATAAATCTTCTCGACCTGCTGCAAGGCATCCTTGTCGGATAGTTCACTCTCGCAAACCACCACCGTACGGCCCTTGAATGCTCCGTGTTGGGCGGCCGCAGGGCCACTGTTCTCGGTACCCCACATAGGGTGTGTCGCCACCATACGGCCTCGGTTGGGGTGCATCATCGTAACCTCACACAACTCCTGCTTCGTTGAGCCCATATCCATCAGAATCTGGTCGGGGCGTATGCGGTTGAGAATCTTGATTGCCAGCGTGGGGATGATGTCAACGGGTGTGGCAAGCACGATGAGTTGGCTCTCGGCAAGAGCCTCGTCGAGCGATACAATCCTATCGACCAATCCCAATTCGAGGGCTTGTTGAGCACTCGGAAAAGAGTGCTCAATGCCCATAACGCAGTCGTATAACCCATTGTCCCTAAGGCTCAGGGCAAACGAACCTCCGATAAGACCTAATCCTATGACGGTAGCCTTCATCTTCTTTGCTTTATTACTTTACGAAACGGCTCTTCACACGCTCGGCAGCCTCGGCCAAGCGCTCCTCTGGCATACAGAGCGAGATACGGATGTACTGATTACCCTCGCTACCGAAAATACCACCAGGCGTAACGAATACGTCGCACTCGTTGAGTACCTTATCCGAGAATGCGAAGCAGTCGCCATCGAAATCCTTTGGCATAGCTGCCCACACAAACAGACCAGCCTGTCCCTTAACATAGTCGCATCCGAGAGCATCCAAAAGGGCATATCCCTGAGCCTCGCGAGCATAGTATGTCTTGTTAAGCTCGTCGAACCACTCGTTGCCCAAAGCCAAAGCCTCGGCAGCGGCAGCCTGCACTGGGTAGAACATACCAGAGTCCATATTACTCTTGAAACGGAGAATATCGCTGAGGATGTCGGCACGACCTGCCACCACGCCTACACGCCAGCCAGCCATACTGTGGCCCTTACTTGTAGAGTTCATCTCGATAGCTACATCCCAAGCTCCTGGAATTGAGAGGATGCTGAGCTGGAGGTTGTTACGCACGAAGCTATATGGGTTGTCGTGTACGAGCAGGATGTTGTGCTTGCCAGCAAACTCCACCAACTTCTCGAACAACTCAACTGTTGGGTGAGTACCTGTTGGCATATTAGGATAGTTGACAAACATCAACTTCACGCGGCTCAAATCCTCCTTCTCGATCTCCTCGAAGTTGGGGTAGAAACCGTTGCCAGCGTTCAGACGATACTCCAAAACTTCGCCACCTGCCAATGTTACGGCAGCACGGTAAGTGGGGTAGCCAGGGTTGGGAACCAATACCTTGTCGCCCTCGTCGAGGAATGCCATACAGATGTGCATAATACCCTCCTTAGAGCCGAGCAATGGGAGCACCTCGCTCTTTGGATCGAGCTTCACGTTGTACCACTTCTCATACCAGTCGGCATAGGCCTTACGCAACAACTCGCTACCGTTGTAAGGCTGATATGCGTGTACGTCGGGGCGCAGAGCCTCCTTGCCCAAGCGGTCGATGACGCTCTGTGCGGGTGGCATATCGGGGCTGCCGATACCCAAGCTGATGATATCGCGGCCAGCCTTGCGGAGCTCGGCTATCTCGCGGTTCTTCTTTGAAAAGTAATACTCCTTGATGCAGTCCATACGGTGCGATGGAGCGATTTGTACCTTTGCCATAATTGTTTTTGTTTAGTGTTTATTATTTTATTTTGTTATCTTTTTTTTACTCTTCTAACGCCTCTGTGGGGCCAATTATTGCGCTATTTGCCACTGCGATATACGCCATAGACGTGTACCTCCTCGGTGGCGTTCTGCAACTTTACGAGGTTGCGGATGTAGTCGTCCATACACTTGAACTCCAGGTCGATGTGGAACTTATAGTGCCAGGGCTCGCTGGGGATGGGATATGACTGCAACTTTGAAAGGTTGATGTTCTCCAACTGGCTCAGCGCCTTCAACAGCGAACCCTCAGTGTGGTTGGTAGTGAAGTAGAGCGAAGCCTTGTTTGCATTCTCGTCTATCTTGTGGTCATAGCGCTTGAGAACCATAAAACGGGTGTAGTTGGTCTTGCAGGTGTTGATTTCGGGGGCTATGATTTTCAGCCCGTACATCTCGGCTGCAAGTTCGCTGGCTATGGCCGCCGTATTGCGAAGGTTGTTCTCGGCAATGTGGCGTGCGCTCAGAGCTGTATCCTCCGACTCGACGAGCTTCCACGAAAACTGGTCGAGGTAGTCTATGCACTGCAATAGCGCCATCGAGTGCGACTGCACCTCCTCGATATCCTCTAACTTCACATCGGGCAGCACCATAAGATTCTGCTTGATGGGGAGATATACCTCGCCTGCCACTTGCAGATTCTCGTCCTGCAGGATGCTGTAGTTGGGTATGATAGAGCCTGCGATAGAGTTCTCGATGGCCATAAGTCCCATATCGGCCTCGCCGCTCTTGACCGTTGTCGCCACCTCGCGGAATGTGTCGCGGGGAAGAATCTCTATATCACGACCAAAATATAGATTGGCTGCAATGTGGTGAAAGCATCCTTCGTAACCCTGTATAGCAATCTTTTGCATAGCACTCATATCAAAAAAATCCCGACCGCGCTCTGCTGGTCAGGATTTATATCACTTATCAATGAAACATCTTCATCTTAGCATACGACATCCTGACCGTTCGCACGGTAAAAGTAAAATCGCTTAAAATAGAAGAAGCTCGCATTCATACTTTTTCAAATTTTGCTAATGCAAATATATCTCAAAAAGTACATATTTCAAAATATTGTGCCGATAAATATGCAGTTTTTTAATATAATCGCCTTTTTGCCCACTCCATAACCTTAGCCGGAGCTTGTCCGCTCTGCAGCATCTTGCGCATATAGTCCATATAGGGTGCTGCGTGGGTGAAGAATCGGTGGTAGCCTCGGCAGAGATAGTTGAGCCCCGCCTCGCCTGATTCACTCGTGCAGAATCGGTTGCGGGGGCACTCTCCGTGACAGGCAAATTCATATTCGCAACTGAGGCACTGGCTCGGCAGGGTGCTATGTTTGGCCACACCGAAGCGGCTCTGCTCGGTGCCATACATCATATCCGGCAGGGAACGCTCTTTTAGATTGCCCAAGCGGTATTCTGGAAATACAAAGTGGTCGCACGAATATACATCGCCATTGTGCTCGATAATGGCTGCGTGGCCGCAATATTTCGACATCGTGCAGACTCCAGGCGGTTGCCCCACCCAGTTGGCCAGCGTGGAGTCGAATAGCTGGATAAACATCTTGCCAACATCGTTGCGCACCCACTCATCGAATATCGTGCAGAGGAACTCACCCCAAGCATCGGCAGTAACAGAGTGTGGAGTTACGATGCCATCCTGCTCGCCCGCGTGGGCAAGTAGTGTGCCATTGGCGTGGTGCAAGGTGCGCTCGACAACGGGCGTGAATTGCAGGAACTGACACTCCAAATCATCGTGGAAGAAACGATAAAACTCCATTGGGTGACCAACATTGGCCGAGTTTACGGTGGCCATTGCGTTCCACTCCACATTGTGCTTGGCCAGCAGCCTTAGACCTCGCATAACATCCTTGAATGTCCCCTCGCCTGAGTGGTTGTGGCGCAGAGCATCGTGCAGATGTTGCGGGCCATCGATTGAGATACCCACAAGGAAATTGTTTTTGCGCAAAAATTCGCACCATTCGTCGGTGAGTAGTGTGCCGTTGGTCTGTATAGCGTTGGCAATGTGGCGGCTGCCAGCATAGCGTTGCTGCAACTCTAACACTCTCTCGTAGAACGATATAGGGCGGAGCAGTGGCTCGCCACCGTGCCAGGTGAAGAGCACCTCGAGGGTGGTTTGAGATTTTATATAGTCGCGAATGAAGAGCTCTAACATCTCGTCGCTCATCATCTGTGATGGCGATGGCGAGAGCTTCTCCTTCTCTAAATAGTAGCAATACTGGCAACGAAGGTTACAGGCCGAACCCACTGGTTTGGCCATAACGTACATCGGTCGCCCGAATGGGAGAGAGATTACATTCTCCTGCGAGTTCATAACGCTTTGCTCACTTACCCACTGCCTATCGAGGCTCGCTGCGGTCCTCCGAGGTGGAGAATCGGGTGGGATCTTTATACTTCTCCTGCAGGCGGAATAGCTCGGCTTTCAGCTCGGCAGTAATCTGCTCGTAGCCCTCCTTGCCATAGAGATTGTTAAGTTCGCTTGGATCTTGCTGCAGGTCGTAAAGCTCCCATACGTCTATATCGTTGTAGAAATGAATCAGTTTGTAACGGTCGGTACGCACTCCATAGTGACGCTTCACCATATGCTCGGCTGGGTACTCATAGAAGTGGTAGTATAGCGAGTTGCGCCACTCCTCGGGCTTCTCTCCCTTGAGCAGAGGCACAAGCGAGCGGCCGTGCATATCGTCGGGAATCTCCACACCCGCCATCTCGAGGAATGTGGGGGCGTAGTCGATATTCTGCACCATCTGCTCGATGTCGCCCTTATATTCGAAGCCCTCGGGCAGAGTCATAACAAGTGGTGTGCGCATCGACTCCTCATACATAAATCGCTTGTCGAACCAGCCGTGTTCACCCATATAAAATCCCTGATCGGATGTATAGACTACAAGTGTATTTTTATCCAATCCGTTCTCCTTGAGGTAGTCGAGCACTCGGCCCACGTTGTCGTCGAGCGACTTTACCACTTTGGCATAGTCGCGCATATATCGCTGATACTTCCACTCGGCAAGCTCCTTGCCCTGAGGATTCTTCTCATAGAAATCCTTGATGATGGGGGCGTATGCCTCATCGTAAATCTTGCGCTCCTCGGGCGTGAGGCGGCCAATGAAGCTCAGATATGCGCCTTTGTAGAGCGTATTTTTATCTTTGTGCATCATCTTGTTGTCGTAGATGATGTCCATATCCTTCAGGATGTGCATCTCCTGAGACTCAGCGGCAGGTCGGCCCTCATACTCGTCGTAGAATGTGTCGGGCAGAGCGAATGTCTTGTCCTCATACTCGTTGAGGTACTTCAGCTCAGGCAACCAATTGCGGTGCACGGCCTTGTGGTGGATAAGGATGCAGAATGGGCGCTCTTTGTCGCGCTTGTCAATCCACTCCAAACTCTTGTCGGTGATGATATTTGTCAGGTAGCCCTTCTCGATGATTGTGTCACGCTCCATAGTGATGAAGCTGGGGTTGTAGTAGTCGCCCTGACCAGGTATTACCTCCCAGTAGTCGAAGCCCGTTGGCATAGTGCCTAAGTGCCACTTGCCTACAACAGCAGTCTGATAACCAGCCTTTTGCAACAGCTTGGGGAATGTCTGCTGCTCGGCGTCAAACACACAGGTAGAGTTGTCGAAGAAACGATTCTCCGAAGTGTGCTTGCCTGTGAGCATACAGGCTCGGCTTGGGCCACTGAGCGAGTTGGCAACAAAACTATTCGTGAAACGCACTCCGTCGCGTGCTATGCGGTCGAGATTGGGAGTTTCGATATGACGAGTGTCATAGCAGCTCATCATCTGAGCTGTATGGTCGTCGGTCATAATATAGACAATATTGTAGGGCCCTTGCTGCTCGCTCTCGCCGTTACACGAAGCCAAAGCCGCAGTTGATGCTATCCAATAGAGTAGTTTTGAGTGTTGCTTGTTCATCGTATGCTGATTATTTGGGATATTACTTTTCTATAAACTGAATCACCTCCTTGCGGCGTGGGCGTGCTTCGGGCTGCTCGTCGGCATAACCGATGCCCACGCAGAGCAGAAGCTCATACCCTTCGCTCAGGTTGAGTGACCTGAGGAATGGCTCTCCCGCAGGAGTTGAGAAGAAACCAAGTGGGCCCATCATACACACGCTGCCCAGACCGAGCGACTTGGCCGACAATACGATATTGCCTGCCATAAGACCACAATCAACCTGAGTGCAAGGACCAGGCTTGTGGGCAATGAAGATTACGGCTGGAGCGTTGCGGAACATATTCTTGAACGATGGATCCGAGAACTGCTTTGCCATAGGAGAGTCGGCCTTCACGCCACCTTTGTATGCGGCAGTTGCATCGTCAATCCACTCCTTCGAATCAACGATTCTCACCTCCCACTGCTGGGCATTCATACCGTTGGGTGCGTTGATGCCACACTCGGCAATCTGTTGTAGAAGCTCGCGTGGGACTGGTTGGTCTTTATAGGTGCGGATGCTTCGGCGCGAAAGGATGGTCTCGATAACAGGATTTGCGGCCTCCTCAGCGGGGGTGTTCTCTGTGTTAGAGGTGGTTGGGCTGCAAGATGTTGCAACCATCATAGCGGATACTAATATAACAAAAAGATGTCTCATACTCTTGTGTTTTATTGTTTGGCAGAGCATAACCCTGCAAAAAAGTGTTTTCACAAATATACACAAAAAATGGATAAGTAGCTATACTATCCCTCGATATTGTTTCAAATGTGGTGGGTGGATTGTTGCAGTGTGGCGCGATTATAGTTCACGCACATCGACAATGCCATTCATTACGGCATAGATTGTGAGTCGGCCAACCGATTTTGAGCCTATCTTCTCGCTGATGTTGCGACGGTGGAAGATTACCGTTGGGGTGGAGATGTTGAGCTTGTCGGCAATCTCTTTGTTGATGTAGCCCTTGACAATGAGCGACAGCACATCCTTCTCACGCTGCGAGAGTAGCTCCTCCTGCTCTGAGGGGTGGTTTATATCAATGTGGTGAGCTATGTGGGCCGCGTTGTGGATGGTAAGAAATGCCTTGATGAGTTCTCGCTCGGGACTGCGCATATTCACACGGCGGAAGCACTCGGGTGTGGGCTCCGCATCGCCATCCGTTAGCACTATACAGCGTCGCGCAAGCGGCATAAAGTGTTCGAGATTCTGCATCAGCACCTCTTGTGCAATGAAGTAGAGAATAATAGAGTGAGGATTATCCCCCTCCAGCTCCTCCACCGAGTTGTAGATAGCGAACTCCACACTGCGACTCACACCCATAAAGGGGGCTATGTCGGCCAGAATGGTTCGCATTGCCAGACAACACAACGAGTTGGGGTGGATAACCGCTATTTTGGGAGTTTGATTCATACTATGTGCAAAGATATAATAAAAAGTGATAACGAAAAACTCTCATAAGTGATAGTTGTTGAGAGTTGTGGAGATTATTACCTTTGCAACCTAAATTGATACTTTATTATATTTATATAGACTTTATGAAGCGAATTTTTACACTTCTTAGCCTTGTGCTCTGCTCGGTGTGTGTTGCCGAGGCGATGCCCAAAGATGATAGTGCGGTTAGAGAGTCGGGCTCAGCCACTCAGGTGGAGGTTGATACCGTAGGTCTGCGTACAATTGATATTGTCGATGTGGTGGCTCGTATGCCCAAGCAGCATTATGGCCTGCGTCAGCAGCCTATCTCATCGAGCGTGGTTACTGAGTCGATGCTCGAAAGAGAGCATATCACATCTGTTAAGGATATGTCGGCCATCATTCCCAATTTCTATCAACCTGACTATGGCTCGAAGATGACCTCCTCGATATATGTGCGTGGCTTTGGTGCCCGCATCGACCAGCCTGTTATTGGTATGAGTGTGGATGGTGTGCTACTGCTTAATAAGAATAACTACGATTTCGATATGCTCGACATTGCCCGCGTGGAGCTTCTGCGTGGTCCTCAGAGTACGCTTTATGGCCGTAACACAATGGGTGGCCAGATGAATATTTATTCGCTCTCGCCACTCGACTATCAGGGTGTGCGTGCATCGGCCGAGTATGGTTCGGGCAACACAGTGCGAGGCAAGGCATCGTATTACGGTTTGTCAAAGAGTGGAAAATTTGCCTACTCGGTGGCTGGTTACTACAACCGCACAGATGGCTTCTTCGAGAATGAGTTTGACGGCCGTAATGTCGATTGGGGAGAGAGCAGTGGCGGCAGAGTGCGCACTATATGGCAGCTTGGCCGAGGCTGGGAGATTGACAATGTGGCTGCGGTGGGCTACAACGATGAGGGCGGATACGCCTACTCGCTCTATGATGTCGAGGCTGATGCCACTAAGGCTGTGAACTATAACTCGCCCAGCGGATATATGCGCCTGAACGTGAGCGACGGATTGATTGTATCATATACCGGCGACAAACTGAAGTTTACATCGACAACGAGCTACCAGTATATGTCCGACAAGATGCGTATGGATCAGGACTTCTTGCCAGAGTCATATTTTACCCTCGTGCAGCAGCAGCGTGAGCACTCTTTCTCGGAGGATTTGGTGTTGCGCTCAAACGATAATTCGTCGCGTTGGCAGTGGGTGTCGGGCCTCTATGGATTCTACAAGAGCCTCGATATGAAGGCGCCCGTTACATTCCTTCAGGATGGTATTAACGAGCTTATTCTCGGAAATATGCCCGCGATGATTAAGAATCTGCTCCAGTTTGACCGCGAGAATTTTGTAATTGGCAGTAACTTCGACCTTCCTACTTACGGCCTTGCTCTCTACCACGAGTCATCGTTGAGGGCTGGTGAGCGCTGGCGTTTTACTGCGGGCCTGCGACTCGACTATGAGGCTTCGCGTATGAGCTATGACAACTATTCGGCTATCGGATATAAGATGGGTGCTATGCGCCCAGGTATGCCCGATATGATTCCCGATTTCCGTATTGTTGAGATGCCTTTCAAGGGTGAGGAGAAGCTCGACTATCTGGAGCTTTTGCCTAAGTTTGCGGTGAATTTCACAACAGGCGTGGGCGATTTGTATGCTACAGTTACTCGTGGCTACAAGGCTGGCGGATTCAATACCCAGATATTTTCAGATATTCTGCAGAACAAGATGAAGAGTGCCTTGATGGGTGATGCGATGACAGCTATGGGCCGTCCTGCAGCGCCATCTGAGCCATCGCCTTACGACGAGGCTTCGGTTACAACCTACGATCCTGAGTATAGCTGGAACTATGAGTTGGGAGGCCACTTGCAGTTTGCCGAGGGACGTGTAGCGATGGATTTTGCAGCCTTCTGGATTGAGTGTAACAATCAGCAGCTTACAGTATTCCCCGATGGCCTTACAACCGGCCGAATGATGTCGAATGCAGGTAAGTCGCGTAGCCGAGGTGCTGAGCTTTCACTCACTTGGCGTGCAGTAGAGGGGCTGTCGATTATGGGTAACTATGGCTACACCAATGCCAAGTTTGTGGAGTTCTCGGATGGTGTGAACGACTATGCAGGCAACTACCTCCCCTATGCGCCACAGCATACTGCATCGGTTGGAGTATCTTATCGCTGGAGCATCAACCGCAAGATGCTTGATGCACTCACCGTAAACTGCTCTTGGCAGGGTATGGGTAAGATCTATTGGAATGAGGAGAACTCACTTTCGCAAAACTTCTACTCTCTGCTCAATGCTTCGGTGGAGTTGCAGAAGGGCCCTGTGTCGCTCTCGTTGTGGGGACGTAACTTGACCAATGCCGACTTCTACACATTCTACTTCAAGTCGATGAATAATAACTTCTTCAATCACGGTAAGCCTTGTAGAATGGGTGTGACTCTCTCTTTTGCGATGTAAACGTTATTTTGTTATATAACATCAAACAAAAATGGTGTGTCCTTGATTTTGGACACACCATTTGTAGTATATAGGTTAAGACCTGTTAGCTTCCGAAATTGTAGCCTTGAATTTTATCTGCGTAAATATGCCAGCCGCGTCCTACTCCAAGTTCCTCTGATTTGTATGTATTTACCATACTTTCTGGAACATATATATGCTCCAATGCAGTGCAACCCTTGAATGGTTCATAATAAGTAACTATAATTTCATCTGTGTCGTAATTATAGTAGACACTACAAATACTTGCTGTGTCATTCCTATTGCAAAACACAGTCTTTAAACTTGTGCAGTTCTCAAAGGCTCCCGTGCATATGTTCATCCAAACTTTTGAAATATCAATCGATTCTAAACTTGTGCAGTCTTTGAAAGCATAATCATCAATATGCTGAATTTTATTTTGAATATTTACCTCCTTTAATGAAGTGCAACCACTGAATGCGTACGCACCAATTATTAAATCATTATAATTTGGTAACGTTACTTGTTGCAAATTTGTACAACCATCAAATGCATTTTCGGGTATTGTATGAATATTATCAGGAATAACAATAGAGGTCAAATTTTGATTGTCTGTAAACTTAACCTCTGTATATTCTTTCCATTCAGAAAATACCATAGTGCCTTGACCAGTCTCATAGTCGAATGTACTTTCGAAATCAAGATATGTTGCATATCTAACATACGATGGCTCAACTTTTTCTGTTGCCGTATAAGTAATTGTAGTACAAACTATGAATTTGCTGTCGTTAACATCACTAATTGCGGGCATATCAGTTATGCGATTTCGCTCGATTGAAATAGATTTGGTAGTCTTCTTTTGGAATTTTTTGCCCTCGCTATTGGTCGCTGTGATAGTAAAGCCCTCCGCAAAAGTTTGTGGTGGCACTACAAAGATAAACGAGATACCATCTTCGTTGTTAAGCTCAACACCCTCGCCGCAGTCAATGGTAATATATTTAGGGCGAGAGTCGTCTTCAACTAATTCTGTGGTAGGTTCTTCACCATTGCAGTCGATACAAAAATAGCCTGTTAGATATTCATTGTTGTTGCCTTGTAGTGTAATATCCGTGATAGTGGCATCACCTTTTAAGGTAACTCTCAGATAACCTAACATATTTTTGAATGAATAGCTGTTTGAGCCTGGCTCAGCCGTTGCAACCATAATATTTGCATTTGGGCAATAGGTGTTTGAGCCAACAAAGGTTTGTGTTGGAGTTAAAAATACGTTAATGCAATTACGGCCTGATCTTGGAGATCGTTCTGAGAATGGATAAACTGCTATATTCTTTGTGTTGCGCTCGTCATCAAGGAAAGCACTGTCTTCATCATCGTCACTATCTCTTTTTTCGTATGAAAACTCTGTATTACGAGTTGCTTCTGTGCTGTTATTTACATATTTAAGGTTGTGCTCATATCTATCGTTGCAATCAATAATTGAAATAGCATCACCTACGCTCCAATATGTTTTTGGAGTAGTTGCGTTCTCCCATTGAAGCTCTACGCGGCTATCGCCTGCAATTGAAGCGTAAATAGTGGCAGGAGCTTTGCTCTCGGCGGGTGTAGTAATATTGTTATCTTCTTTTGCGCAGGCCATTGCTACAACAGCCACACACATATAAAGTAAAATCTTCTTCATAGTTTTGTTGAGTTTTGTGCTTTACTGCCAATCTGATTCAGGGAATAATGTTGGGTCTTCAAGACCACCTGATTGTGCAAACCCTTTTTCGAGTTTGATTTCCACCACTTCTAAGTTGGGTGCAATGTAAATTTGTTTCTCCATAATTAGTTATTTTTGAATTTATTAACTTCTTGACAAAACAAAAAGGGATAGCCGTTCTTGCGAACAGCTATCCCTGCTATATTTTATTTCAAGTATTACTCGAACTAACGCGCGCTAACGCCCCCCCCCCTCAATGAGTTACATATAGAGTGGTTGATAAACTGATATTTAGCGCTGTGTTTCATATATACAAATGTAATATTTATTGTCAAATTTTGCAATACGCTATGTAATAAATTGTGTATTAGTTAAGCAACAATGGGTGTTACGACATAATGCACAACACCCATTGTTTGATTTATATCTTTCGGATTAACCCAAAGTATAAGGCTTGCGATACTCGTAGTGGAGCAACTTAGTAGCCTCAGGATCGTTAACGAACTTCTGTACGATAGGATTCCACTTCACTGTGCGCTTCAAATCGTAAGCTACGTTACCCAAGTTACATACTGTGCAAGAGCTGTGACCAACCTCAACAGGAACGATAGGATCGTGACGTGAACGGATGCAATCGATAAAGTTCTTGTAGTGAGCAATGTTAGTCTCATAAGCTGCGCTCTCCATTACGCTCTTCTCTGGCAACAAATCTGGTGAAGAAGCCAAGTACTCACCACGGCAAACCTGAATCCAACCATTCTCACCGTAGATCTTGATACCCTTCTTATCGCCGTCATACTTCTGCTGAGTCATCTCGATACCGTTGTCGTAGCGATATGTCAAGCAATCGTATGGGCTGCTCTCAGGAGCCATAATCTCAACTGGACCTGAACCATCCTTACCGATAGCCCACTGGCCAATGTCGAACATATGAGCACCCCAGTCTGTTGTGAAGCCACCACCCAAACCGTGGTACCAACGCCAAGCACCCCAGCACTCGTCACGACCATTCTCGTCCAAGAGTGGGTTCAACTCGTGGTTGTAGTGCCAAGTGTCAGCCAAAGGACCGAGCCACTTATCCCAATCCAAACCTGCAGGAACCTCCTGCTTAGGCAATGTGTAAGGATATGGACCGTCACCAACGTGAGCCTTCATCAATGATACCTGACCGAGCTTGCCCTCACGAACGAGGTTAGCTGCGTGCTTAAACTCTGTGAGTGAGCGCTGCATACTACCCACCTGCAACACGCGGTTGTTCTCACGAACAGCCTTCACGAGCTGCTGGCCCTCGTAGATTGTGAATGTAAGAGGCTTCTCCAAGTAAACATCCTTGCCGGCCTTGCAGGCGTCGATAGCCATAATTGCGTGCCAGTGGTCTGGTGTAGCGATTACAACTGCGTCGATGTCGGGACGAGCCAAGATGTCCTGATAGTCGATGTAGATATCGAGCTTATTCTTGATGCCCTTGTCAGCATAGTATTTGTTTACACGCTGCTCAAAACGGTTGCGCTTGATGTCGTAAACATCAGCACCAGCAACTACGCGTACCTCATCAAGAGTGATGAAACCATTCATAAGGTTGATAGCCTGCTGGCCCAAACCGATGAAACCGATGTTGATCTTGTCGTTAGCATCGCCCTTCTTCTCCTTCTTTGGGGCAACGGCTGCTGATACAGAACGTGGAACAATCAGTGTAGAAGCTGCTCCAAGCGCTGAGTAGCGGATAAAATCCAAACGTGATAACTTGCTCATAGCGTTATTGTTTTATAAGTTAGTAATTTGTATTTTTTTGATTTATTTATCTTCCTAAGTGTAAAATTACGAAAAAAATGCGTTGTGGCAAATTATTTTGTCGAATTTTTATCATTTTGTCTAATAAATGGATGCGAAAAGGGTTGCTCGACAAATCTTTCGAGCAACCCTCTCTATTTTAGGATATATTTTGCCTCTGTTTTGAGCTTGCGATTCTTATGGCTCGCGCGAGTCTCGCCACTCGATTATCTCTGGCGAAAGTTCATCCTCGCGGTCATACCATACACCCTCACGCATCAGTTGCTCCTTGTGTCGGTCCATCTTCTCGACAATCGAGAAGGCTGGGCGCTGGCGAGAGTTCTTATCCTCGCGGATTGAGTGGCGAATCGTGCGGTTGAAGATGCTCTCTCGTGATGGACGCAACTCCTCCACCCATTTAAAGCCAGGCAGGCGACGCTCTTGATTATCAGGCACCTGGTCGATAGGGTAGAACTTGAATGGGATGTCGTTGCGGTAGGTAACGCCCACAAGCTCCTTATTTTCGATGAAGAACGATGCTGTGGCACTCTCCAGATAGACCATCTCGGTCACAACGGGCGGATCGTTCTGTTCGGTGTTGAAGAATATGGTCTGCACGTTGCCCGTAACATCGTTCTGGTAAATCTCGTTATTGCGGAACATAGCCGTCATACTCTTGCCTTTAATCTGATTGTAGTAGGTGGTATCCACCTTAGCAATCATAATTGGCTCTTCGAGGAACTCGGCGCGCTCAATCTGCTGGTTGCGGGTGAACAAATCAACCTGCTTGGCGGCAATCTGGTTGGAGTTGTTCCACATCACTGGTTCGAGGTAGAGGTGGATAATCGAATCGGTTGAGTTGCTTACAAGCGAGTCGCAAATCATCTGTGCGTCAGAGCGATACATCTTCACATTGCGGTAGGCCTTCACCAGTCGATAGATGCTGTCGAGCCCAGTTGAGTCTATCGGCTCGCCTTCGCTTGCATCGTCGTTATCCATTGTCGAAGCCTTTGGTCGCAACTTGGCGATGCTATCCTCGTTAAGCTCCACACGCAGTGTGTCTAAACGTCTGCGCTCAGCCTCGGCTTGAGCCAAACTATCCATCGCTTCGGCTCTCGAAATCTTCTGTTTTCTGGCTATATGCTTTGCTCGCTTCTCAAGCTCTCTTATCGAGTCTTTTGCCTGACGCTCCCTCTCGCGGGCGTTGAATTGCTCGAGCATTTCAGTAATCTTGGCCTGACGTTTTGCAGCGATTGAGTCGAGCTTGACCTTGCGGATGGCGGCCTCCTCGCGCTTCTTCGCCTCCTTAACCTTGCGAGCAGCCTCTTTCTGCTTCTCTTTGAGCTGCTTGGCGGTGTATTGAGTGGTGTCAACCGCAATGCTATCCTGTGCAACACTATCCTGCGCGATGCTATCTTGCGCAATGCTATTGCTTGCCGCGAGCTCTGCCGCTGGCTTTGGAGTGTCGTTGTTTGCTAAAGTGCCCTTATTTGCTATTGCCTCCCTGTTAGCTGTTGCAGTCTCGGCAAATGAATTATCCGTTCTGTTGCCCGATGGGGTTCGTGGAGCAGAAGCGAGCCTTGATTTTGAACTTGCATTCGGTTTTGAGTCCGAATCGCTTGAAGCGGGTTTCGCACTTCTTGGTTTGGGTGTAGGCTTCTTGATTGCGGGTGGTGTTGCGGGGGCGGGTGCATCCTTTAGTTGCTCCTCGTCTTCATCCTCCTCCTTTACCTCTTTCTCGTAACGGTTGATGGTGAGCATCAGCATCGAGTCGGCACGCATAAATACAGAGTCACTCTGTGTTGTGTCGTAACTGATTGCCGATGGGTTCTTTGTGAGCAGCGCATTACCCTTCTCCTGCCAATACTCGGCGTAGTCACCAAAGGCGAGCATCTTGTTCTTGAAGTCGTCCATCTGGATATTTCCGTGAGCGATGATGTGGCCGTTGGTGCGGTAGTAGGCGATGCTGTCGCCCCACATCTCCTGCTCCTTCGAGAGGATATATCCGTTGCGGGTAATCATATAGAGGTTCTGCGACTGGTCGTAGTGTCCCTCGTCGGCTGAGAGGTAGTCGCCGTCGGCATTCCATATCTCGCTGTTTGTGAAGAAACGGGCCAGTTTGGTGTCGGTGTTGTAGATTGCCGAGTCGCTCTTCATATCGTAGTCGGCGCCGTGAATCTCCACATCCTCCACGCAAATTACATCGTGAGAGTCGGCGTAGTAGTAGCCTCGTTGTGACTCCATAATGTCGTTATCCTGCACCAAAACGCCTCCTCCAAAGTATTTGCCAATCTTGTCGGCTGTGTTGAAGGTGAAGTTATAGGTGTAGAGCAACGCATCGCCATCCACCACCTTGACGATGGGCGAGTATATCTCGGCAATGTTGCTTATGCCGTCGTAAACGGCCGAGTCACCATAGATATATATAGAGTCCTGATTGATTATCACTCGACCGAAGAAGCCGATGCGAGAGTCG
>JAZOUS010000064.1:0-19491 GCA_045658265.1 Alistipes sp.
GTGGCGCAACGGATAGTCGCCTAACACCTGCAACCTATTCGGCAAAGTGTGCAAAGTTTGCGAAGTAACAAGGGTTGAAGTTGAAATATTGTCGTTTCGCAATCGCTCCACCGCCTGCTGAAAGTTGCACTTCTCGATCTCCATCACAAGGTCAATAATCGAGCCTCCACGACCTGCACCGAAATCGTACCATAGGTTCTGCGTATAGTCCAGCTTGAAGCTCGCATCTTGTTCTTCACGAAACGGTGAAAGATAAAATCCATAGCGAGAGTTCTGCTGTTTGGGTGTGATGCCTCGTTGTGTAAAATAGTCACGAATGGGAATACGCTTAATATCTTGAATCGTTCTCATAACTGCATAGTATTACTGTGAAAGATGAATATATTTCTCTTTCACTGATTAATATTACCATTCAAGATTCGTTGAACATCAGCCTTGCGATAGCGACGCTGACCGCCATACTCAATAGGCTTGAGGTAACCACTCTTTGCCCAACGCCAAAGTGTAGAGGAATCGACACCCAATAGGGCAATCGTCTGCTTGCGTGTGTAGAGGTCAGCTGTCGGTGTAACGGCAGGCTCGGGTACAAATGGTGGTGAGGTGGCGATAATCTCATCGTGCCATCTTCTCAGGTCATCTAATCGGACGGTTACATTTACTTCGCCGCCCAATTCATACAATTTTGTTATATCCATACATCTTGTGTTTTAGCGAACCCGACATTGAGTTCGCAGCAAACATACAAGATGCTTTTGCGGTGCATTTTTTTGCAATTAAATAACCGCATTTTTACCGCTTTGCAATTTGCAATAATTTGGATATGACCCGATTATCGCAAAAGAAAAAATCCCTTACACTTGCGGTGCAAAGGATTTAATTGCAAATATACGAGGGCTTACACCTCTCTTATATCTTCTGTCAATGGGATTTTATATGTGGCATTGCTTGTAGTACGCAATTTCGCTCGCAGAGTCTTTTTATCATAACGACCGAGAATCTCGAAACTATCTTGTAGCCAATCTACAAGTTGCGTTTGGTCATAGAAACGATTGCGAGCACCTTTTAACTTATACCATATATTCCACCCATAATGGCAAATATCTACATAAGTCAATTTATCCCTATCCACAACAACTTGCGGCGTATCTTTGGGGATACCCTCCATATTGGCGAGAGCAATTAGGCGTGTGTGAAGAATTTTCATTCCATTTTCATCAATGGCATCGCCCAACACCCTACCTGTGTATTCATACACAGCATCTATGGCGCCCGATAAAATTTTTCTTTCGTGGTCAGATAAAGTTGATTTTGAAGGCTGAAGCATAGCAATCTCTTCGGATGTAGTTGCCGAATTTGGTTCTTGGATTGCTATTTTGGGTGAAGTAGTAGTATCCTCTTTAGTGCTAACAACCTTTTTACGAGACTTGAACAGACGGGTAAATAAATCGTGCAATGCTCCTCGAAAGATAAAATAAAGACCTATGCTGAATGAGATAATTATTGCGGTTATGACAATTGCTGTAATGTGGCTCACACCATCTGCGTGCAGTCGGAAATAGATTCCAACCGCAAGTGCTGCGATAGATGCCACAAGCAAAATCATCAACCCATAATTATAATGTTTCTCTGCGCCCATAGTTATTTAAAAACACTTCTAAAATAAACACTTTGCGTCAATGGATATCATTTGTTAGTTACCAAATTAACTAAGTTGTAACTAAGTTATTAACCAAGTTATCTATTCTTATATGATTGAAGTGTCTCTCTGCCCAAATTGGTTATCTGATATTTTTGATTCCTTGAATGTGGTTTATCTTTAATCGTCATTTCTATAAGTTCCAATTCTAATAATGGGTCTAAATATTTTTTCTTATTATATGTTTGATTACTAACTTTAACCCTATAGAATATTTCATTTTTATCTAATGCTCCTGACTCCAACTGCTCTAATATATATATAGCTTTAGGCAGTAAGGTATTAAATATAGAATTTAATACATCTAATTCTGGAACCTGTCCTTCTTCTTCTCGATTTAATTGAAGTTTCTTAACATCAAACCCTTCTTTAATAAAATCAGCATGGCAAGGAATCTCAACTAAGAAATAACTACGATCCTCATCTGTATCAAACACAGCCTCTGGAGACCCATTATTCTTGAGTTCATTCTTAATTGTTGGAATACCCGTAGCACGACCTTCGGTAAGATCAAGTTCTTTTAAGAAGTCTCCAAGTTTTCTATTCCTATATCTTCTAGCCTTAACCTTACCTTGTCTCAAATCCTCTAATTTAATTGAACGATCAGGGCCATTATAACTGATAATAGTTATCTTATCAGGTTCAATGGATATCTCCACAGGCTCTCGTTCTTGGTAATTCCTATGGTATAAAGCATTTACTACGGCTTCTTCCAATGCCTGATATGGGTAATTGAAAACCTTATTTGCCTCTTGTTTATCTGGGAGTTTCGTAATTCGTTCTCTAATAATATTTGTCTTTAAGTATCCCATAGTAGAACGGATCATATGGTGAACAGGACCTATTATAGGTGGTACCTCTATGAAATTAGATGGATCCCTTTCGCGTCCATTAGGATAAATAACAATATCCACCCTCGAACAAGGGAAATATTTGTCCATCTTGTTGGAGAATAACATTAATGCTATATTTTTCGGAGATAATCTCTCTGGAGGTCCCGCAACTAAATCCATTTGCTGAAGGATTTCTGACAGTCTAGTATGCTCTATTTGAGAAGCAAGGCGACTTTTAGTTTCAACAAGAAAATCTCGTATCAATACCATTGAAATATCATCCAATGTTGCATTGATATTTACTCTGTCATCAAACGGTATCTGATTACTTAGATTGATTAACTCTAATTCCTGTTCAGGATTAGGAACTATTGAAGACGAATTGTAACGTATATAATAATTATAATGCTTTTCTTTTGCTTTAACATCATCTGGAACCCTATATGGCCGATTTGACCCTCCAGGTATCCACATTACTATAATCTTCTGATTATCCACATCCTCAATGGAAACCTTTGGGAAATATTCTGGACTCATTAACTTATTAAACCCAACCATCTCTCGTTGAATTCGGTCTAACTGATCAATATTAACCCCTTTAACAGGTCTTACAGGACGGCCATTTTCTTCCTTAACACCAATGACGATATAGCCGCCACCGATATTATCGAAATCGTTCGCAAACGCGCAAACCGAACGATATGTGCGCCCAGGATCCCAACCCTCCTTAAACTCAATTCGATTGCTTTCAACAATTTGTCCACTGAGTAACTGCTCAATATCAATAGGAAGAAGATTTGTCATAATCTATAAAACTATTTATTAATGCAAATATAATCAAATTATTTCAAAGTGTGAAAGTTATACAATTCGCTAATTGCGGTTAGCGAATTACTCTAATGCACTTATTGCATCACGTTTAATATCCATATCTATCTCTCTGTATCGAGCAAAAGCCTTGCTACCATCTTTATGTCCCGACATTGAGCCTACGATTGCAGGGTCTTTGACGCTCTTATACACATTTCCGATAAATGTTCGGCGAGCCATATGTGATGATGCAATATCACAAATCGGCACCTGTATATTTTGTCGAGTGCGCTGGTCGATAGTTGTAACCATTCGCGTGATTCCTGCTTTTCGAAATGCCGCCTTAATATACTTATTGTATTTTTGCTCCGAGATATATGGAAATAGCGTCTGCCGCCCCTCATCAAGATATTTCCGAATCAGTTCCCTTGCCGCAGGAATAAGCGGGACTGATACCGTAACGGCCCTATCATCACGAGTCTTTCGTGGAACATATTCAATGCTGTCGCCAATTATGTTTGCATAGGTCATCTTATATAGGTCACTTACTCGACAACCAATCATACATTGAAAAACAAAAATATCACGCTGTGTTTCCAACTGCTTATCATCGCCCATATCTGCCTCTGCTAATTGCTTTCTCTCATTGGTAGATATATATATAGGTGTGCCATAAACTATTTCTCCAATCTTGTATTGTTTGAATGGGTCATTTGTCACATATCCATTATCACTCAACCACACATAGAACGAGCGCAAACGAATCATCATATCTGACACATAATTCATTCCACGCTGCTTGGGACGTCCAGGAATAACCAATTCGCCTGCGGCATTGTAGTATGGTTGTCGCTTGATAGGTAGATTTTTCCTTACCTTCGATTTGGCATATGGCACCTCTTCATAGAGTTCTGGGTGTTCATCGAATATCTCTGGCTCATTCATCAAAAAACTCCCAAAATCATCAAGAGTAGAGGGCGTTATGGTATTTACCTCGAGCGTATAACGAGGATTTGACAATTTACGATACAATTCATAGCGTTTAAGCGTTCGTATCAATACATTAAAATGCTTGACCCTCGACTCCGACAACTTATGTGTAGTAAGATACTCCTCCGCAAGAGAGAAGAATGTTGCTTTCTTCTCAACAATAGGTTGAATAGATTTGGGGTGAAGTATTTGATGAATCTCTTTAATTGCCCACACTCTCGTAACGATGGTTTTATCCTCCATTGCTTCAATGCTAGCCTCCAAACCTCCAACGATGGCTTTGAGTTGAGAACGCTTCGTTATTAGCAATTCTCGTTCCTCGCCAACGGTATAGGGGACCGTTATTTCGCCCTTCTTTAGATTCCATCTCTTTTCTGGAATCCATATTGTCGATGGAACGCGCACACGATGAGTACGCGAAATTACAATACGCATTTTAATCTCCACTTCGCCAGCAGAGTTTTGCTTATTACCCAACGAGAGAATAATGTTTACCATAACTTACTATGTTTTGTTCACCACAAAGGTAATTAAACATCGTAAACTAACAAACAATTACGCAACAAATTTGGGCACAAATTGGGCACGTTTAATAAAAATTTTTGAAAATAGTCAAATTTGCAAAATAAATAATATTGCCGTATATTATTAATATATAGAATGATATGAAATTATTTGAATTTTGTCTATTTCTAAGTATTTTCACGAATAGATACTTGTCCTGGGCACGGAAAAAAGAGAAGTTTGTAAAAACTTCTCTTTTTTTGTGCCCATTAATTGGGCAACTATACTTACATTCCCTCCAAACCTCCCTTTGAGAAAGGGAGGCTATAAATTTCTTTGCTCGATAAAAATTACAACTTGCGAACTTCTCTTTTTTTTGTGCCCACTGGGCAACCATACTTACATTCCCTCCAACCTCCCTTTGAGAAAGGGAGGCTATAAATTACTTTACTCAGCAGAGATTATTTCCTGTGAACTGCTCTTTTTTGTGCCTATTGGGCTCCTTAACTACAAAAGCGCAAGCAGTTGTGCCATCACTACGCCGAGGTGGTTGCCAACGGCATAGCCCACGATGCCGGCGCCGAGGCCCGTTACAATCACATTCTTATTGCGCATAGCGGCTGCGGCCATAGGAACAAACGGGGGAGAGTTGATAAATGCCACCGAAGAGATAACCATCGAATCGGCATTCACCTTCATTAGTCGGCACAGAAGGGCGTGGATGGCCAGCGAGAGGAATACCGCAATGGTCATAAACGCCAACTGATACACTCCGCCAGCAAGGTCGAGATTCGAGAAGTCGGCCATCGAGGCGATAGCCATACTGAAGATATAAATCAGGTACATACCCACATCATAGCTCAAGTCGAGATTGCGGATGGGGCGGATAAATGAGCTCACCACGCCTAACGTCGTGAGCGAGAGGATAAAGACCACCATAAACCACCCCTCGGGCATACAGAGAGCCAGTCCAGCCGACACGCCTGCGATTACGAGCGTTGCCGTAAGCATACGGCCGAGTTGCGCCATACCCGCTTTTGTGAGGAGTCGGCGGTAGGGATTAGCATCGGGTTTAGCAGTCGATTCTGCGCCAAAATCCTCATCTGCACACCCTTTGCTCTGCTCGCTCAGACCATCTGCCGGCTCGCCATAGAGGCGGCGGAACATACGGATGCCAAAGCTGAAAAGGAAGACAAAATAGATGAACGAGATGATGATGTCGTAGGAGTTGATGAGGATGTAGGTCTCGCTATTGATGCGGAAGATGGCCTGCAAGGCCGCAGCATTGAGCGTGCCGCCTGTGTACATTCCTGTAATGATACCACCCACTTTATCACCCTCGGCAAGATGCTGGCCGCAGAGCAGATAACCCGCCGCGACGGCTATGCAGACCGAGATGAATCCGCTTGCGACAATCTTTATCTGCAGGCGAGCCTCTTTGCGAGTAAAGACGCAACCGAAGAGCATCATCGGGATAGCCAACGGCACCATCACGTTGGGCAGAAGCTCCTGCAGGGTGGTTATCTCGCTGGGGATAAATGGCAAATTTCCTAAAATCATTCCTGCGGCATAGAGCACCATAATAGGGCCAATCTTGCCGAGCAGAGGTACTCGTCGGCACAACCACACAACACCCGCAGGTGTGATGCAAAAGATGAGAGTCAGGATGATGTAGCAAAGAATCGTCATAATGGTTTGGGTTTGGTTAAGCTCTGCAATGGCAGAGACTATATTGGTTGCAAAGTTAAGAAAAGTTTTGTTTCGCTCCAATAATCGCAGAAAAGGCCGTTCTAACGCAGTGGTTGAACGGCCATCGAGGTTGGCTCTGTCTCGGCTTTAGAGCTTCGGCAGAGCTATGAAAGAGGTGCTATTTCTGAGTGCGGGGAGGCATCTGCTTGGACTTTTGTGCTGTGTTGCCGCTTGTGGCAGAGCTGTTTGCCGATGCGTTGTTAGCCGCAGAAGCAGTAGCCGCAGATGTCTGCGAAGCCTCCCAATGGAATGGGGCGAAGTCGGCATTGGGATCACGCCACGACGGTTTGCGCATAGCATAGATGATGTAGGGGATAGCCACAGCTACGATACAGCCGATAATCAGCACCGAGAACCACACCTTGTGGCTGCCCGTTGCAATCTGCCCAGGAGGCACGAAGCTCAGGATAAATGCCAGCAGCGAGCCACAGAATCCCACAACACCCATCAGCCACATAAGGCCGTTGCCCTTGCCTAAGCGGAAAGGTCGTGGAGTGGATTTCATCTTGTAGCGCAGCACGATGCCTGCCGCAAACATCAGCATATACATAATAAGATAGAGCAGTACGGTGAGCTGCGAGAGAATCTGGAAGAAAGCCTGCACCGAAGGCATCACAACAAACAGCAGTGAGAGCAGAGTTACGATTATGCCCTGTACGATGAGTATGTTGCGCTGCACGCCACGCTTGTTACTGCGCTGGAAGAATGGGGGCAGATAGCCCGCCTTGCCAACGGTGAAGATACCTTTTGATGGGCCAGCCACCCACGTCAGCACGCCCGCCAGCACACCAAACATCAAGGCGACGGCTATGATTGGGCCAGCCCACGAGATGTGGAAGTGCTTGAAGTAGTTGTCGAAACCAATCAGCAGCGACTGCGTGAGGCTGATATCCTTTGCGGGGATGATAAATCCCAGCGAGAATGTACCCAAGATGAAGATGCAGACCGTTGCGAGCGAGCCGATGATAATAGCCTTCGGGTAGTTGCGCGAGGGGTTGTTCACATCCATAACGTGTACACCCATCATCTCCATACCCGCATAAAACAGGAAGATACTGCTGGCCAGTACAATGTTGTCGATCTTCTTCAGGTCGGGGAAGAAACTCTGCGACATATCCATATAGTTGTGGCCACCAGTCGAGATATAGATGATTCCCAATACGATGAGGATTCCTGCGGGGATGATGGTGCCTATCATTCCTCCCCATTTACTGATTTTTCCCACCCAGCTAAGTCCTCTGAGGGCAATCAGCGTGGCCACCCAATAGATGGCAAGCACGATGACAAGCGTGAAGAGCTTGTTCGAGGCGAGCGCAGCATCGTGCGTATCGTTCATACCGATAAAGGCCATCGACACGGCGCCAAACGTGAGCACTGTTGGGTACCAGATGGTCGATTCAATCCATTGCAGCCATATCGCCAGAAAGCCTGTTCTCGGGCCAAAAGCCTCGCCTACCCAGCGGAATACTCCTCCCTGCTTGTCGGAGAACATTGCGGCCAGCTCGGCTGCAACCATAGCCGTCGGGATGAGAAAGACGATGGCGGCAAAGAGGTAGTAGAATGCCGACGAAAGGCCATAAACGGTCTCGGCCGGCAGACCACGAAGACTCACGACAGCCGTGATATTCATAATTGCGAGTGTCATCACGCTCAGTTTGAACGCCTTGCCCGCAGTAGATTTTTTTGTATCCATAAGAGTCTGTTTTTATAAGACTTTGAAGGGGGGTCCCCTTCAAAGTCATTTGGTGAAAGCTATTAGTGGGTATAGACGTGCCCCTTGCTCTTCTGCTGCTTTTGGCAAGCAATGCGTGTAGGAGTGGGGTACTCCAGCTTCTCAAGCTCGGCCACAGCGTTGCAGATGTCGCCCAAGAGCATATCGGCCATATCGCGCGACATACCCTGACGCACCACGATACGCATCACGACCATATCCTCGATATTCTTTGGCATAGAGTAGGCAGGCACCATCCAACCGCTCTGCAACAGCTTGTCCTGCAAGTCGTAGAGAGTCCACTTGGCGCTCTTTTCGTACTCTGGCTTCATTGTCCAGATAAAGAGCGGATTGACTATATCCTTCGAGTAGTTCTCGAAGCAGTGCATCTGGCCGATGGCCTCGTGGCAGTAGCGGGCGATGGCCATAGAGTTTTCGTGTACCTCCTTGTAGCCCTCAAATCCCAAGCGGATGAAGTTGTAGTACTGCGCCAGAATCTGCGCCGCTGGGCGTGAGAAGTTGAGGCCTACCTGTGTGATGTTTGCGCCGAGGTAGTTCACGCTGAACGACATCTCCTTTGGCAGATACTTCTTGTCGCGCCATACAACCCAGCCCAAGCCTGGATATACAAGGCCGTATTTGTGGCCCGAAGTTGAGATCGAAAGCACCCACTTTAGGCGGAAATCCCACTTCTTGTCGGGGTAGAGGAATGGGAGGATAAAACCGCCCGATGCGGCATCGACGTGGATAGGGATGTCGTAGCCACTCTTCTTGTTGAATTTGTCGAGTGCGGCATCCAAAGCCTCGATGTCGTCGTTCATACCTGTCCACGTTACGCCCGCAATCGGTACGATGCAGATGGTATTCTCGTCGCACATAGCTATCGCCTCGTCGATGTTGAGCGTTGGGTGCTGATGGGTGATGGGCACTGTGCGCATCTCAATCTGCCAGAGCTGGCAGAACTTCTCCCACACCACCTGATAGGCTGAGCTCATCACCAGATTGGGCTTGTCGCAAGGCTTGCCCTCGGCTTTGCGTCGCTCGCGCCAGCGCAACCACGCAGCCACACCGCCAAGCATACAAGCCTCCGATGAGCCGATACCCAGAGCTCCCGTCTTCCACTCACTCTTCTCGGGTGAGTGCCACATATTGGCCACCATATTGATACAACGGCCGCACATCACCGCCACGCGTGGATACTCCGTCTCGTCGATGTAGTTGATGCTCACAGCCTCGTTCATCAGGCGTGTGGCGTAGTCGTCCATATAGGTTGTGACGAATGTTGCCAAGTTAAGGCGGGGCTGAGTTTGTGGGAAAGTCTCGTCCTTGACCATTTGATAGGCAATTTCGGGCGAGGTCTTGTGCTTAGGGATAAACTCTGCAGGTGCAGACTCGCGCATCTGCTCTGAGCCGAATACGGCTGTTGTAACGTTCTCTTGGTTGTTCTGTTTCATAGCTTTGAATTATAGTGTGAATAAAATAATTGAAATAACTGCACACTATGTTTCACAAACTATGCCAATTTCGAACAGCACAAAAAAATCGCCACCCCGAAAGGTGGCGAAAATAAAAGAGTTTTAATAATAATTATTATAATGTTTCAACGCATTATTATCCTTTTCAACTTGCTTTAACAGGCATTGAAAAAGTTCCTCATCCATATTAATCTCTGCTCCCGACTTTACCGTTACTACCCAACCAATTTTACCGTCAAATTTTTTCGGCAAACGGTCGTATGCTTGTGTACAAACTGCATAAGATGGGCTTGTCTTATCATTAAGTGTGAAAATACCTCCATTTAACGATAAGAACACATCAGGATCTGCCTTTGGGACCCCTGTTGTACCTATATACTGCACTCTCTCCTTCTTAGGTTTCTTTGCCTTCTTCTCCTTTTGGTCGGCAGCAAGGGCTGTAAACGTAGTTGCAAATAGCAAACCAACTGCTATAAGCATAATTGCATTAAATTGTGCTCTCATAGTGGTGTAGTTTAAGGTTTAACAATTGTTATTTGTGGTTGCAATATACAACCCAATTCTGCAATGAATCTGAAATAACACCTAAAATTAAGAAAAAAATGTGAATTTTGTGTGTTTTTGTGGGTGACAAAACTTTTTTAGACAAAAATTTTGTCAGAGGTAGACACCTTCATTTTAATATATATCTTAGTCATTTCATATTTTCGCATCAACAGCCTTAAGTGACAGTGTCAGCATCTATGCGAAAATGTTGAAATCGACCGCTTATTCAATGCCTTGCAAAGAAAGACTTTGAGGCAAAGGGTTGTTCTTTGCAAAGTCCTTAATATAAGGTAGATTCCAACATTTCTTTATAGAAGCTAATTGTCTTCTCCTACCCTAAATAATAAAGAAATGTGGAATGACGGGTATATATAATATTGAAAAAACCGCCACGCTTTGCGGCGCGGCGGCTATAAAAATTATCGAGCAACATTATTTGCTGTACTCGTTGCAGAGCAGATACTCGGCAGGCTCATCCTCCTCGATGCTTGGGTAGCGGCCATACTCAAAAATTATTATAAGATGCTATCAGTACATCATTTTTCTTAAATATTCATTCTGACGGTCAATTTGCTTTTTTACTTCTTGAAACAGCTCTTCCGACATATTGGCCTCCTTGCCAGATTTTTCTACTATGACAGTTCCAACCTTTTTATCAAACGCTTTGGTTATGCGATGCATTGCCTGAATACTAACCTCAAATGTTGGATATAATGGATCTGAGATATTGAATTTGCCTCCATCAAGTGTTAAAAAAATATCTTTAGGTGCTTTTTTAATATTAATTATCTGCCCACTGTAAGTTATTGTTATTACTTCATCCTTCTTTTTTTCACCCTTTGAAGTTGCAGCACAACCTAAGAAAAACGTAGTAGCAAAAGCGGAAATTGCAAGTAGCAATATGGTACTCAAAATCTTTTTCATAATTCAAAAATTTTAATTTGTTATTAATAAATTGGTTGAGCATTTCGTTCGTTCGAAATATACAAATTAATATTATAAATTGCAAATATTTAATAATAAAAGTTTTCTCAAGGATATTGCTTGATATTTATTAAATCTAATATCGGATAGGGTATTTCTCAATATTGAGTACCACAAAAAACCGCCACACCTTGCGGCGCGGCGGCTATAAGAAATTATCGAGCAACATTATTTGCAGTACTCGTTGCAGAGCAGATACTCGGCAGGCTCATCCTCTTCGATGCTTGGGTAGCGGCCTGGCGACTGCAAGAAGCGGTTGTCGTTCTCGTCGTCGTTTACAGTCGATACCTCGCCAATCATACTGTGGCCACCCTCTGACCAGAACTCGTGGTACATATAAGGCTCGAAGCTGATGCTCTGGCCTGGCTTGAGACGCAGCACCTCGCCAGCAGGGATTGTGGTTGTAACACCATCAATCTGCACCTTGCATACTTCGTCGGTAGGCTGCTCGTTCTCGTCGGCCTTCCACAAGCGTACGCAGAAAGTGCCGCCACCACGATGGATGATATCCTCCATCTTCTTCCAGTGGAAGTGGGTAGGTGTGACCTGATTCTCGCGAACGAACATAATCTTCTCGCAGTAGGTCTTATTGTCGTACTTCACGTTGCCGTTGCGGATAGTGACAAGTGTGAGGCCAATCTCCTCGAATTTGCCAGTGGCAAAGTCGGTAACGTCCCAGCCGAGCTGGTTGCGGCGAATCTCCTCGCACTCCTCGCCCTTAGTTGTCCACTCGGCGGGCGACCAATCTACCCAAACGGGAAGGTGGAACTGATGCTCGGCAAAGAAATTTTTTGCGTCGTTGATGTAACGGTTGATTTCACTTCGTTTCATAAGTCAAGTAGTATAATTCGGTTAATATCTCTCTTTCAGGAACTGCTCAATCTGGGCGAGCGTTGGTGCGCCATCGGTCGATGTGGCATTGTGGAGGTTGAACCACGCAGCGGCATTGGCCATACGCAACGACTGCTGCAGTGGGAGCTCCTCGTGCAGAGCGTAGAGCATCGTTGCGCAGAAGGCATCGCCAGCGCCTACTGACGATACGATCTCTGATGCGGGGATTCTGAGCGAAGGCTCGAAGTGCTCCTCACCGCCACGCTTTACGGCATATCCACCCTCGGGGAAGTGAATCACGCAAGCCTCGGCAACACCCTCGGCCATCATATAGGCTGCGGCCTGCTTCACCTTGTCGAGCATAATCTCGCCATTCTCGTCGCGAAGTGATGAGCCAAAGCAAGCGCCCGCCTCAATCTCGTTTACGATAAAGTAGTCCATATACTTCAGGCAGGGGAGAATCACCTGGCGGAAACGGTTGCCCTCCTCGGAAACAACATCTACCGAAGTCTTGTAGCCTCGCTTCTGCAGCTTCTCCAGCACGCGTGCAGCCACCACGCCATACTCGGCATCGGCCTCGTCCATACGGTCGAGCAGAAGCAGATAACCCAAGTGGAAAATCTTTGCTGGAGCATCAATAGCGTCGATATGCTCCTCACCAAGTTGTGCGTTGGCTCCTCGATGGTGGAAGAATGTGCGTGTGCCTGCACTCATATCGGCCATAACGTCGGTGTAGGATGTGGCGGCATCCACGCGGCACATACCGTCGGCATTGATGCCGAGCTTCTCGATGCCCGCCATAATATCATCGCCCAAAGCATCCTTACCCACGCATCCGCCTGCATAGAGCGGAAGGTCGGTCTTCAGGTGTGCCAGGTCGGCCAATACGTTGTGAGAGCAACCTCCGAAACCCGACTCAATCTTCTCGATTGTAACCAGGTTGCCCGCAGTGGGGTAGGTACCGATAAATTTTATGGTGTCAACCAGCCAGTTGCCGGCCGAAACGATTCCTTTTCTCATAGTTGGTAGTTTTAGGTGGTGTGGTCTATGCGCGGTTGTCGCTCTCGAAGAGGCGGATATGGTCGGCTACGACCTGCTTCGATGCCTCCACGATGTGGCTCTTCATTGTGATATAATCGGGGTTGGCAGTCTCGCTCAGGTACTTCTGCACCTGCTCGGTAACGCCCACCTGGATAGCTGTGGCCACGTTGATTTTGCAGATGCCGTTGTGGATGCAGGCCTTGAAGTCTTCGATGCTTGTGCCGCTACCGCCGTGAAGTACCAATGGGAGGTTGTTGTTGCGGTCACGAAGTTCGATCAGGCGGTCGATGTTGAGCTTAGGAGTTGCCACATAGCGACCGTGCTGGTTGCCGATAGCCACAGCCAAAGCGTCAACGCCAGTCTGAGCGATAAATGCAGCCGACTCCTCGACATCGGTGAATACGTCGATCTTGTCGTCATCCTTGCCCACGTCGCCCACCTTGCCAAGCTCGGCCTCTACATCGACACCCATAGCTTTGGCCATACGGGTAACGGCTGCTGTGATGCGCACGTTCTCCTCGAATGGGAGCGAAGCACCGTCAAACATCACTGAACCAAATCCCAAGCGGATAGCCTCGGCGCAGGTCTCGAAGCTCTGGCCGTGGTCGAGGTGAACAACCACAGGCACCTTAGCCTTGCGGGCAGCCTCGATATAGAGTGGGGCCATCAAGTTGAGCGGAGCGCAGGGGAACTGCACCTCGGCAAGTTGTATGATAATAGGGGCGTTGAGCTCCTCGGCGGCAGCAATAGCGCCCTCCACATTCTCCAAACTAAGACAGTTGAATGCGCCAACGGCATAGCGGCCACGATTGGCCTCCTGTAACATCTCTTTGAGTGAAACAATCATATCGGTAAATTTTTATTGTTATGTCGAATCAGTAGTTGAAAAAGAGTTTTTTTACCCTATTCATACAAAGGTAGCAAATATTTCCGATGATAATATCCTTTTGGCCGATTTTATTTGCACTGATGAGCTTTTCTTTTGTGATGAGTTGCTGTGGAGAGGGCGATTTTGTATATTTGTGGTGCAGAACACAACAAATATGATACGAGCAAGAGTATTTCCAAGATTTTTGGCCACCATCACTGCCATTGCAGGGGTGGGATGCGGCGGCGGAGGCTTCACTGCGGCCGAGCGTGAGATTATAGCGGCAGGCCAGAGCGATATTATGCACATAACAACCGTTGATGTTGAGAGCGAATTGCAGATTCTGCGCTCCACATCCGAGCCGCTGACGCTGCAGATGGTGCAGAGTGAGGAGTTTAAGCAACTATGCCAGAGGATGTTGGCAACGGTGCAGAACCCCGAAAATGAGGGCGTGGGAATTGCCGCTCCGCAGGTGGGGATTCTGCGAAGGTTGGTGGCTGTGCAGCGCTTCGACAAGGAGGGTGAGCCGTTTGAGTTTTTTGTGAATCCTGAGATTGTGGAGATGGGCGATGAGTGGGCCGTTGGTGGTGAGGGTTGCTTGTCGGTGCCTGAAATATCTGGGCAGGTGGAGCGTGCGCAGAGTTTGGTTTTGCGTTATCGTGATGTGGAGTTTGTGGAGCACACCGAGCGCATTGAGGGCTTTACTGCGGTGATTTTCCAGCACGAGATTGACCATCTGAACGGCGAACTTTTCATCGACAAGATGCTGTCGGAGGATGAGCTGGAGGAGGAAGATTTCGATGAGGATGTAGAGTAATCGGGCAAAAGCGAAAAAGAGTGCAAGGTGGAACTTTGCGGGTGTTGCACTGCCCCGAAAAGTCGCCTCGTTGCACTCTTTTTGTGTGGATATATGTAGCGACAAATCTGCTATTTGAGCCTTATTTGTGGCTTTAAGTCGCTGGTGATATTTGTGCTACTGAGGTCTGTAGCTCGTGGCGTGTACTCGAAATATGCCCGCTTTTCGCCCGAAAATGATTGCCAGCGCAGGGTGAGGCGTACGGTCTGGCCATCGGTTATGGGGAGCTTGTCGAGACGGAAGGCAACGATGCCATCGGCCCAGGTGTTGGCGTTCAAGTCTCCGTTGCTGTTGTGGCGGAAGACCACCTCGTAGGGATTCTCGGGGTTGGTGCCCGTGATGAGATTCACATAGTGTACGGTGGAGTTGTTGCCCCACAGGGTGCGGAAGCGGAGCGTGAGATAGCCATCCTCGGCCACCGTAACCCAGTCGCGTACAATCTCGACGGGGTCGATGCCATATTCAAAGTCGGGATTCATCTGCTCGACCGAGATGGCGGGCTTGGTGAGGATGCTATCCATCCAATACACCCACACAGCCTTGTTGTAAGGTGCGGGATTGTCGGAACGCAGGCGATAGTTTACCAAAGCCCTCACTTCACGTTGGCCATAAGGCGGAGTCTGCATATTGACGGCCTTCAGCGTGGTGTTGTCGTCGAGCTGCATATAAAATGAGTTGGCATCGACTGGCTTTACGGTAACCAGAGCATTGGGGTAGGCATACCATACGTTCTCGTCGTCGTTGTCGCACGATGGTAGCCACAGAGCGGTCGCAAGCAGGCCGACAGCGAGTAGAAGTAGATTTTTACGTTTCATAGCATAGCGGTTTTGTTGTTGAAATCGTTTGATAACTCTTTGTAAGGAACCGTTGCGAATTTTAGGCCAAACGTTGTGATTTATCTCGGTTTGTGGCGGTGGGTGTCGCTTTTTTTTCGATTTGCGCGGCGTGGCAATGGAAAAAATTTGCATCAAAAGCGCAGAATATATATCTTTGTGTAATCATTAAATCAACAGAATATGGAATTTGAAGGCGTAGTATTTAAGAAATTGCCCGTCAGCAAGGGTGTCTCTGCTCGCGGTGAGTGGCAGCGTCAGGACGTGGTATTTGAAGTTCCGAGCGAGTTTTCGCGCAAGATATGTGTGACATTCTTCAACAAGCCAACCGAGGCCGATAGTCTCGTTGAGGGCCAGACATATACCGTGTCGGTAAATGTTGAGTCACGCGAGTATAATGGCAAGTGGTACACCGATGTTCGCGCTTGGCGTGTGCAGCCCAAGCAGCAGGAGGTAGCACCACAGGGTGCTCCAGCAATGCCCGATATGCCACCATTTGGCGATGAGCCAAGCTATGCGGCTCCTTCGTATGGCGCAGGTGCAGCTCCAGCAGCACCAATGGCTGAGGTGGATGACCTGCCATTTTAGTTGAATTCAAAATTAAAGAATTCAAAATTCAGAATTAAAGCCCCATTGCGGGGCTTTTTTGTTGCTACTCCTTCAATGTATAGATAGCGATAAATGGATTGTCCTCCTCGCTGATTGTAGGAAAGTCGGCACGCAAACGCTCAATCTGTTTTGGGAACTCTTTGGTAAAGTCGTTGCCGTAATCATCTTTGCCTCGTTGTAATCGGGCTACGCTTGATGCCGAGATAGTTGTGATGATGAGGCTTTCGCCAACTGTGCATATATCGCCAAACGGCAGCGCGTATGGTTGTTCCATATATGAGCTTATCACCACATTCGATGATTTTGTTTGTTTATCGAATATTCCTAATGCATAGAAGAAGGAATGATTAAACTCACATACAACGTAATTTTTGCTTTCATTGATTTTGCTTACATTAGTAACCTTATTATTTATACGACTATTCTTGTCTATATATTTAAAATAATCTCGTGGGTTGTCAAGTTCCTTTGGCCGGCGATAGCTTCCAAAGTCGAACTCCCAACGTGTCTCTCCGCTCTTGGGGTTGATGACTTGCATCAGCCAATTGTTAGTGTAGAAAATCTCTCCGTCGTATAAGTAGAATGAGTCGTTAGATAGGTGCTTTCCTGCGTAAGCATTCTTTACTAAACACTTTTCGATTTCAAATTGGCTATTCATCACTACCAAGTCACAACTGTCGCACTTCTCGGGCATAAGTCCTCCCGTTGTGCCGTAATATTTGCCTTTGTGATACTCCATCGAGGTAAACTCTGCTGGTAATTCGTTATATACAGCCACTTCGTTGCCATCTTTGTCGAATGATAGGATTTTAGCTTTGAAACGGCCTAACAGATTGATTGTGTGATTGTCGGGATTGTAGAATATATCGGCTAAATAGGTGTATTCGTTACCAGCGCGACCCTTTCGTGCCAATTTCTTGATAAATTTACCCTTGCGGTCGAAGATGTGACAACTCTCAAATTTGCTTAAATTGGCCACAAAGATTCTATCTTCTGTAACGATTATTTTATCAACATCGCCAATTAGTGCATCGTCTGATGTCTCCAACCGAACATACTCTACACCATCAATGATTCCGCAATTCTCTATATTCTCGGCTTTGCTAAGGTCGTATCCCTCCTCGGTATTTATTGCCTCTATTGTTGAATCGAGATTGATTTTGATAATGTTGTCGGAGCTGTCAGTTTTCGAGTTGCACGACGAGAGAGCTACAAGCAATAGCGTAGTGGCAGATAGGAGTGAGGCGGTATAGTGTTTCATAGTTTATTTCGCTAATTAAACAATGGTTCGTAGTACAAAATTAATAGTTCTTCGGATACAAACAAAACATCGTTAGATAAAAATACCCGCTTCCCACTCTGGGAGGCGGGTAATATATAAGGTATAACCTTATCTTAGTCCTTCAACTTCGCTGCCAAGAACTCGCGGTTGAGGCGAGCAATGTGAGCAATCGAAATCTGCTTTGGACACTCAGCCTGGCAAGCACCTGTGTTAGTACAGTTACCGAAACCGAGCTCGTCCATCTTAGCAACCATCGCCTTTGCACGACGTGCACCCTCTACGCGGCCCTGTGGCAACTTAGCGAGTGACGATACGCGAGCAGCAACGAACAACATAGCCGAACCGTTCTTACAAGTTGCAGCACAAGCACCACAACCAACGCAAGCGGCAGCGTCCATACTCTCGTCAGCATCTGCCTTAGCGATTGGAATTGCGTTACCATCAGGTACTGAGTTTGTACGAACTGATACGAAACCACCAGCCTGGAGAATCTCGTCGTAAGCACCACGGTTTACAACCAAGTCCTTGATAACTGGGAATGCAGCCGAACGCCAAGGCTCGATAGTGATGGTAGAACCATCCTTGAACTTACGCATATACATCTGGCAAGTTGTAACAGCCTGTGCAGGACCGTGAGCGTGGCCGTTGATGTGCAATGAACACATACCGCAGATACCCTCGCGGCAGTCGTGGTCAAATGCAACGGGCTCCTTGCCTGCGTGTACCAAATCGTTGTTCAAGATGTCGAGCATCTCAAGGAATGAGGTGTCGGCAGAGATATTCTTAACCTCATAGGTCTCGAATGCACCCTTTGATTTAGCGTCCTTTTGACGCCATATCTTTAATGTAAAATTCATTGTTTTCTGGTATTAAAGTTTAACGTCAAAAATTAGTCCTTATAGTTACGCTGTGCGCGGTGAGTGAACTCGTAGTCGAGTGGCTCCTTAGTGAGCTCAGGTGCTACGTCCATACCCTTATACTCCCATACGGCAGCATAAGCGAACTGCTCGTCGTGACGCAATGCCTCACCCTCCTCGGTCTGGTGCTCTGAGCGGAAGTGACCACCGCAAGACTCCTCACGATTGAGGGCGTCGCGTGCCATCAACTCACCAAGCTCCAAGTAATCAACCAAGCGCAATGCCTTCTCCAACTCAACGTTGAATGAGTCGGCTGTACCAACAACCTTAACGTCGCTCCAGAACTCCTTGCGAAGTGCCTGAATCTCCTTGATGGCCTTCTCCAAAGACTCCTTAGTACGGGCCATACCTACGTTGTCCCACATAATGTTACCAAGACGCTTGTGGATATCGTCAACAGACTGCTTACCGTTGATAGAGAAGAGCTTCTCGATCTTCTCCTTCACAGCCTTCTCTGCCTCAGCAAATGCAGGCGTGTCGGTAGATACCTTTGGAGCCTGAATCTTCTTTGAGAGGTAGTCGCCGATTGTGTAAGGCAATACGAAGTAACCGTCGGCCAAACCCTGCATCAAAGCAGATGCTCCCAAACGGTTTGCACCGTGGTCTGAGAAGTTAGCCTCACCGATAGCGTAAAGACCAGGGATAGTAGTCATAAGGTTGTAGTCAACCCAAATACCACCCATTGTATAGTGAACAGCGGGGAAGATCTGCATAGGCTCCTTGTAGGGGCTTACATCGGTAATCTCCTCGTACATATCGAAGAGGTTGCCATAACGCTGCTTGATGATATCCTCACCCAAACGCTCGATAGCTGTCTTGAAATCGAGGAATACAGCCAAACCTGTCTCGTTCACACCGTAACCAGCATCGCAACGCTCCTTAGCAGCACGCGAAGCAACATCACGAGGGACCAAGTTACCGAACGCAGGATAACGACGCTCCAAGTAGTAGTCGCG
>JAZOUS010000065.1:0-3103 GCA_045658265.1 Alistipes sp.
CTTTTTGGGAAATTATTGCCTATAATTTGCCTATTTTAAGCAAAAACTTTATACCTTTGCTCCGAAAGTAAAAGCGTTTACTATAAATGCTTTTACGGAAATGCTAACTACACACATCACTTACAATGAAAAAGTTTAATATCACCGGAATACAACAAGTTGGTATCGGTACCGATGACTTCCGCGCAAGCTGGAACTGGTATATCGATATGTTTGGCGTCGATCTCAGAATTTTGGAGGACGATACCGTTGCCGAGAGAATGCTTCGCTACACGGGTGGCCAGCCTCACAAACGTCACGCCTGCATTGCTATGAATCTGCAGGGTGGTGGTGGATTTGAGATTTGGCAATACTCCGAGCGTAAGCCCGAGAAGTGTCCCTTCACCATCGCCGTAGGTGACCTCGGTATCTTTGCTGCAAAGTTAAAGTGCCGCAATGTAAGTGCCTTCCACCGTCAGCTCTCGGCCAAGTGGGCGGAGTGTAGCCAGGTGGAGACCTTGCCCGACGGTACGCCTTGCTTCTATGTAAACGACTTGAAGGGTAATCTCTTTCAGGTGGTCGAGCAGAAGGATATCTACATCGAGGAGCGTAAACTCACCGGCGGCATCGCAGGTGCGGTAATTGGTGTTAGCGATATGGAGCAGTCGATTCGTTTCTATAGCGAGGTGCTTGGCTACAACATCGTAAAGTGCGATGTTGTAGGTACTTTCAGTGGTAGTAGTCTAATGCCCGATATGGATAAGAAGTGCCGTAGGGTAATACTTGCTGCACCCAAAAGAACAGGCGCTCTGTCAGGTATTCTGGGTGATACAACAATCGAGTTGGTGCAGGCACTCGAGCGTACTCCTCGCAAGATTTATGAGGGTAGATATTGGGGTGATCCTGGTTTTATTCAGGTCTGTTTCGATGTTACGGGTATGGACGAGTTTGGTAAGTTCTGCGCAAGCAAGGGTCACCCTTTCACTGTGGACAGTTGCCCCAATGGTGAGATTTTCGATATGGGCGATGCCTCGGGTCGTTTCACCTACGCCGAGGATCCCGATGGAACGCTCATAGAGTTCGTGGAGACCTACAAGATTCCTATCGCCAAAAAGCTCGGTCTCTCAATCGATATGACAAAGCGTAGTGTCGAGAAACAGTTGCCAAAGTTTCTTTTTAGGTTGATGGGATTGGTTGCCCGCGAGAAGATATCGCAGTAATAAAAAGGAGTTTGCCGAAAAGGGCAAACTCTTTTTTATTTATTATCAAGCGACATATTCTTCGATATTCGGCGCATAACAACAATGAAGGATTGAATCTCATGCTCCGATAGCCCCTCCAGCATCTTGTCGAGCGACGAAATGCCAACCGTCTTTGCATCAAGCTTAAGGCTGTGTCCCTTCTCTGTAAGCACAATGGTGTTCGAGCGTCTGTCGGTGGGGTTCTGCTGACGCATCACCAATCCCTTTTGCTCGAGGGCGTCGATTAGTTTTGTGACAGAGTTTTTATCCTTTTGCATTCCATCGGCAAGTTGCTGCTGTTTCAGGTCGCCCTGATTCCACAACATATCGATGAGCAGGAATTGTTCCGGCGTCAAATCTATATTATTTGCCTTCATCATTGCTGCCATAAAGAGCTTGAGCCTGCAGTGGGTCAGATTAAGCTCGACGGCAACCTGTTTCGATAGTAACATAGTCTATATTATTAAGGGATGAAGAGATCTCCCACACCAATCTATCTTGCCGACACGTTGCGTGCAATAAGGCGGAACAACCAGGGAACATACTTGTAGAATGGCACCATAATCGTGTCAAAACCGCCAATAACCTTCTGATGTTTGCCGCGTGCGATAGCTCTTATGGCCACCTTTGCACACTTGTTCACATCGTAGCCGTTAGCCTGGCCCGGATCCATCACACCTGTAGCCTTGCCGTTGCCATCGAGAGCATTTTTCGACACCTCGGTGTGGATACGGCCTGGGATGATGATGGTGGTCTTGATTTGGGGATACTCCAGCGCAATAGTTTCGTAGAAGCCGTGTATAGCGTGCTTCGATGCACAATATGCCGACCTGACGGGGAACCCGAAGACACCCGATACCGACGATACTACGGCAATGTGAACACCACGCTCGATGAACATATCCTTGAGCGCTTTCACCAGATAGATGCCACCGAAGTAGTTAACTTCCATAAGTCTTCTGTCGACGCTGATGTCGGTTTCCAGCGTCAATGCACGTTGCGATATACCTGCATTTAGAAGTAGGAAATCGATAAGGTGGCCCTCAGAGTGAATCCACTCAACCAACTCATCTATCGACTCCGAGTGCTCAACATCAACGGTCTTGCACCACGCCTTGACACCCAACTCCTCACATTTACTCTTTACTCTCTCCAGCGTCTGGATGCGTCTGCCCGTAAGAATGACATTTGCACCCTTCTTGGCATACTGATATGCCATTGCCTCGCCGATACCGCTACCACCGCCAGTGATTAGCACGGTTTTATCCTTAAACTTTAGCATCTATAAAAGGTTTATTTTCTCAAAGATAGTAATTCTCTCTATCATTGACAAATAATTAACTTAATTATATCGTTCCACGTGCCGTCAAATCACTCTAATGTACCTCTATCGCTTGCTGAGGAGGTTCGCACGCCAAATAAAATCCCCGCAAGCTTTTGGCGTGCGGGGATTTTGTTATTATGGTTGAGTGGATTACTCAGTCATAGCCTGCTGGATAGCAACTGCCACAGCAACTGTAGCACCTACCATTGGGTTGTTACCCATACCCAGGAAGCCCATCATCTCAACGTGTGCTGGAACTGATGAAGAACCTGCAAACTGAGCGTCAGAGTGCATACGGCCCAAAGTATCGGTCAAATTACGCATTATGCAGTCATCTGAAATTATGGTTATTTAAGTTGTTGGATTTGAATAGATTATACTCTTGGCGATTTTTAATAAAAGTTTTAGTGAACTAGAGCCGTCACTAAGACGTCACAGTAAAAATAGAAATGATAAACAAGAGTAATTATAACCTTTCTTTCATTGCAAGAGCAAGTAAGGTTAATAAGGCAGGAAAAGCACCTATTGAAGTGTTGATTTCAGTAGGAGATGAACGAGT
>JAZOUS010000066.1:0-14555 GCA_045658265.1 Alistipes sp.
TCACGAGGTTTCGATGCAGGAGAAAATAAGATTTTGTTCTCTCAATTTACAGAAGAAGAGAAAAAAGCAGCCAAAGAGTTGGGGCTTACGAAAGGAATGAAACGCGGAATTTTTTATAAGATAGATAGAATCAATTTGGCTGTCATTCCAAATAAAGCAGATTCGCTAATGATGCTTAATGCGGAGTTTGGAAATGTAGGTGCAGTTAGTCAGCGTTTGAAATTGAGACCTATTTCGGCTGAAAATGTTTATAAATATGGAATCCGTCCTTTCGTGATAGATAACTTTGAAAGCGGTAAATTCATTCCATTGGTGGCCATTCTTTCGTATTGGTATGACGAAAAGGCGAAATTGATTAGATGTTGTGGAGAGCCTATGCTCAAATCGGATTTGTCTGATGAGATATTGGAAAATGTACCTCATTATTATATCATAGGAGTTACATTGGATAAAATAGAGAAAAAAGAGAATTAATTAGCAATGTATAAAAACCTGCGAGAATATATCGAGCGTTTGGAGCGCGAGGGTGAGTTGGTGCGAATCAAAACACCCGTATCCACCCGCTTTGAGATAGCTGAGATAACCGACCGAATGGTAAAGAGCGAGGGTGGAGGCAAGGCTCTGTTTTTTGAAAACTGCGATTCGGAGTTTCCCGTCATTACAAATATGATGGGTTCGAAGCGCCGTATGGCTATGGCGTTGGGTGTGGATAGTCTGTCGGAGATTGGCGATAGGATTTCGGCTCTGCTTGGCGATGCTCTTTCGCCAAAGGCTTCGATGTGGGATAAGATGCGAATGCTCCCGCTGTTGGCCGATGTGGCCAAGTGGTTCCCAAAGAATGAGTCGGGCAGGGGCGAGTGTCAGCAGGTTGTGTGGAGTGGTGATGAGGTGGATTTGGAGCGTCTACCGTTGCTTCATTCGTGGGAATCGGATGGCGGAGCATTTGTTACGCTGCCGATGGTAAACACCATTGATCCCGAAACGGGTATGCGCAATGTGGGAATGTATCGTATGCAGCGATTCGATAAGAGGACTACAGGTATGCACTGGCATATCCACAAGACTGGCGCAAGGCACTACGACGCATATAAGCGATTGGGCAAGCGAATGCCCGTTGTGGTGGCATTGGGTGGCGATCCAGCATATACCTATGCGGCCACAGCTCCTATGCCCGATAATATGGATGAGTATCTGTTGGCGGGATTTCTGCGACAGAAGCCTGTGCGGTTAGTGAAGGCGCTGACGTGTGATATTCGTATTCCTGCCGATTGTGATTTTGTGATTGAGGGTTATGTTGATCCTATGGAGGATAAAGCCGTTGAGGGCGATTTCGGCGACCATACGGGTTTCTATTCGCTAAAGGATTTGTATCCCCGTTTCCACGTCACTTGCATAACTTATCGCAAGGATGCTATATATCCCGCAACGGTGGTGGGTGTGCCTCCGCAAGAGGATGCCTACATCTCGGAGGCGACAGAGAAGATATTTTTAGCCCCCATTCGTTTGGCAGTGCAGCCCGAGGTGGAAGATTTGTATATGCCTGTTGAGGGCACGTCGCACAATATTGCCATCGTAAGCATCGCAAAGCGATATGATGGTCAGGCGCACAAGGTGGCGCAGTCGTTGTGGGGCGCTGGACAGATGATGTTTAATAAGTATCTGCTTGTGGCTCGTGCGGGCGAGAATATTCGCTCGTTTGCACATTTAGCTAAGTTACTACGCAGGATAGACACCAAACGAGATGTGATTCGTGGCGAGGGTGTGTTGGATGTTTTGGACCACGCAACGGCAACGTGCGGATTTGGCGGCAAGCTCGCTTTTGATTTTACTTCGGTCGATTTGCTCTCCGATGTGGAGCCAATCGAGATGCCTCGCCCGGTGCAACCTTGCGGGGGCGTGTGGCTCTTTGATGGTCGATTTGTTGAGGAGTGCGGACTTTTGATGCTCTTTGCCGATCGTGAGCGTCCCGAAAAGGTGGATGTTGAGGAGTATCTCAGCAGAAATAATATAAAGGGTGTGAAATATGTAGCACTCTTTGATGGTCAGGCTTCGGGTGTGATGACGCCAAGTGATTTGTTGTGGCTGGCGGCGGCAAATACCGATCCGCGCCGCGATGTGAAGTTCCTGTCGGGGGGCGAATTGCTGATTGATGCCCGCAGTAAGCATCCCTCGGTGGAGGGTAATCCACGAAGATTCCCCAATGTGGTGATGTCGTCGGTGGAGACCATCGAGAAGGTGGATAGCCGCTGGGCCGAGTATGGGCTGGGCGAGAAGATAGAGTCGCCATCGCGCCGATATCGCAAATTGTGGCTCTCGTCGCGTGCCGAGTGGTAGCCAATAATATTTCGGATGAAACTCTTTTCAAATATCGAACGCAAGGGTTTGCTGTTCTTTGCGCCGCTGATGGCCATCATCATAATGCTGGCGGGGTTGTATAAGATTCTCGATGTGCGTATGCTCTCGGAGGATGATTTGCAGCCGTTGATAGAGCAAACCTCTGCTTTGCAGCAGTTCAAGCCGTTTAATCCCAATTGTGACGAGTATGAGCAGTTGCGTGAAGCTGGTGTGCCGCAGCAGGTGGCTGTTGGCATTGTACGCTGGCGTAAATATGGCAAGGTGTATCGAATGGCAGAGGATTTGGCAATGGTGTCGGGAATGGATGATTCGCTATATCTTCAGCTTAAACCGTACATCATAATTGATGATAGTCTGAAAATTGAGAACAGAGAGGTTGTAGGTGGCCGAGCCGAAAGTTCGAGGGCAAAATCGTATCGTGGTGAAGCAAGCAAATCTAATTCTGCGTCTGCTGAATACCCCAAGAGTAAAAAGAGTGCGTTTCGAGTGGTACTTGAGCCATTTTTGGTTGATACTGCGTCGGCGAACTACCTTGCGGGGTGGGGTTTGAGCCCAAAGCAGGCAGAGGTGTTTGTTAGGTATCGCGATGCGTCGGGTGGAATATTCTCTGAAGAGCATCTGCGCCGATGCTATGTGGTGAATGGTGCGGTGGCCGATTCGTTGGCAAAGTATATCATTTATACCAAAAGAGCGGATAATATTGAGGGGGAAGTAGTAAAGGAGGTGAAGCCGAACGTTGGCAAAAGTAGGGTAAAGAGTGGAAGGAAATTTAAGCCTGTAGAGATTAACGAGGCCGATTCGGCAACGCTTGTTGCCATCGACGGCATTGGGCCGAAAAGCGCATCGGAGATCATAAAATATCGCAATTTGTTGGGTGGATACTACTCTGTGGAGCAAATTGCGGAGCTAAAATGCGTTACAGAAGCGAATTTTTCTAAATTTTTGACGAAAATTTTGTGTGATAGTTGCAAAATATCAAAAATAGATATTAACTTTGCGACTCCAAAGGAGTTGGAGCGTCACCCTTATGTGTCGGCGCAGGCTCTGAGGAGGATAGTTAAACAACGACAATTGAAAGGAGGTTGGAGTAGAATCGAAGAGATGACCGAACAGAACATATTATCTGAGGATGAAGCCAAGCGTTTGGCTCCATATCTTCGATTTAGGCCCAAAGCCGCCGAGTAGAGTAGTCGATGCAGAAATAGGGGATTGCAGGAAAAGATTTTCGCGCTCCGCAGTGGTAGTTGGCAACTTACAGCCGCAAAACAAAAGAATTTAAAATAACAAAAATAAAAAAGAATAAGATTATGATTATTATGCCTGTTAAGGAGGGAGAGAACATCGAGAAGGCCCTCAAGAAGTTTAAGCGTAAGTATGAGCGTACCGGTGTTTTGAAGGAGTTGCGTCGTCGTCAGTACTTCACAAAGCCATCAATCGCTAAGCGTGAGCAGATGCAGCGCGCTATCTACGTTGAGCACACTTACCGCTTGGAGGAGTAATAACTCAGATAGAGCACAGAGAGGTTTGAACTAAGGTTCAAGCCTCTTTTTTTTGTGGCAATGAGTGGCGAGGATGTGATTTTGGGGTGTCTGCCAAAATGTCAGTTATTTTGGGGAATTTGGAGTGTAGATTTGGGTATTTGGCAGAAAGTTAGTATCTTTACACCAAATTTATGTACTTAGAATGGTAGTAGAAATTATAGCTAAATATTTGGAGTCAAACAAGCGTTTGATTATCCCCAATTTCGGCGCTTTTATGGTGAAGGTGCCACAGCAAACCATACTCTTTTCCAATCTGTTGAAGGGTGACGACGGCGTGCTGCGCAGGTTGCTCTTAGAGGCTGGTATGTCGGAGATTGAGGCTGCGGGTGTGGTTGATAGATTTGTTTTCGAGATAAATTACCGCTTGCAGAATGGTGGCGAGTGTCTGCTTCGCGGTTTTGGCCGATTGAGTACAAATGCCAACGGTGCAATCACGTTTGAATATGCCCCAGCAACCGAAGGTGAGGATTTGGTGGGTGCTTTGGCATCGGAGTCGAAGCAGCCTGCGGCTCAATCGGTGGAGAGCGTGGCGAGCAGTGTGAATGTGGCGGCAGATATGGCAGAGAGTGTTGTGGTAAGTGCGGCTCCGAAGGTGGAGCCTAAGCCAGTAGCCAAACCTAAGCCAGTGGTTGAGCCAGAGCCTCTGGCTGAGGATGATGAGGAGGATGATATGGATAGTGTGGAGATAGAGGTTACGCCTCGCACCGCACCATCACGCACTGAGTCACATCGTGTGCATCACACCGAGGTTGTTTACGACAACCAGCGTGTGTCGGCCACATCGAAGATGCGCCCTGACGATTATGTGAAGGGTTTGCGTTATGGCAAGGGCCGCAAGATTGTGTCGGGCCACGAGTCGGCTATGTCGCGCCGTAGCAACAAGAGCGATCTTATAATGAAGATAGCCATCGGTGCTGCGATTATAGCTATCGCTGCTTTGGCCTATGGTATGTGGAATGACTGGCGTGCTTCGCGTTTCGATGCCGAGATTTATGGCGAGGTGCCAGAGAGTGCTGAGAGCGCGGTGCGCAATCCCGATTTGGACTATATCACTAAGTAAGCAGGATAGAGATTGATATGCTGGACGGACAGGATATGATGAGCTTGAAGCAGCGATTTGGAATCATCGGCAACTCCGATGCGATGAATCGTGCTTTGAGTGTTGCATTGCGTGTTGCCCCCACCGATTTGTCGGTGCTGGTGACGGGCGAGAGCGGTGTGGGTAAGGAGTTCTTTCCTCAGATTATTCACGCCTTTTCGGCTCGTAAACACGCAAAGTATATTGCAGTGAACTGTGGTGCTATCCCCGAAGGAACTATCGACTCGGAGTTGTTTGGTCACGAAAAGGGCTCGTTTACGGGGGCTACCGAGGCTCGCAAGGGCTACTTCGAGGAGGCCGATGGAGGCACGATTTTCCTTGATGAGGTGGGTGAGTTACCACTCTCAACGCAGGTGCGTCTGTTGCGTGTGTTGCAGTCGGGAGAGTTTATCAGAGTGGGTTCGGCTAAGGCGCAGAAGACTAATGTGAGAGTTGTGGCCGCCACAAATAACGATCTGTTGCAGGCCATCGAGGCTGGTCGTTTCCGTGAGGATTTATACTACCGATTGAATACAGTGCCTATCTCTGTGCCACCTCTGCGTGAGCGTGTGGAGGATATTCCGCTATTGTTCCGTAAGTTTGCGGCCGATGTGGCTGTGCAGTACAAGATGCCAGCAATCCAGCTCGACGAGGGTGCAAAGGCGCTTCTGCAAAGTCACTATTGGCGAGGTAATGTGCGCCAACTGAAGAATGTGGCAGAGCAGATTTCGGCTCTTGAGAAGAATAGGGTAGTGACAGCCGATATTTTGGCGACCTATCTTTCGCCTGTACATAATACCACTGCGGCAATGTCGGTGGGTAAGGGTCCAAGCGACGAGTTCTCGACTGAGAGGGAGTTGTTATATAAGATTTTGTTTGATATGCGCAGCGATATTAACGACCTGAAGCGTATGCTCTCGGAGTTGATGCACGCTACGCACCCTATGCCTCAAC
Organism: Alistipes sp.; assembly: GCA_045658265.1. GTDB lineage: Bacteria > Bacteroidota > Bacteroidia > Bacteroidales > Rikenellaceae > Alistipes. The sequence continues at coordinate 5,929 of JAZOUS010000066.1, forward strand.
AGCCAAAGTCGGAGGTGATAGGTCTGTTGCCTTCGCCCATTGTTACTCATCAGGCAGGTGTGGTGTCGCATCCAGCGTCGGTTGTGCCGAGTGTGGACTCTGCGGCCGACTACGCCGAGAGTGAGGTTGTGGTGGATGATGTGCCACAAAAGGGCCAAACAAAGGCAGATATGCAGCGTGAGCAGATTTTGCGTGCGCTAAAAAATAATAATGGTCGTCGCAGGGATGCGGCACGCGAGTTGTTCCTCTCGGAGCGTACACTCTACCGCCGTATCAAGGAGTTGGGAATCTCGGACGACGACATTTAATTAACCGTTAAAGAGATTGTAGAGTGAAGTTGAATATAATAAAATGGGTGTTGATGCCGCTTGTGGTGGCGGGTTCGCTGATGCTGAGTGGATGTATATTTATGAAGGGAGGTTACTCGCTTTCGGGAGCAAGTATCCCCGAGGCGGCCAAGACTTTCAGTGTGGCTTACTTTCCAAATAACGCTCCAATGGTGTCACCCACGCTCAGTACGGTGCTTGTCGATGAGTTGAAGGATAAGTTCTCGCGCCAGACTAAGTTGCAGCTCGTGGAGGAGAATGGAGATTTTGCTTTTGAGGGCGAAATTGTGGGTTACAGCTCTACTACAGCTTCGGTTTCGAGTAGCGATTATGCGGTGCTGAACCGACTCACCATCAAGGTTAAGGTGCGCTTTACGAATAACATTGATCCCGACGCTTCGTTCAATCGTGAGTTCTCGGCCTTCACCGATTACGACTCGTCGCAGTTGCTTACCGATGTGCAGACTTCGCTCGATGCCGAGATTGTAAAACAGATTGTTACCGATATTTTTATGGCCGCAGCCTCAAATTGGTAGTTTTATGGGAATTTTTTTCAAAAAAAATAATGAGGCCACTTCGGAGCAGATTTTCATAGAAAAGGAGGATGTGGCTGCACTCTTGGAGAGCCAAAGATGGACTTCAGAGGTGAGTGAAATGCTGGGCGAAAAGGCTGGCAAGGAGCGAGTGGAAGAGCTCTTGCGGGAGCTTGCGCAAAGGCCAGAGTTGCAAGGTAAAGAGATTGATATTGAACGCCTTACGCATCTTTCTGCCGATGACATTATCGACCGTTTTCTGCGTACTTCGCACGGTAGAATTGTGGCCGAGGAGGGCGAGCCGGCAGACGAGATTGTGGTGTCGGCCGATATTGACGATGAGGAGGATATGGTTAGCGAAGAACTGGCTGAGGTTTACCTTGCTCAGGGCTTGAAAGATATGGCAAAGGAAACTTATCGCAAATTAAGTTTGCTAAATCCCGAAAAAAGTGTTTACTTTGCAGGGTTAATTGAAAAAATTGATAAAAATAATTAAAAACTGTATAGAATTATGTTATATTCAATTTGTATCGGATTGATTTTGGTTGCGAGCATTATCCTTATTCTCGCGATTTTGGTGCAGAACCCTAAGAGCGGTATGGCTGCTAACTTCGGAGCTGCTAATCAGGTAATGGGTGTGCGCGAGTCTGCAAACATCTTGGAGAAGACTACTTGGACTTTGGCGTGCGTTATCTTGGTTTTGAGCTTGGTGGCTACAATCACAATGAGCGCAGATATGGGTACAAGCAGCGCAACTTCTTTGCAGAAGGATGCTGAGGCCTTGATCGAGAAGGTTAACCAGAACGCTGCAACTGAGGCTATGCCACAGGCTGAGATTCCAGCAGAGCAGAAGGCTGAGTAATCAATCCATAAAGAGAAGTTTGAGCAGAAATCCAATTGGGTTTCTGCTCTTTTTTTTGCCCTTTTCTGTGTGTAACTAAATTTTATAGTTGAAAAACTATAAAAAATAGTTGCTTGTGAAGATTTTTTAGTTACCTTTGTGTAAGCAAACCTTAAAAACTTTTTAGCTATGCAGAAATTGACTAACAAAGAGGAGGAGTTGATGCAGATGTTCTGGGAGCGTGGTCCGTTGTTTGTGCGCGAGATTGTGCAGATGTATGATGAGCCGAAGCCCCACTTCAACACTATTTCGACTATGGTTCGTACGCTCGAGACAAAGGGCTTTCTCGACCACGAGGCTTTTGGTAACACCTATCGCTATCGCCCCATCATCTCGCAAGAGCAGTTCTCGAAGGGAGTGTTGGGCAATGTGGTGAACCGCTACTTTGAAAACTCCTATCAGCAGGTGGTATCGACTCTAATCAAAGAGGAGAAAATCTCGGTAGAGGAGTTGCAGGAGCTTATACGCAAGGTGCAGAATCAGTAAAAGGCAGATGTTATGTTCGATGTGTTGACATATCTTGGTCATTCGGCATTGTGCTTGGCCGCACTATATATTATATATAAGGCCGCGATGAGCTACGAGACTCTGCATCGCCTGAATAGGGTGGTGTTGCTTGGTATCGTCGCCCTGTCGGCTCTATTGCCACTCTGCGAAATCAAAATCAAGGAAGAGGTAGAATTGGTTGAGTGTAATAACTTTTATCTGCCCGATGCGCAGTCTATCTCAACTGCCCAGATGGTTGTGGCCGAGGCCGAGCCATTTGACTATGCGGGCTTGTTGAAGAGTGTGGCGGTAGTGGTCTTCCTGCTGGGTGTGGCGTTTATGTTGGTGCGCTTGGCGGTGAGCACTCTGTCTGTGTGCCGATTGATTCGCAGTGGCAGGGTGGAGAGGCTCGAAGATGGTGTGACGCTCACCGTTGTTGATAATCTCGCCTCGCCATTCAGCTACTTTGGTCATATTGTGGTGGCAGAGTCGGATTTGGCGGAAAATCGTGATTTGATACTCGAGCACGAGTTGGCGCATATTCGTCTGCACCATTCGTGGGACGTGTTGGCGGTGGATTTGGCGCTGATAGTGTGGTGGTTCAACCCTGCGCTGTGGCTACTCAGGCGTGAGTTGCAGTCGTTGCACGAATATCAGGCCGATGATTCGGTACTTCGCCGAGGCGTGGATGCTAAGACCTATCAATTATTATTAATAAAAAGAGCAGTTGGCTCAAGGCTCTACTCAATCGCCAACTGCTTGAATCATAGTAACCTTAAAAACAGAATCACTATGATGTGTAAAGAAAAATCTTCAAGGTGGTCGGCAGCAAAGTTGTTGTTCGTACTGCCACTGGTGGCTCTCTCGCTGGCAGCGACAGCCACAACGGTCTATGTTACGGTTGATAATATAGACGAAAGCAAAGTTAAGCAAAATTCTCAAAATAACCAAACACAAAGCCGTATCGAGGAGCGCACGTTCGATACCGAGGTGGTGAAGGATGACAAATTTGCTTTGTTGTCTGCGGGAAGTGAGCGCTACAATCTTGTCCCCGCAGAGGCAAATGTTGCAACTCAGCAGAGCGAGAAGCGAGAGATTAAGGGTAAGGTTGTCGATGAGCAGGGCAAGCCTATTGGTGGAGTGTTTGTGCTTATAAAGAATAAGCCTTTTGGTGCGGCCGCCGATAGCGAAGGTAAATTTGGTGGTCTGATGGTTACAGATGGTGATTATCTGGATATTAGCCACGTTGGCTATGAGCGTCAGGAGGTGGCTGTGAAGGGCAAGTCTTCGTTTACCATTACCTTGAAGACCAAAATTTACACTACCGAGACTGCTGCCGAGGTGTCGAGCGAGCCTGCTGTGCTCAAAGTAGAGGTGATGCCTAAGTTTATGGGTGGCGATCTTAATAAGTTCCGCAACTGGGTGCAAATGCACATTAAGTATCCAAAAATAGCGCAGGAGCAGGTTATTCAGGGCCGTGTGATTGCAGAATTTGTGGTCGAGAAAGATGGAAAAGTATCATTCTCGAAGATTTTGGAGTCTCCACACGAGTCACTTTCGGCAGAGGTAGAGGGCGCAATACGTCACTCTCCAAATTGGACACCAGGCACTAATGGCGGCAAGCCTGTAAGAGTGAAGATGAGCATTTCAGTTAATTTTGCAATTCGTAATGGCGGTCCTGTAAATAATGCAAACAAGGGAAACGACGAGGATCAGCCTTTGATGAAGGGCGAGATTTTGCCTTCGTTCCAGGGTGGTAACCTTGATACTTATCGCAGTTGGGTGGAGAGCGAAGTTGTGTATCCCAAGAAGTTGCTCCGTAATAAGATTGGTGGTAGAGTGACCGTTGAGTTTATTATCGACAAAGATGGTTCGGTAATCTTCTCAAAGATTATGCAGTCACCTCACGAGTTGCTTTCTGCCGAGGTGGAGCGAGTGATTAAGTCGTCGCCAAAGTGGAGCCCTGCCAAACAACGTGGTGAGCCAGTAATGGTGAAAATGCAGCTTCCAGTTGAGTTTCGTACACGGGTTACGGGAACAACGAGTTTTGGCTATGATGAGCCATTAGAAAAAGCCGATGTAATGCCGAAATTTCAAGGTGGTGGTATGGATAAGTTTACGGCTTGGGCGCAATCAAAATTGGAATACCCTAGGAGTGCTAGGAAAGCAGGTATAGATAAAGGTAAAATTATCGCTACATTCATAGTAGAAAAAGATGGTTCGGTTAGTTCTAGGGGGGTTATGTCTACACTGCCAAATGGTAAGGCTTTTGCAGATGAGGCGTTGCGAGTGATAGAGCTCTCTCCTAAATGGGAACCTGGCTCAAATAATGGCAATCCAGTGAGAGTGAAATGTAGTGTTACTTTCAAATTTGCGGAGTACAAAAGAAAAGTGATAGCGAAGGTGGTCAATCACTAATCGATGTATCGTGAATGTTTAATTCATATTTTTCAAAAGTCTAAGAAGTAATATTTAATTTACAGCGCGGGTGCGCCTCGACAGAAACTTATACCGGTAATATTTGTTGTAATCGAGGCAGCCCACGCTTATTTTATCTGAGTATAATATATAAGCGTTAACATTCGTTAACATATATTAACAAAGAATCGTTTGAGAGTAGAAGCAGATTATATACTTTTGCTATATTAAAAGGCAAAATCATCAGCCGCATCAAATTAACAGATTATAATAAAAACTATTTAACAGATGAAACGACTAATCCCGATTGTGGCCCTTATGTTTGTGGCTATGACAGCCTGTACGCCACGGAATCGAATTATTGAAAACCCTTTTATCGCAATCACCAATACCCGAAATTTGGATATCAGCAAGGTGGAGTTACGCGATACTGTGACCGTTGTTGATTTTTCATACAGAGGTTGGCAGGGTGCAAGATTTAAGATTGTAAAGGATTCCTACCTGCAAGTTGGTGACGAGAAATTTGTGACAACCGCTGTTGAAGGTATAAAATTTGACAAGTGGAACAAGACCGACGAAGAAGGAAAAGCTACATTTACAATGTATTTCCCTCCCCTGCCACCAAGAACCAAATCTTTTGATTTTATCGAGGGCGACGGAAAGGATCCCTGGGTAATGCGAGGTGTGGATTTGACTGGCCGTGCCAAGCGCCCCAAGTACCACCCCGAATTGCCAAAGGAGTATCGCAAGGAGATTTACGATGAGGAGTTGCCAAGCCCAAGTCGCAAGAGTGGAATGACCACAGTGACAGTCCATTTGATGGGTTGGGATAGTAAACTTTTTAGCGACCTCGAACTTGAAATAAATCACCCTTTTGGCCGAAGGGATTCATACACTATGTCTATCGATGAGGCGACCAAGAGTGCTACATTCAAATATATGCAGTATGGAACATCGGTTGCTTTTTTAAGTTTAGGCGATGCAGGATCTTGTCGTGCGTGGATTGAGCCTTGCGAGGATAATCATATATGGATTGATATGAACTTCACAGGCGAGGTATTGATGTTCTGTCGTAGTGGCCAACCCTTCTATGATATGTACCCCGATTATCACAAACTCTACTCTAATGGCGTACACTCAAATATCAACAGAGTGGTTGGCTCTTCAATATTCTACAATTATGGTCATATGGATACCTATCAAATGAAAATAGATTATAAAAAGAGTGCCGACGAGTGTTGTGATTTTATTGTAGAGCGCTACAAGCATTATGCCGACAGCTTGCAGACAATTTCGATAATGCACCCGCTCCATAAAAAGACTGCTTCCATCTGGTTTGATCTTTCTCTGCTTGGAAGTATGAGAAAGCTAAACGAATATCGTGAGAGAGATTATAGAAGCAAGAATAAAGAAGACAAAGAGTGTAAGAATTTTGTGCCTATCGAGTTTAGCGCCGAGCAGTATAAAAAGATGTTGGCACCAATCGATTTTAGCAATGACAAGCTGATGATTAACGATAATGTAGCACACAGTTTGTTTGGTACTGCCGAAATATTGGATGCCGTAGGCGTGCCAAAGAATAATGCATATCGTGAGGCTGCAATGGCTTTGAGGGTGATGCAGAAGGCTTATTCGGTTGAGTACACCGATGAGGAGCTGGCTCAGTTGAAACGCGACTATTCGCCTTTGCTTTATGAGACCGTAAAATCGATTTACGAGGAGAAGAAGTTGGAATTGGCAATCGCACAAGGCAAAACCGAGATTAAAACTGCGCCTAAAGTGCCCAACGACAAACTCTTTGAGACCATCTTGGAGCAATACAAGGGAAAGGTTGTTTTAGTAGATTTCTGGAATGTGGGTTGTACGGGCTGCCATTGGGATTTCAAGTGGATTGAGCCTTTGAAAACGGGCGACCTCTCGACTGATAATGTGGTGTGGCTCTACATAGCAAGCGATATTTCGCCGCTCAATAGCTATATTATCGACATAGCCGAAATCAAGGGTGTACACTATCGTTTGGCGGACAAACAGTGGGACGCAATCGGCAAAAAGTATGGATTCAACTATATGCCTTGCTACTTTATAGTGGATAAAGCTGGACAGATTAAAATGGTTGATGATGACAATTGCTCAGCTTCAGGATTTAGGAAGGTGATTAGAGAGGCGTTGAAGAAATAGCATTTGATTGTGATAGGTTAAGCGAAAATTCCCGATTGGGAGTGTTTGATTGGACGGGAAAGAGTGTCGCTTGTTATGAATTTGGAGATCAAATCGTACATAATTATACAGTAACCACCGACGATAAACGTGCCTATTGCTGGGTGCAAAATGCCGACGGCGAAGAGTATTTGGGTTATTTTGATTTGAAGTAATTATAATGAGATGTATATGAAAAGAATTTTTACTCTTGTAGTGGTCGCTGCAATGGCTGCGGCTTGTTCTCCAACGGTGGAGGATAATAAAGTTTACACTGCACCAAAATTTAAAAGTGAGCAAAAGGTTGAGTTTACACCCCTGTCAAATCAATTGATTATTGACCACAATCCCGATTTGTTTATGATTGGCGACAATAAACTTATGATATGCTCGAAGTGTGCTGATAATAATCATAATTTTCAGATTGTAGATGCTCAAAGCGGAGAATATATCAGTTCGTTTGGAATCAAAGGTCGTGGGCCTTATGAGTTGAGCGATTTTTCGCGTAAGGCTGTCGATGCAAAGCGTGGAGTTATGTATCTTATGTCGCAGAATAGCGAACTTTTACAGGTCGATTTGGCTAAAGCAATTGGCGGCAATCATCACCCATACATAGGTGAGAAAACAGGCAAAATCAAAGGTAATCCCACACAGTTTATCTTTGCTCTCAATGGGGAATTATTACAAGTTCATTCGAATAGGCGTATGGCTCTAACATCACTCGATATGCAGGATACGCTCGGTTATTACGACGATTATCCTTCGATAGAGTCGCGAGTAGATGCCGAGCGTAAGAAGACCGAGGGATTTTTTATGTATAATGCAATCTATGGAGTAAAACCCGATAATAGCAAAATGTATTGCGTTACAAGAACGGGTATGATACTCGAAATATTCGATGTGGCAAAGAGTGGTAAAATTCGCCAACGAGAGATTAAGCGTTTCTTCGAACCCAAACCGCAGAGTTTAGCGTGGGGTACGGACGATTGTATATTTGGAGCGATATACACTTGTGCTACCGACAAATATATCTATGTACTTTATAGCGATAAACCCAACAGCGAGCCTGAGCATTTCCGATTGGGCGTGTTTGATTGGTCGGGCAATCCTGTAAAAGCTTATACATTCGACCCTGTGGTTGCCCGTATGGCGATAAGTCACGACGATAAATATTGCTATGGTTGGGTGCAAAATGCCGACGGTGAGGAGTATTTGGGTTACTTTGATTTGAGGTAATTTTAATACAGATAATATGAAAAGAATTTTAACCTTTTTGGCGGTTGCTACAATTACTGCTGCCTGCTCACCCAAGGAGCAGAATCCATACGAATATACAGCTCCCGAATTCAAGAAAACATACAAAGCTGAGATTGTGCCACTCAATACGAGTGTGATATGTAGTATGTGCTCGTCGCTCGAAATATGTGATGATAAATTAATACTCAACATCAATAATGTAGATAACAAAAATGTCTTTCAAGTCTTTTCTGCAACAGATGGTCGTTTTCTTCGCTCGTTTGCGACAAAGGGTCGTGGAGATAACGAATTGTTGGATTATTTTCGTACAGCCTACGACAGGCAGAATCATATAATATATGCAGTCGACAATTCGAGCCAATATCAGCAAATCGATGCTCGCAAAGCTGCCAATGGCGACAAGGATTATATTATTAAAAACGATCTTGGATTTTCGGGCAATATGACATTGTTTATTCGTTCTTTATCGAATGGTAGAATCTTGCACACAGGTCTCAATACTCGATACTT
>JAZOUS010000067.1:0-37523 GCA_045658265.1 Alistipes sp.
GCCAAGTTAACTGTCAAGTCAACTACTGATACGTCCAAAGTAGGAACGCGGAATGCCATACCAGTAAGCTTGCCGTTCAACTCAGGCAATACTACGCCTACAGCCTTAGCAGCACCAGTTGTAGAAGAAATGTTGTTGCCAGCAGCAGCGCGGCCACCACGCCAGTCCTTCAAAGATGGACCGTCAACAGTCTTCTGAGTTGCAGTTGTAGCGTGAACAGTTGTCATCAAACCGTCAGCGATGCCCCAGTTGTCGTTCAAAACCTTAGCGATAGGAGCCAAGCAGTTTGTAGTACAAGAAGCGTTAGAAACGATAGTCTGACCAGCGTATGTGTTAGTGTTAACACCGCATACGAACATAGGAGTCTTATCCTTAGCAGGAGCTGACATAACTACGTACTTTGCACCAGCCTTGATGTGAGCCTCAGCCTTCTCTGCTGTGAGGAACAAACCAGTTGACTCAACTACGTACTCAGCCTCAACCTCGTTCCACTTCAAATCCTCAGGATTGCGCTCTGCAGTTACGCGGATAGCCTTACCGTTAACGATCAAAAGGTTCTTCTCTGTATCGAAGTCGATAGTACCATCGAACTGACCGTGCATTGTGTCATACTTAAGCATATAAGCCAAGTACTCAACTGGGCAAAGGTCGTTAATACCTACTACATCGTACTTCTCTGTCTGAGTGCAAGCTGCACGGAATACCATACGGCCGATACGTCCGAAACCGTTGATACCAATCTTAATCTGTGCCATAATTTGTTTTGTAATTTATGTAATAAAACTTCGTGTCTTGATTCATTTCAACCGAGCGACTCTATTGTTACTCGATTAACACCGCAAAAATATACACTTTAAGTATATTAAGCAAATTTTGGTCGCTAAAAATAGTAAGATTTTTCATTAACTTAACATTAGCAATTCAAAATTCAAAATTCAAAATTCAAAATTGGCCTTACCATCAACGCAAAAATGCGACCATTGCGCCAGACTCATCAATTACTGCCTACCACCCCACCGCACCATACTATTTGGAGTTACAGCGAGCCCAAAAATGTAATTTTGAATTTTAAATTCTTAATTTTGAATTACTGTCTGTTATCGGTTTGCCTTTGCTCGTTTGGCCATTGCCGAGGCGAAGACAAAGTCGTTGAGTTCCTGATTGTCCGAGTGGAGAATATCATTGTTGGAACCTTCCCACCACTTGTTACCCTCATAGATAAAGACAATCTTCTCGCCAATCTCCATTACGGAGTTCATATCGTGGGTGTTGATGATGGTTGTGATGTTGTACTCCTTGGTGATGTCGTAAATCAGGTTGTCAATCACAATCGAGGTCTGCGGATCGAGGCCCGAGTTGGGCTCGTCGCAGAATAGATACTTGGGATTCATCACAATAGCGCGCGCAATGGCAGCTCGCTTCACCATACCACCGCTCAGCTCCGATGGGTAGAGGTGGTGTGCATTGTCGAGATTCACACGCTTCAGGCAGAGGTTCACCCTCTCCATCTTCTCCTCCTCCGACTGATCGGTAAAGAGGTCAAGCGGCAGCTTCACGTTCTCGGCCACAGTCGATGCGTCGAGCAACGCTCCACCCTGAAAAATCATACCCACATCCTTGCGGATAGCTTTGCGGGCCTTGAAGTTGAGCTTCGAGTAGCATACATCGTCATACCATATCTCACCATCGTCCACATCGTGCAAGCCCACCAAACTCTTCAGCAGCACGGTCTTACCCGAACCACTGCGACCAATTATAAGGTTGGTCTGGCCCGAACCAAACTCGGCCGTAATGTTGTTGAGAATCGTACGGCCTTCAAACGACTTGATAACATTGAGTGCTTTAATCACGTGCGCAAAATTTGAGTTAATATCAGGTTGCAAATCATAATCACGATGGAGCTTATCACCACAGCCTGCGTCGAGGCTTTACCCACCTCCAGCGAGTTGCCTTTAGCGTAGTAGCCGCAGTATGCCGAGATGGTGGTGATAAAGAAGGCGAAGAACGCCATCTTTGTAAGTGCATACCATATCTCGCTGACATAGAAATAGTACTTCAATCCATCGATATAGTTCGATACGTTCATAATGCCCGTAGCCAGAGCAATGCCATAGCCTCCTGCAATACCAATCAACATACTGAATATGGCAAGGAATGGGAAAAACACCACCGTAGCCACCACCTTTGGAAGAATGAGATAAGAGGCCGAGTTGACACCCATAATCTCCAGAGCATCAATCTGCTCGGTGATACGCATAGTACCCATCTCGGAAGCGATATTCGAGCCAACCTTACCTGCCAGGATAAGTGCCACGACCGTTGATGAAAACTCCAGAATCATCACCTCACGAGTGGCATAACCAATCATAAACTGAGGAATGAAAGGCGACTCGAGCGTGATGGCCATCTGCAGCGTAACCGCCGCACCGATAAAGACCGAGATGATGGCTGTAAGACCTATGGAGTTAAGACCGAGTGCCTGCAACTCGTTGAGAATACGCTGGCGGTATATCTGCGCCTTTTCGGGGCGAGAAAACACCTTCTGCACGAGTAGCACATAGCGGCCGATAGATTCAAATAGACGAAACATTTTTTGTGTGTATATGGTTATTCTGTTGCCTGTGCGGCAGATTACTTATCACTCTTCACCTCCTCGAAATCAACATAATCACCCACGTTGTCATTCACACGCTTTTGGGGTTGCTCGCTGGTGGTAAATATCTTCACATCACCCTCATTGGGGTTGTTATTAGTGCGACGTGCGCGCTCGGAAAAACCGCCTGAGAAGCCACCAAAGCCGCTTCGGCCTCGGCGCGAATTCCAATAGCCGCCCTTGTTGTCGCCATCAACTCCGTCGAAGAATGTGTGGAAGTCGCGGAAGCTACCGCTGGCCTTGCTTCCCTCACGCTCAATACGGCGTGCCTGGCTATACAATCGCCAAAAGACAAACAGCGGCACAAGCAACAACAGCAGAGCCCCGACAAGTAATCCAATCAGAGCTGCTCCAAAGAGTGATGGCGCAAAGATGGCAGCCATAACCAGCAGAGTAATCATAAGCGGGTTGCGCCTGATGAAGCCCACAATGGAGTCTAATATAAGTGTAATAATATTCATATCTAAGAGTTAAGTCAGCCGAAAAACAATGCAAATCTACAAAAAAAAGCCCATTTGTTGAAATATATGTTTCGTGTATGGATAAAAAGTATTAAATTTGATGCCAAATAAACCCTTTTTCGTGAATCAAACGAACAATTAGCGTAATATATTATGTCAATTTCACATCAACTTATGTCAATCTCGCCAGTCGATGGCCGTTACAACCGCGTCACTTCGGCTTTGTCGGGATATTTCTCAGAGTATGCACTCATCCGTTATCGCGTACGCGTGGAGGTGGAGTATTTCATTGCATTGTGCAAGTTGCCTTTGCCTCAGCTGGCAGGTGTACCCGAGTCGGCTTTCGACGAGTTGCGCAAGCTCTACACCGAGTTCACAATGGCCGATGCCGAGCACGTCAAGGAGATTGAGAGCGTTACAAACCACGACGTAAAGGCTGTGGAGTATCTTCTTAAGGAGAAGCTCGAGGAGTTGGGACTGAATGCCTACCGCGAGTTTGTACACTTTGGTCTTACTTCACAGGATATCAACAATACTGCCACTCCACTTCTTTTGGAGGAGGCTTTGGGCGAGGTATATCTGCCCGCTTTGCACGAGTTGGTTGACAAGATCTACTCATTGGCCGAGCAGTGGGAGGAGGTTCCTATGTTGGCCCACACTCACGGTCAACCTGCATCACCTACCCGCCTGGGCAAGGAGTTCAAGGTCTTTGTAGAGCGCCTGGAGCGTCAGATTGACCTGTTGCAGGATATCGAGCCTATGGCCAAGTTTGGCGGCGCTACTGGCGGTTTCAATGCCCACAACGTGGCTTATCCCGAGATTGACTGGGTGGAGTTTGGTAACAACTTCGTTGACTCACTCGGCTTGGTACGCGCACAGTACACAACCCAGATTGAGCACTACGACAACCTCGCTGCTACATTCGACGCATTGAAGCGTATCAACACAATCCTTACCGACCTTGCTCGCGATATGTGGACCTATATCTCTATGGAGTACTTCCGCCAGCAGGTAAAGAAGGGTGAGGTGGGCTCATCGGCTATGCCTCACAAGGTTAATCCAATCGACTTCGAGAATGCTGAGGGTAACTTCGGCGTGGCAAATGCCATCTATGAGCACTTGGCGGCTAAGTTGCCAATCTCGCGTATGCAGCGCGACTTGACCGACTCAACAGTGTTGCGTAACGTGGGTGTGCCTGTTGCTCACTCGCTTATCGGCTTTGCATCATTGCTCAAGGGCTTGGGTAAGGTTATCTTGAACGAGGAGGCTTTGGCTGCCGACTTGGAGGATAACTGGGCCGTTGTTGCCGAGGCTATGCAGACCATCTTGCGTCGCGAGGCATATCCTAACCCATACGAGGCTTTGAAGGCTCTCACTCGCACAGGCGGCCACATCACCGAGCAGACCATCAAGGAGTTTGTCGAGGGCTTGGACGTAAGCGAGAGCGTAAAGGCCGAGCTTCGTGCCATCACTCCACACAACTATGTTGGAGTTGTAAAGTAGTCGATACTTTATATAATATTGCAATACCAAGCAACCGAGGGTAACAGCTCTCGGTTGTTTTTTTATATGGGTTACGGGGATACTACTCTACTACCCTACTACTATTATTTATAGCGGACACAAAAACACGAAAAAGGGTTGGCCGACTTATTTCTCGACCAACCCCATTACTATCTTTGGATGCTGTACTGCTATTACAATGTAGCGAGGAAATCGCCAACATTCTTCTCGATGCGAGCCTCAACATCATCAGCCTCGGCCTTTACAAACTTCTCGCCTACGATGTTCTCATAGAGCTCGATGTAGCGCTCAGTGATGCTATCTACAATCTCCTTAGTCATCTCAGGCACCTGCTGGCCCTCCTGGCCCTGGAAACCGTTAGCCATCAACCACTCGCGTACAAACTCCTTAGAGAGCTGCTTCTGCTTCTCACCAGCGGCGAGACGCTCCTGGTAACCCTCAGCATAGAAGTAGCGTGATGAGTCGGGAGTGTGAATCTCGTCCATAAGGTAGATCTGGCCATTCTTCTTACCAAACTCATACTTTGTATCCACCAGAATAAGTCCCATCTTGGCTGCAATCTCCGAACCACGCTGGAAGATAGCGCGTGTGTATGCCTCCAACTGCTCATACTCCTCACGGCTTACCAAACCCTGAGCGATAATCTCCTCCTTAGAGATATCCTCGTCGTGGCCCTCGTCGGCCTTAGTTGTAGGAGTGATGATAGGCTCTGGGAAACGCTGGTTCTCGACCATACCATCTGGCATCTCCACGCCACAGATAGTGCGCTTGCCAGCCTTATACTCTCTCCAAGCGTGACCTGAAAGGTAGCCACGAATAACCATCTCCACCTTGTAAGGCTCGCACTTGTGACCAACAGTTACCATTGGATCGGGTACAGCAATCTTCCAGTTAGGAAGGATGTCGGCTGTTGCATCGAGGAACTTAGCCGCGATCTGGTTGAGCACCTGGCCCTTGTAGGGGATACCCTCTGGAAGTACCACGTCGAATGCCGAAATACGGTCAGAGACAACCATCACCAAATAATCATCACCGATGCTATATACATCGCGCACCTTACCCACATAGTGGCTTGTCTGGCCCTTGAAATTAAACTCGTTCTTTACGATTGCTTTCATTGCTTCTTATTTTTATTTGTTGTTAGTAATATTTTCTTCTTTTGCGCTTTGCCGACTCCAGCAGGGCATAGCTCGCTCACGCCGCAGAGCGGGCATCAGCATATTCCTTTATTCCAGCGGAGCATCCATCAACTCACCCTTTTCAACGTCGGGCTGGATGAGTTCATCCTCGGTGTAGCCAAATGTACGCAGATATTCGTTGAAGTAAGATATCAACTCGCTGCGCTGAGCATAGCCTACAATATAGTATAGCTCCATCAGGCTATCCATCTTCTCGGTGATGACATCCGACACCATATGCGCCTGCGCACCGTCAAACTGCAAGTAATACTCGATGTACTCTTTCAACACCTCGACATACTGCTTCACCAGAGCATCACCCTTCTCCCACTCCTCGAGGATGTAGTAAGCCTCGATATATGGGACAGTGTTGGTGTCGGTGTAACGCAACTTAGGCGATGGCAACACCTGCAAACCTCGCTCAAGCAGCTCCAACGCCCGCTCCTTGTCCTCCTCGCGAGCCAACTGCTTGGCCACGCGCGCAAATGCCTCACGGGCTCGCGAAGCGCTGAGGTTATATTGCGTGAAGTGGTCGGCCAGCACATCCTCGTCGGCAAGATTACCATAACGGAAGGTCTCCATCAGCAGAGGGTATGTATATTCGGTGTCGATGCGACCGATGCTGTTTGACGACACAACAGGTGTAAGGATTGGCACCAAACGGTAAGCATAGCCATCATACTGCAGATAGTTGAGCAGACCGAAATCCTGCAGGATATATACCTGAGTGAACGAAATCGGACGCTTCCAGTCGAAGTTAGCCAACATATCGAGCAACATCATCTCGCTCTTATCGATATATCGCTTGCGCTCGCTGATGTTGATATAGACAGTATCGACCATCAAATCACGATCCGACTCCTTCACAATGCCCGAAGCTATAGCGTTATCCTTATTCACAGGAATTGCGATATTGCGGGCGGGCACATAGTCGATGAGTGTACCATCCACAAGTGGCAACTTTGTGGCCTCGTCCTCACGCTCGATGAAGGCCATCAACTCCTTGATATCAACCACTCGGTCAACCTTCTGGCGCACTGGCAACTGGTCGTTCACGAAGGTATATTTGCTCGATGGCAAAGAGAATGGCACTCCAGGAGCATCGTTTGCACGGGTTTTCATCTGCTCGATATACCACTCACCGCCCAAATAGCTTGAGTTCATAATTCTCACGTCGGTACGCACACCGTCAACCTCCTGATTATACCACAATGGGAAGGTGTCGTTATCACCATAGTTGATGATGATGGCATTCTTAGGCACCGACTGCAGGTAGTTCCAGCCGATGTCGCGAGCCATAGTACGGCCCGAACGGTCGTGGTCGTCCCAGTTCTCAGCAGCGAGGATGGATGGCACAACGAGTCCCACCAATGTAGCAGCAACTGCCACACTCTTGCCACTCTTAGGCATAGCCTTCGAGAGCAACTCATACAGAGCCAGCACACCCAAACCAATCCATATACAGAAGGCATAGAACGAACCCGCATACACATAGTCGCGCTCGCGTGGCTCACCGGGCGAAGTGTTGAAATAGACAACCAACGCCACACCCATCATCACAAACAACCACATCACCACAACAAAGTTGCGCTGGTCGCGGTTGAGCTGATATACCAGACCTATCAAACCCAAGATGAAAGGCAGGAAGAAATATTTGTTGCGGGCTGGGTTGTCACGCATCTCGCTTGGCAGATTATCCTGAGGGCCGAGGTAAGCCTCGTCAATAGGCTTGATACCCGACATCCAGTTACCGTGAGTGATGGTTTCGTCCTGAGCCTGTATATCATCCTGACGGCCCACAAAGTTCCAGAGGAAGTAGCGCCAGTACATATAGTTGAGCTGGTAGGTGAAGAAGAAGTAGAGATTCTCGGCCATAGTAGGCTCCACGAAGCTCTCGCCTGTCTCCTTATCGAATACCACACGGCCAAAATCGAGCACCTGCCCTGTCATCGGACGACCATTCTCGTCGAGTACTGGCTCGCCGTTCTCGTCACGGATAATGTCGGTCTTGGTGCGATATGCAGCCCAGGGCTTATATCCCGCCTCGCCCTTGAAAGAGTTCCACAGACGGGGGAAGATGTGCTTAAACTGGTCGGGATAGACATAGCCAGTCAGGCGCGACACCTTCTCATACTGCTTGCTCTCGGGGTTGTAGTGATATGACGAACCCTGCACATAATCCTCAACAGGCGAAGAGTAGTACTGACCATAGAGCAGCGGACGGTTACCATACTGGTCACGGTTGAGTACCGACAACAGCGCGTGGGGATTATCAGGATTATTACTATTCATCGGAGGGTTTACCGATGCACGGATTGTTACGGTTGCATACGACGAGAAGCCGATGAGAATCATCGTTGTCGAAACTAAAATCAGGTTCCACACCTTGTGACCAGCTTTGTGAGTGCGCACAATGCCATAGAACAGAGCCGCAAAAGCCGCCAACGCAAAGAATGTGATACCCGTATTTACAGGCAGACCAAACCAGTTTACAAAGGCCACATCGACCATCGCACCCAGATAGACTGTATATGGGATAATGATGCCGTTGATGAATCCTAAAATGGCAAGCGAAATAAGCGTTGCATAGCATATACCCTTCAGCGTGATATTCTTATACTTGCGGAAGTAGTAGATAAATACCAGCGCAGGCACAGTCAGCAGATTAAGGATATGCACACCAATAGAGAGGCCCATAAGATAGGCGATAAGCACAATCCAGCGAGCCGAGTGTGGCTCTTCGGCCTGCTCCTCCCACTTGAGCATAAGCCACACAACGAGTGATGTAAACATCGACGAGAGCGAATACACCTCACCCTCGACAGCCGAGAACCAGAAGGTGTCGGTGAAGGTGTAGGCCAAAGCTCCCACTGCACCCGCACCCAAAGCCACAATCTTGGCTGCCGACGTGAACTCAGCACCCGAGCGGGTGAGCATACGGCGAGCGATGTGGGTGATTGTCCAGAAGAGGAACAAAATACAGAATGCGCTGGCCAGGCAGTTCATTGCATTGACCATATGTGGCACATAGTAGGTCGATGGAGCAAAAAGCGTGAAGAGGCGGGCCATCAACATAAAGAGTGGCGCCCCGGGAGGGTGTCCCACCTCCAGCTTATATGATGTAGCGATAAACTCGGCGCAGTCCCACAGACTCGACGAGGGCTCCATAGTCATCAGATAGGTGAAGGCCGCAATTGCAAAGACCAACCAACCTGTAATTCTATCCCAGCGTTTGAAATTCATAATTCGGTGTGAAAATATTTATATCTCTTTATTTCGTTATAACTCGGCAAATATACGAAATTAACGCCAAATAATATGTAATATTATCGCCAACGAGTGAAATTTTTCTTCACACGCCAATTTTACGCCCCAAAGTGCAACAAAAAAGCAACCCCAAAATGGAGTTGCTGGAAGTTACAATAGACTGTCCAACAAGTACGTCGGACAACCACTTTTCGTCATAAGTTGTATAACAAGAGCAATTTTACCCGACCACAAGGGTCGTGTTTCCTCCTCGCGGCTCGGCAAAGTGAACAAGTTCACTCTGCTCTCGCTCCGCAGCGTCGGTTGAAGCTGCTCGCAGAGGCTGAATCCGCAGCATACTCATCGTAAAAGAGGAATTCAGACTCAAGGCAGATGCCAAAAGAGCCTTGTTAGACAGCTTATTAGGCAATTTCTACTCGACGTCGTTAGGATAGTGAATCTCGTTCAATACCTTGCCATCCTTGATGCGAATCCAGGTGCGGAAATCGCGAGCGCCCTCTGTAAGCTCAATCACACGCGCACCATTGCCGTTGGGGATATCGTTATAGACCGTATCGCCACCAGTGTAGCGGCCATAAGCCAGCAAAATTCCTCGCCAATCCACCGCATAGTCGTTCACGTGGTCGTGACCTACAAACACACCCATCACATCGCCAGCCTCGAGCATAGCCGCCGCCAGACCTGAGTTGATTTTGGGTGAGCAGGCGGGCTCCTTGCGAGTACCAACCATAAACGAATTTTCGGTTTTTACTGCCTCGTTATATTCTGGCAAAGGGATATGGAAGAATGCCAATGCAGGCAATGGATTACCCTCATTAGCAGCCGTATAGGCCGCGCTCTGCTGCATATACCAGCCAATCTGGTTATGTGCAATCCACTCATAACCCTTCGCTCGTTTGTTGGGTGAATATGAGTTGCTATCAAAGACGTAGAGCACCGCAGCCGCAGCATCAGATTTTGCCGACTTAATCTGCAATGTGTAGTTGGTTACGCCCTTGATTCCCTCGGTTGTGGAAGTAAGGTTTCCCTTGAAGCCCTGCACCAGATCGAGCAACTGCTTGCGGCTAAGATCCTGCTCGTCGTCGTGGTTACCAAAAGTAACGGCAAATGGGATACCTCGCTCGATGATGGGAGCAAGTGCCGCCTTCATTCCCTCGGCGGCTGGTTTAGCGAAGACTATATCGCCCGTAACCACCACCAAATCGGGCTTTTCGGCATCGAGTACCTCGGCGATTCGCTCACCTGCGATATCTGATTTGGGATTGCCAAATTTCCAGTGTATATCGGTGAATTGCACAATCTTAAATTTGCCATCGGCATTGAATTTGAGCTCGGGAGTCTGGGCGCACACACTCTGCACCGCAAAGAGCAGACCACCCAGCAAAACCACCATCGAAAGTGGGAAGAATCTTGATGTTTTCATATCGTAGTTGTGTTATGTTTAATGCAAATATACTAATTTTGAATTTTGAATTCTTAATTTTGAATTAAAAATCATATCTTTGTAAAAAATATTGAAGCTATGGAAGCAAAACTCGTATTATATAATACGCTCACTCGCCGCAAGGAGGCATTTGAGCCTATCAACGAGGGCCGAGTAGGTATGTATGTCTGCGGCCCTACTGTTTA
The DNA here is from genome assembly GCA_045658265.1 of Alistipes sp. GTDB lineage: Bacteria > Bacteroidota > Bacteroidia > Bacteroidales > Rikenellaceae > Alistipes. Next base: position 10,713 of record JAZOUS010000067.1, read on the forward strand.
TGGTGATCCACACTTGGGCCACGCACGTCCATCTATCACCTTCGACCTTATGTTCCGCTACCTGAAGGCTCTTGGCTACAAGGTGCGTTATGTACGCAACATCACCGATGTTGGCCACCTCGAGCACGATGCCGACGAGGGCGAGGACAAGATTGCAAAGAAGGCTCGCCTCGAGCAGCTTGAGCCAATGGAGGTAGCCCACTACTACACCGAGCGTTACCACAAGGCTATGGAGCAGCTTGGCGTGCTCACCCCATCAATCGAGCCCCACGCAGCGGGCCACATCATCGAGCAGATCGACTTCGTGAAGCGCATCTTCGAGGCTGGTTACGCCTATGAATCAAGCCGCTCGGTCTATTTCGACGTGGAGAAGTATAACAAGGATTAACACTATGGCAAGCTCTCAGGTCGTAACCTCGAGGATATTGTTGCCAACACTCGCGATCTGGACGGTCAGAGCGACAAGCGCAACTCATTCGATTTCGCCCTCTGGAAGAAGGCTTCGCCCGAACACATTATGCGCTGGCCATCGCCCTGGAGCGACGGTTTCCCTGGCTGGCATATGGAGTGCTCGGCTATGAGCTGCAAATATCTGGGTGAGCAGTTCGACATTCACGGTGGCGGTATGGATTTGATGTTCCCTCACCACGAGTGCGAGATTGCACAGGCCACAGCCGCTTTGGGCAAGGATTCGGCTCGCTACTGGGTACACAACAATATGATTACAATCGACGGTCAGAAGATGGGTAAATCGTATGGTAACTTCATCACTATGGAGCAGCTCTTCAACGGCGAGCATCCAAAGTTGGAGCAGGCCTACTCGCCTATGACCATCCGTTTCTTTATCCTCCAGGCTCACTACCGCTCAACTCTCGACTTCTCGAATGCCGCATTGCAGGCAGCAGAGAAGGGCTTTGACCGCTTGATGAAGGGCGTGGAGACATTGGGTAAGTTGAAGGCCTCGCCAGCAACATCGGAGGGTATCTCGGTTGCCGATTTGGAGAAGCGATGCGCCGATGCTATGAACGACGATTTGAACTCACCAATGGTTATCTCGGCTATGTTCGACTATGTGCGCATCATCAACCAGATTGCCGAAGGTCAGGCGACTATCTCTGCCGAGGATTTGGAGGAGATGAAGCGCATCTTCAACCTCTATGTGTTCGACATCCTCGGCTTGCGCAACGAGAAGCAGGAGAGTGCCGCAGGCGGTGGCGATATGCTCGCCAAGGTTGTGGATATGATTCTCGCCGTACGTCAGGATGCTAAGGCCGCAAAGGATTGGGCTACATCAGACAAGATTCGCAACGAGCTCACTGCCATTGGTATTCGAGTTAAGGACCGCAAGGACGGTGTTGATTGGGAGATAGAGTAAATTTGTAAATGCGGCTAACGGCCGCAAGGTATGCCTTCGAAGGAGAGATAACATAACAGATAAAGAGAATGGTTTCGGAAGAACTGATTAAAGAGGCTATAAGACGACAGGATTCGTTGGGGAGGTGTCTTTGACATCGCTCAGCGACGTATAGACCTCCAGAACGAGGAGGAGAAGACTCAGGCGCCCGACTTTTGGGAGGATGCCGACGCTGCGCAGAAGCAGTTGCGCAAGGTGGCGGGCATCAAAAGCTGGGTGGAGGATTATGACGCTGTGGTGAAGGCCACCGAGGAGTTGCAACTTATGCCCGAATTCGTGGCGGCAGAGCTTGCATCGGAGGCCGAGATGGAGGAGCAGTATGCCCACACCATCTCTCTTATCGAGGCTCTGGAGCTGCGAAATATGCTCAGGGGCGAGGAGGATAAGATGGGTGCCATTATGGATATCAACGCTGGTGCTGGCGGTACCGAGGCTCTGGATTGGGCTTCGATGTTGCTGAGGATGTACACCCGCTGGTGCGATGCCCACGGCTACAAATACCGTATGATGGATTATCAGGCTGGTGACGAGGTGGGCGTAAAGTCGTGCACTCTGGAAATCGAGGGCGACTATGCCTATGGCTACCTAAAGAGCGAGAACGGCGTGCATCGTATGGTGCGACTCTCGCCATTCAACGCCAACAACAAGCGCCAGACCACATTTGCTTCGGTCTTCGTATCACCTGCCGTTGACGACTCCATCGAGATTGTCATCAACCCCTCGGATTGCGAGTGGGACACGTTCCGAGCGAGTGGCGCAGGAGGTCAGAATGTAAATAAGGTGGAGACCGCTGTGCGTCTGCGCTATCACGGCAAGGATGCCGACACAGGCGAGCCTATTGAGTTCCTTATCGAAAATATGGAGACTCGCTCGCAGCTCGACAACCGCAACAACGCCCTAAGAATACTCCGCTCGAAGCTCTACCAGCGCGAGATGGAGAAGCGAATGGCCACACAACAGGCGTTGGAAGCAACGAAAAAACGCATCGAGTGGGGCTCGCAGATTCGCTCCTATGTGTTCGATGACAGGCGTGTGAAGGATCACCGCACCGGCCACCAGACTTCGGCTGTGGAGTCTGTGATGGATGGCGATATCGACGCATTTATCAAGGAGTACCTGATGCAGACAGGCGGAGGAATGTAGTGCATCAAGCAATAGATTAAGTGGTTGTCCGACGTACTTGTTGGACAACCACTTTTTTGTACCTGTGAACGCCCAATTTTACCCCAAAGAGGTTGATTTTTCACAAAGAATTTGTAACTTTGAATAAAGGGACAGAATTAAAACCTCCAAACGATATAAACTTATGAAAAGATTGACACTCTTTTTGACTATAGCGATGACTCTATTGCAGGCGATATGCGCAACGGCGTCAGTGCGAGAATTGTTTGTCAGCACATCGGGCAACGATGCAAATCCAGGCACAAAACAGCAGCCTCTGGCATCATTGCAGGGTGCCTTAGCCAGGGCTATTGCGCTGCAAGATGATAATAATATTGAGAGCTTTGTGATAAATGTTGCCGCTGGCGAATACTCAATGCTGGATGCACTTGTAATCGACAACACTCTGCATAAACCCATCGAGTTCAACGGCTCGACAAATGGTCGTAGCGTTATGTGTGGCGGTATTACCACCCAAAAATTCACCCCTCTTAATGATAAGCTATGGAGGGTATATATACCCGAAGTTGCGCGTTACGGCTTCCGTTTCGAGCAAATATACATCAACCAGAAGCGTCGTTTCCGCGCCCAGAGCCCCAACCGAGGCGAGTTTGCAGGAATCGAGCACGTTAAACATATCCCTATTGACTCTACCAATCTGGGGCGTGATATATATGGCTGGGCGGTTGTCAATATCACCCCCAAGAAACCTCTCCCATTTGGCGATGCTTGCCGCACATACTACGCTGGAGAGAATCTCAACGATAAGAAATCAGAGCTTATCGGCAAGGTAGTTGGACGCCCGCTCCTAACTTTATTCCATAAATGGGACTCTTCGCGTCGTCCGCTATTGCACGTCGATTCGCAAGGTACGATGAGCATTGCAGGTCGTGGATTCTACCCCTGGAATACGATTGATGGCCGCACTCGATTCATAGCCGAGAACGATGCTGCATTTCTCGATGCAGAGGGAGAGTGGATTCTTGCGCGAGATGGCTGGTTGTACTATATCCCCTGCGAGGGTGAGACAATCGAGAACACCATTTGCCAGATACCTGTTGTTGAGCAATTTGTAACTATCAATGGTAATGGAATGGAGCAACAAGTAGATGGTGTTAGCTTCAATAATATTGATTTCAAATATGCCGCCTATATCACACCAGAAGATGGCAACAACCAGATGCAGGCTGCAGCAGCTATTGCAACGGTTGTGGAGGTCAACTTCGCTCGCAATGTCCACCTGTCAGATTGCACAATCGCACACACCGGATTGGGAGGAGTGTGGTTTATGAAAGGCTGTTCGGACTGCTCTGTTGAGCGTTGCCATATTTACGACTTAGGAGCAGGAGGAGTAAAGATTGGAGAGACTTCAATCAGTGAGAATCGAGACGAAATCACCCATCACATCAAGATCGATAACAACATCATCCAGCACGGCGGCTTTGTATTTCCTTGCGCAGTGGGTGTGACTATCTTCAACGCCTCGGACAACCAAGTAACTCACAACGATATTGCCGACTTCCGTTACACAGGAATCTCGGTTGGTTGGGTGTGGGGTTACTCATACAGTCCAGCCAAGCGCAACATCGTTGAGTATAACCATATCCACCATTTAGGCTGGGCGCAACTTTCGGATATGGGCGGCATCTACACTTTAGGGCAGTCAGAGGGAACATCGATAAGCAACAACGTGCTGCACGACATCTACTCGCTCTACTATGGTGGTTGGGGACTCTACAACGACGAGGGCTCGAGCTACATTCGCGTAGAGAACAATCTTGTGTATAATTGCAAGAGCGGAGCATATCACCAGCACTATGGCCGAGAGAATATCATAAGAAACAATATCTTTGCCAACCAGATTCGCACACAACTGGAGGCATCACGCTTCGAGGAGCATCTATCATTCTCATTCACAAACAATATCGTTTGTTATCACACTGGCGTAATGTGTGGAATCAACTGGACCCGAGTTGGCCACAAATCGGACTACAATAGCTATTTCTGCACCGATTCATCACAACAGATTAGCTTCCAGGGTATGAGTTTCGATGAGTGGAAGCAGAAGGGGCAAGACCACAACTCGGTGATAGCCAACCCCGAATTCGCAAATGCAGAGGCTGGCAACTTCACTCCAAAAAACAAGGCTCTGCTCAAGAAGATAGGCTTCAAAATGTTTGACTACACCAAAGCGGGCGTTTATGGTTCGAAGGAGTGGCAGCGCAAAGCCGAACTAAGCAGTGAGATGAAGGCCGCATTCGATAAACTCGTGAACGATTATGAGCAGCAGGTGATTACCGATTGGTAGCCATAAAGCAATCTGCCCAGAATAGACAATTCAACTACAAATAACTAAAACTCAACACAATGCAGGAGATTACCATTCGCCATATAACCGAATTTGACTCTTCACTCACCGAGCCTATTCAACGGTTGCTCGACCAGCTAACATCGCAGCCTGTGCCGTTCACCGACGATTATCTTCGCGCCATCTGCCAGTCGAAGAACAGCCACCTGATGGTGATGTATGCCGACACCGAGCCTGTGGGAATGGCAACCGTCGGCCACTACTTAGCCCCAGCAGGAGGCAAGGCGTGGATTGAGGATGTGGTGATAGACTCCTCGATGCGTGGCCGAGGTCTTGGGCGCGAGCTTATCTCTCAAGCCATAGCTTATGCCCGCACACTGCCCAACTGCACGCTGATGCTCACCTCACGCCCCTCGCGCACCGAGGCTAACGCCCTCTACCGCTCGGCAGGATTTGAGCAACGACAGACCAACGTTTACAAAATGAAACTATAATAGAAAACCCAAACTATCCAACCATAAAACTATGAAGAAAATCACTTTATTATTGGCCGTCCTGATGCTCGGCATCAATCTATCGGCACAGCAGGTTGTAAAGATTGGCATCATCGGCCTCGACACGTCGCACTCAACAGCATTCACCGAGCTTATCAACGGCAGTAAGGAGAGCTGGGCCGAGGGTTTCAAGGTGGTGGCAGCCTATCCTTACGGCTCACGCACCATCAAATCGAGCTATGAGCGCATCCCTGGATATATCGAGAAGGTGAAGGCCTACGATGTGAAGATTGTAGATTCCATCGAGGAGCTTCTTAGCGAGGTGGATTGCGTGCTACTGGAGACCAACGACGGCAACCCCCATTTGGAGCAGGCCATCGAGGTTTTCCGAGCAGGCAAACGCTGCTTCATCGACAAGCCTTTGGGTGCAACTCTGGGCGATGCGATAGCCATCTATCAGATGGCCGAGAAGTATGGCGCTACCCTCTTCTCATCTTCGGCACTGCGCTATTCACCCATCAATCAGCAACTTCGCAAGGGGGAGTTGGGCGAGATTATCGGTGCCGACTGCTACTCACCCCACTCTGTGGAGCCCACCCACCCCGACTTCGGATTCTATGGCATACACGGTGTGGAGACTCTCTACACTATCCTCGGCACTGGCTGCCAGAGCGTTAGCCGCACATCTACCGAGCAGGGTGATGTGGTGACTGGCCAGTGGAAAGATGGCCGCATAGGCACATTCCGAGCAATCGTCAAAGGCCCTCACATCTATGGCGGTACGGCCTACACCACAAAGCAGGCCATTACGGCTGGAGGCTATGTGGGTTACAAGGTGTTGCTGAAGGAGATTTTGGATTACTTCCGCACTGGCAAAGTGCCCGTAAGCCGCGAGGAGACCATCGAAATTTTCGCCTTTATGAAGGCCTCGAATATGAGCAAGGAGCGTGGTGGCGAACCTGTCACAATCCAGGAGGCTATGATTAAGGGCGAGAAGGATGCCAAGCGACTCGTAAAAAAGTATAGCAAATAGAGCTTTGCGACCTGTTCCACTGCCCACCCAACCGACTTAAAACTTCTAACACACATACCTTATGCTAACAAGAAAAGATTTCCTGAAAAAGACATTTGCTGGAGTGGCGACACTCTCGCTGGGTGGCGTTGCAACTGCCACCAAAGCGCAATCGGCAAGTTCATACAACAATATTGCAGGCGCAAACGAGAAGATTCGAATAGGTGTCATCGGCGTAAACTCACGAGGACGTGCCATCTCACAATGTCTGGCCAAGCTACCCGAGTGTGAGGTGACATACATCTGCGATGTGGATTCTCGCGCACTGGCCAAATGTCAGGAGGCTGTAAAGAAGATTACAGGCAAGACACCAAAGGGCGAGAAGGACATCCGCAAGATGTTGCAATCCGATGAGTTTGAGGCGGTTGTTGTTGCAACACCCGACCATTGGCACGCCCCTGCGGCCATTATGGCTATGCAGGCGGGTAAACACGTCTATTTAGAGAAACCAACAAGCCACAACCCTGCCGAAAACGAGATGCTCATCCGAGCCACCTCGAAGTACAACCGTGTGGTGCAGGTGGGTAATCAGCGCCGTTCGTGGCCCAACATCAAGGCTGCCATCGAGGAGGTGCGCTCAGGTGCAATCGGCAAGGTGCAGTATGCAAAATCGTGGTACAGCAACAACCGTGCTTCGATAGGCGTGGGTAAGACGGTTCCCGTACCCGAGTGGTTGGATTGGGATTTGTGGCAGGGCCCTGCTCCCCGCCGTGAGTATCGCGACAACATAGTACACTACAACTGGCACTGGTTCTGGCATTGGGGCACTGGCGAGGCACTTAACAACGGCACCCATTTTGTCGATTTGATGCGCTGGGGCTTGGATGTGGAGTATCCTACTATGGTAAGTTCGGTGGGCGGCCGCTACCGCTTTGAGGATGATTGGGAGTGCCCCGACACTCAGCTTATAACCTACCAGTTCGGCGACAAGGCATCGGGCTCGTGGGAGGGGCGTAGCTGCAACCTCCAGCCAGTTGACAACCTCGGTTGCGGCGTGGCATTCTATGGCGAGAACGGAACACTGCTTTTGGGCAGTGGTAACGCATACCAGATTAACGACATACGAGGCCGAAAGATTAAGGAGGTGGTGAGCGACCTGAAATTCGAGGAGGGCAACCTGCTCAACCCATCCGAGGCGCTCGATGTATATCACTTCCGCAACTGGTTTGCCGGCATCAAGAAGGGCGAGCAGCTCAACTCAAATATTGTGGATGCCTGCATCAGCACCCAGCTTGTACAGTATGGCAACATAGCACAGCGCACAGGCCAGCAGCTTAACATCGACGCTACGACTGGTCGCATACTCAACGCCGACAAGGAGGTTAGCAAACTCTGGGGACGCAAGTATGAAAAGGGATGGGAGCCCAAGATTTAATCCCGCCCGAAGTCCCGCGGCTTTCGCGGCAAACAGATGAAATATCAAGTGGTTGTTCGACAAGTGCTCGGGCAACCACTTTTCGTTGGAGGTGTAGGATAAGAACTATTTTCAGGCATTTGATAGCCCTAATTGGTCGTTTCACCCGCCAATTAGGTCAAATCGCACCCCTCGGGTAGAGAAATTTGGATTATTGATGTAAATTTGCATCGCCAAAACAGAAAAACTTTGGCGCAAGACGTTGCGAATTACATTTTTTACTATATTTGCGGCTACTGCAAAACCAAAATTTGATAAACATTTAAATTTGAAAAACTGATATGAAAAAATTTCTTTACGCTATCGCTGTAGCGATGACTGTAGTATCTTGCGTCTATCCAGACTCTTCACTTCCAGGAGCCGAAAAGGCAGATATTCTGAATATCGCCACTGGTGATGTGACAGTTCCATCAAGCGAGGGCACAACAACCGTTAAGATTGTATCTACAACAAGCTGGTCTGCCCGACTTGTCTATTCTGCAACTGCAAATAAGGATGAGTGGTGCTCGATGAACGTAAGCAGTGGTGCAGGAAACGAGACTGTGGGTGATGAGATTATCGTTACATACAAGGCTAACCCTAACTTTGAGGATCGCGCAGTTACATTGCACGTTAGCTCACCCAAATACAACAAGTCTATCACCATCACTCAGAAGCAGCAGGATGTTATCAACGTAACTACCGACCAGTTCAACGTACCTGCCGAGGGTGACATCGTGAAGATTGAGATTAAGAGCAACGTGAAGTACGACACAGTATTCGACACAGCTTGCGGCTGGATTAGAAAGGTGGACAACGACAACCGCGCTTATGCAACTCAGCACCAGTTCTATGAGATTAGCCCTAACCAGACAGGCGAGGAGCGCCAGACTGAGGTTAAGCTTACTTACAAGGATATTACCAAGACAATTACTATCATTCAGGCTGCGGCCCAGAGCGAGGAGTAAACAGCAGAACGATATTGCAAAATACAGAATAGGCTGTCTAATAACGATTTAGACAGCCTATTTTGTATTCGTATCGGATAGTCCGAGCTACTTTATAAGCTCATACTCGCGCGAGCCCAATCCAATCTTCTCGGCGTGCTCCAGACAAGAACGCCACTCCGATTCGGGTGTGGAGTTGCGGAAATGGTCGTGATGATCGCAGAAATCGTGGGCGTGCATACGGTCATAGAGCTGGCTGCCAGGCATAGGCTTTGCCGCCAGACAAGCATCCACACAGGCCTGATCCAAAGCCAGCGGATCGGCCGATGCAAACATACCGATATTTGGCAAAATTGGGGCATCGTTCTCGGCGTGGCAGTCGCAGTTGGGTGACACATCCACCACCAACGAAATATGGAAATGAGGACGGCCCGAAACCACCGCTTTTGCATACTCGGCCATCTTGCAGTTCAGCAGCTTAGGTGCGTGGAAATCAGCGAAATCAATAGCGTCGAAGTTGCACGCACCGAGGCATCGGCCACAGCCCACGCAATTCTTCGTATCCACCGACATCTTACCCGTTGCCTCGTCGAAAACAAGACCATTATTGGCGCACTGCGCAAGGCACTTCTTACAGCCTCGGCACTTGTGGGGCTTGATTACTGGTTGGCCGCTGATATGCTGCTCGGTCTTGCCCGCACGCGAGCCACAACCCATACCAATATTCTTTATCGCACCGCCAAAGCCCGTCATCTCGTGGCCTTTGAAGTGGTTGAGACTGATGAATATGTCGGCATCCATCACCGCACGGCCAATCTTGGCACTCTCGACATACTCTCCACCCTCGACCTTAACGTCGATATCATCGGTTCCCTTCAATCCGTCGCCAATGATGATGGGGCAACCCACCGTTAGTGGCGTGAAGCCATTCTCCCAGGCGCAATAGAGGTGCTCGATGGCATTCTTACGAGAGCCAGGGTACATAGTGTTACAGTCGGTAAGGAAGGGCTTTCCGCCAAACTCCTTCACCACGTCAACCACCGCTCGGGCATAGTTGGGGCGCAGATAGCTAATGTTGCCCAACTCGCCGAAATGGAGCTTTATGGCAACAAATTTGCCCTCCATATCCAACTCGCCAATACCCGCCTTGCGGATTAGCTTTTTGAGCTTTGTTGGGAGTCCGTCACCGTGGGCTTTGGTGCGGAAATCTGTGAAATAGACCTTTGATTTTTGCATACCTTGTGAGTTTATTTACCCACAAAGTAAGCAATAAAAAAAGAGAGTTCAAAGCCTCAGTGCAAGAAACTTTGGCCCAATGGCCGATATTTCGCCCGCTGAGCGAGTCGTTTTACCCCCTGCTTTGGGCGATTCACCCTTATAGAGACTCTCTTTTCACTATTTTTATTCTATATTTGCGACTGAAAAAAAAGAGACAGAAAAATAATAATAAATAAGCATAAAAATTATTCAAAAGCAATGAAAAAATTATTCTTCACTTTTTTATTGTTAATCACAACAGTTGCCGCTTCGGCTCAGGTGAAAACAACAGTATCGGGTACCCTTGTTGCAGACGACAAGCAGGAGGGCAAAATCGGTATCGTTGGTGCCACTTTGGAGCTTATGGATTTGCGCGACACACTGCAAAAGAAGTACACAATCTCGGCAATTCGCGGAGCTTATCAGTTTAAGTTTATCCCTGCTGGTAAGTATCGCCTCACAGCCGAGTCATTGGGTTATAAGACCGCATCTCAGGAGGTGACTGTCGTAAACGGCAAGCCTCTCACAGTACCTGAGTGGAAGCTCGAGGAGGACGCAACTCAGATTGACCAGGTAGTTGTATCGACTCAGGCGGTGCGTACCACCATCAACGGTGATACCATCGTTTACAACGCTGGTGCATATCAGGTGTTGCCCGATGCCGATGTTGACGAGCTTTTGGCCAAGATGCCAGGTATCAAGGTCGAGGGCGGCACTGTCGAGGCACAGGGCGAGACCGTACAGAAGATTTTGGTCGATGGTCGTGAGTTCTTCGGTAGCGACGTGGGCCAGGCTATCAAGTCTCTGCCTGCTCAGATCGTGAAGTCGGTAGAGGTATTCGACAAGCTCAGCGACGAGGCCGAGTTCTCGGGTATCGACGATGGTAACAGCTACAAAGCCATCAACCTTGTAACCAAGATTAAGACTGCCGTATTCGGTAAGGTAAATGCCGAGTATGCTATGGAGCCTGAGAATGCCGATGGCATCAAGCACTATGGCGATGTAAATGCCAACGTAACCATTATGGGCTTGAAGGCCAAGACTACCCTCTTTGCGGGAGGTAACAACAAGAATGGTAACTCTGAGTCGAAGACTGGTAACGCTGGTGCAAACTATGTGAACAGTTGGGGCGACAACGAGAAGGTTAAGCTCGATGCAAACTACACATTCCGTGCTAACGACAATAAGAGCTGGAGCCACACCGATCGCGACTACTTCCTTACTGAGGAGATGTTGAATCAGAACCCTAACGACACATACGAGCGTTATATGTCAGATAGCGATAGCCGCAGCAAGAGCTACAACCACAACTTGAGCGCTCGTTTTGAGGACAAAATCAACGATAAGAATCGTTTGATGTTGCGTGCAAACCTCTCGTTTAACAACGGCAACAGCAATAGCGGTAGCACCAACTACTACTTCCCACTCAGCGGTATCGACTCTATTCCTCTCAACAACTGGAGTATGGGCGATAACAAAGGTATGAATGTGGGAGTAGGTGGTAACTATATGTTGCGTATTGGCGAGAAGGCTGGTCGTACAATGTTTATCAACTTCAACGCCAACTACTCAGACAATGGTTCTGACAACGAGAACTCATCACAGAAGCTCATTCGTTCGGACTCCATCTCTGATATCCGTCAGCTCTCAGACAGCAAGAGCAACAACTACTCTTTCGGTGGTTCTGTAACATACGCCGAGCCTTTGGGCGAGAGCTCGCAGATTACAATGGAGTATAACGCCAACTACAACAAGTCTGATGCAGACCGTATGACAAACCTTTGGGATAATGCGTTGGGCGTTTACAACGACTTCATCAGCCCAGAGTACTCAAACAGCCACAACACCAGCTACTTCACTCAGCGTGTAGGTCCTGGTTTCCGTTACGGCAAGGAGGGTACAAGCGTCACAGCCCGTTTGAACTATCAGAACGTGGTGATGAACAGCGACCGTGTATATCCACAGGCTTGGACTCTGCCTAAGAAGACATTCAACAACTTCACATACTCGGCATTTGCCCGCATCAAGCTCGATATGCAGAACCGCATCACAATTCGTGCGAACTCTCGTACATCGAACCCATCGGTCAACCAGTTGCAGGACGTTGTGGATATCTCGAATGTAAATAACATCAGCTCAGGTAACCCACACCTGAAGCCTACATACAGCCACAGCGGTAGCTTGGGTTACATTCGCTCGGGTATCGAGAGAGGTACAACATTCTCCGTAAACGTCAGCGCAACCAAGAACCAGAATGTAATCGTTGACTCGGTTGTAATGAACACTCCTGGTTATGAGGTTTATAGCCCAGATGGAGAGTTCCTCACAACACTCGCATCAACAGGTCGATTCTCAAAGCCTGTGAATATGAAGGGTTTCTGGAACTACAATGGCCACATTAGCTATGGTTTCCCAATCAACTTCATCAAGTGTAACTTCAACATCGGTGCTAACGCATCATACTCGAAGTCACCAGCGATTTTGAATGGTGTAATCAACGAGTCAACTCGCAACAGCTATGGTGGTAATGCCTCTATCAATAGTAACATCAGCCAGTACGTCAGCTTCAACATCCGCTATAATGTAAGTTACAACGATGTGAACAACACGATGTCGAACAACGGCAACAACGAGTATATGCAGCATAACATCGGCGGTAACGTCAAGGTGGTATTCGGCTTTGGTCTTACACTTAGCGCAAATGCCCGATACAACGAGTATGTTGGTATCAGCGAGAACGCAAAGCGTCAGAACAACTCAGAGTTCTTGGCAAACTTCGGTATCGGTATGAAGGTGTTCAAGAAGTTGGGTGAGATTCAGTTGGTTGCCAACGATGTCTTCAACCGCGAGACAGGCTATAGCCGTAGCTGGAACTCACTCTATATGCAGAGCTCAACACGCAGCGTGATTGGCCGTTACTTCGGTGTTAGATTCACATACAACATCCGCTCTAAGAGTATGCGCAGTGGCGCAAGCAACAACTCAGGTGGCGGCTTCGGAGGTGGCTATGGCGGCGGCTTCGGCGGTGGCTATGGTGGCGGTATGCGCGGCGGCTTTGGCGGCGGCGGTGGTCGCTTCTAATCCAGCACCCACATTACACGAATCTTTTCATAGATGTAAAATAGGTTAGCGAGAGTCGGACTGATGTGATATCAGCCCGACTTTCAATTTTATACAGAACTGTGGTAGATACAAAATAGAAGCTGCCTAACAAGGTTATTTCTGCGTTAGATGCGTTCGCGCATTACATACGCGACGACTCCTCCTTTGAGCCACTCTCCACACTCTTGGCATTAAACTGCTTGCCGCTCTTGAAATTCCACGACGCAGCGAATCGCACTCTGAAATCATTTCCAAATTGTCGTGCCCGCATCATTCGCTCGAAGCCATCCTGCTCAAAGACCATATCCTGCACAGGAGACACAATATTCACAAACTCACAAGATAGAGTCCACGAATCTTTAATACGTTTCTTGAGTGCGGCGCTCAAATTATGATTTGCCTTTAGCGTAGCGTTGCTCACCTTAACATCGGTCATTGCGAAATAAGATAGCTCGATAAAAAACTTCTTTGGCAACTTGAAGTTCATCATCGTATTGCATTGCGCAACCCACTGATGGGAGATAGGAGCTCCGGATGTGAGCTGCTGCTCCCACAACAGTCCCGAAGCGTTGATATTCCAGTCCCACCATTTGGTGAGGGTAAGCGGAAGCGAAGCATTCAAAATATAAGTATTGAGCTTGGGCAGATTCTCCACCGTCAGATTCATCATTCTATTATCGATAGGATCAGATACTATCATCTGCTGAATAGCATCACGCTGGATACTGGCCACAAACGTAACCGAATATTTGTAGTTTACCACGCCCGTGAGCGAGAAGGTGTCGTTGAACGAGGGGTTAAGCAATGGATTACCCGTTTGGTAGGTGTAATCCGAAATCTGGATACGATTAGGTGTAAGATTCCAGAACGATGGGCGCGAGATGGTGCGCGAATACTGCGCCACAAGCGAATGTTTACCCATCTTATCGAGTGCGTACGACACATTGGCATTAGGGAAGAGCGAGAAGTAGTTTTGGCTCACACTGCCAGCCTTACCCTCGGCGTTGGTGTACTCGCCACGCAATCCCAACACACTACTCAATCGGCCAAATCGCATCGAAGCCACAGCATAGGCTGCCGCAATATTCTCGGTATAGTTCACGTTGTAGTCATCGACAATTGATGGCACCCACTCCTGTCCCAACCGATAGCGATAGTTTGCATCGGAGTTGATTTGGTTGTAGGTATATTTTGCTCCATACTTCAAAACAAACTTGGGCGAGAAGATTCTCTCGCGAGCAAGTTGGGCCGTAGCTACCCGAAACGAACTACCCGTACGGTCATAATATAGAGAATCCGTAGGAGCACCCTGCTCGGTGATAAGGGTATGCTTATCAACACGGGCCTCGCCATCGCGGGCGGTATAGTCGGCAATGAATTTCAGCGTTGAGCCGAGCGTATCGCTCTTGAAAATATAATTAAACAATGCCGAATGGGAATCTTTTTTGTCGCTACCTCGATACTCGCTCTCGCTGAGTCGCATATAAGAAGATGCGGCATATTGGGTGGTAGAGAGGGTTGTATTACCATCACCCTTATTCCAGTAGGAGTACGATGCTCCGAGCGTGTGGCGTGGATTGACCTCAGCCACCGCCGAAATGGTAGTCCAGGGCTGAGTCTGGTCGGTCACATCTTTCGATTCTGCGCTCATCAAGGCATCGGGCGAGGAGTATTGTGTTCGCTCGGAAGACTCCATCTCCGTACGGCTCTGATAATAACCGCCCGAAGCCGACAGATCGAATCGTCCCAGATGGGCATTGATTGAGGCCGAAGGCGATATATCGCTACCCAAATCGCTGTGCGAAGTGTTCATCGACACGTTACCCATCACGCCATTGTCTAACCTGCGGCGAAGCGTGATTTTTATGATTCCGCCCGACGAGTTGGCATCATAGTCGGCACCCGTCTGAGGCACAATCTCGATTTTGGCTATATCCTCAGCCTTTATGTTGCGCAGGTAGCTGATAAGCTCCTCACCCGACATACGCAACTCTCGCTCGTTAATATAGACTTTTGTGCCACTCGCACCGTTAATCGACAGCCCATCATCTTTAACCCACACACCAGGCGACTGACGCAGCAAATCGACTCCATCCTTACCCAATGCGGCATCTGAGTTGGCCACATCAACCACATAACGATCGGCCTCACGGCGAATCATTGTTGCCTTCACCACCACCTCGCCAATATCGGTTGCAGCCTCGCTCAGGACAACATCGCCCACGTTGCAACCACCCTTTTCCACCTTGATTGTCTGCTCGTGGCTCTTATAGCCCACAAACTCCACCACAAGACGATACTCGCCATCGGCAACTCGCATAACAAACTCGCCCTTTTCGTCGGTGGTAGTGCCTGCGTGTTGCCAATCGCCCACCATAGCCACCACAGTCGCATAGCTCACAGGTTCACTCTTTTGGTTGATTACTCGGCCGCGAACACCATCTGCGGCCATTGCAGCCGACGCGCATAGGAGCGACATCAGCGCACAAAGAAAGATTTTCTTCATAAGATAATTGTAAATTAGTTGTGCCCGAAGGCCAGTTGTTGTTTGTTTTTTGTTGTAATAGTTGATTGTTGTGCTGTTTCACGATGCAAATATAACCACATTTCAGTACTATGCAAAACAAAATAGTGTTTTTTTTTAACAACCTTCTTTTTTTTTGCTTAGTATCTTCAGCTTTTGCTAATTCCTCGCCCTGCTTAAAACTATAACCTTGAAAGGTTTTAGCCGCCAAATTATCGTTTAATATTTATCTTTATCGTTATTCGATAACAAAGATAGGTATATTTTTATCCGCCAAACATTTTGCTCGTTTTTTATCCCCACATCACATTTGCCAAGTGCCAACAACAATACAGTCGCACATTGCTCCACAAAAATTACACAGCAGAATTATTTTTTGAAAATTGAATTAGATTGTATCTCTGGTAGCTCGGAGGCTTATTATAAATCGCCTTTTTGTGCCTTTTTGTAGCATAAATAAGATTATTTTTGTTACATTTGTGGCGCAAATGGGACGAATATTAGCCATAATAACAACGCTTACACTACTTCTTGTATCGACAAACCTACAAGCAGTCGAGTTGTCGTACACCCTTACAAAAGACTCCACCGAATTAAAATTGGGCAAATCAAACAAAGGTTGGTGGCAAGAGAAGAGCGACCACTCCACTCAATTCCGTCCTAAGCAACTTATCGCACCTGCGGCGATTCTCACTGTGGGAGCTTTAGGTGTGGGAGAAAATGCCCCACTCAACAAACTTGACCTCAAGGTAAGAGAGAAGGCCGTAGCCCTGCGTGGCAACTGCCCTATGCACTTCGACGACTATATGCAGTATCTGCCCACAGCACTATACCTCGGGCTAAGCGCTCTGCCCACAAAGTCGGAGCACACATTCCCCGAAAAGGTGTGCGTGGCAGCAGTTGCCTTCATTGCCGAGACCGCTCTTGTGAATGGTTTGAAATACACCATTCGTGAGCCACGTCCCAACTTCGCCGAGCACAACTCGTTCCCATCGGGCCACACCGCAACAGCCTTTGTGGGTGCTGAGTTGGTGCGCACAGAGTATGGCTGGGGTTATGGTATTCCCGCCTACATCGTGGCCACAGGCGTTGGTTTTATGCGTCTTTATAACGACCGCCACTGGATTACCGACACATTGGGCGGAGCTGCCGTTGGTATTCTCTCGGCCCGCATCGGATATTGGCTCTTACCACTCAATAGAAAGATATTCAATCTGAAAAGTAAATCGGCAGTTGTTGTTGCGCCCGTCTATTACAGCGAGCAACGTGCCGCAGGCGCATCGTGCGCAATATGTTTCTAATCCAAAGAGTGTAATCAGATTAGACATCATCAACTCTCGGCGCCATTTTCGGATGGTTGCAAACACTCTTTTTATCTATAAATGGGTAACTTACGCCGTTTTTCCGAAAAAAAGATATATATTTGCGCATAGCAAAAACATTTTAAACTTATTTATATGAAAAAAATCCTTACACTACTTACCTTATTGCTTTGTAGCATAGCCTGCGTTATGGCTGCGCCAGCAGAGAAAATCTACAAAGTGACATCACCAGATGGCACGCTCAAGGTCGAGGTGAAGCTGAATCACAAGATTTCATACTCGGTCTATTCGGGCGACAATCTGCTTCTGAGCGACTGTTCGCTCTCGCTCAAGCTCGCAAATGGCGAGGTGGGATTCAGCCCACGCGTGAAGAAGGCCAAGACTACACTCGTTGATGAGACCGTAAAGCGCCCAATCGCAATGAAGAATGCTGAGGTACGCAACCACTACAACCTGCTCTCGCTCACGATGGACGACAACTACGGTGTAGAGTTCCGCGTTTACGACACAGGTTTTGCATACCGTTTCATCCTCTCGAAGGGTGGCGAGATTGAGGTGTTGCACGAGGATTTCACAGTTAATTTCCCTGCCAACTACAAGGCGCACATCTCACGCACTCCACGCTTCAAGACATCATACGAGAACCGCTACACTCACACTACAACCGAGGAGTATGGCTACCGCGACGAGATGAACTACCTCCCAGCACTTCTGGAGGCCCCATCGGGTGAGAAGATTCTTATCTCGGAGGCAAACCTTCGCGACTACCCCGCTATGTTCCTTCGCAGCACTGGCAACAACGGTATGACATCAATCTTCCCCAAGTGCCCAATCGAGGTGGAGGATGAGGGTGACCGCAGCCAGAAGATTCTCAAGGAGGCCGACTACATTGCCAAGACATCGGGTACACGCGATATGCCCTGGCGAATGTTTGTAGTAGCAAAGCAGGACAAGCAGATTCTGGAGCAGGAGATGGTCTTCAACCTCTCTGATCCCAACGAGATTGGCGACACAAGCTGGATTCGTCCTGGCAAGGTGGCTTGGGACTGGTGGAACCGCTGGCAGGTATGGGGTGTTGACTTCCGTGCCGGCATCAACTTCGAGACATACAAATACTACATCGACTTCGCATCGAAGTATGGCATTGAGTATATCATTATGGACGAGGGTTGGGCTCGCAACACACGCGATCCATTCAACAGCAACCCCGACATCAACCTGCCTGAGCTTATCAAGTATGGTAAGAGCAAGAACGTGGATATCGTTTTGTGGCTCACTTGGCTCACAACCGAGAAGAACTTCAGCCTCTTCGAGAAGTTCGCAGAGTGGGGAATCGCAGGTGTGAAAATTGACTTTATGGACCGCAGTGACCAGTGGATGGTGAACTTCTACGAGCGCGTCGCTAAGGAGGCCGCCAAGCACAAACTCTTTGTTGACTTCCACGGCTCGTTCAAGCCTGCTGGTCTGGAGCGCCGCTACCCTAACGTAATCTCATACGAGGGTGTGCTCGGTCTGGAGCAGGGCGGCAACTGCAAGCCCGATAACTCAATCTACTTGCCATTTATCCGCAACGCTGTAGGCCCAATGGACTTCACCCCAGGCTCAATGTTCTCGGCTCAGCCAGAGGATAACCGTTCAACTCGCTCTAACGCGATGGGTACAGGTACACGCGCCTACCAGATGGCTTTGTATGTTGTATTTGAGAGTGCAATCCAGATGTTGGCCGACACCCCATCACGCTACTTGCAGGAGCACGAGTGTACCGAGTATATCGCATCGGTGCCAGTTGTTTGGGACGAGACAAAGGTGCTGGACGCTAAGGTTGGCGAGTATGTTGTTACGGCACGTCGCAAGGGCGAGAAGTGGTTTGTAGGTGCTATCACCAATCAGGATGGTCGCACAGTGGATGTAAACCTCGACTTCCTGAAGGATGGCAACCACACTCTCACATCGTTTGAGGATGGCATCAATGCCGACCGTCAGGCTATGGACTACAAGAAACGCACATCGGAGGTGAGCAACAAGACCAAGCTCTCAATCAAGATGGTTCGCAACGGCGGATGGTGCGGTGTAATCGAGTAACATCGAGACCAAAATTTCTCTATATGGGAGTGCCCGACAGCAGTGTCGCGGCACTCTTTTTTTGCCGCCGAATATGGACTTTCGATAAAAAATCGACAAACCAAAGGAATTTAACCCCATCAAATTACCGAAAACAAAAAAAAAGTGCGTAACTTTATGTTCGCAAAATTTAACCTCGAACAAAATTAAGAAACAATAAAACCTAAAACCATGAGTGACAAAATTTCTCGCGGCGACTTCCTGAAGCGTTCGGGACTGGCCGCAGCAGGCGTGATGATAGGTGGTTTGGCTTCTGCATCAGCAGCTCCAACACCTGCACAACAGGCACAAGACAAGAAGGCTCGCTTTGCAAAGTTAGGCAAGGTGAATGTGGCTTGGGTTGGTATGGCCAACCGAGGTCGTGAGGTGATGAGAGAATTCGAGAAGACTGGCCTTGCAAACATCGTTGCAATGTGTGATGTGGACCTCAAGCAGAAGGGTTGTCAGGAGGCTATTGCAGCTCACCCAAAAGCTAAGGTCTTCACCGACTTCCGCAAGATGTTTGACCAGATGGGCAACCAGTTTGAGGCGGTTGTTGTCGAGACACCCGACTTTTCGCACTTCCCCTGCGTGATGCTCGCGCTCAATCAGGGCAAGCACGTCTATGTTGAGAAGCCAATGGGCCGCACATTCCAAGAGTGCCAGTTGATGATTGACGCTGCACGTCGTAACCCTCAGCTCGTAACTCAGGGCGGTAATCAGGGCCACTCAGAGGCTAACTACTTCCAGTTTAAGGCTTGGAAGGAGGCTGGCATCATCAAGGATGTTACTCACGTCGATGCTCATATGAACAACTCACGTCGCTGGCACGGCTACGACGTGAACATTAGCCGCTACCCACAGGAGGAGCCTATCCCCGATGGTATGGATTGGGATTTGTGGCACACCACACAGCTCTACCACGAGTTTAACCCCAAGTACCACCCAGGCAACTGGCGTAGCTGGTACGACTTCGGTATGGGTGCTTTGGGCGACTGGGGTGCACACCTTATCGACACCATCCACGAGTTCCTGAATCTTGGTCTGCCTTACGAGGTTACACCACTCAAGTTGGAGGGCTGGAACAACTACTTCTTCCCAATGTCATCGACTCTGCAATTTAAGTTCCCACGCCGTGGCGATATGCCTGCAGTGACCATCAACTGGTGGGACGGCATCGGCAACTATCCCCCTGTACCAGATGGATATGGCGAGTCGAAGATGGGCAGCGATGTACCTACAATCGGAGGCAAGCCCGCAGCCGCATCGGCCGTTAAGCTCAACCCAGGTACGATTATGTACTCTAAAGATTTGATTTTCAAGCGCGGCTCACACGGTGCTACAACTCAAATCATACCTGAGTCGAAAGCTAAGGAGATGGCCAGCAAGTTGCCAGAGGTGCCAAAGAGTCCATCAAACCACTACGAGAACTTCCTTTTGGCTTGTATGAACGAGGAGCGTTCACGCTCGCCATTCGAGGTATTCGGTCCATTGTGTCAGGTATTCTGCCTCGGTGTGTTGGCTCAGCGACTGAACCAGAAGATTGTATTCGACCGCGAGACAAAGCACATTATCGACAATCCATTTGCCGATGCATTGCTCGTTGGCACACCACCACGCAAGGGATGGGAGGAGTTCTACAAGATGTAATACTCAAAACAGCATAATAAAACCCGACTCTCATTGAGTCGGGTTTTTAATTCTATTTTCGGACAAGGATAACGCCAAAATTACTTTTTATATGAACTATTTACGGAAAGTTGGCCAATGCCCTCCCAAGTTATAGAGCTGATTATTAGCAAGCCCCTGCTTTCCCGCACCTTGCTGCATAAGAGCTTTCAGCTCATCGAGATAGGTGTTATATATATCGCGAGGC
This sequence comes from Alistipes sp., assembly GCA_045658265.1. Classification (GTDB taxonomy): domain Bacteria; phylum Bacteroidota; class Bacteroidia; order Bacteroidales; family Rikenellaceae; genus Alistipes. The sequence continues at coordinate 31,683 of JAZOUS010000067.1, forward strand.
AAGGCCTTGTGCTGCTGGCACAACGATGCAGCCATACCAACCACCTCGCCCATCATTCCGCAAGTACGCATCACACGCACCGTACCCAGCCCGATATGCGACACGCTGATATCACGACCTGCCATAAACATATTGCTGATATTACGAGAGTAGAGACAACGATATGGCACGGCATAAGGGTTTGTCGCTCCGTGCGTACATATCGACTTAAACTCTCCGCCAGGGAAATATTTTGTATTCTTGGGATCGGGATAGTGGAGGTCGATACTCCAGGTTGTGGTGAACGAAGCATCGGGATACTGAATCTCCTGCACCAAGTCGTTCTCGGTCAAGATATGGTCGCCCAACAAACGGCGAGACTCGCGTTTGCCCGCTATATATGCCACCCATCCCAACTCTCGGTTTCGATATTTGTCATTGTCGGCAAGGCGATTTTTCAAATAACTCCAATTTGAATATACCACCATCAAGCCATAGTCACGAATATATTCAAACTCCTTACATTGGTCACGATTCATACCCGTCTCCCAAGTCCACTCGCCCATTGTCACACGCTGACAACTCTCGTTGTTGAAATTCAGTCCATACTCAAACAGGGGGAACTCGCTTGGCTGGCTACGCTCCTCAGAGTACCACTGCACAGAAGAGCCCATCGTCAACTTATCGCCCACCTCGGGAGCCGATGGCTCATTGTAAACATCACGCCCCTCGCGCCCCATAGCATAGTCGGCACCAGCCAAATATCCCACCGTGCCATCACCCGTACAGTCGCTATAGATGGGAGCTACAAATTTCAACTCCTCACCCGTCTCGATATGTTTGGCATAGACAGCTTTGATTTTCGTTCCACTCTTCTCAACCGCATAGACTTTATATGAGGGATAGAGCGAAAGATTTGGCTCAGCCTCCAGAAATGCCCGCTTCTTCTCGTCCTCATAGTTATCGGCAGGCTTGGCATTTCCTCCACGCAGAGGGCCAAACTCCTTTATCATATTTCCCAAGTTGGTGTAAGGTGGCATTTCGATATGGCCACCCAGGTGAACACGAGTCTCGGAACTATTACAACCGCCCCACAACGGACGGTCGTTAATCAAAACCGCCTTCACGCCCAATCGGGCTGCTGCCACCGCTGCACACATACCTGCCACACCGCCTCCTACGACCACAAACTCCGACTTTACAACCTTCGCCTTCGAGGGTGACATCTTTCGACGAAACGCCGCCAAACGCTCTGCCTCGACAGGAGGTATGTCATCTTTGTTGGTTGTAAAATAGATAGCATCGCAACGACCATCAAAACCTGTCATATCGCGCAGCGAGATACGCTCGCTACCCTTTGCCGTAACATTTACCGAACCAGCATACTGCCACTCCCACCGACTACCAGCGGAGCCTAACCTATCGCTAAGGCACTTATCGCCCACCAGCAGAGCAAAACGGCCTGCACCCTCCTTGCTCGACCAGGGTGAGGTCCAATTATAGCAACGCACAAAAACGTGATACTTTCCCGCTTGAGAAAATTCTATCTCGGTAGTTGCATCTGCAACTTGTCGGCCCATACCGTGAGCAATCAGATAGGGCGAGCCCATCTCGAAGACAAATTGCTGATCGACACTCCAACCTCCCTTGTTTGAGAAGCTCTCGGCCTCAACCCAAATATCCGAAGCAAAGCTACGGCTATGGCCACAACATATAACAAGAAAAAGAATAATCAGAAATTTAACTCGGCTTTTCATTATTGCAATGTGATTTTATCTTCACAAATTTAGCGAAAAATAATTCACCAACAAAAGGATTAAAGAGTTTTAACCATTGCCAAATCGGCCGCCACCTCTCCCGTACCGAGATAGGCTCCATCGGAAAAATCTATCGGGAAGGCGACATCCTCAAAGCCGAAACGGGCATAATAGCCCTTCAATTCATCTGAAGCAGGTATCAGCATAGCCACATCATAACCTCGCTGGCGCATAACATCAAGCGCCTGACCAATAAGCCTCGAAGCACAGCCTCGGCTTCTGTAATCGGCCGCAGTGGCTATGGCATAGAGATAGCCCGCACGCCCCAAAGAGGTTGCCATCTCCACTATGTGCAACATCGCCACCACTCTGCCCTGCTCCTCGCAGACAAACATATTTTCGGGGCGATATACCTCGGTCATAAAGAGGTCTATAAACTCTCTATCATCGCCAAACACCTCGTGCCAAAGTTCGCGGCTCGACACCTCGCGTGGTGTCAAGGCCCTGAGCGACATCTTCTCCTGCATCAGCACAGGATAATACGACTGCTTGGCGCGTCTTAGCCCTGCAATACCCATATCCTCCTCACGATTGACCTGCTGGAAACCCATCTGCCGCAACATCTGCGCAAAGCAACGGTTAATCATCTGGAAAGCCCCCTCATAATCAGCATCTGCCTTCTCGATGTGGGTACAAAAGAGCTTATCGCCAAGTGGCGAGCCATAGGTGAAGGCCACAACTTGCCCATCCACCCTCAACACACCACCAACAAGCCCCAACTCATCGTAGGCCTCGAAGGCTCGGCTGATGGCCAGATGCTCCTCGCTGGGCGGGCACTCGTGCTCCACACGATTACGCACCTCGACAGCCGACTGCGAAGGCTCCATCTTCTGACGTTGCCAACGGCACTCCAAGCTGAGGCACTCCTCAAAATCGAGAGCCGTAAGCGGAGCGAATGTATATTGATATTTTGATTCAAATCTATTGATATGGTTGCGCTTGGGTTGATATTTTCGCCCTGAGAGCTGCGCCAAATCATCCACCGAGTAGATGTAATCACGATAATCGGGATTATCGCAAACGGCAAATGCCCGACGACCAGCGACAGAGTTAAAACCCTCCTGCTTTACGGCGTAATTCGCATCGGCCCACCTCAAGAACTGCTCGACCGCACTGCTACTCATACAGACAAAGCGCAGAGGATGCCCCTCTCGCTCAGCATCGGCCACAAGTCGGGAATAGAGTCTGTGACGACTCTCCTCCGAGTCATCAATCTGCTCCGAGCCCACCACCATATAACCTGTTACACCCTCATCCGAGAGGTCGAAACGAACCACCAAAGCCCCCTCAACTTCGGCCCACGAAGTGTTATAGGCCTGCTGCCACATATATAGTGATGAGAAGGTCTGGTCGCAGATTTGACACGACCTCTGCCTAAGATAACTCTCAATGACCTGCTTATGGCTCAGGTTCACCCTCTGGAACGGTATCATCTGCCAAATAATCTTTTGCCTCGACACGAGTGTAATAGCTCTGTATAAAGGCCTTCAAGTCGCGCTCAACATCAGCCATATCCACCTCGCCCACAAGATTGCGACTCAGTGTAATATCATCCTTAGAATAGACACCGACAATGGCATTTTCGTCGAAGGTAACCAGATACTCCTTTGTGATGGCCTGAAAGAGATTGTTATCATAATTCACAGCCATAGGTGTATCACGATGCTCACCAAATATGTCACGACCAAAGGCGAAATAGGGCTTGTTGTAGCCCATCAGCCCCAACAGCGTTGGCATCACATCAATCTGCGACACCACCTGACGATGCTCGCCAAAGAGTGCGCTATCGGGAGCATACATAAATCCAAAGATGCGGTAATCGGCTGGCGAGTGACGGAACTCCTCGGAGAACTTCTCGCTCGAAACGTGGTCGGCAACAAATACAAAAACAGTATTACGGAACCACTCCTCATTCTCATAACGGGCAAAGAATCGGCGGAAAGCCTCGTCAACATACCCCACGCACTTATGCACAGCACTCTTGCCTTCGGGGAACTTACCAGCATATCGCTCGGGGATGACAAACGGATGGTGAGATGTGAGGGTGAACATCGTCGAGAAGAATGGCTGCTCGGCCTCGGACAGCACCTCACCCATATACTGCATAAACTCCTCGTCCCAGATACCCCAATAGCCATCGAAATCATCCTTGCCGTGAATCTGCTCATAGTTCTCGCGGCTATACAACTCCTTCACACCCACCTGGCGGGCATAGGCACCGAAGCCCATCGAGCCGTGATTTGAGCCGCAGAAGAACATTGTGCGGTAGCCCTCGTTGCTCAACAGTTCGGGCAGGGCATTCATTGGAGCCATAGCCTGCGGCATCGAGATAAACGATGTTTTGAGCGATGGGATAGAGCTCCAGATGGCTGGCAGAGCCTGAATCGAGCGCTTGCCGTTGGAGTACATATTAAAGAATGTGTAGCTCTGGCGCATCAGCGAGTCAAGGAACGGAGTGTAGCCCTTCTGCTGCTCATTCTCATATAGCTGAGGCGAGAGCAGAGCCGAATGCTCGGCCGAGAAGCTCTCCATAACAAACAACACCACATTGCGACCTGTAAGCTCGGTTGTGCGGGTATCCTCGGATGGGTAATGTTCGGGGGAATATAACTCCGTAAGCTCCTCAGGCTCGAAGTAACGCTGATAGTGCAACTTACCGCTCGAACCCATAGTGCGCAACACGCAGAACGGATTGCTGAGAATCATCGTTGCACGCATATTGTCGGGGGTGTAGAGCGTTGCATTGGAGAGCGTAATGGGACGTGTCATCTTGGTAAAGCCACCTCTGATTCCACCTATCGAAAGGCCGATGGCCAGCACGAACACCACCACCGACGAGAGGTAGTACCACACGCCCGAAGCCAATCCCTGCGGACGGCAACGACGACAATAACCCACCGCAAGCAGAGCGATAAGAGCAACACCCGCCAAAGCTATGGGCAGATTCTCACCCAAAAACTTGAAAAAGAGTTGCAGAGAGTTGTCGTTCTCGGCAAAGAGCAACTCCTCGGCCGTAAGACGCTTCTGCGCATAGCGGAAATATACTGCATCCGACAGGTTGAGCACAACCATAAGCAGCGAATTGACCACCACATAGTACCAGTACATCATCGACTGCCACCACCCCCTCTCGCGAAGGTGCAGAGGCAAGAGCGACAACACTATAAAGAGTGCATTGGCATAGAGAATCGAGACGTTGTCAAACATCAACGCACCACGCAACAGAGCCCCCAACTCGGAACTCTCAACAGGGCCGATGAGCTCGCTGTTATATCTATAAAAGAGTATGCGGCAGAGCATCAGCACCACATACAAAAGGAGTATGCGCCAAATGAGCAATGCCGTGTGTGTCTTGAAAATCTTCATCTGAATTATTCGTGATGATAGGGTTCGTTATGCAGGATGGTGAATGCTCGATAGAGCTGCTCGGCAAAGATAGCGCGCACGATTTGGTGCGAGAAGGTCATCTTCGAGAGCGATATCTTCTGGTCGGCACGAGCATATACCTCGTCGGAGAAGCCGTAAGGGCCACCGATAACCAGCACCAGACGCTTCACGCCGCTGAGCATACGCTTCTGCAACCACTGTGAAAACTCGATAGATGTGTATTGCGAGCCACGCTCGTCCATCAGCGTGAGGCAGTCGCCATCACCCACCATCTTCAGGATGGCCTCGCCCTCCAACTGTTTCTGACGCGAAGGGGCCATATTGCGGGTGTTACGCACATCAGCCAGCGTGGTGATAGAGAATCGGCAATAGCGATTCACGCGCTTGGCATACATCTCAACCAGCGCCTCAACCTCTTTGGAATCGGTCTTGCCAACAACTACTAACTCAATGTTCATCTATCAATATCTTTTCTAACAAATAGCGTGCAGGAGCTATTTTCGGGATTTTCATAAATGCCAAAGCCTACGCACACCTATTTTCTCACCCACCTTGTAGGATAATTTGCAGGAGCTATTTTCGGAATTTTTCCCAAATACCAAAACCCACACACACCAACTCTCTCGCCCCTTGTAGTTAATTTGGGTGAGCTATTTTG
>JAZOUS010000068.1:0-57555 GCA_045658265.1 Alistipes sp.
CTCCTCCTGTGAGTAAGCCTTGCTCCAGTCACGCTTGTTGAAACGGTAAGCAACACCCAAAGTAGCAGAGTAGATCTGACCATACTTAGGAGCGATTGCATCAAGACCGCGTGGCATGTCGTGACCAGCTGAAAGGATACCCTTCAACTCGAGGTTGATATCCAACTGCTTGCAAACACGGAATGTGTTGATCAAACCAGCAGTAGCAGCGAAACCTGAACCAGCCTCGTTCTTAACATTTGTGAAGTTTACACCAGTACCAGCGAATACCTTTGCATAGTAAACGCGGTCCTCACGGTAACCACCAATCCAGTTAGAAAGGTTGATAACCGCATCAGCGTGAGGCATAATCCAGTTGCTTGTCAATTTGTCGTCAGAAGCATTAAGCTTACCACCGATCAACTGAACGCGAGCACCTACGATAGGGTTGAACCACTTTGTAAAGCCACCCTCAATCTGCCAACCGAGGTCACCTGTTGACTGATCTGCACCGATGCCGTCCCAAGCTGTGTAGTTAACACCACCAGCTACAGAAAGCTCCCAGTTTGACCAGAAACCGTTGTTCATGATTCCCTTCCAACGGAGCTTCTCAGCAGAAGTCTCCTGTGCAGCTACATTAGCTACAGCGAACGCTACAAGAGCGATAGAAAGTAAAATTTTTTTCATAATTTAATTTAGTTTATTGTGCTGTGAATCTTATTCCTGTTTACACACTTATATATATTTAGTATCACCGTATGGCGCCTTTCTCTTGCGAAAAACGCGCCGAAATACGATTTAATACCGCATATACTGTCGCAAAGATGGAAATAAAAATGCTAAAAAGCAAGAAAATCAAATAAATTTTCACATTTCTAACAAGTTTTTATCATTCACAGCCCGCGTTTTATATGCATTTTATCCACATTTTGAATATCCGCACGACATACAAGTCAGGCAACCATTCTGGTAGGCCATCTCCTCCTGACCACACTGAGGGCACTTACCCTTAGAGCGTGTGCCGTCTGCAATATACTGTTTAAGAGCTCGTTGCACACCATTTTTCCAGGTGTTGATGCTCTCGCTGTTAAGGTGCAGACCGTCAATCAGGTGTACCACCTTGTCGATAGGCATACCGTGACGCAAAACGCCCGATATGAGCTTCGCGTAGTTCCAGAACTCCTCGTCGAAGAGACGCGAAATGCCACCGATTGTGTTTGTGTAGCCATAGCGGTCAGAGTACTGGAAGTCGTAGCGCTTTGAGCCATCCTCCTCGCGCACCTTCAAAATCCAACCCTTTGTAATCTTGCGTGGGATGTACATAGCATCCTCCTCGATTTTACCTGTGAAAATCTCGTATGGACGGCCATCCTGAATACCCACAAAGGCAATCCAGTCCTCGCTGCCGTTCTTGAAACGTACGATGTCGGCAGGGATAGACTTTGGTCGCTTGTGAGACTTTGGGCCCGAATCGCACTTCGAATCCTTCTTCTTGGTGTCGATAAGTACGCCCGTACGGCAGCCGTCACGATATACGGTTACGCCCTTACAGCCGCACTCCCAGGCTGTGCGATATACCTCGGCAACCAGTTCCTCCGACACGTCGTTTGGAAGGTTTACTGTCACCGAAATCGAGTGGTCAACCCACTTCTGGATAGCACCCTGCATACGCACCTTTGCCACCCAGTCGATGTCGTTGGCCGTAGCACCATAATATGGCGAAGCCTTCAGCCACTCGTTCAGCTCATCATCGCTGATGTTCTGCAACTTAGATGTGTCGTAACCATTCTGCTCCAGCCACTTTACAAACTGGTGGTGATATACATAATACTCCTCAAACTTCTCGCCCATCTCGTCGATAAAGTCGGCCTTCTTGCCTCTGTCGGATGGGTTGATTTTACGGCGGCGCTTATATACGGGGCGGAACACAGGCTCGATGCCCGATGTGGTCTGCGACATAAGCGATGTTGTGCCAGTAGGAGCGATTGTAAGCATTGCGATATTGCGTCGGCCACTCTTTACCATCTCCTCGTAAAGCTCTGGATCGTTCTCGCGGATGCGGGCAATCATTGGATTGTTTACCTCGCGAGCAGCCTCGAAGATTGGGAATGCACCACGCTCTGCCGCCATCTTTGTAGATGCGCGGTAGGCCTCCAATGCCAATGTGCGGTGTACCGATACGGCAAACTCAATAGCCTCGTCTGAGCCGTAGCGCAAGCCCAAAGCGGCCAGCATATCGCCCTCGGCAGTGATGCCAAGACCTGTACGGCGGCCCTTGAGAGCCATATCCTTAATCTTCTTCCACAACTCAAGCTCAACGCGGCGGATATCCTCCTCCTCGGGATCGCCAGCCACCTTGCTGATAATGAGCTCCACCTTCTCCAACTCCAAGTCGATGATGTCGTCCATCATACGCATAGCCTTGCCAACGTGCTCCTTGAAGAGGTCGAAGTTGAACTTAGCCTCGGGCGTAAATGGATTCTCCACATAACCCAACAAGTTGAGCGCCAGCAGACGGCAGCTATCGTATGGGCACAATGGAATCTCACCGCAAGGGTTGGTCGATACGGTTGTGAAGCCCTTGTCGGCGTAGCAGTCGGGGATAGACTCACGAATGATTGTATCCCAGAACAACACACCAGGCTCAGCCGACTGCCAAGCGTTGTGGATAATCTTCCCCCACAACTTCTTTGCGTCGATTTCAACCTCCATCTTTGGCTCTTTCGCATTGATAGGGAACTGCTGCTTATATGGCTTACCCTCTTTAGCAGCGCGCATAAAGTCGTCATCAACCTTAATCGACACATTCGCACCAGTCACCTTGCCCGACTGAGTCTTGGCGTCGATGAAACGCTCAGCATCGGGGTGCTTGATTGAGAGCGAGAGCATCAAAGCTCCGCGACGGCCATCCTGAGCCACCTCGCGTGTAGAGTTTGAGTAGCGCTCCATAAATGGCACGATACCAGTCGATGTGAGGGCCGAGTTGAGTACGGGTGTGCCTGTTGGGCGCAACTCCGAGAGGTCGTGGCCCACGCCACCGCGACGCTTCATAAGCTGTACCTGCTCCTCGTCCATACGGAAGATACCTCCGTAAGAGTCGGCGTGCTGACGATTGCCGATAACGAAGCAGTTAGAGAGTGATGCCACCTGCAGGTTGTTGCCGATGCCGGTCATCGGACCACCCTGAGGGATGATGTAACGGAAGTGGTCGAGCAACGCGAACACCTCGTCGCGGCTCATTGGGTTGGGGTAGTTCTTCTCGATGCGCTCAATCTCGGCTGCGATACGGTGGTGCATATCCTCGGGCGTACGCTCGTAGATGCGACCGTATGAGTCTTTCAGCGCATATTTACTCACCCAAACCGTTGCGGCGAGGTCGTCGCCACCGAAGTACTCCTTCGACGCGGCAACTGCCTCGGCGTAGCTCACTTCAGGGAGTGTAGTGTTAGGTTTGGTCATAGCTATATTGTTTATATTTAATTACTTGGCTTGTGTGGCGAGGTGCACTCGGCAATGAAAAGCGCAACCTTCACCATTACAAATGTCCGAAAAAATGGGGCGAGTTTTCCACTCTTGCCATTTGAATTTTCGACAAGTTATCAACTAATCAAAGAAAAATGCGCCAGAGATGCCTCCGGCGCATATTGTGCGTTGAAGAGTTAAAATTACTTAACCGCTATCGCATCAATCTCGACCTTGGCACCCATTGGGAGTTTGGCAACCTCATAGCAGACGCGGGCTGGCATCTGTTCGGTGAAGAATGTCGCATATACTCCGTTCATTGCTGCAAAATCACCTATATCATCGAGCAGGACCGTCACCTTTGCCACATCAGAGTAGTCGTAACCAGCTTCGCGCAGGATATGGCCGATGTTGGTGAGTGACTGGCGGGTTTGCTCCTCGATTCCTTCGGCCATCTTGCCTGTCGCAGCGTCGATTGGAAGCTGGCCAGAGACATAGATAGTACCGTTATTCTCTACCGCCTGAGAGTAAGGCCCAACTGCTTTGGGGGCGTTGGGTGATGCTATAATCTTTTTCATATCACTTTTATTTTTATGTATTTCTCCACAAAGATAGCAAAATTTAATATCTTTGCCACAATGGAATGGATATTGATAGCGTTATTTTTATATAAAATGCAACTTATCATTGTCTGGTAAAATAAAATTGTATGAAAAAAATTTTCACTTTGTCAGTTTTGGCCCTTCTGATGGTGGCTTTGGGCGTGGGATGCTGCGCCTGCCGCAAGGGCGTAAACAATAAGTCGCTTACCGCCCAGAAGTGGCATTTGGTCAAGATGATGGAGCGCGAGCTGAGTATCGAGCCCGAGCAGTTCCTCTTCACGTTTGAGCAGGGAGGTAAGTTTGCGGGCGTGGCTGCCTGCAATACGCTGATGGGCGATTATCAGATTACCGAGCGTGGCGCAATGAAGTTTTCGAATTTGGCACCTACGCGCCGTATGTGCCGCGAGGCTGAACTCGAGAGCCAGTTTCAGGAGATTCTCGGCCGCACCACCCACTACGAAATTGATGGCGATATGTTGATGCTTCTCTCAAATGGCGAGGTGCAGGTGATTTTACAAGCTAAGTAGCTCTTGTTATAGAACTTTTGGTATTCAGGGTAAAATAAATGGTTGTCCGGCAAGCGCTGGACAACCATTTTTGCTGTTTCTTGCGGGAAATTTATCTCTTCTGCAAAGGCATAATCACCACCTCGTAGTATGCCCCTCGGGCGTTGGCCTCGACCGTAAAGTGGGGCTTGCCGCCAATAATATCCACACCGTTGGTGTGAACGTGGCCAGAGATTGAGGCCAGCAGGTTGGGAGCCGATGTTATGGCCTTATAGAAATCATAGTCGGTCTGCGAGTGACCTTCGGCGGGCCACTGCTCGCGGCGCTCGATTTTATATCCCGAATCGCTATCCTTGCCCCAGTCGGGGTGTCCGATACCGTATGCCACGCGGCGGCCAGGCGCATATAACGGGATGTGCATCAGCAGAATAAATGGCTTGCCCGATGCTATCACCTGCTCGGTGAGAGCTAATTGTTCGGGCAGCACATCATAGGTTGAAGTGTCGAGTATAAGTAGCTGAATACCATTTATATCCACCACATATCCATTTGGGTTCTTGCCACCAAATAGCGGTAGCAATCGCTCCTCGCGCCACTTGTTGCGAAGCGTGAGGCGGTCACCATCCATACCCTCATAGTGCCAGTCGTGGTTGCCGCAGGTGTAGTACCACTCGATACCCGCCGAGTTCATCACCTCCTGCACAATCTCCACTCCTCGCTCCGAGGGGTAGCTCACCATATCGCCCAGCAGGGTGATGGCATCGGCTTTGCGCGCTTTGGCAAGTGCAACGGTCGCACGAAATGCCTCCTCGGGGTTGGTTGGCTGCCCTGTCTGGAAATGGGTTGTTCTGTTGTAGGCTGCGGCCATACGTTTGCTATTCTCGCGGTAGGGCTCCTCGCGCTTATCGCTTATCCATAGGTGGGTGTCGGAGATAACAAACAGGCGTGTTGTATCCTCCACAGCCGCCGAGTAGATGTTAATCGAGGGGGCGTTGTAAGAAAATATCACCTCGCTTGCCGCCTTGTTGCTTCGCTTTGGGCCTTTAGGCTGCTTTGCCTCGGCAGAGTGTAGCGCAGAGGCCATCAAAACAAGGGCGAGCAGTATGGTTTGCAGATTCTTCATATTCATACTATTTGTGAGTTTTGTATCCTTTCACCTCTATCGCCTTTATTGGTTTGGCGGGGCAGAGGTATTCGCAACGACCACAACCAATGCAGAGAGCCTTCTCGATTTCGGGATAGGTGCGGCGGTCGATAGGCGACTTCACCATCTTGATAGCCTCGGCTGGGCAGTGCTCGGCGCAGTTGCCGCACTCCACACCATCCACCGAAACTATACATCGCTCGCGGTGGAACACAGCGTGGCCAATAAATGTCATCTTCTTCTCCTCGCTGTCGAGCAGGTTGATGGCTCCCGTTGGGCAGACCTCACCGCAAAGGGTGCAGTCATACAGACAATAACCTTTGTCATAACGCATTACGGGCTGCATCACTCCCTGCAGACCATACTCTGTGATGGCTGGCTGCAAAACGTGTGTGGGGCATTTGCTCACGCAGAGGTGGCAGGCGGTACACTTGGCGTGCAGGTTGCTCAGGCTTCCCGCTCCAGGAGGGGCGACAGGACGTGGCCCACCATTGCCCTTGCCATTACCTTTACCCTTGTGATGACCTTGAGCCAGCCCATTTTGCGAAAGTGGCAGAGTGGCCGCTATAGCCATCGACGAGAGGAATTTTCCTCGCGACATATCGGCCGATGAGCCTTTGTGGGTGGATTTGGCAGGCTCGGTGGTCTTATGTTGGGTGTTGCTCTTGGTTATCTCGATGGGCGAGAATGATATCGCCTTTTGTGCGCAGTTGTCGATGCAGTCGAAACATACGACACAGCGTGATGCGTCGATAGTGTGGGTTGCGGGGTTGATGCACTCGCTCTTGCATTTGCGGGCGCAGAGTCCGCAGGAGTTGCACTTCGAAGTGTCGATTTTCACCTTCATCAACGCCACTCGGCTCACCTCACCCAGCAGAGTGCCAACAGGGCAGAAAGAGTTGCAGTAGCGTCGTCCCCAGCGCCAAGCGACAGCTCCGATTGCGAGCATTGAGGCGAGCGCGATGAGTGAACTGAGCCAACTGATGGCGATGCTCTCTCGGCCAAAAGTGTCGCCAATGGTGAGTGCCAAAGTGTTGTTTATGGCTTGAACGGCTGGACGCAGGCCGTCGTAGATGATTCGCCCAAAGATGCTATAAGGGTCAACGAAGGCCACCAAAGCTCCTGCACCAATCGCAATGCCGATGGTGGTGATGGCCAAAATTGAGTATCGCAAAACGTTGTCGGCCTTGCGGAAGGCAAAACGTGTGGCGGCCGATTTGCTTCGGCTATTTCGCAGTGCATTCACTCCGTCCTGCGCTACGCCTAACGGGCAGATTGTCGAGCAGTAGATGCGGCCGAAAAGCAGCGTGACCAAGAGTATCAGCACAACGGTTGTGATGCTGATGCTAAGTAGTGCGGGGATAAATTGCCAGCGGGCGATGGCCGAAGCTGTGCGGTGTACTCCGTCGATAAAGGGTGTGCCGTTGCCCCAGTCGGCAAAGGCCACAATGGCCAGCGCAAGGCAGACCAAAGCCACTGTGGTGCGTGCTATTCGCAATGGGTTGTATATCTTTCGCTTTTTGCTCATAATAAATTTCGGGATAGGTTGTTTCTTCTATTTCCACTCTTTTCTGACGCTCTCAATCAGCTTCTCCACTCGGCTGAGTTGCTGAGGGATGTTTAGCCCCTGTGGGCACTTGGGCGAGCATTTGTTGCAGCCTGTACAGCGCTCCACGCGTCCCTTTTCGTTTACCGCATTCTTGTAGCGGTTGAGCAGTATTCGGCGGCGACGCAGATACTCCTTGTCGTGTGTGGCTGATGGATTGGGCAGCACCCTGTCGTCCACGCAGCGGTTGTAGATACGGAATATGCCCGCAATATCCACCCCATAGGGGCAGGGCATACAGTAGAGGCAGTCGGTACAACCTATTCGGCTGTTGTTGCGATAGAGGTCGGCAGCCAGATGGAGCATCTCCATCTGCTCGTCACTAAGGGGTTTGAAGTCGGTGAAGGTCTGGCAATTCTCCACAACGTGCTCTATCTTCGACATTCCGCTAAGTACGGTCAGAACATAGGGATATGTGGCGCAGAACTTCAGCGCCCACGCTGCGGGCGAGAGCTCGGCATCGCTCTGCTGCATCAGCTCCTTTACGGCAAACGGAACGTCGATAAGCGAGCCGCCACGAATTGGCTCCATCACGATTACGGGTATCTTGCGCTCGGCAAGCATTGTGTAGAGTGTTTCGGCCTGACGCACATTGTCCTTCCAGTCGAGCCAGTTCATCTGTATCTGCACAAAATCCCACTCGATGGGTAGTGCCAGCAGCCATTCGAAGAGTGCCAAATCGCCGTGAAACGAGAATCCGAGTTGACGAATCTTGCCCGCCTGTTTCTGCTCCAATAGAAAATCGAGTACCCCCTCGTCGAGATAGAGATTTTGAAAAACATATTGACGGCTGATGCTGTGGCACAGGTAGTAGTCGAAATAATCCACACCGCAACGCGATAGCTGAGTCGAGAAAATCTCCTTCGCCTCGGCTAAGGTCTTGGCCGTTGGAGGCATCTTGTCGGCCAAGTAGAACGACTCGCGGGGGTATTGTTTCAGCACCTCGCCCACCATCTGCTCCGATGTGCCTTTGTGGTACATCCAGGCTGTATCAAAGTAGTTCACGCTACACTCATAGGCATACTCCAGCATCTGGCGTGTTGGGGCTTTGTCGATATCGCCCGTGTAGCGATCGCCACCGACGGTGGGGAAGCGCATACATCCAAAGCCGAGCATCGACACCTCGTCGCCATTGCGGGGGTTGCGTCGGCGCGATACCTTACCCTCGGCTGCGCTGACGGTCTGTGGCAGAGCCTCCGAGCGTGAGCCACACGCCGAGAGTCCCAGCGTGCCAACAGCCAAAGCTGCACCCATACGGCGCAGAGCCTCGGCTCGCGAGATAGGTTCTGAGAATATGTGTCGGGGAGATTTAGTCATTTCTTAGGTTGTTTTATTTGGTATATGTGCGGCATTACGCCTTTCTAAGCGTTTCAATAAATTGGGGGTGTGATGCAAACAGAGGCTCCAGCACAAACCATAGCTCCCTCGCCTCGGTTGTGGGCGAAGGCTTCTCCTTGCGGCTATCGGCAATGTAGGCCTCGTCGGCAGGGTGAGAGTCGGCTAAAATCTCGGCATACCACGCTTTATGGCGGGTGCGGAGCTCACGCAACGAATCAACGTCGATGCCACCCGAGCGGAAATGCTCCTGCCAGAGCATAATAAGGTGATACTCTGGTCGCTTGGGCGATATATCGAAAAGCACACTCTCCAAGCAGTCGAAATCCTCCAGCACAACGTAGCAGAAGGCAAGCGGAATACTGGCGTTCATATGGTCGTCCTGATCCATCCCCATAAGATTTTCCCATAGGGCGGCTGCAATCTCCGTTTCGCCAACGCCGAGCGAATCGATTGCCGAGGCATAGATGGTCTCGATGGCGGCACGCGTGTTGCTATGCTCCCAGTCGAGCGGCATATCCTCCTCTTCCATAGAGTCCAATAGATGTTGCACCATCTCGAATCGCTTTTCGGCGGCCTGCGCCCAATCATTGATTTTGAGCAGACTCTGTTTGAAGCCTACAAAATCGGGTGCTGCGATTTGGTATTGGCCCGAAGCGGTGGGGACTATTTTGATTCGTTGCATAATGGTTGGTTTAAGTTAGATTGCTAATTATTTGACTGCAACACCTTTCGCCACATAATAAATGTGAGTGCGATAGTGGTTATGCCTGCCAAAATGTAGGCCATAGGGCGATTCTCCATACCGATAAACTGGTTCGATACAAAGACAAACGAGATGCAGATGTATGACATAAATACTGCTGGCGGTATGGCAATCCAGATGTTTCGCTTGTGCTTATTCAGGTAGGCGACAATCATCCAGAGTGTGATTACCGACATTGTTTGGTTGGTCCAGGCAAAATAACGCCACACCACATCGAAATCAACAAATAGCAGAACAACGCCAATAGCAAAGAGTGGCAGGGCAATGGCAAATCGCTTAACCAATGAGCGCTGTTCGATTTTGAGAATGTCGGCCACAATAAGTCGCGCCGAGCGGAATGCCGTATCACCCGAAGTAATAGCACAGGCAACCACTCCAAGCAGAGCAATAAATCCTCCCACTTTGCCGAGTGTAGAGTTGGTTATGGTCTTTACGGCCCAAGCCGCATCGTTGCCGTGCTCGGCCATTGTTGCAACCAGTGCATCGGGGCCGTGGAAGAAGGCCATACCGATTGCCGCCCAAATCAGAGCGATTATCGACTCGGTAATCATCGAGCCATAGAATATCATACGCGCCTCGCCCTCGTTGTTCATGCAACGCGCCATAAGTGGCGATTGGGTGGCGTGGAATCCCGAAATAGCACCACAGGCAACAGTGATAAACAGCGTAGGGATAATGGGGAGATTGTGAGCATTGATTTGGTGGTTATGTATGCTCTCGAGCGTGAGGTTGGTGATGGTGTAGTCGCCCGTAAGCAATACAACCAACAAACCTACGGCCATAAAGATAAGTGCAGCTCCAAAGAGGGGATAGATTTTGCCGATAAGTTTGTCGATTGGCACCATCGTGGCGACGAAATAATAGACAAATACTATTGCTATCCAGCCCCAATAGGGGATAGCCTCAAACATTCCGCTCAGGATACTTGCGGGTGAGCGCATAAACACCACACCCACCAATATAAGCAGTACCAACGAGAGCGCTCGCATAAAGATAAGTGCATTCTTGCCTAAGTAACGGCCTACAATTTCGGGGAGGCTCAATCCGTCGTTGCGGAGCAGTATGACGCCCGACAGATAGTCGTGCATAGCACCAACGAGGATACCGCCAAATGTAATCCACAAAAATACAACAGGGCCAAAGCAAGCACCCATAATAGCTCCGAAGATAGGGCCAATACCCGCAATGTTAAGCAGTTGGATAAGGAACGTGCGCCAACGTGGCATAGGTATATAATCTACTCCATCGTAGAGCGTAGCCGAAGGTACGGCAGCCTTTGTGTCGATTTTGCATACTCGGTCAAGATATGCTCCATAGACAAAATATGCCGCAACAAGCAGCGTTAGACATATAAGAAACGTTACCATAGCAAGTAGTTTAAGTTAATTTCTCTTTGGGCGGGCTGCGCCATAGAGAGTATTCAAGTGCGAATTTACTAAAATCAATTGAGAAAAGAGTATTTTTTGCAATAACGACTTCCTATTGTGTGAAAGTCTTACTCCTTCACATACCCTCTCCACTCGTCGGGGACGGGGATTGATTGGCGAGTGTGGTGGTTGTGGCACACCAGCACCGTGCGCGATAGGCAGCAGAGGCGTTCGCCCGCCAGCAGACGCTGCACAAGGCGCAGGCTCTTGTTGCCGATAGACTCTATCTCGGTCTCGACAACCACATCATCGTCGTAGAACACCTGCTCATAGAAATCGGTGCTGAGCGACACCACCATAGCCGACACATCGCCCGCCGTTCCAGTCAGCTCGCCGAGCTTGCGAAACAGGTCGCTCTTGCCCAAGTCGAAATACATCTGCAGGGCTACATTGTTGGCGTGGCCAAACGAGTCGATGTCCGAGAAACGTATCTGTATGGGTGTTGTAACCTTCAATCCCATAACTATTTGCGGATAATCTCCACCTCGCCACGCTCGCCAAAGCGGATAATCGAACTTGGCTTGCAGGTGGGCTTGCCCTGAAAACGAGGGTTGATTACAAAATCTACTCCGTCGATAATCTCGCGGCTCACATCCTTCAGGCCCTTGAGTGGCGTTGGCTCACCCGAAATGTTGGCCGAAGTCGAGACGATTGGCTTGCCAAAGCGGCGCAAAAGCTGGTGGCAGAACTCGTGATTAGGCACTCTCACACCCAACGTCCCCTCCTCGGGGATAAGGTTTTTGGCCACATTCACAGCACCCTCTAAAATCAGCGTGATGGGCTGCTCGCTCATCTCCATCACCTCGAAGGCTATGCCTGGAGCCTTGTTCACATAACGCACAATCATATCGGCATCGCGGCACAAGACAATCATCGAGGTCTTGTTTTCGCTCTGCTTCAATTTGTATATCTTCTCAACCGCCTCGGCATTTGTAGCGTCGCAGCCAATGCCCCATACGGTGTCGGTGGGGTAGAGAATCAATCCTCCCGCACGCAACACTTCGATTGCTGCCAATATCTCTTTTTCCATAATTTGATAGAATGTTTATAGTGCAAAAATAGTTATTTTTCACCACTTAAACCCTATTGGCGGGGATAAATTTGACGGTGTAGTTGTTTAATGGTAATTTTTTTGTAATTTTGCGACCAACAAGAAAATAATAACAAAAAAGATAACCAATATGGGAAGAGCGTTTGAGTATCGCAAAGCGAGAAAAATGAAGCGTTGGGGACATATGGCCCGCGTATTTACCAAGATCGGTAAGGAGATTGAGATGGCAGTTAAGGCTTCTGGTGCAGATCCTACGTCAAACACACGTTTGCGTATCTTGATTCAGAATGCTAAGGCTGAGAATATGCCAAAGGAGAACATCGAGCGTGCAATCAAGCGTGCAACTGATAAGGATGCTGCCGATTACAAGGAGATGATCTATGAGGGATATGGCCCTCACGGTGTGGCTTTCCTCGTTGAGACTGCAACCGACAATACAAACCGCACAGTTGCCAGTGTGCGTATGTACTTCAACAAGTGTGGCGGTACATTGGGTAACTCTGGTAGCGTGGCATTTATGTTTGAGCACAAGTGTGTCTTCAAGTTCAAGCCTGTGGGTGAGTTCGATCCCGAGGAGATGGAGTTGGAGATGATTGACTTGGGTGATGACGAGTTCTTTGCCGAGGAGGGTGAGGTTACTGTCAGCGCACCTTACGAGTCATTCGGTGCTATCCAGAAGTGGATTGAGGACAACGGTCACGAGTTGGTATCGGGTGAGGGTGTTCGCATCCCAACCGACACTAAGGAGCTCACAGCCGAGCAGCGTGCCGATGTTGAGAAGTTGCAGGAGAAGTTGGAGGAGGACGACGATGTGGTAAACGTTTACCACACTATGGCCGAGTCTGACGAGGAGTAGTTCCTAAAGTTGTCTTGCAGGGCTTTTGGGCTTCGAGGGCCTAAAAATAGCTCTTGCTATACAACTTCAAAAAATAATATGTAAGGGTTGTCCGACACACGCTTGTTGGACAACTCTTTTTTTGTTACCTTTGTGTAAAAGTAAATCCATAGCGATATGACCGATAAGCATAGCAAATTCCTTAGCTCGATTGGGGCGTTCATTCCCGCCGAGCGAATCTATACCGATTACCTCCGCCGTCTGGCGTGGGGTACCGATGCTGGTTTCTACCGTCTGGTGCCGCAGATTGTGGTGCGAGCCAAGAACGAGGGCGAGATGGTGCGTATTGTCGAGGCGGCAGCCGAGTGTGGCGTTCCCCTCACGTTCCGTGCCGCCGGAACAAGCCTTTCGGGGCAGTCGGTGAGCGATTCGGTGCTTGTGGTAGCGGGCAAAAATTGGGAGAGTTACGAGGTGCTCGACGCGGGGCGCAAGATTCGCCTGCAGCCAGGTGTGATAGGGGCAAAGGTGAGCGAGGTACTCAAACCTTATGGCTATCGTTTCTCGCCCGATCCTGCATCGGTCAAGAGCGCAATGGTGGGCGGTATTGTGATGAACAACGCCTCGGGAATGAATTGTGGCACCCACGCCAATAGCGACAAGGTGCTGGAGTCGATGCGCATCATCTTTAGCGATGGCTCGCTGCTCGACACAGGCTCGGTGCGCAGTTGCGAGGTCTTCAATTCGACTCACTTCGATTTTGTTGCCGCCATCGAGGCTCTGCGCGATAAGGTGCGGGCGAATAAAACTCTCGCCGAGCGCATACGCAAAAAGTATTCGATAAAGAATGTGGTGGGATTGAATCTTCTGCCACTTCTTCAGTATGATAATCCGTTTGATATCATAGCCCATCTTATGGTCGGCTCGGAGGGCACTCTGGGCTTTATGTCGGAGGTTACAATGCGCTCGGAGCGCGACTATGAATATAAGGCTTCGGCAATGCTCTACTTCTCGACAATCGACGAGGCTTGTCGTGCGGTGGTGGCTATGCGTCCGCTCTGCGACGGGGCGGGTGAGCGTATAGTGCATAGTGCCGAGCTGCTGGATAGTAAGTCGCTCGCTTCGGTGGCAGATACCACTGGCGAAAATCTTACGGCCGTACTCACCGAGACCAAAGCCCACTCGCAGCAGGAGCTTCAGCAGAATATAGCCCGCATCGAGGAGTGCCTCCAGCAATTCAAACTCTATGTTCCTGCCCACTTCTCGGCCGATGAGGATGTGCAGGCCAAGTATTGGGCAATCCGTTCGGGTATCTTCCCATCGGTGGGAGGCTCCAGGGAGTTGGGTACAACCTGCCTTATCGAGGATATCGCCTTCCCGATTGAGCATCTGCCCGAGGCTACGGCCGAACTTGCCCAGCTACTCGACAAGCACGGCTATGACGATGCCTGCATCTATGGTCACGCGCTGGAGGGCAACTATCACTTTATCATCAATCAGTCATTCTCGACCGATGCCGATGTGGCACGCTATGAGCAACTTATGGAGGAGGTTGCAGAGCTTGTTCTCGACCGCTACGATGGCTCGCTCAAGGCCGAGCACGGCACAGGCCGCAATATGGCACCTTACGTCCGCCGAGAGTGGGGTGATGATGCCTTCGAGATTATGCGCGAGATAAAGCGACTGTTCGATCCCAATGGAATATTCAACCCAGGTGTGATTTTCAACGACGATGAGCGTTGCCACCTCTCGAATTTCAAGCCGCTGCCCATCACTCACCCCATCGTTGACCGCTGCATCGAGTGCGGATTCTGCGAGGTGAACTGCGTGAGTTGCGGTATGACGCTCTCGTCACGCCAGCGTATTGTGATTTGTCGCGAGATGGCACGACTCAGAATTATGGGCGAGAATCCTGCGCTGCTGGCCGAACTGGAGAGCGGATTTAAGTATTTAGGCGAGCAGAGTTGTGCGGGTGACGGCCTCTGCTCAACAAGCTGTCCGCTTAAGATAAATATGGGCGAGATGACACACCACCTCAGGGCGCAGATGCTCCCACAAGGTAGCGTCGGCTATCGTGTGGGCGAGTTTGCCGCTAACCATTTTGCAGGGGTGAAATCGAGTCTGCGACCAATCCTCTCGCTTGCTAATGTGGCCCACCGAGTGCTGGGCGACAAGGCTATGGGAAAGGTGGCCGATGTAATGCACCGTGCTGGTGCTCCGCTGTGGTGTGAGTCGATGCCGCTGGCCTACTCTGTGCCAAAGAGTATCAAAAAGGCACACTCGGCGCAGAGCGTAAAGGCCGATAACCCGCTGAAGGTGGTCTATTATCCAAGCTGCATCAATCAGACTATGGGCCCCGACCATAAGCACCGCAGCGATGCGGCTCAGGTTGAGGTAATGATATCGCTGCTCGAGAGGGCTGGTTATGAGGTAATCTTCCCCGAGCGTATGGAGAGCTTGTGTTGCGGTACGATATGGGAGAGCAAGGGTATGGGCGATATAGCCGACAGAAAGGTTGCCGAGCTGGACGAGGCGTTGTGGCGTGCGAGCGCCGAGGGGCGTTACCCCGTGCTTTGTGACCAAAGCCCCTGCCTGCACCGTATGCGTGAGAAGATTCAGCGAATGAAACTCTATGAGCCTGCAGAGTTCATACTCGACTATTTGGCCGAGAGGTTGTATTTCACCCCCGTTGAGGCCACCGTTGCGCTGCATATCACCTGCTCGATGCGCCGTATGGGGTTGGCCGACAAGATTATTGCGCTTGCCAAGAGGTGCGCTACAAATGTTGTACTGCCCGAGGGTGTGGGTTGTTGCGGATTTGCGGGTGACAAGGGTTTCACTCAGCCTGAGCTCAACGCCTATGCCCTGCGTAAGCTGCGCCTTGCGGTGGAGCAGTCGGGTGCTACGGAGGGTTACTCCAACAGCCGTACCTGCGAGATTGGTCTTACCACTCATTCGGGCATAGAATATCGTTCGATAGCCTACTTGGTCGATGAGGCAACCAAAAAGAGATAAGAGAAAGTTTGTAACAAGACTACATTCCAAATAGTAGGGGTTGTCCAGCCGATTCGCCGGACAACCCCTGTGCTATTATAGCCCTTTCGCTCCGTTAGTAACTTCTTATAGTCGAGTAACGGGTGATTGTTCCACCACCTCTGTGGTCAATCGAGCTATTGGTCGCATTCATTGTATAGAGTACATTGTCGTAGACAAGATACAAAAACTTGTTGTCAATTGCTCCTCTCTCCGGCTTGCGAACGTATGAGCTTACAAAGGCATAGGTATTATACTTCTTGCCGTTGTACTCCCACGTCATCTTTACGATTTTGTCGTAGCCGAGTTTAACCAAGCGAATTGCGCTTTTTGCGTGATACAAATAGAGTTCGTGCACTTTTGGGTTGTTCTTCTTCACCTCGCCGAGAGTCGAGTAGTTGTATTGGACTTTTGGCCTCTGCTCACCCTCTACCTTTACATACTCCATCCACATAATAAAGGCATCGTCGCTGATGTTGTGGAAAAAGTATTTATTCTTGTACTGCTCGTCTTTGGCTATGCCTATCTCTTTGTAGCTAACGAGTTTCAACTCCTTTGTTACGCCCTTCTCCTTAATCTTGTCGAAGCGGGTTTTCCAATAGTTGTCATCAATCTTGTCGTACTTGTCGAATTCCATCTCTGGCATCGAGCGGTACTCATCTGCAATCAACCAGTCGGGGCGAGGCATCTTCAAATCGTTACCATTTACGGCCAGGCCGCTGCCAACTGTGCTGAATAGTAGGCCATCTCGCGAGTTGTTGGGTTTTTCGGTTACGGCAACCTTCTCAATGAACTCCTTGCCCTTGTATTGCCATTTGAGTTCCACAATTTTATCGTCGGTCGATATCCTGCTCCCGTAAATACTCTTTGCGGCTTCAAAGGTTACATTTTTGAACATCGCATTCTTCTCGGCAAGCTCTGAGAGGGGTAGTATCTCGTAACCCTCAATCTTACCCTCCTTGTTGTGAATAGTGTGGCCGTACAACCTATCTTTATCCACTCCCTCACGGAGTAATTTATCAATCTCCTCTTGATTGTTGAATGTGCCAACCTCACGCCAACCCAGTAACTGCAATTCGGGGAAGACCTCCTTGTTGACATCTGCACTCCACTTTAACTGCTGCTGCCAGCGGTGGGCTTTCTTGCCTTCGGGCAACGATTTGATGGGCTTGAACTTGTTCTCTGCGTTGCAGGTCGCGATTGCCGCAATGCTGCAAAGGGCAATGCACAGTACTGAAAGGATAAATCGTTTCATAGCTTTATGATTTTTTTGAATTTCGGTTTGCTCGCTCTCTATAACTATAACGTGCAGTGAGGGTTATTATTGCCTATGTAAGTTAGTAAAATGTGAGTAATTTTGCAACGATTTGCTACCGTTGGAGCGCAGATTTTTGCATACGCCAGAATTTTTATGCAAACAATATGCATTCGGGGGGGGGTGAAAATCAGCGAGTTAGCAAATCGGACTAAGCGTAGCTGTATGCAGATTTTTGAATATGCGGTTTTGCTGTGTCGGTATTTTGTGGGGCGGCAAGAAAGCGGACAGTGTTATTTTGCTAACAAATGTTTGCACATCCGCCGATTATGTGCTAACTTTGCCCAAAACTTATACAACTAATTTCATTATGGCGTTATCGAACTTTGAAAAGGAGATGGAAAAGTTGCAGCGTGAGGGCATAATCTCGCGTGCGCAGTTCCTACAGATTATGGCCGCCGCAGGTGCTTTTGTGGCGTTGGGCACAAACAAGGCCTATGCCGCCAAGAGCAATGCAAAGGGTAAAATCGTTATCGTGGGCGGTGGAGCTGCCGGTATCAGTATGGCTTCGCGCCTGAAGCGTAAACTCTCAAATCCCGATATCACCATCATCGATCCAAGCGACCGCCAGTTCTATCAGCCAGGCTTTACACTCATTGCCAGCGGTGTGTATGGTGCCGATGAGGTGTGGAAGCCTCAGGCCGATTGTATGCCAAAGGGCATAAAGTGGGTGAAGGACGAGGTGAAACTCATCCACCCCACACAAAACAAGCTCGATACTGCCAAAAATGGCTCAATAGATTACGATTTTCTGGTACTCTGCCCAGGTATCCAGATAAATTGGGACAAGGTGGAGGGCATCTCGAAGGAGACTCTCGGCACTGGTAATGCTCACTCAATCTATGATTGGGAGGGTGCTCAGCGCACCTGGCCAGCGATGAAGGAGTTTGCACAGAAGGGTGGCAAGGGTATCTTCTGCGACACCTACACCAAGCATAAGTGCGGTGGCGCACCTAAGAAGGTCTGCTTGCTCACTTGGGACAACGCCCGCAAGAACGGCACAACCGAGAATATCGACCTGCACTACTACACTGCAAGCAAGCACCTCTATAATGTGCCATTCTACACTCCCCGCCTCGAGGAGATTTACGACGAGCGTAATATCCCTGTCGATATGAATTGCCGCCTGAAGGGTATCGACACCCACGCCAAACGTGCATATTTCGAGCGCATCGAGACTCTGGCAGATGGCACAAAGCAGACAACTCCATTCTCGGAGGATTACGACTTTATGCACTTTATGGCCCCACAGTCAGCACCCGACTTCGTGCGTGACTCTGGCCTTAGCTGGACCGAGGGTAGCCTTGCGGCCGATGGCTGGGCAATGGCCAACAAGGAGACTTTGGTGCATATGACCTATCCCAATATCATCTGCCTCGGCGACGCTGCGGGTATCCCCACAAGCAAGACTTCGGCTGCCGTTGGCAAGCAGTTGCCTATCGCGGTGGAGAACCTCCTCTCTATTATGGAGGGACGTGCCCCCGAAGCCATCTACAACGGCTATGCCGCTTGCCCAATCGTAACCGAGTATGGCAAGGTGCTGCTGGCGGAGTTCGACTACGATAAGAAGGAGCAGATAACCTTCCCTTTGAACCTTTGGGATATGTCGAAGGAGCAGTGGATTGCGTGGTTCTTGAAGGTCTATTGCTTGAAACCTATCTACTTCAACCTTATGCTTACAGGTTTGTATTAGCATTTGCTATGCAACTTACGAAAGAAAACAGAGAGGTTGCCCGACACATTGTTGGACAACCTCTCTGCTATTTATGCGTAAGTGATTACAACTCTCTCAGCCAGATATTGCGGAAGCTGATGGCCTCGCTTGGATCGCCGTGCATCTGCAGGCGGATTGGGCCGTCGCCGTGTTTTACAACTCTCGGATGGCCGATATATTCGGTTGTGCCACGAATCGTGTAGTTGTTAATCAGCAGAACGCCATTCTGAATAACCGTAACTGTGGGAGGTGTGCGGTATGAGCCATCCTCATTGAATACGGGGGCGTTGTAGATTATGTCATAGACATTCCACTCACCTGGCTTGCGCATAGCGTTGGCAAGTGGAATAATCTGCTTGTAGATGCTACCCGCCTGACCGTTGGCGTAGGTCTCGTTCTGGTAGTTATCGAGAATCTGCACCTCATACATTCCCTGCAGGAATACGCCGCTGTTGCCGCGACCTTGACTTGTGCCTGTGATATTTTTGGGCACGCACCACTCAATATGGAGCTGGAAGTTGCCGAAATGCTCTTTGGTCTCGATGTCGCCCTTTGTTTTGTCAACGGTGAAGATGCCGTTGTGTACCTTCCAGTCGGCCTCGCCACCTGTCTTGCAACTCTTCCAGGCGCTTAGGTCTTTGCCGTCGAAGAGTACGATGGCATCCGAGGGGGCTGAGTTGGTCTTGATGTCGCCAGGAGTCACAACCTTTGGCTGGGGAGTCCAGAACTCGGTCATTGCGGGGCGCATAGCCTCAGGCTTGGGGTACTCCTTTTTCTGCTGTGCCGCAGCTCCTGTGCATATTGCTAAAGCCACGAATGAGAGTAGAATCTTCTTCATTGTTTATGAGATTTAAGTGGTTAACGTGGGTTTTTGTAGTGTAAAGATAGCAATTTGCGCCTATTGTTCAAAATTATTTTTCCGACAAAGCTTTGAATAGAGCCGAGAATTAGTTATCTTTGGTAAAAATTAGACTTTATATGGCAATATTCAAGGTTGAAGGTGGCCACCGCCTGAGTGGCGAGGTGATGCCACAAGGTGCTAAAAACGAGGCTCTGCAGATTCTCTGTGCAACGCTCCTTACCCGAGAGAGGGTTGTGGTCAACAATATACCCCCCATCCTCGATGTTATGCAGCTCATCGAGCTGCTCTCGTCAATCGGCGTGGAGGTGGAGCGTCTGGGCGAGGGCAGATACTCGTTTAAGGCCGAAAATATTGATTTGGACTATATGCGCAGCGAGGATTATCACAACCGCTGTCGCCGTCTGCGTGGCTCGGTGATGATGATTGGCCCTATGCTCTCGCGCTTTGGTGTGGGTTATATCCCCAAACCAGGTGGCGATAAGATTGGCCGCCGCCGTCTGGATACCCACTTCCTCGGCTTCCAGAAGTTAGGCGCATCGTTCAACTTCGATCAGGCCGATGAGTTCTTCTCTGTCGAGGCCAAGAAGCTCAAGGGCTGTTATATGCTGCTCGACGAGGCATCGGTTACGGGTACAGCCAATATCATTATGGCTGCCGTGCTGGCCGAGGGCACCACAACCATCTACAACGCCGCCTGCGAGCCATATATCCAGCAGTTGTGCCGTATGCTCAACCGTATGGGCGCCAAGATTTCGGGCATCGCATCCAACCTGCTCACCATCGAGGGTGTGAAGGAGTTGGGTGGCACCGAGCACACTATGCTGCCCGATATGATTGAGGTGGGTAGCTTTATCGGTATGGCCGCAATGACTCAGTCGGAGCTTACCATCAAGAACGTATCGTATGAGAACTTGGGAATCATCCCTGCGCAGTTTGCCCGTATGGGTATCAGATTCGAGCAGCGTGGTGACGACATCTATATCCCCCAGCAGGACCATTATAGCATCGAGAGCTTCATTGATGGCTCGATTATGAACATTGCCGATGCCCCCTGGCCAGGCCTCACGCCCGACCTGTTGTCAATCTTTCTGGTGGTGGCAACCCAGGCTAAGGGTGCAGTGCTTATTCACCAGAAGATGTTTGAGAGCCGCCTGTTCTTTGTCGATAAGCTGATTGATATGGGTGCTCAGATTATCCTTTGCGATCCTCACCGTGCAACCGTTATCGGTCACGACCACAACATCCGTCTGCGTGCAACGAAGATGACCTCGCCCGATATTCGTGCGGGTGTGGCACTGCTCATTGCGGCGATGAGTGCCGAGGGTACAAGCACCATCCAGAATATCGAGCAGATTGACCGAGGATACAGCAATATCGACGGCCGCTTGAACGCTTTGGGTGCAAAGATTACCCGTATAGACGATTAACGAGTGGCATACGAGCGAAATATGGGTTTCATTGGCAGCAAGGGTTGCCTTTGAAACCTATTTTTTTGCTATCTTTGCCCGTGATTTGGAGTAGAATTGGCCCCAGTGGGGTAATCGCCACTCCGAGTAAAGCAAAATTTGACTTATGAGCGAACAAAAGAGAGCCTCGTTTGGAGGTAAGATTAGCGCTATTCTGGTAGCTGCGGGTAGTGCTATTGGATTGGGAAGCATCTGGCGTTTCCCATATATGGCCGGTGAGCACGGCGGTGCAGCATTTCTGCTGGTCTATCTGTTGTGTGTATTTGTGGTGGGTATCCCTGTAATGTTGGCCGAGTTTGCCGTTGGCCGCAAAACACATATGAATGCCGTGGGAGGTTTTCGCTCTTTGTCGCGCCCCTGGCGATGGCTGGGTTACTGTGGTGTGATAGGTGCGTTGTTTATCTCTGGCTACTACTATGTTGTGGCTGGTTGGTCGCTGGAGTATTTGGTGAGCTCGCTGTTTGGTTCGTTGTACTCATCTTCGGAGAGTTTTACCGAGCAGTTCTCTGCTTTCCAGCTCTCGCCCCGTCAGGCTATATATACCGTGATATTCATCTTGCTCACCCACCTTATCATTGTGAGAGGTGTCGAGAAGGGTATCGAAAAGGCCTCGAAGGTGATGATGCCAGCCCTGTTTATAATCTTGATTGTAATGGCCATAAAGGTAGCCTTTATGCCTAATGCAATAGAGGGTTATCGCTTCTTCCTCTCGCCCGATTTTAGCAAGGCATTTGCCCCTGATACAATCTTCACCGCCATTGGCCAGGCCTTCTTCTCGCTGTCGGTAGGAATGGGTTGTATGGTGACCTATGCGTCGTATTTCAAGTCGGATAATAACCTTGCATGTACATCATTCAGTGTGGCTCTGCTCACACTGTTTGTGGCTGTGTTGGCGGGCCTTGTGATTTTCCCCGCAGTATTCAGCGCAGGTCTGGAGCCTGCCGAGGGCTCATCGCTTATCTTCATCACTCTGCCCGAGATTTTCAAGGATATGCCACTGGCAGGGCTTTGGTCGGCAGTATTCTTTATCTTGCTTACATTGGCATCGCTCACATCCACAATCTCGTTCCACGAGGTGCTGGTTGCCTATTTTGCCGAGGAGCATAAGCTCTCACGCCGTAACGCCACATACATAGCATCGGGTTTGGCTATCGCCCTGTGTATGCTTACGCTCGCTTTCAGATTCGATATAGATTGGGCAGGCATCAAGTTGGAGAATATCTCATTCTTCGAGATTTTCGATTACTCAACAGCTAATATCCTTATGCCATTGGGTGGCCTTTTGACCTGTATCTTTGTGGGCTGGGTGATGAAACCCGAGTTCCTGCGCGGCGAGATTACCAACTATGGCAAGTTGCGTGGCCGAGCATTCGGCTTGCTGCACTTCGTCTTGCGCTATGTAACGCCGCTGCTGATTATCTATATCTTTATCCGCAATTTAGGTATTATCTAACGATGGGGCAAGCTATGAAGAAGATTTTGTTTCTGTTGCTTCTTGTGTGGGGCGTGCAGACATCTGCGCAGCAGAAGTTCCCTATGACTACCATTCCTGAGTCTATTACCGAGCCCGCTGAGCGAGCTAAATATCTTGGTGAGCACTACTGGGAGAAGGCCGATTTCGCCACCCTTTCGGATGCTGCACTCGAGGAGGGCATTGTGGAGCTTATCACGCTCTTTCCGCTCTATGACCAGCCCACACTCAAGCAGGTGTGGCAGGTGGCAGTAAATAGCGCCGAGTCTGCAAATGGAGGCTTGCAGCGACTGCTGGCCTTGTGTGATAAATATCTCTATGGCGTATCGTCGCCTATGTATAACGAGGATGCCTATCGTTCGTTGCTCCACGTTGCGTTGCTCTCCGAGAAGCTATCGAAGGAGGAGAAGTTGCCCTATCAGTCGCAGCTTGTTATGGCTGAGATGAACAATGTGGGTAGCCCCGTTGCCGACTTCGAGATTACCTTGCGTGACGGCCAGAAGAGCAAGCTCTCGGAGGTGCATACCACAGTTACAATTCTCTACTTCTATAACCCTGGTTGCCCCGATTGTTATATCGAGCGCTCGCGTCTGCAGCAGGCTCGCACAATCAGCTATTTAGTGCGTGCTGGCGGCGTGAAGGTGGTGGCGGTGATGCCATCTGCCGATAAAGCCGAGTGGGAGAAGCACTCATCACAGATTCCTGCCGAGTGGGTTAATGGCTACGATGCGTCGGGTAAAATCAAATCGGAGGGGTTGTATGACCTGCGCCGTATGCCCCGATTGTATCTGCTTGACGACAAGAAGCAGGTGCTGCTGAAAAACACAACGGCAAACGATATAGAGGAGTTCCTGAGTGCGATTATGCAGAGAAAAGCTGAGTAATAAGGCTATTTATTTTGTAAATTTACAATGATTATATGCTGTTAAGAAAATAAATTTGCAACGTGCTGATGTTTAGATTGTTGTAAATCGATCTTTAAGATGCAATTAATTGGTATTATTTGTAACTTTGTAAATGAGGAATTGGGAAAATCCCTTTCGATAAAACTTAAATCATTCAAAGTTATGAAGAAAAAGATTATTATGGCTTGTTTGGCACTTGTTGCGTCAGCCGCCGCAGTAGTAGGTATTAAGGCTTACAACTATTATTCAATGTCACCGCTTATGAGAGCAAATCTAGAGGCGTTGAGTCAACGCGAGTATCCAGATATTACTTATAAGAGTGTTGATGATTACCGAGAGGATTTATTTGGAGGCATAATGTGTTGTAATACTAAAGTCGTTGGTTATTGTGCTCACGGAATCTCTTGTAGTGAATTTGAATAAATAGCTTTATGAGGGAAGTGTAAGAATTGTTTGACCCTAAATTTTCGATATTATGTTTCGTATATTAATTATAGCCTGCTTATATCTTTGTTCGTGTAGTTCGGAATCGGGCGACAATCTGTATAAAAGCGAGATTGAGGTTAATCCAAAATCGGAAGAGGTTATTAAGCTATCGGAATTTGTCGATGATGTGAAGTATGTGGAGTTGGAATTTTCAAACGAATCCATCATTAAGCGAATCAGTGCGGTGTATTATTCCAATGGTAAATATATTATTGCCGATAGAGGAACTCATACCATTTTTATATTTAGTGACAAGGGTAAGTTTCTTTCAAAATTCAATCGCAAGGGTCGTGCAAATAACGAATATTTGTCGTTAGACAATGTGATGTTTGATGAGCAAAAAGAGCAGATTATAGTCTATGATTTCAATCGAAGAAATTTGCTATATTACACGCTGTCGGGCGAGTGTGTTGCAACTCTAAATATCAGCGCAAAATGTACACGCAGCTTTCAAGATATAATCAACTTGCCCAATGGGAATTTTCTGTGTTATGAATTTATGCACGGAACTCAGCAATCGAATTATGACGGGATTTGGGAGATGAAGCCCGATGGCGAGATTGTGAAGTGGCTGCATCGTAACGAATTGGTACACCCTTGCTCATCGCCAGTATATGCTATGGCTTATGACCCACAGGGCAAAATTTTCATTATGAATATGGAGGACAATGCCGATATGGAGTATGATGATAAGTTGGCGTATGGTGTAAAATACAATATGCAGGGTAAGACTGCAAAGGATTTTTCAGGATTAAACAATAGCGATTATGCTCCCAAATGGAGTCAGGGAGAGATGTTTAATACAAGACAGTGGGCCGTAAAGGTTGGAGAGTATATCTTCTCAAAATGGAGTGGAGAACAGAGAGGCGAAGTCTATTATACACTATGCAATGAGCAGAATGGACAGGTAACGTGTGGCCGAGATGTTGATTACTTATCTTGTAAAGGCGCACAAGCTCTGCCATCGGTTGTGCTGAATGGAAAAGATGCAATCGAAATTATACCAAGCAATCTGAAAGGTAGTGTTGTCGTTCCGCTATATGTTGAGAGTTTAATGTCTGAAAAATACGCCTCGCAGTCAAAAACTTTGCTTGCTGGTCGGGACATTGACGATATGAATCCGATATTACAGATATGGACGGTTCGATATTAATATAAACAATAAAGCGATTGACAATAACCAATCGCTTTATTGTTTATATCAAGGCATCGGCTCTCTTTCATAGGCATCAATCATAGAGCCGCGTGTACAGTTTACAATGCGAACACCTTGCTCCGTAGCATAGTCGCGCAGCACCTCGTGGCCTCGGAACAGCTCGGCCGTCTCGGCTAAATAGCTGTGCATAGTGTAGGGGCGAGGCGGGTTGGTGGCGTTGTAGTAGATGGGTTCGGGTGCGGGGGGTGTCGAGTCGTAGTAGTGGCTCTTGATGCGGCACAGACGGTTCTTGTCGTCCACCATCAGCCCATCGAGCAGGGTGTGGTCCACGCCATAGAGTTCGATGGTCTTGTAACCCAAAAGTATGCCGATAAACTCGCCATTCTGTACCACCGTACCAAAGTTGCCTGAGCCCAAACCTCGGCGGTAGCACCAGAACTCTATGCTGCGCAGGCCGTGATAGACTATCGAATGGAACGGCACGATGCGGATGTTGGGGTTGTGCTTAACGGCCGCCGCGTAGTCAAATTTTTCGGGGTTGTAATACTGCACATAGAGCGTCATTGGCCAGGTGGTCTGCTCGGCCAGAGCGTTGTAGAGCTGCTCGATGCGGGTGCTATGTCCCGCCTTGCGGAAGAACTGCGGATCGGAGAGGATATAGAATTTGGGGCGCACCACGCTATACTCCTCGCTCAGCGCAAAGAAGTTTACCGCCAGCATATCCATCTTCTCCCAGGCCCGCTCTGCAATCAGGCGGGGGAGTTGCTGCTTGAGCGATGGGCCATTGCCGAGAATGGCCAGACGGCGTTCTGCACTCATCTGCTCCACGCCCGCACGAGCCACATAGTTGCGGAAATCCTCCTTTGCGGCCATAGTCGCAAAGAATAACATAGTGTCAAATGTGTCGCGGATGGCGGCTATAATCTTTTCTGTCCAACGCATAGTGCCCAATTTTTTACTATTGCAAAACTAACAAATAATCCCTACATTTGCAATTATATGAACGCAACTTCCATCATATCCGAGATTTCTGTGGTGATTCCACTCTACAACAAGGCCGCCGAGATTGAGCGCACGCTACGCTCGGTGATGGGGCAGAGTGTGCAGCCGCGTGAGATTATCGTGGTGGATGATGGCTCAACCGACGGTAGCGGTGATATTGTGGAGCGTATGGCATCGCCCTTGCTGCGTCTTGTTCGTCAGCCGAATGCTGGCGTGAGTGCAGCCCGCAATAAAGCCATCTCGCTCGCGTCGGGCCGATGGGTGGCTCTGCTTGATGGTGATGACAGGTGGAGTGAAGATTATCTGCTTACGATGGCGCAGCTAATCG
Organism: Alistipes sp.; assembly: GCA_045658265.1. GTDB lineage: Bacteria > Bacteroidota > Bacteroidia > Bacteroidales > Rikenellaceae > Alistipes. The sequence goes on from JAZOUS010000068.1 coordinate 26,449, forward strand.
AGCGATATCCCGATTGCGGAGCTTACGGCTCGGCTTTCTATGTCGATAATGGTGGCGAGATAGTCGTGGCCGACACCCCTAAGAGCGAGGGCGTGGTGGATTTCTTCGAGGAGTCGATGAGCCGCTATGTGCTGATTCCCTCGGCTGCGATTCTAAGGCGTGATTTGGTCGTTGAGCTTGGAGGCTTTCCAGAGGGTATGCGAATGGGCGAGGATCAATATCTCTGGACCAAGATTGCCAGAGTGGCCGATGTGGCCTTTTCGCCTGTGCCAAAGGTGGTCTATTCTCGCGCTGCATCCAACCGCTCTGCCTCTATCTTCCGTCCCGAGCAGACCAAGTTTTCGTTGGAGGATTTGTACGATGCCAATGCCTCAGCCATCAGCAACGAGTATGTGGCTCGTGTGGCATTGGGCAAGGCTTTGGTGGAAAGTGTAAGGGGTGGAACAGAGTCGGCCCGCAGGGCTTTGGACTTCTTCTCCTATAATACCCGCTCACGCAAGATTGCCCGCAAGGTGCGTCTCTTCAATTCATTGCCTTGTGCTATTCGACCAATAGTCAGCGCCGTATATAACTGGTTAGCGTGGGCGATTGCCAGAAAAGGATTGTGAAAAGATACTATATAATATGAGGGTGCCGACAATTAAGTTGGCACCCTCTCTCTATTTAATCTTTTTCAGTTGTTCCATCATCCACTTCGAGCGGGCGGCATTCTGCTCGGGGTAGGTCCAGTGCTCAATTTCTGGCACAATCCAACGCTCTTTGTCGGCGGTGGGGATTACGTTGTAGGCCGCAGTTGTCGAGGTTGGGCAGCAGGTCATATCGTTGAAGCCGTATGAGTAGAATACAGGTACATTGACCTTGCGTGCAAAGTTGGCCACGTCGTAATAGCGCGATGTCTCGATGCGCTCCTTTGTGGCCATATAGCCGTTGCGGAATGCGTGTGGCCAGCCACCGCCACGACCATAGAGGTAGCCAGTAATATCGGCTAAAGCGGGGTAGAAGGCCGCCAAGCACTTCACCTTAGGGTTCAGTACAGCCGTTGTGATAGAGAGTGCTCCACCCTGTGAGCCGCCTGTTACGCCGATGCGATTCTCGTCAACAAAGTCCAATCCTGCCAAGAAATCCACAGCGCGGGCGCAACCAACGTAGATACCTTTATACACATATTTGTCCTTATCGTCCATATTATAGAACTGGTACTCGTTCATCATTCCCGCCTTGAGCTGGGCGTAAATCTTGTCGTCCATAACGGTTGGGATGTGGTTGATACCCAATTCTAACGTCACAAATCCCTGCTCTGCCTCGGCATAGAATCCTGTGCGGGCACGGCATCCAGCTCCAGGTACGATAAGTATGGCGGGAAGTTTGTCGCCCTCCTTCATCGAGGCGGGCACACACATAGTACCATACATACGGCAACCGTTTCTAAGATTCTGGAAACTTGCCGAATATACCTTCACCTTAGGTGTACACTTCTCTGGCACAAGCTCCAGCTCGGGTAACATTGCCAGCTTGTTGTTGTCGGCCAACGCCTTAGCCCAAAACTCGTCGAAATCCTTTGGTGTGGTGGTTGTAGGCTCAATCTTGTCGATGCTCAGGCCCGCAGTTGCTGTGCCGACATAACGAATGCCCTCGTGTGTGGCCCACACCTTCAGGCGCAGGAAGCCCGGACGCTTCATCGAGCCTGCGTTTATCTTCATTGTACCATCCTCGAGTGTGAGGTTGCCCTTCTTGCGTGGCGACTGCATATCCTCCGAAATCTCGTAGTAGATGGTTGCATCTTTGAGTGGAATACCAGCCTTGTTGACCGAAAGTGTGAAGGTAACATCCTCTCCGCACTCATACTGCCAGTCGGTGTTTTCGGGAGCTACCGCCACCGAGATAATTGTCTGCTTGGGCTGTGCATAGAGGCTGATTGTTGCCATCAATGCGACCAAAAGTAGTAAGATTCGTCTCATATCAGTTGTGTATTAGTAGGTTTATCTGTGCAGGTTGGCCGCCACGATGGCCTCGGCCAGTTTGAAGTCGTCGGGGTTGTCGATATCCATACTCTCTATGCGGTCGGTGACGGCAGTGTATGGTCTGTCGCCAATGCGGCGATGCTTGTCGAGCCACACCTCGCGGCGGAAGATGAAGAATGCGGATGTCTCCACATATACAGCCTCCAAATCCTGTGTGCGAGGGATGCGCTCTAATGAGTAGTTGAGCGGCTTGCCTTGCCACCAGGCGAAGGTCTGCACTCGCTCGGCACTGAATGCCGAGTCATACTCGCCGCTTTGTACCTTCTCCACTCCATCTTCGATGGTCGAGGTGCGGATAAAGGGTGATGTGGCGTGAGCAAGGACATAGATGTCGGCCTCCACCTCGCTTGTGAAGGCGGTATAAATCTCCTCGCCCAGCGTGGTGTTTGAGTCGAGCCTTGCATCTCGCTTAAGGTATTTCGCACCCTGTGGGATGTATTGCTTGATGCTCTCGTCGCTGCAATAAACATACACCTCGTCGATATTGCGTGCCGCCACCAACGACTCCAAAAGGTAGGTCATCAGCGGTTTGTCGCCCAGCAGTCGCAGGTTTTTACCCTCGACACGCTGGCTGTTCAGGCGTATGGGAACAAAAGCTACTGTTTTCATAATTGTAGTGTCTCTGTAAATCTCGCACATTTGGGGCTACTGCACCAGCAGGTTGCAACCTCTGATGTCGGCACCCGACAATCGTCCGTCGATTCTGAATGAGCCATCGGCAAATGTGCAGCCAGCATCCTGCGTGGCTATAAAGGCGCACGATGAGGTGTTGGCTAAATCGATGATGTTGATTGCTCCACGCGCTGGCTCGGAGTTAATCTTCAGCGGGTTGTTCACGTCACGCGTGAGTACCCTCAGCCACTTGGGCGAACGGAAGATGCCATCGCCCGATGAGTAGGCCTGCGATGTGAGCTCGGCCATACCATACTCCGAGTGAATCTTCTCCACACCAAAGGCATCGGTGAGAATCTTGTGAAACTCAGCCTTTGGCAGCTCCCTGCGCTGCCCCTTCATACCTCCGGTCTCCATCACGATAGTGTTGCGAAGTTTGGGGGCATACTTCTCGGCCAAATCCCACAGCGCATAGCTCACGCCGAGCAGAATCTTGGGCTTCGGGTCGGCCTCAATATCGGCAAGTAGCTTCTCGTACTCATCAAGATAGAATCCGCCCGAGCCGCAACGCTCTATGAGCCTATCGACCATATAGACCAACGATGAGCCTTCGCGTTGCAGATAGTTGGGCAGCAATCCATAGATGCTCCAATTCCTCGCATCGCCGTAGAACTCCTCGAAGCCGAGCGTGAAGGCCTGCTCATAGTGGGCAAGGCTCTGCATCAGGTGGCGTGAAGCCACCGTACCTCCAGTGTTGCTTGAGGTAAAGACCTTTTCGGGCTCGCCTTCAGCGCAATAGATGTCGTGGCTCTTGAAGAGTTCGATTGGCAGGAACGGAATCTTATGCACACTATCCACACTCTCAGGCGAGATGCCTAACAGTTTGATATACTGTGCGTAAGGTGCACAATGCTCGGCCTGAAAACGGAATGCCTCCAGCGCAATCTGCACAAACTCCTGCTCGCTTTGGATGCGAAAAATCCTCTCGTTTGCTCTTGTCATAACATAAAAATCCGAGCCTAAGGCCGAGGTTGTCGGCCTTAGATTCGGATAGTTGATATTACACTTGCTTACTTCTTACCCTTAGGCGCAAGAATCATATTCATCTTCTTGCCGTCGAGCTTAGGCATCATCTCCACCTTTGCAATCTCCTCCAAATCGGTGGCGAAACGCAAAAGCAGAATCTCACCCTGCTCCTTGAAGACAATCGAACGGCCACGGAAGAATACAGAGGCCTTCACCTTTGCACCCTCCTTGATGAAGTTCTCGGCGTGCTTGAGCTTGAAGTTGTAATCGTGGTCGTCGGTCTGTGGACCAAAACGAATCTCCTTGATTACTACCTTCACCTGCTTAGCCTTGATCTCCTTAGCCTTGCGCTTCTGCTGGTAGAGGAATTTCTGGTAGTCGGCGATGCGACATACGGGAGGCTCAGCCTTAGGTGAAATCTCGATGAGATCCAACTCCATCTCGTCGGCCATAGCGAGGGCCTCCTTAAGAGTTACAACTGTGTTAGGCTCAACATTCTCGCCCACAAGGCGCACTGTTGGAGCCGTAATCTCGTTGTTGATACGGTTGGGGTTCTCTTTCTCTACTCGCTTGCCTCGCATACCCTGCTGCTGAGGCTTGTTTCCGCCTGTCTGCATAGGACGTGGCGGAAAAGGTTTTTGTGTAATTGCCAAATTAGTAACTGTTTACTTTCACTTAAAGTTATTTGTAGGAGCGACTCGTGGTCTTACTCCATCTTGTTTGCTTCGATCTCGGCCTCGACCAATGAGTTGATGTGAGCTGCAAACTCGGCGATAGTCATTGAGCCCTTGTCGCCCTCGCCCTGTACTCGTACCGATACCTTACCCTCGGCTGCCTCTTTCTCACCGACAATCAAAAGGAATGGGATACGCTTGAGCTCGTTGTCGCGAATCTTACGGCCAATCTTCTCGTTACGCTCATCAACCTGTACGCGAACATCCGACTTAGCCAATGTCTTAGCCACCTCGTTTGCGTAGTCGTTGAACTTCTCCGAGATTGGCAGGATACCCGCCTGGTCTGGTGTGAGCCACAATGGGAACTTACCTGCAGTGTGCTCCAAAAGAACCGCAACGAAACGCTCCATAGAGCCGAATGGTGCGCGGTGAATCATAATTGGACGGTGCAACTTGTCGTCGTTGCCTTTGTAGGTAAGGTCGAAACGCTCTGGCAGGTTGTAATCCACCTGGATAGTACCGAGCTGCCAGCTACGGCCCAATGCGTCCTTCACCATAAAGTCCAACTTAGGACCATAGAAGGCTGCCTCGCCAAGCTCAACAGTTGTGTTGAGGCCCTTCTCCTTACAAGCCTGGATGATTGCGTTCTCGGCCTTCTCCCAGTTCTCGTCCGAGCCGATATACTTCTCGGTGTTGTTAGGATCGCGCAATGAAATCTGTGCTGTGTAGTTCTCGAACTTCAAAGTGCGGAAGATGTAGAGCACGATATCGATAACCTTCTCGAACTCCTCCAACAACTGGTCGGGGCGCACGAAGAGGTGAGCATCGTCCTGAGTAAAGCTGCGCACACGGGTAAGACCGTGCAACTCGCCCGACTGCTCATAGCGATATACAGTACCGAACTCAGCCAAACGAACAGGAAGATCCTTGTATGAGCGTGGCTTCGAGCGATAGATCTCGCAGTGGTGAGGACAGTTCATAGGCTTGAGCAAATACTCCTCACCCTCGAATGGAGTGTGGATAGGCTGGAATGAATCCTTGCCATACTTTGCATAGTGGCCCGATGTAACATACAAATCCTTGTTACCGATGTGTGGAGTGATTACCTGCATATATCCGTAATCCTTCTGAATCTGGCGCAAGAAACGCTCCAGACGGTCACGCAACTCGGCACCCTTAGGAAGCCACATTGGCAAACCCTGACCTACACGCTGAGAGAACATAAAGAGCTCCAAATCCTTACCGAGCTTGCGGTGGTCGCGCTTCTTGGCCTCTTCAATCATTGTCAGGTACTCGTCGAGCATCGACTTCTTGGGGAACGATACACCATAGATACGGGTGAGCATCTTGTTCTTCTCGTTTCCACGCCAGTAAGCACCTGCTACAGAGGTCAGCTTTACAGCCTTGATGAAACCTGTGTTGGGGATGTGTGGACCACGGCAAAGGTCGGTGAACTCGCCATTTGTATAGAATGAGATGGTGCCATCCTCCAAGTCCTGGATAAGCTCCACCTTGTATTGGTCGCCCTTCTCGGTAAAGGTCTTGAGTGCATCGGCCTTCGATACCTCTGAGCGAACAAGCTCCTCCTTCTGGCGAGCAAGCTCCTGCATCTTCTTCTCGATTGCTGCAAGGTCACCCTCGGTGATAGGTGTTGGAGAGTCCACGTCGTAGTAGAAACCGTTGTCGATAGCTGGACCGATACCAAACTTAATGCCTGGATAGAGGCTCTGCAAAGCCTCGGCCAACAGGTGAGATGATGTGTGCCAGAAGGCGTGCTTGCCCTCAGCGTCGTCCCACTTGTAGAATTTAATTGTTGCGTCCTCCTCGATGCTGCGGCTCATATCAACCGTTGCATCGTTTACCGAAGCGGCCAGACAGTCGGCAGCTAAACGAGGGCTGATGCTCTCGGCTACTTGGTAAGCTGTTGTTCCTTTGGCAAACTCCTTTACGTTGCCATCAGGAAAAGTGATTTTAATCATAGTGTTATTTAAGTTTTTTATGTTTTGAGCCATCTGCCGCTTCCACAATTACGAGACGGAATACGGTTTTAGCTCTGTTATTCTTTTATAAAAGTTTCCTAAAAAGGCTCTTTTGGCGCCTTGCTCGTCCTCAAAATCCTCATTTACGCCGAGTAAACTGCGGTTTTTCGGACTTCGGCAATTCTCAAAATAGCTCTTTTTATAAAACTTTTTTTGCGAAAAGGTTAATCCAAAATAACTCTTTCTGTTTTTGGTACCTCGCTCGTCCTCAAAATCCAATTTTGAATTTTGAATTTTGAATTTTGAATTTTGAATTTTGAATTCCCCTTCGCTACTCCTCGGCCTGCTCAGGTAATTTCAAATCCTTTACCGACACGTCGCGGCCCTTCTCACGCTCGAAGCGCTGCAATGGGTTGGCGTTCCACTCGGCCCACTCTGCGCGGTTGCGGACAATGTCGATAGCGGCATAAATCGCGTTGCGCATCGACTGTGCATCGGCCAAGCCCTTGCCTGCAATGTCGTAGGCTGTGCCGTGGTCGGGTGATGTGCGCACAACCGATAGACCTGCTGTGAAGTTCACGCCATCGGGCGAGAGTGTCTTGAATGGTGTGAGCCCCTGATCGTGATACATTGCCAAGATTGCATCGTATTTGGCATAGCTGCCGCTGGCGAACAAACCGTCGGCTGGGAATGGACCAAATGCCAGCACGCCCTGACCGAATGCCTCCTCGATGGCGGGCTTGATAATCTCCTGCTCCTCCGAGCCGAGCATACCGCCCTCGCCTGCGTGGGGGTTGAGTGCAAGCACTGCAATGCGTGGCTCCACGATGCCAAAGTCGGCCTTGAGCGTAGAACGAAGGGTGCCAAGCGACTGCACAATCTTCTCCTTAGAGATGCTGCGGCTAACCTCTGCAACGGGGATATGTATCGTAACGAGTCCCACTCTGAGGCGGTCGCTGCACATAATCATCATTGGCTCGCCCTCTGAATTGGCCGCCACAAATTCGGTGTGGCCAGTGTAGGGGAAGCTCTCGCTCTGCGCCGTCTCCTTGCTGATGGGGGCTGTTACCAGAGCCTCAATCTTGCCATCGTTAAGGTCGGCCATAGCTCTCTCAAGTGCCTCGACTGCGGCCTTGCCAGCCTCGGCTGATGCAATGCCTGGGGTGGGGGTAGCCTCGCCGCACTCCACAAGATTTATCTTGCCGTAGCGTGCCTCGCGAGCCGAAGGGGCAATGTTGAACTCCACCTTCTCGCCCTCCTCGCTATCGAGCAGTGGCATATATGTTTTGGCGGCCTTCAGTGAGCCATATACAACGGGGGTGAAAATCTCCGTTATACGGCTGTCGGCGAGTGTGCGGAGGATAACCTCCCAGCCTACGCCGTTGATGTCGCCTTGTGTAATTCCTATCTTTGGTCTATGTTCTGACATAAATTCAATGTTTTTCAATCAGTAAATATACTAATTCAACCAGCAAATATACTAATAATTTTCAATTATTAACTTTTCGAAGCGGGAATTGATGCTGTGAGAATAAAAAAACGGCTTTTTAGGGCCGTTTTGTGTTGAAAATGACTGTGCTATAGGGTGAATTGGCGCTCCGTCAGCCTGAAATCAGAGACTTCGGCGGCGGAACTCCGAGCAGACGATGCCCGTTGCCATCGCCACATTGAGTGACTCCGAGCCCTGACGCTCAGGTGGGTAGGAGGGGATAAGCAGGCGGTGGGAGAAGTGCTTGGCGCACTCGTCACTCACGCCCTTGCCCTCGTTGCCCATCACAATTACGCCCGCAGGCGAAAGCTCTGCGTTATAGATGTTCTCACCGTCGAGCATAGTGCCATAAACGGGGATTTTGGCAGCCGATGTGGCGGCTAAGAAATCGGCCAGCGGCAGGTAGTGAACTCTCACTCGCAGAATGGCCCCCATTGTGGCCTGAATGACCTTTGGATTGTAGCAGTCGGCGGTGTCCAGCGAGCAGTATATATCGCTGATACCAAACCAGTCGACCAATCGTATTATGGTGCCTAAATTGCCTGGATTCTGCACTCCGTCGAGCGCGATGGTGAGCTTGTCGGCGGGAGCCGATTTGGGCGCAGGGTAGAGCGGTTGCTCGACAATGGCCAGCGATGTCGAGGCTGTTTTGAGTTGTGAAATGCGCTCCATCTCCTTCGCCGAAACCACCTCGGCCTCTCCCGTAAAATGGCCCTCAAGGGCGTAGAGATTTCTGATTTTCAGCTTCGAGGAGAGTATCTCGCCAATGAGCTTGTCGCCCTCGGCAACGAAGCATCGGCTCTCATCGCGGGTGCGTTTGTCGGCCAGTGAGCGGACAAATTGTATTTCGGCTTTGGTCATAATCTTTGTCGTTTAGGTTCTATGCTGAATGTCTCCCTCTCGCGGGCAATGTCGGTGGCGGGAAATATCTCGCGGCACTCCGTAAGCAGTGGCTCCAAATCCTTGTAGCGCGATGAGAAGTGGCCTATAAGCAGCCTTCCCGCGTTGGCCATCGAGGCTACTTTGGCGGCATCAACAGTCGATGAGTGGCCTCGCTCTTTGGCGAGCTTCTTCTCGGTGACAGCGTAGGTGGTCTCGTGGTAGAGCATATCCACCCCCTCGACCATCTTGGCCAGTCGTGCCGAATAATTCGTGTCGGAACAATAGGCATACGAAAGCGGCCCGTAAGGGCGGTAGGTGAGTTGCGAGTTGGGGATTATCTCGCCTGATTCGAGCTCTATATCTTCACCTCGCTTGGCAGCTACAATCTGCGATAGTGAAAGCGAGTAACGCTCTATGCTATACTTGCTTACGTTGAGCGGCGGCTCTTTTTGTCGGAATAGGTAGCCAGCCGTCGGCACTCGGTGGCGCAACGGCAGCGACCATATCTCGGTGGTGTCGTTCTCGAATATAATCTGATGCTTGGTGGTGTCCACCTCAATCCATTCGGGCTTATATGGAAGGTCACTCTCGAAAAGCGTGAGGAATCCCTCCAACATCTGGCCGAAAGGTCGTGGGGCATATATGCGCAGAGGCGTACGGCGGCCATAGAGTCCGAGCGTCGAGAGCAACGGAAACAACCCATAGAGGTGGTCGCCGTGCAGGTGCGACAGGAACACAGCCCGCAGCTTGAGCGGAGATATGCCACAACGTGCCATCTGCCTCTGCACTCCCTCGCCAGCATCCATCAAAAAGAGTTGCTCGTTGATGTTTACCACCTGCGCCGAGGGGTGTGCTACCGAGGTGGGCTTGGCCGAAGCATTGCCGAGTATGGTTACCGAGATAGCCATTAAATTATGCTATTTGCTGAGCAGGTAACGCTCGCAGTCGAGTGCGGCGATGCAGCCCGAGCCTGCGGCGGTGATGGCCTGACGATAGTGAGGATCTTTCACGTCGCCCGCAGCGAATACGCCCTCGATATTGGTCTTCGATGTGCCTGGTACAACCTTGATGTAACCCTCCTCATCGAGCTCTAATTTACCCTTGAATAGCTCGGTGTTGGGGTGGTGACCGATGGCAAGGAAGAAACCAGTGATGTCAATTTTGGTCTCCTCGCCCGATGAGTGACGGAGCAGTGCGCCCGTTACGCCATCCTCGTCGCCCAATACCTCCACAGTATTGTACTCAAACATCACCTTGATATTTGGGGTGTTGAACACTCTCTCCTGCATAGCCTTCGATGCACGAAGGAATGGCTTTCTTACGATAAGATATACCTGCTTGCAGATTGATGCAAGATATGTTGCCTCCTCGCAGGCGGTGTCGCCACCACCCACCACAGCAACATCCTGCTTGCGGTAGAAGAAGCCGTCGCAAGTGGCGCAGGCGCTCACGCCCATACCTCTAAACTTAGCCTCTGACTCCAAGCCGAGATACTTGGCCGAAGCACCCGTTGCAACGATAAGCGACTCAGCCTCAATCTGCTTCTCGCCGTCGATTGTCACAACGAATGGACGAGCGTCGAAGTCGATATTGGTAACGATTCCAAAGCGAACATCTGCGCCAAAACGCTGTGCCTGCTTCTTCAGGTCGGCCATCATAGCCGTTCCGGTGATACCCTCGGGGTAACCTGGGAAGTTCTCAATCTCGGTTGTTGTTGTGAGCTGACCGCCTGGCTCAATTCCCTCGTAAACGATAGGCGAGAGGTTTGCTCGTGATGCGTAGATGGCCGCAGTAAATCCCGCTGGGCCACTACCAATGATAAGGCATCGTGTCTTTTCCATAATTTTCACTATTTTTTGTTTATATTTTACTCTTTTCTGTTTAGTTCTCGCAGAGCGTCATATCCTCTGCGGCGATAACTTCAAGCAGTCTGCCCGAGTAGTCGAATATGTGCCACACATCGCCCTGCTTGGCTCGGCTCTGGCCGCTTATGTGGTCGTAGTCGAGCAGCTCGAAGTGCGGCGGGATGATGTATTGACCACTCTTGTCGATAAGTCCCATCTTCTGGTCAATCTCCACCTCGGCACGCCCCTCGCGGAAGTCCGACACCCAATCAAACTTAGGCTCGATGACCATCTGGTTGAGACTGTCAACAAATCCCCAGCCGCTTGGCTCCTCGACGGCTATCAAACCCTCGAAAATAGAACGGGTGGTGAGGTGGCCCTCTAAATTTAGAGGTGTGAAGTATTTGTACTCAAAGTCGTTGATATTCAACTCGCTCTGAAGGCTGAAAATCTCTTCGCGGAGCTTGGCAAAGCTCTCCTTATCGCCGCCCGCAACTTTGGTTGCATAGTACCAGCGTATAGGGCGCAGGCGACCATCCTTGTCGATGCCGAGATTCTCTTTTCTGAGGTTGCCAAGCGAGACATCGGCTCTGCGCAACTCCTCCTCTAACGCCTCCAATGATGCAAGCAGGCTCTCAGCCTCACACTTGTCGTATGGGGCATTGGCCAGGGCATCGGTGTAGGGACAGGTGGCAGGCAACGGCTCAAGAAGCACATCGCAGCAGCACTCGCGCCCCGTAGCGTCGGTGTAGAGCATCTCATCGCGCATAATGCGCAGAGGTGGTACTATTTGGCTACGCAGATGGCGCTTGAGTATGCAGAAACGCTCCACGCGGTGCATCGCCACAGCCGAGAGAGGTATGGCGAGCAGATAACTGCAATCTCCAAGCCGAACAGAGGTCTCGGCGAAGTAGGTTGAGCGGATTATCGGGCAGTCCTGATAGCTCAGCTCGCGGAGAGTCTTGAACGACTCGGCGGGGTTGTGCAGCGCATTGCGCAGATTGGAAATGGTCACCATACTACTGCATATTTGTTACACTGCGTGAACCTATGTTTACAATCGAGAGTAGCTCGATAATCGAGGCGTTGTAACCCACAGCAAAGAATGGCGGTGCGGCTCCTCGCCCCTTCATCTCGCAGATGGCGCTGTCGAATGCCGAAGGCATCACGCTCGAACACTCGGCCAGCAGTCGCAAATAGCGACCAGCACCCACAAGCTCGTCGGGCATAGGGAATATGGTGGCAGGGAGTGTCAAGTCGGTCGAGATGTGTATGTTGATAAGCAGCACGCCGCCATCGTCGGTGGCTATGCGCTTGATTTGGCTGCATACGTCGCGAAGCTCGTTGTCGTCGCAGTCCGAGGCTTCACCATCGGTAATATTGATTACAACGGGCGGAAAACTCTGGCGGTTTTCGCTCTTTGCGCACCACTCGGCCGCAAGGTCGCGTACCTTGAGCAGAGCCTCATACATCGGAGTGTTACCCTCGGCGTGGGGCGCAAACCACTCACTCAGCGAGTGCTGGAAGATGGTGGCGTGGTCGGGGGAGAGTTGTTGCTCGTCGGAGAGGATTCGCTGGCGGGGCTTGAGCTTCTCAAGCTCGCTCACCGATACCATTCCGTCGCCTCCGAGAAGCATCTCCACCTTGTCGTTGGAGTAACCCACAACGGCAATGTCGTAATAGTTGCGTAGTGAGTCGGTGCGGCGGCAGCGGTCGATAAGCTCCGTAATTAGGGCGTTGGCAATGATAGCCACAGCCTCGGCCTTGCTCATACTCTTCTGGCCGAAACGCACACTCTCCTGCATCGAGCCCGAACGGTCGAGCGCAATGATAAATGCAGTGCGGTGCTGGCGTGTAATCTCTTGGCTATACATTTGTGGCGAAATATGCTCTAAATTATCCACAAATATAGCCTATTTCACCGAATTATGCAATATTTTGTTGGAATAGAGTGTCTCGCTCTCGCCATTGGCCTTGCGGATGGTTGTCTGGCCGTTGCGGAAGGGTTTGACTGTGGTCTGTCGGTCGAAAGTGGCCAGAGCGCGCGAGTCGAGCGCAATGAAATGTTTGTAGTGGCCAAGCTCAACCAACATAGTGCCGTCACTCGGTTCGAAAGCGCTCTCGAAAAGAGGTGCAACAAGCCATCCATCTTCGGTTCGGCAGCCCCAAAGACCGTTGTGCTCATCAATTTGTAGTGAGTTGTTGTCCAGTGGGTTATGTCCGTTATGCCGAATAGCGCCAAACTCCAAAATCTCTTGCAATCGGAACAGATGTGCCGAGGTCGAGGTGAGCATCTTTGCTATGTGATACTGCTGGGCCATACATCGCCTCGCAAAGTGGTCGATGATCGTGTCAAGTAGCTGAGTATGCCCGTTGCAGAGCAGTTTGGGCGAGAAGGGAGGCTCGAAATGGGTGCGATAGTGGTCGGCCACGCTCGGCTCGATGGCCATAGCGTGAAGCAGGGTGGAGATGACGGCAATCGAGTAGTCGTCGATATGCTTGTCGAACATCTCGGTCGTGCGCGTTGGGTGCTGATAGGCCGCCGTGCCAATCTCGGCAGACTTCTCGCCACTGAACTGTGGCAGATAGGCGGCATCCCAGTCGATGGCGCTCATTGTGAGATGGTCGGGCGCAACTATGATGTTTTCGGGCTTTAGGTCGCCGTGCGCACGAGGTGAGGCGAGCAGTTGGCGGGCCATATTGTCGAATGTTGTTGCCAACTGATGGAAAATTTCGGGCGACGTGGTGCTGCGCAATACAGCGTCGAGCGTTTCGCCCTCAAGGCGAGGCATAAGCAGGCAATCAATCCACACCCTGCGGCCCGTAAGGTCGGCCACGCACAGCTCTCGGGTGAGAAAATCGCTGCCATAGATGGCTTGTAGATTCTTGTGGGTGCGGGTATAGCACTTCAATACTTTTGGCTCGCCGTTGTGCCATACAAAGAGTGTGACAGCCGAGTTGCCAACCACATAGCGGGGACGGCCGCAGTGCATCTGCGGCTCGATATTGCGTAACGTGCGCCACACGCAGTAGGGGTTGGCCACTGCATCGACTATGTTGGCAATCGAAGTCATATTCTTGCAGGGAGAATAGATATTGTTATACAACTTATAAAATAGAGGGGCTATCCGATAAAGTTGTTGGACAGCCCCTCTGTGGTTATTCTCTGGAGTGTGATTAGTTGCAACCGCCCTCGCAACCGCCCTCGCAGCCACCATCACAACCGCTCTCGCAGTCGCCGTGGCAACCGCAACCGCAACCGCCCTGAGCAGCCAAATCCTCGGGAGTTACGTCGCGTACCTCTACAACCTCAACGTCGAAGTTTAAGGTCTTGCCAGCCATTGGGTGGTTGAAGTCCATCTTAACTGTCTCCTCGCCAATCTCCTTGATAACGCCCAACATACGGTTGCCCTGAGCATCGCTCATAGGCACCTGGCTACCAACAAAGAGAATCTCCTCGGCCAACTTGCCATCCACCATAAAGATATTCTTTGGGATGTCAACAACAGCCTCTGGTACAATCTCACCATAGCCATCCTTTGGCTCCAAAGTGAATGATACCTTCTCGCCTGGCTCCTTGCCCATAATAGCGCCCTCGAACTTAGGCAAAAGCATACCTGTACCGCAAATGAACTGCAAAGGCTGACCTTCGCGTGACTGGTCTGCAACCTGTCCGTCAACTGTCAGTGTGTAGTGCACTGACACCATCTTACTGTTTTCTACTTTCATTATTTTATTTGTTTATTACATTTCGCGTTATCGCGCTGCAAATATACACTTTATTTTTTAATCTACATTGCAGCAGACCAAATTGCGGTCGCCGAAGCCGTTATCAATCTTAGTAACGTAGGGGAAGAACTTCGCGGCGCGTACCCAGTCGAGTGGGAATGCGGCCTCCAAGCGAGAGTAGGGGTGTGACCACTCGCCCGCAAGCTCAACGGCTGTGTGAGGTGCGTTTACCACCACGTTATCCTTCTCGCCCGATGCAGCGGCAGCCTCGCACTCGCGCTTAATCTGCACCAAAGCCTCGATAAAGCGGTCCATCTCGGCCTTAGGCTCCGACTCTGTTGGCTCGACCATCAAAGTCTCGTGCACAGGGAACGAGAGTGTTGGTGCGTGGAAACCATAATCCATCAAACGGTGAGCGATATCGCCACAGTCGATGCCGAAGTCGTGCTTGAAGTGTGTAAGGTCGAGAATCATCTCGTGGCCCACACGGCCAGTCTCGCCCGAATAGTAGGTGCGATACTCGCTCTTCAAAGCCGATGACATATAGTTGGCATTTACGATAGCCATCTCGGTTGAGTGACGCAAGCCCTCCTCGCCAAGCATCTTGATATAGCCATAGGTGATAGGCAACAACATTGCCGAGCCCCAGGGCGATGATGATACGGCTGTGATGCCGTCCTCGCCGCCTGTAGCCATAACAGAGTGGGTTGGAAGGAATGTCTTGAGATGCTCTGCCACGCAGATTGGGCCTACACCTGGGCCACCGCCACCGTGAGGCATTGCGAAGGTCTTGTGGAGGTTGAGGTGGCAAACGTCGGCACCGATATAGCCTGGGTTGGTGAGACCAACCTGAGCGTTCATATTAGCACCAACCATATATACCTGACCACCCGCGTCGTGAACAGCGTCAACAATCTCGCGGATGCGGCTCTCGAACACACCGTGAGTAGATGGGTATGTTACCATAAGTCCGCACAACTCCGATGAGTGCTCCTCGGCCTTCTTCTTCAAATCCTCAACGTCGATATTACCGTTCTGGTCGCAAGCTACGGTTACAATCTTCATACCTGCCATAGCAGCCGATGCTGGGTTGGTACCGTGAGCCGATGCTGGGATGAGGATGATGTTACGGTAGCCCTGACCACGACTCTGGTGGTAAGCGCGGATAACCATCAAACCCGCATACTCGCCCGCAGCGCCTGAGTTAGGCTGCAATGAGCAGGCTGCAAAGCCTGTGATTGTGGCCAAATCCTGCTCCAGCTCGCTGATGAGCTGAGTGTAGCCCTCTGTCTGGTCGGCAGGAGCGAATGGGTGCATATTCTGGAAGCCACCGAGTGAGAGTGGCTGCATAATAGCTGCTGCGTTGAGCTTCATTGTGCAAGAGCCGAGCGAAATCATGGAGTTGGCAAGCGAGATGTCACGCAACTCCAACTGCTTGATGTAACGCATCATATCGCTCTCTGAGTGGTAGCGGTTGAAGATTGGCTCTGCCAAGATTGGCGACTTGCGGAGCATAGCCTCGGCGATAGCTGGCTGTGAAGCAATCTTCACGGCCTTAGCCTTCTTGCCCTTAGCCTCGGCAAAGATAGCCACAACGGCCTCCACCTCGGCAGGAGTTGTAACCTCGTCGAATGAGAGGCGAACTGTGCCCTCCGATGGGTAGAAGAAGTTGATGCCTGCCTCAAGAGCGATATCCTGAATAACGGCAGCCTCGGTCTCCACCTCGATTGTGTCGAAGATGTTTGTCGATGAGAGCTTGTAACCCAAAGCCTTCAAGGCGTCGGCAACGGCAACAGCCGATGTGTGGGCCGTCATAGCGGCACGACGCAAGCCCTCGGGGCCGTTGTAAATACAGTAGAAACCTGCCATCGACGCCATAAGAGCCGAAGCGGTACAGATGTTCGATGTTGCCTTCTCGCGCTTGATGTGCTGCTCACGCATCTGCAACGACATACGCAAAGCCTTGTTGCCCAGGCGGTCAACCGATACACCGATGATACGGCCAGGGATGTTACGCTTGTAGGCCTCGCGGCAAGCCATATAGCCTGCGCTTGGACCACCGAAGCCCATAGGGCAACCCAAACGCTGAGTAGAACCCACAGCGATATCGGCTCCCCACTCTGCTGGAGGAGTGAGAAGTGCCAGTGAAAGGATGTCGGCGATGGCTGCTACCAAAGCACCACCCTCGTGAGCCTTAGCTGCAAATGCCGAGTAGTCGCGCACCTCACCCGAAAGGGCTGGATACTGCACCAAAGCACCAAACTCCTTGCCTGAGAACTCATAGCTGTCGTAGTCGTCAACGATAAGTTCGATGCCGAATGGCTCGCTGCGAGTAAGCAGTACGTCTAATGTCTGAGGGAAAATCTGGCGGTCAACGAAGAGTTGGTTGCGTCCCTGCTTCACAGCCTCGCGTGAGCGCAAAGCATACATCATAAGCATAGCCTCGGCTGCGGCTGTAGCCTCGTCCAAAAGCGAGCAGTTGGCAATCTGCATACCTGTAAGCGAGAGGATAGCGGTCTGGTAGTTGAGCAACGCCTCCAAACGGCCCTGCGAAATCTCGGCCTGATAAGGAGTGTATGATGTGTACCACGCTGGATTCTCAAACACGTTGCGGCTTACAACGGCAGGCACAGCAGTTGGGTAGTAACCCATACCGATAAACGAACGCATTGGGCGGTTCTTGGCTGCGAGTGCAGCAATGTGAGCCGAGAACTCATACTCGCTCATACCCTCGGGCAATGCGAGTGGTTTCTTCAAACGGATAGAAGCTGGGATAACCTGCGAGATAAGCTCCTCGACAGACTCCACACCGATAACCTTCAACATCTGGCTGAGGTCGTCGGAATTTGTCACGCCAATATGGCGATTCATAAATTTGTCAAACATTTTTCTCTAATTTATTTGTTATTGTTTTGTTGTTTCGTCTTTTCGTTTTTTCGTTTTCTGTTCGCTAATACTTAAAACTACTGCCGCCTATGAACTCTCTGAGAATTGATGTTGGCGGAATCTCGTCGGGCGAGATGGGGATGAAGTTGTCGAGGAACTTCAGCAGACGGCGTGCCTCGCCATACTCGGGCTCGGTGTCGCTCACCTCACGCAGGATAGGTTCTACCTTCTGGCGAATAACTGAGATTTCGTAGAAGAGCGACGAGTTGAACATCACGTCGGCATTCTCCTGATAGGGGAAGATATGCTTCTCCTCGCCTCGGCGCACACTTGGCCAGCGTTGCAGAGTGGAGAGGGCGTTGCTTCCTCGCGTTGCGTAGTCGCGTGTTATGCGGCGCAACATACGGTTGTCGGAGGTTGAAATGCGTGATAGGTTGTCCATCGCAACCGATGTAAGGCACGATACATAGATGCAGAACTTCTGGTCGCGAGGAATGCTTGGCGTAAGGCGTGGATTGAGGCCGTGAATACCCTCCATAATGAGTATCGAGCGCTCGTTGAGCTGGAGCGGAGCCTCGTGCCACTGGCGTGTGCCTGTGATAAAGTCATAGCGAGGCACCTCGACGCTCTCGCCCGCCATCAGGCGCTCAAGATCGCTGTTGAGCAATTTCAGGTCGATAGCCTCTAAAGCCTCGTAGTCGTAGTCACCATTCTCGTCTTTGGGGGTGTGCTCGCGGTCAACAAAGTAGTCGTCGAGCGAGATAAGCACAGGATCGAGCCCCAATATGCGGAGCTGGATGCCCAGTCGCTTGGCTGTTGTGGTCTTGCCGCTTGACGATGGGCCCGAGATGAGCACCACGCGAGTACCCTGCTCGATGTTGGCCTGCTCAATCTGGTGGGCCATCTGGGCAATCTTGTTTTCGTGGAATGCCTCGGCAATCTTGATAAGTTCGCTCGCATCGCCCGCCAATACCTTTTCGTTGAGGTGGCCAACGGTTGGCACACCCATAATCTTTACCCACATACTATACTCGCGGAAGATGTCGAACATCTTGTCCAGATGCACATTCAAATCGAGCGTGCTTGGGTTGGAGCGCAGTGGCAGGGCGATATAGAAACCGTTGTAGTAACGGCGTATGTCGAACAGATGGATGTAGCTCGTGTCGGGCGTGAGTGCGCCATAGAAATAACCAACGGCATCGTCCATCGAGTGGATGTCGCTATAGAGTCGCTTGCGGGAGTTGAGCAGCGCAACCTTATCGTCGAAGCCCCTCTCCTTGAAAATCTCGTTAATCTCTGTTGAGAGCATACGCTGGCGCGAAATGGTGTGGCCAGTGTCGATAATCTGCTGCATAGCGTGGCGCAGAGCCTCGATATCCTCCATCGACAACTCCTCGCTATCGGCAAATTCGCCATAGAGGCCTCGGCCTAACGAGTGGCGGATGTAGAGCTTGCGCTCGGGGAAGATGTCGGAGGCCGCCTTCTGTAAGATGAACGATATGGTTCGCTGATAAACTCGATAACCCTCGAAGTGGGTGATATCGATATATCGCACCGTGATAGGCTTGTAGATTTTGTAATTCAGCTCCTTGATGCGGTTGTTCACATAGGCCGCCAAAAATGGGTAGCCATTCTCGATGGAGAGCTGCTGCAGTAGTTCGAGAAGCGATGTTCCCATCTCAACCTCCAAAGCGGCTGAGGTATTCTGGCAAATGACTTTAACGGTGTTCGACATAACTGCGTTTATTAGGTATAAGTTATTAGGTGTGTAAAGATAAGCATTTTATTCGGATATATGATGCTCGGAAATGATTATTTATTGGCGAAAATGTGATTTTTGTGAAGCTTCTATTTAGGCAGCAGTCCCAGAAAAAGATTTGAGACCGCCCACATAACGTCAGACGGTCTCAAACTAAGGTTCTTGTTGAGGTTATTTCTTTGTGTAAACCACCTTTTTGGTCTCGAAGAACTCCTCGTCGAAGAAGTCGGAGATATTATACTCCTGCCACTTCATTCGGGTAGCGGCAAGCTCTTCCGTCAGGTCGCCACCCTTCAGATAGAGGATGCCGTTGGCGAGCGAGCCTCGCTGCCCTTTGTTGATTTTCGACCATATCCATTTTACGAATGTCGGCATCTCGGTAACGGCTCGCGACACCACATAATCAAACTGCTCGGGAATCTGCTCGACACGCACGTTGCGGGCGTCGATGTTCTTGATGCCAGCACCCTCGCACACACCCTTTACAACGGTGATTTTCTTGCCGATAGAGTCGGCCGATATAAACTGCACATCGGGGAACATAATGGCTAACGGTACGCTTGGAAATCCTCCGCCGCAGCCCACGTCGAGCACCTTTGCCCCCGCCTCAAACTGGCACACTTTGGCGATAGCCAGCGAGTGGAGGATGTGGCGTACATAGAGTTGGTCAAAATCCTTGCGCGATACGACATTGATTTTCGAGTTCCAGTCGGCATAGAGGTCGTACAGAGCGCGATACTGCTGCCTCTGCTGCTCGGTAAGATTGGGAAAATATTTTTCTATTACACTTATCATCTTCTTTTGGTTTTTGCGTTGCTTTTTTGCCAGTTTTTCTACATCGGAGCGCTATTGCTGTCGGCCTCTTTCGGCTTGCTCTTTGGTTGAGAGCAGACCGCACGCAGCCTGAATATCCTCGCCTCGTGAGGCTCTGATGGTGGTTTGTATTCCTTTGGCAGTCAGCGTGTCGCGGAATGCTATCATACGCTCGTTGGATGGTGAGAAGTAGGGCGAATCGGGAATCTTGTGGAAACGGATAAGATTCATACGGCACTTGATACCGTTCAGAAGTCGGCACAACTCCTTGATATGGGCGGGCGAGTCGTTGAGCCCCTCCATCACGATATACTCAAACGATACTCGGCGTTGGCCTGTGAAGTCGTAACGGCGCAGGATGTCGCACACCTCGCGGATGGGATAGGCCTTTTCGATGGGCATAATCTCCACCCTCTGTTCGTGGAACGGATTGTGAAGGCTGACGGCTAAATGTACCTTCGTCGAGTCGAGGAAATGAGCCAGATTGGCGGCCACGCCCGCAGTTGAGAGCGTGATGCGTGTGGGCGACCATCCCATACCCCAGTCCGAGGTGAGTATCTCGATGGTGGCCAGCACGTTGTCCATATTGTCGAGTGGTTCGCCCATACCCATAAAAACCAGGTTGGTGAGCTTCTCGCTCTCGGGAATTGAGAGCACCTGATTGATAATCTCGGCGGCCGATAAGGAGTGTTGCAAACCCTGTCGCGCGGTGGCGCAGAATCGGCAACCCATACGGCATCCCGCCTGCGATGACACGCAGAGCGTGGCGCGGTCGCCATCGGGGATGTAGGCCGACTCGATAAACTGCCCCTGCGAGGTGGGGAAGAGGTATTTTTTTGTACCGTCGGTTGAGGTGCTGACCTTGATGGGTTCGATGCGGCCGACGGTGTATTTTTCGCTCAGTGCGGCACGCGCAGCGAGCGAGATGTTGGTCATCTCGGCAATATCCTTTATGCGTGCTGTGTAGAGCCATCGAGCAATCTGCTTGGCTGTAAAACCTGGCAATGAGTTCTCCTTGCAGAGCTGCTGAAGCTGTGCAAGAGTCATACCATAGAGGCTCTTTTTGGTTGTTTCTGACATAGTGGTTTTATTACTTCGACAACAAAAGTAAAAAATTTTTGCAGATTTTTCTTCGTCAATCGCTATTTTTTGGATTTTTATGATTATATTTGCCAAGAGAACTGCGGATATGCCCTTATGGTAGAGGCTTCTGTGGTGGGTTGCGGCGAGGTGATTGCTCTGTGACACAATGTGTTGCGGGTATCTGGTTGTCGTGGCCGCATAATGAGCGAGGGCGTGGAGTCTTAGCATCAACCGTGAAACTATAAAAATTTAAATTGATAAACTGAAGTATGGAAATTAAAAAATCACCTAAGGTAGACCTTCAGAATAGAAAAGGTCTGTTCCTTGAGATTGGCTTGATTATTTCGTTACTTATCGTTATCGCTGCATTCTGTTATGCACCGAAGGAGTATCGTATTGAGCAAGTCGAGATGAACTATGGTCCCGTAGAGGAGGAGATCACAGAGATTACTCGTAACGAGCAGAAGCCACCCGAGCCTCCAAAGAAGATCGAGATCAAGGTTTACAATGATATCCTTGATATCGTGACTAACGACACTAAGGTAACTACAGACTTCTCATTCGAGGAGTTTGAGGCTGGTTTGGAGATTACAACCAAGGTTATGGAGGTCGAGGAGGAGGAGATCGAGGAAGATGCTCCATTGCTCAAGGCCGAGAAGATGCCTTCATTCCAGGGTGGTGACCTTAACAAGTTCCGTAACTGGGTACAGAGCAAGTTGAAGTATCCAAAAATCGCTCAGGAGAACGGTATCTCTGGTCGTGTAACTTTGGCTTTCGTGATCGAGAAGGACGGTACACTCACAGGTATTCAGGTGATGCAGTCGCCAGATAAGTCTCTTTCAGAGGAGGCTATCCGCGTGGTAAGCAGCTCTCCAAAGTGGTCTCCAGGTATGCAGCGTAACCAGCCAGTTCGCGTGCGTTACCAGTTGCCAGTAAACTTCCAGTTGAGAAACTAATACTAATATATAAAAGTGTCCCGCTTTTTGCTACATTAAGCGGGATACTTTTTTTTTACCCATAACTAAATGGTAAAAGCGAAAAACGAGAATCGTACAGAACAGACCGAAGAGCAGGATTTGCGCGAGCGCGCCGTGGTGGTGGCCGTTATCCGCGACGGTCAGCCCATTGAGCAGGCCGAGGAGTTTTTGGCCGAGTTGGAGTTTCTGGCCGAGACGGCCGATATTGTGACAGTGCGCCGTTTCACACAGCGCCTGCCTCAGCCCTCATCACGAATCTATGTGGGCCCTGGTAAACTCGAGGAGATTGCTTCGTATTGTGCCGAGAACGAGATTGACGTGGTGATTTTTGACGATGAGCTCTCTCCATCGCAGACTCGCAACATCGAGAAGGTGATGCCTTGCCGTCTGCTGGACCGTACACGTCTGATTTTGGATATCTTTATGTCGAGAGCCCGCACAGCCTATGCCAAGACGCAGGTGCAGTTGGCTCAGCACGAGTATATGTTGCCACGTTTGGCTGGTATGTGGACTCACTTGGAGCGTCAGCGAGGTGGTACGGGTACACGAGGCGGAGCGGGTGAGCGCGAGATTGAGACCGACCGTCGTATCGTGCGCAACCGCATCTCGAAGCTCAAGGAGGAGCTCTCGAAGATTGACCGCCAGATGGCCGTGCAGCGTTCTAACCGAGGTTCAATGGTGCGTGTGGCGTTGGTGGGATATACCAACGTGGGAAAATCGACGCTGATGAATCTGGTGTCGAAGAGCGAGGTGTTTGCCGAGAATAAGCTCTTTGCAACGCTCGACACCACAGTAAGAAAGGTGGTTTTCGATAACCTGCCATTCCTGCTGTCGGACACTGTTGGATTTATCCGCAAGTTGCCCACTGAGCTTATCGAGTCGTTTAAGTCAACGCTCGACGAGGTGCGCGAGGCCGACCTGCTTATCCACGTTGTGGATATTTCGCATCCAGGCTTCGAGGAGCAGATTGCAGTGGTGAAGCAGACCTTGCAGGATATCGGTGCGGGCGACAAACCCGTATATCTGGTCTTCAACAAGATTGACGCATACACATATATAAAGAAGGAGGAGGACGACCTTACGCCTGCTACACGTCGCAATATGTCGTTGGAGGATATGAAGAAGAGCTGGATTGCAAAGGCCAACACGCCTTGCATCTTCATCTCGGCAGCCGAGCGAATCAACATCGAGAAGCTGCGCTCGGACCTCTATGGTATGGTGCGCGAGATTCACGCAGGGCGTTATCCGTTCAATAACTTCTTGTATTAACCTTTAATACACAACCGATATGATTCACATTTTGAGCCAGCAGAACTCAATATTCAACACCTTTCTTGCGCAGTTGCGCGACAAGTCGGTGCAGGCAGACTCTATGCGTTTTCGTCGTAATATGGAGCGTATAGGCGAGATTATGAGCTACGAGATTTCAAAGAGTCTCAACTACGCCAACACAACTGTGGAGACACCACTCGGAGAGTCTGAAATGTCGCTCGTGAGCGATAAGATTGTGATAGCTACGGTGCTGCGTGCGGGCCTACCTCTGCATCAGGGTTTTCTCAACTACTTCGATAATGCGAGTAGTGCATTTGTCGCCGCTTATCGTAAGAACTCGAAAGATGGCACCTTTAAGGTTAAGATTGAGTATGTGTCGAGCTGCGATTTAGAGGGTAAGGTGTTGCTGCTGGTTGATCCAATGCTGGCAACAGGACAGTCGCTGTGTCTGACCTATGAGGCTCTGCTTGAGAAGTGCGGCAAGCCGCTGCATACTCACATAGCATCGGTTGTGGCCAGCGAGCAGGGTGTGGATTATGCTATCAAGCACTTGCCATCGAAGAGCACCACTCTGTGGGTTGGAGCAGTTGATGCCGAGCTTACTTCGCGAGCCTATATTGTGCCGGGAATCGGTGATGCGGGGGATCTTGCCTTTGGTGAAAAATTGTAGAGATAAAGTTGCCTAAACTGGCTATTTTGGCGTCTTGCTCGTCCTTGAATTCCTCATTTACGTCGAGTAAACTGCGGATTCTCGGACTTCGGCAATCCTCAAAATAGCTCAGTTTATACAACTTTATAGAGGCGGGTGCCGAGTGTCATAAATATTTTGGCGTCTTGCTCGTCCTCGAATCCCTCATTTACGCCAAGTAAACTGCGGATTCTCGGACTTCGGCAATCCTCAAAATAGCTCAGTATATACAACTTTATAGAGGCGGGGGCTGAGTGTCATAAATATTTTGGTGTCTTGCTTGACCTCGAATTCCTCATTTACGCCAAGTAAACTGCGGATTCTCGGACTTCGGCAATCCTCAAAATAGCTCAGTTTATACAACATTATAGAGCCAGGAGCTGAGTGTCATAAATATTTTGGCGTCTTACTTGTCCTCGAATTCCCCTTTATAGACTAAGTGGTTGTCCTAATCGGGCAACCAATTTTCTTTTATCTATTGGTTTGCAGATAACTTCTAATATCAAACATATCCTTTACGGCACTGCCTGCAAAGAGTCGTTCGATGTGGCCACTGGCGACCATCTCTTGGGTTGGGAGGTGGTGGAGTTGCGGGGGTGCGATCAGAGCTATGGAGTCGCAGAGCGATATGGCGATATCCAATTCGTGGGTGGAGAAGAGTATGCACTTGCCCTCGTTGTGCGCCAAACTGCGCAACAGGTTGCAGAGCTCATAGCGGTTGGGCATATCGAGGAATGCCGTTGGCTCGTCGAGCAGGATGATGGGTGTCTGCTGGGCCAGAGCGCGGGCAATCATTATGCGCTGACACTCGCCGTCGGACATTCTGTCCATTGTCTTGTCGGCGTAGTCGCTCATCGCAACGGCAGCAAGCGACTGCTCCACGATGGCGCGGTCCTCGTCCTGCATACGGCCAATCCAGTTGGTGTAGGGGGCACGTCCCAGCGCCACCACATCACGACAACGCAGATTGGAGATACGCACCTTGTCGGTAGTGACAAACGATATGGTGGTGGCAAGTTCAGCTGTGGAGAGCTTCTGAAGAGGCTTCCCGCTGAGCATTATCTCGCCGCTGAGGGGCTCGCCCAAGCCTGCGATGGCTCTTAGAAGCGTACTCTTGCCCGTACCATTACGGCCCACAAGTGCCGTCAGCTCGCCCTGTCGGATGTGAGCTGTGAGCGAGGTGATGAGTGTGCGGTTGGCATAACCAAGCGATATGTTCTGAAGGCGTATCATACTCTATGCGATATTTTTGTTTCTAACTACAACCCATATAACGATAGGTATTCCGAGCAGGGCCGTGATGGTGTTGACGGGCAGGGTGAGCATCTTCGAGAAGATGTCACACAGCAACATAGCCACCGCTCCTGTGAGTGCCGCCGCAGGCATCAGCTTACGGTGGTCAGCATCACGCAGTAGTATGCGGCTGAGGTGGGGCATAGCCAGTCCGATAAAACCGATAGGGCCGCAAAAGGCTGTGATGGTGCCCGCCAAAAGGGTTGTCGAGAGCTGTATCAGGCCACGCGTGCGCGCGATGTTGAGTCCCATAGTGCGGGCGTAAGGCTCGCCCAGCATCAGCATATTCATTGGTTTGATTAGCGCAACGGCAATGGTAAGGCCCGCAATGATGGCGGGCGCAACAAGCCACAACTGGCTGGTTGTAATGTCGCCCAGCGAACCCATAGTCCACACAACGAAGCTCTTGAGTGACTCCTCGTTGCTCATATATTGCAGAATCTGCACTACGGCACTTACGGCCGAGCCAATCATCATACCCAAAATCAGGATTACCATAATATCCTTTATGCGGCGGCTTACGGCCGAGACTGCCGTCAGGATGGCGGCTGCTCCAATCCACGCAGCACCCGCAATACCCAATGTCGAGAATGCTCCCACGCCAGCCATACCCATCAGGGGTGCGCCTAAGATAAAGAGTGCCACGCCGAGACTTGCGCCCGAGCTCACGCCCAAGACGTAAGGGCCCGCCAACGGGTTACGAAACATAGTCTGCATCTGCAGGCCACTCACCGAGAGCGCCGCACCGGCAAAGATGGCCATCAGCGCCTTGATTAGTCGTATGTCGATAATGATTTTTGCCTTTACGGGATCGCACTCGCCTCCTGTCAGGGCTGCCCACACGTCGCTGGCGGCAATACCCACCGAGCCCACCATCATATCCCAGGCAAAGAGTATGAGGCATAGCGCGGAGAGCGAGATAAAGAGTATGCTATGGCGAATCTGCATAGAGTGTTACTTTAGTTGTTTGTAGTAGTAGAGTTCATCGGCCGAGAGTGTAACCCCATCCTTTACTGGGTAGGCTTCATCACCCAGCAGTTCGGGGTGGAATATCGCTATTAGGTCGCGAAGAATCAAATCGGGGCGCACCACGCCCGACTCCCAGAAGTCGGAGCCAGAGCTTGGTGTCTGGCGGGCGTTGTTGTTATATACACGTTGCTTGGCAACGGCATCTATGTCGGCAAACTTGGGGTTTTGGCGTGTGAGCTCGCCGAGCGAGTTGCAAGGGCCCACATTGAGCCAGTAATCGGCTTCGGCTGCCCAGATGTAGGCCTGCTCGGTGTCGATGGGGTGCGACGAGTTGCCCTCGTCGGTGGAGGTGTAGCACTCGGCACCAGCGTCGCTGATAAGTTGCACCATATAGCTCTGCTTCGATGGGATAAACCACGAATCACGATAGGGCGTGTTGAGCATCACGCGAGGCTTATGGTCGTGAGAGGCTGAGAGCTTCGATAGAGAAGTGTAGCTGCTCTCAATCTGCTGAAATAGCTCCTCGGCCTGCTGGCTGCGGCCTGCAATATGGCCCACCGTTACCAGCCATTCGGCTTTGCCGAGGGGTGATGACTCGAGGTACTCACCTAAGTAGATATAAGGTATCTGCAACTCGGCGAGTTTTGACTCCATACCGCTCGCCCCCGAAATGCCGTAGAGCAGTACAAGGTCGGGGTTGAGCGCAAGAAGTAGCTCGTAATTGATATTGTTGTCGTAACCCACATCGCCAATCTTCTGACGGTTGGAGTTGACATATTCATCCGAGATAAAGTCGATGCCCGAAACGCCCACCACCTGCTCGTGGCAGCCAATGCTTGAGAGCATAGCCACATAGCTCGACGACATACAGACTATGCGCTGTGCCGCACCGCCGATGCGCTTGACATTTGAAGGCAGAACGGGGAAACACCCCTCGGGATCGATAATAAGCATCTGCTCCACATCGCTTGCACCTTGCCAGGGGTTGCTCACCGCGATAAGGGTGGCGCCACTCTGTTCGCTATGCAGAATCTTGAAGCCTGTGGCGTGGGTGGGGGTGTAGAGCACCTTATCGAAAAGCGAGATATCGAATTGGGTGGTTGCGCCTCCGCAGCCTGCCATTATCAGCAGTAGAGAGATGTATGTAAGTAGTCGTTTCATCTTATCGCCTGATTAAGTCGTTGTGGAGAGATTGCACGATAGCCTTGCCCTGACGCTCGTATGCAGCGCGAAGCGAGTCGGCCGAGATTTGAGCTGCGGCCTCACACTCTGTTGTGGTGTCGCTTGTGAGGTTGTGGCGGATGTAGCCCTCTTGGCTGATAAGGCCGAAGCCATTATTATAGCTCCAGAAGCCAAACTGCGGCTGGTCGGCAGCAAATATGTTGCGGCTAAACTCAAACTCGCCGATGTCGATTCCCATCTGCGCAAGCAGTGTGGCCGCCATATCGCATTGCGAGGCGTAATTCTCAACCACCATAGGCTCCTTCACCGCCCCGCCAATCCACAACATAGGTATTCGCTGGCGTGGCAGCTCCCCCGTCTGCAACTCATCGGGGTAGGCTAAGCCGTGGTCGGCAATCATCACCACGAGCATATTCTCCCACTCGGGCGAGGCTTTCCACTTCTCGATCATCTTGCCCACGCACTCGTCGGTGTAGGCTGCGGCGTTGAGAATCTTATGCTCGAATGCCGAGTAGGGCACATTGAAAGGTTCGTGTGAGCTGAGTGTGAGCAGCGTTGCGAAGAATGGCTCGTCGCCACCAGCCAGCTCCAGCACCTCATCGGCAAAGTAGTCGCAGACAAGATGGTCTTCGTAGCCCCACTGTGCGGGTGGCTCGTTGAAGCGTAGATGTCGCTGGTCGGTGATGCGCTCCACGCCGGTACCATAGAGATACGAGATGGTGTTGGTGAAGTTGGCATCGCCGCCATAGGTGAAAGTTGTCTTGTAGCCCGCATCACGCAGTGAGCCCGCAATCGATGCGAGCGACTGAGCCTTCTGTGGGTACTTCATTATCGAGACGGTGGGGTGAGTGGGGTAGCCACTCATAATGGCCACCGTGCCTCGGTCGGTGCGGAACGAATTGGCGATAATATTTTCAAACCAGATGCCCTCCTGCTTGAGCGAATTCAGATGAGGCGTAACCTGTTTGCCCTCTATTACCTCGTCGGTGACAGTGCGGCCAAAGCTCTCCAATATCACGAGCACCACATTTGGGCGCTGGGTATTGAGTAGCGATGCGGTGGTAGTGGTCGAGGGGTAAAGCTGGGCGATAATCTCGCGGCGCTCCTCGTCGCCAAAGTAGTTGTGGTCGCCCTCCTTGAGCTCTGAGCGCGAAGCTGACGAGAGGAACGAGAAGATGGGGTTGGTGGCAGCCTGATTCAGGAACATATTTTCGCTGAAATAGACCTTGCTCACATTGGCGGGTGATGTGCCTGCGCCACCACGAATGGCGAGGAATAGCAGGCCTCCCGTAAGAAGCAGGGCCAGCGTGCCGCCGATGCGTGTCAAGAGCGATAACTTGGCTGCGCGGTAGAGCTTGGCTGCGGGACGCAAGGCGTAAATCATCAGCGCGGCATATCCCGCAAAGAGCAGAAGCGCAGGCCACAAATCGCCCCACGTCATACTCGCTGCAGCCTCCTTTGGTGTGCGCAGATATTGCAGCAGGGTGCTGTCGAGTCGGAAATTCCAGTGACGGAACAGGCCTATATCCACAGCCACAAGCAGCGACACGATAAGGCTTATTGCAACGAAATATGTGCCGAGTATGCTTTTCATAGCGCGCTCGGAGATGGTCACCCACACCGAGAGTAGCATCAAAAGCCAGGGAATCACACTGATGTAACCCGCCGTTGTTGAGTCGAGCAGCAGGCCGTGCCACACCACGCCCCAGATGTCGGACGGTGTAGCCCCCTCGGCGCGCTCGGCATACCAGAGCATAAACAACGGCTTCTGCACCAGCATCAGCAGTGTCGAAGTGATATATGTAGCCACCACAAAGAGTATCTTGCGAAGCATCTCTACCTTAATTTAATTAAACACTCTGCAAAGATAGGCAAAATGAAATTCAAAATTCAAAATTCAAAATTCAAAATTGGGTTTTACAACCCTTTTATGATGAGTTTGAGGGAAAATAAATTAGGGAATTTAAGGAAAATAAGGAAAATAAGGAAAATAAGGAAAATAAGGAAAACTCCTCCTCTAAGGCAAGAGGAGGTGGCCGAAGGCCGGAGGGAGTGTGTAATAAATAAAAACGTCATTTCATATTTTCGCAAAGATTAGGTGTGGAGAAGTAAAAAGCTACTATGCGAAAATGTTGAAATCAACCGCTTATTTAAGACCTCTCAAAGAATAACCCTTGCCGCAAAGTCCTTCTTTGCGAGGCCGTTTTCCCAAAGGTAGATTTCTGCATTTTTGTATGGCAACTAATCTATTCTAATCAGCCAAACCAATACAAAAATGCGAAATGACTTTTTTTTATATATACTCCGTCATTTCATATTTTCGCAATGGTGAGGTGTGGAGAAGTGAAAAGCTACTATGCGAAAATGTTGAAATCAACCGCTTATTAAAGACATCGCAAAGAATAACCCTTGCCTCAAAGTCGCTTTTTGCACGGCAGTTTTCCCAAAGGTAGATTTCTGCATTTTTGTATGACGACTAATCTATTCTAATCAGCCATACCAATACAAAAATGCGAAATGACGCACCTCTTTGATTATAAAATAATTAAATAACTATGCAAAGTTGGGTGAGTTGTGAAGATATTCGCATTTTTTTTGTAATTTTCTTGCAAAAATATTTGGGGGGGGTGAGAAAAATTTTGTAACTTGCAAACGTCAAAGTATTTATTAACCAATTAAAAAACTACAGCAATGAGAAAGTTATTATTTATGATGCTCGCCGTTGCCGTATTTGCAGGGTGTAGCAAGGAAGAAAGTATTGTCTTGTCGGAGGGAGATAAGATTACTCGAAGCATCAAGCAGATAGATACGCCATTAATGGAGGTTTTAAAATCTATTCCATATTGGGGCGAGATTGCAGCTTACACATATACAGAACCAGATGGTAAAGGAGAAGAGATTCTTGTATGGGATCATGATTATCGTTACTCTGGCTCGGAAGATTATGCGTTCCACTCTGATGGTAAGGTGATAAAGTACATAGGTGGCTCTAAGGATTTTTGGGGTTGGCATCACTTCGATTACGATATTATTGCCGAAGAGGACAATACATTTACCATAATGCGTAATTCCGAGAAGTATTATTTGAAGGTGTTGGCATACGATGAAACGAAAATATGGGTTGAAACAGATTGTTATGATCCTGATAAGGTGCTTTATCGAAAAGAGTTTGGAAGGGTAAATAAATATCCTTATGTAAGAATACTATTAATATCAGCTCCTGATGGAGAGGGATATTTTGACTACAGCACATGTCCATCAGAGGACGAAATGTATGATGAGAAATGGTCGTATTGTTGGGCGACAGATTATTGGAAAAACCATGAATAATAGCATTCAATAATTTGAATTTTGGCCGCTACCCTTCGGGGTGGCGGTTTTTTTTAATTCAAAATTCAAAATTGGGTTTTACAACCCTTTTATGATGAGATTGAGGCAAAATAAATTAGGGAATTTAAGGAAAATAAGGAAAACTCTCTCAGCGGGGGAGAGGAAGTGTGTGTTGAGATGAAAGTTGAAAGATGTGAGATATAAGATAGACACACTCCTCCGACCTTCGGCCACCTCCCCTAACTTAGGGGAGGAGCTATATAAAAACTCTCCCTCTAAGTTAGAGGGAGTCCCCTTTAGGGGGAGGGAGTGTGTAATAGATAAAAACGTCGTTCCCAATTTTTGCATCAGCGGCCAGCGGTGATAAGAAATGTTGAAAAAGTTGAGAAAAATTTTGTTTTCCACGAAAAAGTTGTACCTTTGCACCGCTAAATAGCATAAAAACATTTAATTAAAACAATTATGAACAATTACGAAACCGTTTTCATTGTCACTCCTGTCCTTTCAGACGCACAGGTAAAGGAGGTTGCTGACAAATTCCAGGGCATCATCACCGAGAACGGCGGTCAGATCGTGAATGTGGAGAACTGGGGCCTCAA